>JBBARN010000012.1:41331-66238 GCA_040399845.1 Luteolibacter sp. | reverse complement strand
TGTGACCCTTCGTCTTGATATCGAGGCTCTCGAATTGGCTTTCGAATTTGCTCAAAGTCATGATTCTTTGGATATCGGTGTGCCATGTTATGCCTATATCGATCTCACCACCGGCAAGGTGCTCAATGGAGAAGATGACGATGAGGAGGAAGGCTTCGGAGAAGAGACGCAAGCCCGCAAACGGCTCTTCTTGCCATGGGATCTGTTTGAGGATCTCCACTGGGGCTCGCTCAATGATTTCATCTCCTCACTGGACGATGGCCCCATGCGAAGCCGCTTGGCACAGGCGACCCGTGGCAAAGGCTCCTTTCGCCGCTTCAAGCAGATCGTTTACGGCGAGGGCGGTGTGGAACTGCAACATCGCTGGGAATGGTTCGAGATCTGCCGGAAGCGCAGGTGCATCGAGGATTGGCTGCATAGCGAGGGAATCATCCCGGAATGGGGAATTGATATCTACACCCCGCCGCCCTTGCCGGATAAACGCTGTGACCTGCTCTGCGCCGTGCTTGCATTCGTGCAAGCGGCCCGCCGCGAACCGGGGGTGTTTCGCATCGCCCTGATCGGTTCGCTCGCCACTCCCAAGGCAATCCCCAGCGATGTGGATCTGCTCATCGGCGTGGAGGATGGAGTGCCGCTCCATGGCCTCGCCCGCCTTGCCCGCCGTTTGACGAGCGCAACCATGGCCACCGGAGATGGCTGCGGGGCGGATTTGTTTCTTCACAATCAGAACCATCAATACATCGGCCGTCTCTGCAAATGGAAGCAATGCGCCCCAGGCATCCGGGCATCCTGCATGGCCGACCATTGTGGCAAACGGCATTTCCTGCACGACGATCTGCGGGTCCTGAAGCTGAATCCAACCGTGATCGAAGAAACCCCGCTCGAACTTTGGCCGGAAGTCAAAGCCCGGACAACGGTTCCCTTGGATGTGCGCAACCTGTTGATGATCAAATTGGAGAACATTTGAGGTTGGACCCTGATGCCTGCATGAGGAAGTCCGCAGTCTTCTGGGAAATTCCGGGGCGGATGCTCTGGATCAGTTGATCCGCCATTTCGGCACCTGGGGCATGGAGCACCTCACAGGATCATTCAAGGGCCAGGACCCGGAGACGGGTGAAGACTTTCGGGGAGCCGGAAAGCGTGGTGGAAACAACGTGAATGCCAACGCGCTCGAGGCCGCCTGGCAGGGTTTCGCGACGGCCGCTCCACTGCACGTGGGCGGGACCGGAATACCAGGTGCCTAGATCCGCCGAGATCTCGACCACGTAGCGGAGGCCGCCAACGTTGTAGGTGGTGCCGATTTCACCGTTGCCGCCGGCGATTTGCTGGAAGATGAACTCGGCGGGTGAAACTCCGGCAGGCGTGACCAGTTCGGTGCCGGGAGCGTCGGTCCCGGAGTTCGGGTTGGTGCCGAGGGCGAACTCAAGGAGGTTTGCTTTGCCATCGGAATCCGGGTCCGGGTTGGAGGTGTGGGCGGTGGCGAAGTGCTGCATTTCCCAGGCATCCGGGAGCAGGTCGCCATCGAGGTCCGGAGCGGCGGCCGGGCCTGGGCTGAGGAAGGTGGCTGCAGGTTTCTGGTTGTCGAAACTGGCGCGGACCCAGTTTGCAGAGCGGGCGACCGGGGAAAGGCGCACTTCGTCGATGGTGCCGTTGAAGTAGATCGGCGAGAGGTTTTCGCTGCGACCGATGAAGGCGCGGTTGGTCTGGTTGTTGCGGAGGGTGCCGCTGAAGGCAACGGAGTTTTTCAGGATCCCATCCACGTAGATCCGCGCGGTGATGCCGTCCCAGGTGCCGCAGACGTGGTGGAATTGGTTGTCGTTGATGGCATCCGGAGAGGCGGCGGTGGCTGTGGCGTTGGAGTTGTTGAACAGCAGAAACTCGGGTTTTCCGGCATTGAGGCGGAACTGCCAGACGCGATTGGTGCCGCCGCTGGTTTGGTCTTTGGAAAAGATCGATTGGAAGGCGGTAGTGCTGCTGGTGCGGACCCAAGCCTCGACGGAGATCAGCGAAGGGTTGAGAGCGGCGGTGTTGTTGATCGCGAGGGCGGACGAGGTGCCGTTCAAGGCCGCGGCACCGGGGATCACGGCGCTGGCGGCGGCGCTGAGGCTAGTAGGTGTGCCGACGAGAGCTTGGGGCGACGAGTCGACGGCGAAGCCGCGGGCAGAATCGAGATGCCAGACGCCTTGGAAGGCGGACCAGGTGGGTGCGGAGGATGGCGGCGAGCAGCCCGACCGACCCCACCAGGCACGAACCTTGGTCCCGGGGCTGAGTTGGGGCAGTTTCACCCAGATCGAGGATGTGCCGAGAGAATTCCAGGCCTCAACCTCGTGGGAAAGGATCTGTTCCCCATCCGGAGTGGAAAACCGCAGATCGCCATGTGGCGGGGAGAGCATCTCGTCGTAGGCGAATCCGGGCAGGGTAGCCGGAGACAGCCGGATGAGCACGGGGAAATCCACCAGCGTTTCCGCGGCCGTGTAACCGCTGATGTCGATGAGCGCGGTGTTTGCCCAAAGCGAGAGGTCATCCACGGGGCTGAGCACTCCGCTGGCGTTGGCCCAGGTGGATCCGTGCACGGTGGTGACGAGGAACCGGTAAAACAGAGGGGTTCCCTGGCCGATGGCGTCCACGGTGAGCGTTTGGGTGCCGCCAGCCCGTTCTCCGAGGTCAATGGATTGCTGCCAGGCTTCCGTTTGGGTGCCGCCATCGGTGGTTCCGAGATAGAGTTTCAGGTTTCCGGAGGTGAGGGAGGGATCCTTGAGCTGGAGGGTGACGGGGAAACGGCTGCGGCCACCATAGAAACGGGTGGCACTGCCCTGGACGACGCTGGGAAGCAGGCTGTCCATGGTGAAGGACCAGACGCGACCCGGGCTCACCTTGTCAGCGGCATCAATCGAATCGACGCGCCAATAGACCGTGGTGCCGGGAGCCAGCGGCGCGATGGCGCGGGTTGTGGTGGATTGGCGGCCGAGGTATTCCGTAGAGGCAGGGGTGGCAGCGGCGACGGCGGACGCTTGGGTGCCGAAGTAAACATCGTGCGCGACGGCCTCCTGACCGGCGGTCCATGACAGCACGGGCGGGCTGGCGACATCCACCGCACGGTCCAGCGGAGTGGGCAGCACCGCGGAACGGGAGACATGATAATCGAGGATGTGGAGTGGGGTGGGACCTGTGCCGGAGACATTGGTTTCCTGGGCATAAACGGAAAGGATGCGATCAGCCTCCCAACGGGCGGTGTCCGTGATGATGTTCACCGTGTTGGCGCGGCCGGCGGGCAGCGCGCCGGACAGGGTGAGTGGCGCCCAATCGTTCCAGCTGCTGGATGGGCTGGATTCCGGATCGGTCGATGGACTCGCGGCAGCGATCTGGATGTTGGTGGCGTCACCGTAAACCAGGAAAAGGCGGCCATCAGCATCGGCGGAAAGCTTGGCGCGGCTACCGGTGAGGTTGGTTTCGTTTTTCCGCCAGACTCCATCCGTGCCGCGCCAGTAGTGGATGAAACGGGAGGCCGAGCTGAGCGAGGTGCTGAAGGTCTGATCCGGCGCCGCATCCGGTAAATGCCAGGCGACCACGTGCACGCGACCTTGAGCATCCACGGTCATGCCGCTGTTGTTGATGTAGTTGCGCTTCTGCGGGATGGACCAGCCGATGATGCCCGGCGAGTTGATGGAGATGAAACTGCTGCCTGCCACTGCGAGGGTGGCACCATTTTGGTTTTTCCACGTGCGGCCGACGTCGTCGCTGTAGGCGTAGAGCAGGTCGTGGTTGCTGCTGGCGTCCGAAGTCTCGCGCCAACACCAGGTGGCGTGGAGCCGGCCGTTGGCATCGAAGAGGGTGTTGTCGAAATAGCCGTTGCGGTCGGTGCCGGAGGCGAAGGTGCCGGTGTAGGAACCGCTTCGGCTGGTGTATTGGCCGACGAGCGACCACGCGCGGGTCACGCCATCGTATTCATACAACATCTCGTCCCCGCCGCCGGAGCCGCCGAAGCGGTAGGTGAAAAGAAGTTTTCCTGAGGGCGTGGGAATGAAGCGTGGGTAGGTGACGGAGCCCATGACCGCGCTGCCGGTGATGAGTCGGTCGATCACAGGGCCAAAAAGCGCGGGCGTCCAGGCGGTCGTGGTCGGGTTGTCCGCCACGCCGGGAATGGAAACGCGGTAGTTGAGCTCGTTGACGTGATGGTCGAAGGACAGGTGGATACTGCCATCGCCCGGGCAGATGCCGAGCACCACATCGTTGTGCGAATCGACAGTGGAGAAGGTGTAGTCATTGAGGACCAATGTTTCCCAAGTGCCGTGGGGAAGCGGCCTACGGGCGACGGCAACCTTGCCGGTGCCATTGGAAAGATTGCCCTGATAGTAGGTCGCATACTGCCAGCCCTTGTAGGTGGTGACTCCGTCCTGCTGGAAAGTCACCCCATGGACCGTGGCCACGGAGAAAGATGCCTTCGGGAAATTTTGGGCGAGTGGATCGACGATCGAATCATTGACCAGCGTGCCCTCTGCGGCGCGCAGCACGGCGCTTGCATGAATGAAGAAGGCAAGAACCAACAAGAAAGCATGAAAGTGGCGAGGCGGCATAGGTATGTGTTTTTGAGCAATGGCAACTCTACATGGGGCGTTGCAGGGGTTCCAGGGTGATGCCCGGAAAGAAAGGACGAACAACGGATTGATCGACTCCCTCAAGGAGCACGGATTCCGTTCGACTTCAAGACGTTACCACAAACACGTTGCCAGAATTGAAACAGAAACTTGTCGTCTTACGCTCTGAAGCCATGAGGCCATCAGGGCATCAGGGGGCGGAGACTGCCAGTGATTGACCGTAGCCAGCGGATGAATTGCAGATTCATTTCCGTGGATCGCGTGGGTGTGGTCGATCTGGCGTGGCATGGCGGTCATAGGATGCCTGTGGAGAAGGCAAAATGGAAAGTTCCTGTTAGATTCCGGACACGGGGTTGTCGCAACGCCCTATGCAAAAAGCGACCCTGTCAGACGACAGGGTTCTATTTTCTGGTGTTGGATGTTTCTTGGGAATCAGACTCCACCATGAGCCGGACGGACCTACATTTGGGCAGCACTTCGTTTTGTGTGTTGGACATCGAGACCACCGGGCTCTCGGCGCATCAACATGAGATTACGGAAATCGCGGCGATCCGGGTGAGAGAGGGATTTGAAATCGAGGAAGAGTTCCAATGTTTGGTGCGGATTGGGGGTCGGGTGCCGTGGCACATCACTCAGATCACGGGTATTGATGACCGGATGCTGCGGGCGCAAGGCAAGGAGCTGCCGGAAGTGTTGAGGCTGGTGCACGAGTTTTCCTGTGGTCGTCTGGCCTTTGCGCACAATGCTCGGTTTGACCGGAGTTTCCTCAATGCGGCGGCGCAGCGCCTTGGGTGGCGGGACGAGTTTGCCTTGGAATGCTCGATTCCTGTTTTCAAGCGCCTGCTACCAGGGCAGCGCGGCTACGGTTTGGGTGCGGTGGCGGATTCCCTGAAGGTGCGGAGCGGGGTGGCTCACCGAGCCCTGGCGGATTGCCGGATGCTGTTAGATTGTTTGAAGCGAGCGCACGGGTGAGAGATGCAAGACTTCAAGACGCAAGATGCAAGAGAAGAGAGCGGCTACTCTCCCTGAAGAGATAAGCTATCTCCCGAAGCGCCGGACCACGCTTTCGGGCACCTGATTGTTGGCAATCCAGTTTTTCACAGCGGCGGCATCGCGCCTCGCCCATTCGCCAAGCATGCGGTGATAGAGGCGGGTGCGTTGTTCTTCATTGGCCACGCCTTGGATCCATGCCGCGGATTGTTCGGGCGCACGTTGGTCGCAACTCCAAACGAACTCTTCCACCACGCGGTCATAGTTTGGGATGCCATTCAGCGAGCTAACCCACTGGGCGGTCCCGGTGATATCTCCGGATGACATGCGCGGGATGATGCCACGGGCGGCTTCGGACTGGGCATCGGGCGAAAGTTTCTTCAACCATGCCGCTGCTTGTGCCGGGTCCTGCTGGGCCAATGCCTCGCCGACAGCGCGGGCGGTGCGGCTCTGAACATCGGCATCCGGGTTGGAAGCAAGCCAATCCGCAGCCATGGAGGCATTCTTCGAGGCGAGGCGGCGGGCGATATTATCGATGAAACCGGCCCGCAGCTCGGGATCCAGAATGGTGGCCGGGTAGGCGAGTGCGGCATCGGTGCCATCGACAAAAAGAGCGCGTGTGATGGCATCAATGGCATCACCGCGTTCGCGGCCGGAGGGCATGCCTTCGACAAGGCGCGAAGCTTGTGCCAGGTCGGTGGCAGCCAATCCTCGGATGACGGCTGCCATCCATGGGTTGCTGCCCTCTCCCTTGAAGTTTTCTTTCGCCCATTGTTCCGCCGCTGCCGGATCCTTGCCAGCCCATGCGGCGATGATGGTGGAGCTATATTCCCGGCTGTTGGGATTCTTCGCGGCATATTCCAAGGCTCCCAACGGGTCAATTTTGGCCCAACCACGGAGGATGATGTCGAACTCGCCCCTTGAGTTGCCGAAATGCTCCATGCTTTGGAACTGATCGGCCATCGCGAGAAGCAGCTCCGGGCTCATTTCTGAAACCATTTCGATCAATGCCGCCTGTCGTTCAAGGGGGTCTCCCGTCCGGATGATCTTGGCAAGGCGCACGTTTGGAAAATCACCGGGGCCCGATTCAACACCCGCCTTTCGATCGGACGCATCCCGGCGGGCGCGGGTGGACATTCCCCGCGCATCGGCGGTCCCGGAAGCAGTGGACTCCAACGAAGCATGTGATGACGGATTCCGCCCGCCGGCACCGCCGCTGTTTTCGCCAGCGTCCGCAGTCGATGACGGGGCGCGTGCAACCCAGACGATGGCTGCGCCGAGAGCGCAGACGGCGCTGTGTGTGAGCAATGATTTTCCGGGTTTCATGAGGTTCTTCTAGCGCGGCATACGTTGGCGGGCGAGGGCTTATGTCCGGATTTTCAATAAATTCCAATTCATCGAACCAGCCCGTCTCCCCGGGCTTGCCGCGTTGCTTGCGGGATCTCATGCTGACCCGCGAATGAGCGATTGCATCGGTGAAGCGGTCATAACGGGTGGCAGCGGCGGCGTGGGCACCGCGCTCGCAGAGATTCTGCGGGCGGATGCCTGGGACGTTCATGCCCCCGGAAGTGCTGATCTCGACGTCACGGACCGGGATGCAGTGAGGGAATTTTTCCGCCATCGGCGGCCCACGCTCCTCGTCTGTGCAGCAGGCATCACCCGCGACGCGACGCTTGGAAAACTATCAGCCCGCGATTGGGAGGAAACCTGGCAGGTCAACTATCAGGGCGCGCTTGAATGCGCGAGGGCCGCATTGCCGGGAATGATGGCTGCCGGTGCAGGCCATATGGTTTTTCTGTCGAGCTATTCCGCGCTGCACCCGCCCACCGGGCAGGCGGCTTATGCTGCGGCGAAGGCTGCATTACTCGGTCTAACAGCGGAGCTTGCCCGCCGTCACGGCCCGGCCAACATCCGCGTCAATGCCATCCTTCCCGGGTTTCTGGAAACGCGGATGACGGCAGGGGTCACTCCGAAGCGCCGTGCGGAGGTGTTGGAAAACCATGTGCTCGGCCGTTTCAACACCTGCCGTGAGGTCGCCGCCTTCATCCGTTTTCTTCACAGGGAGCTTCCCCACACCTCCGGGCAGGTGTTCCAATTGGACAATCGTCCACAATTTCCGTGATTTTCCCGCTCAATGAAGTTGCAAGCAGCGCTGCAATGCGCTTTTTCTTGGCCGTCATTCATCTGAATACAGAAAACCCATCATTCCATAACCCACCCGAATACACTCATGAAAATCAGCAATAACAAGTTTTCCAACGAAGAAGTCGTCCTCGATTTCCACGAATACAACGCATGTGAATTCACCAACTGCCGCTTCGTGGTGCTTGGCTACGGTGCCTTTGCCCTCAACCAGTGCGAAGTGACAAACTGCGAGTTCACCTTTGCCGGTCCTGCCGCCAGCGTGATCCAAACGATGGCCACCATCTATCACAGCCTCGGCGATCAAGGGAAAAACCTCATCGAAGGCACCTTCGAGCAGATCCGCAATGCTTCCGGCAAAGCTCCTGCCTGATCCGAGCCTCTATCAAATCATCACAACGGCGGTCCCACTTGTGGGTCCGCCGTTTTTGTTATTCCCCATCCGCCCACCCGTCCCGCAATTGATAGATCCGGGCATCCCGGCAGGTAATGAATGCACCTCCAAGCTGCCACCCATGCGATACCAACTTCTGATTCTTTCCGCCATTCTCGTTAGTCAGACCCTTCATGCTCACCCGCTGGAAATCCGCTTCGATTCCCCGCCACCGATGAAGTCCAAGGGCGGCAGCAGTAGTTTCATGAGTGATGCGGCGAGCTTTCCATCTTCCAGTTGGGAAAGCCATGCCCAACCGCTCGGCAATGGCCGGCTCGGTGCGATGGTCTTCGGAAATCCCTTCAAGGAACGCATTCAATTCAATGACTCCAGCCTCTGGACTGGCGGTGCGAATCCTTCCGGCGGATATGATGTTGAGGAATTCGGAAGTTATCAAAACTTTGGTGATATCTTCATCGAAATGGAATCCGGTGGAAACAATGCCGAGGCACCATTGGAGCCCGTCTGCACCAGCGGCCAGCACACCGCGGATTCCGAAACCATCGCCGCCGCACAGGATGGAAACCCCAATACCAAGTGGTGCATGGAGCATGGCGGTAAGGATATCATTTGGCAGGTCGATCTGGGCAAGGCACAAGCCATGAGCGGATACGCCTTTGTTTCCGCCAACGATGTCCCGGCACGCGATCCGCGCGACTGGAAATTCGAAGGCTCAGCCGATGCCACAAGCTGGACCACCTTGGACAACCGCGAAGGAGGGCAGCCATTCGAGAAGCGCGGAGAGAACCGTTCATTTTCACTCACGCAAAAGCAGGCTTTCCGCCACTATCGCTTCGTCTTCAAGCCCGCTGCGGATGCGACCCACTTCCAGGTTGGCGAAATTTCCCTCAATGGTGTGAAGCTCGGGGAAGGCCAGGTTCCTTCGCCGGATGCGTTTTCCCGGACGCTCGATCTGGCCAATGCCACCCATCTAACAACCTGGAAACAGGGCGGCGTCACGTTCTCCCGCGAGGTCATCGTGAGCCATCCGGATCAGGTCATCGCCATCCACATCACTGCGGATCAACCCGGCAAAGTCAGTGGCCTGCTCCGCCTTGTCGGTGCCCACAAGGAAACCACCACCGCTCCATCCCACAGCATTTCCTTCAAAGGAACGCTCAGCAACGGACTCCGTAAAGCGGCCCAGGCCGTGGTCTCTACCGATGGTGGAAAAACCGAGGTTTCCGGCGATGGCATCCGCTTCACCGGAAACTCCGCCACCATCCTCGTCGCCGCCGCCACCGATTATGCGCTCGATGCCACGAAGAACTTCCGCAGTGGCATCGATCCTGAGCAAACCATCGACGGACAACTCAAGGCTGCGTCCAGAAAGAACTACGATGCCCTTCTTACTTCACACATCGCGGACTTCCGCAAGATCATGGGCCGTGTGGACCTTGACCTCGGAGCGCCCCCAGAAGGCAAATCCATCACGGCGCGGCTCGATGACTACAAGAAAGGCGCGCAGGATCCCCATCTGGAAGCGCTGATGTTTCAGTATGGCCGCTATCTCCTTCTTTCCTCATCGCGCGGTTTCCTTCCTGCGAACCTTCAGGGTTTGTGGAACGACAGCAACAAGCCGGCCTGGTATGCCGATTATCATACCAACATCAACATCCAGATGAACTACTGGCTCGCCGAGCCAGCCAATCTATCCGAATGCGCAATGCCGCTTTTCGATTGGACCGTGGCGATGATCCCTGGCAGCCGCGAGGCCACCGTGAAGGCCTTCGGAGAGAAAACTCCGGGTTGGACCATGCGAACCTCGGTGAACATCTTCGGCGGCAACGGCTGGCAATGGAACCTGCCCTCCTCAGCCTGGATCTCCCAGCATTTCTGGGAACACTATGCCTTCACCGGAGATAAGAAATTCCTCGCCGATACGGCATGGCCGGTCTTCTCCGATGTGTGTGAGTTCTGGTTGGATCATCTGAAGGAAAAGGACGGCAAGTTGATTGTTCCCAAAGGATGGTCGCCCGAGCATGGCCCGCGCGAGGACGGCGTGGCGCACGACCAGCAGATTGTCTGGGACCTCTTCACCAACACCCTTGAAGCGGCGAAGGCACTTGGGAAAAACGATGATCTCGTCCAAAAGATTTCCGCCGCCCGCGAGAAACTGTTAGGGCCGCAGATCGGATCCTGGGGCCAGATCATGGAGTGGACCACCGAGCGGCCTGAACTGGAAAAATCGGGTCATCGCCACACCTCGCATTTGTTTGGATTGCACCCGGGACGCCAATTCACCCTGCATGGCACGCCGGAACTTGCCAAGGCCGCGGCCATTTCCCTCGATGCACGTGGGACCTCCGGCGACTCGCGCCGCTCGTGGACCTGGCCATGGCGCACGGCCATGTGGGCGCGCCTCGGCCGGCCGGACAAAGCAGGCGAAATGATCCGCGGGCTTTTTGTGCACAACACGCTGCCGAATCTTTTCACCACCCACCCGCCGTTCCAGATGGATGGCAACTTCGGCATCACCGCCGGGATTTGTGAGACGCTTGTCCAATCGCACGCCGGTGAAATTTCGATTCTTCCCGCTGTGCCGCCAGCGTGGAAGAACGGCAGCGTCAAGGGCCTCAAGGCGCGTGGTGGATTTGAAATCGGTGCTTCCTGGAAGAACGCCACGCTCACCGGTGCCGAGCTCCACTCGTTGTTGGGACAGCCGGCGGTGATCCGCCTGCAAGGGGAACCAACCAGCATCAAGGTCACCGAAAAGGGCGGCCGCACGGTTGAACTCAAGCCGAGCCCGCAGGGAACCTATCAATTCCCAACCAAGCCCGGAATGAGTTATCAGATCACCCGCTGACCCAAGTTTTTGTTAGATATGTCTTCCTACATCCTGCGTGCTCTTGTCATGCAGGATGATGTCAACCCAGCTTCGGTTCCCAGCCCTTGCGATAGATGCGCTTGAGCATGGGTTTCACTTCCGGCAGGCCGCGGGCTTCCATGTTTTTCATGTCCCAATCGATCTTCTTGCCGAGGCGCACGGAGAGATTGCCGGCGAGGACCATCTCGGTGAGCGGACCGGCGTGGTCGATGAAATTGGAGATGGGCTTGGGTCCCTCGCCGCGGATGGCGCGGCAGAGTTCCTGGGTGGGTCCGCCCTTGACGCGATCGTAAACCGGCTTGATGGACTTCGTTTTTTCGCGCAGCGCTTCCGGATAGACGACGGGAGCGGTGCCGCAATAGGCGTCGTTTACGAAGATGGTACCCTCGGTGCCCACGAAGACCTGGCCGAATTCCTTGTTAATTTGGAGATCGGCGGGAAGGCCGGGCGGACGGACGAAATCAGGATCGTTGTTGGGATCGTTCACGCCATCCTGCCAGATGACTTTGACGGCGGCGCGTTTTCCTTTTGCCGGGAATTGATAGATGATGGTCGAGCGTTTGGGAGCGATGTTTTCATCGAACTCGGAGACCTTGCTCGACTCGACGATGAAGTCGCCACCGAGGTCGAGCGCCCAGAAGGCGGAGTTGAAACTATGGCAACCGATGTCGCCGAGAGCGCCGCAGCCGTAGTCCCAGAAACCGCGCCATTTGAAGGGATGGATGTCCGCGTTGTAGGGGCGGTCCGTGGCGCAGGTGCCTTGCCAGACGTCCCAGTTGATGTCGGCGGGGACGGATTGTTCAGGGAACTGGAGCCCCGGGCCCTGCGGCCAGATCGGGCGGTTGGTCCAGTAGTAAACTTCCTTCACATCGCCGATGAGGCCGGACTCGATCCACTCGCGGAGGATGCGCGTGCCGGCCATGGTGGCGCCCTGGTTGCCCATCACGGTGAGCACGCCTTTTTCCTTGGCGAAGTTGGCCAGCGCACGGGCTTCCCAAAGCGTGTTGCAGAGCGGTTTCTGCACCATCACCGGCTTGCCGTGGCGGATGGCTTCCACGGCGATGGGGAAGTGCATGTGATCCGGCGTGGAAACGGTGACCACGTCGATCTGATCGGCCACCTCGGCGAACATTTCGCGATAGTCGGAAAAGAATCGGGCTTCGGGAAATTTCTCGATGGCTCCCTTGGCGCGGCCTTTGTCGACATCGCAAAGGAAGGCGATGCGGTTGCCGGAGGAAATTTCGGAAATGTCGCTGCCACCTTTTCCGCCACATCCCACGGCGGCGACGTTGAGTTGTTTGAGCGCCTTTTCCTGGCCCAGCAGGAGATTGGGAGCAAATGCGGCACCGGCGAATGCAGCGCTGGATGATTTGAGGAAACGACGGCGGGATGTGGGTTGCATGATGGAATGTAGGGTGAAAATCTTCGGGGAAACGAACCGAGGGCGGGAAAATACTGGGAAATTCCGTGGAGTTTATCGTTTCCGGCGCAGGCGTTTGCCTGAAATGCGGGCAGCGATGAGATTCGGGCAACGGCCATTGAGCCGGAGCTGCTCGCAGTTCGCCTCGATCTTGAGCGTCTGGCGCAACGGTTTGAAACCCAGCCGCCGCGTCACGCAGTCGTTGAGCAAATCAATGTGCGCATCCTCGAACTCCACCACGCGGCCGCAATCGATGCAGACGAGGTGGTTGTGCGAGGGCTTGTCGTGGAAATTCGGATCGTAGGTCGTCTGGTTGTCGCCGAGGTCGATTTCCCGCAGCAGATCCGCCTCCACCATCAGGCCCAGCGTGCGGTAAACCGTCGCTCGCGAGATGTCCGCGCTGGTTTTGCGAACCCGTTCGAAGAGTTCCTCCGCCGTGAAATGCTCATCCTTGGAAAAGGCGGACTTGATGATCATGTCGCGCTGCCCGGTCCGGCGCAATCCCTTGCGCCGGATGAAATCATCGAGCCGTTCCTGGATTCCTGCGTCCATGGCGGCAAGCTAGGGATTTCCTTCCGCGACGGGAAGCGGAAAGGTGGGAATCGACAGCGCCGCCCCAATCGCTACTCTCCGCCCCGAATGACCCTCAAGGAACTCGGATGGACGCCGGAATTCGCCACCGCCTTCGCCCCCTACCGTGCGAAAGGCTGGGTCCCCGCACGCCTTATCCGCGAGTCGCCCATCAACTTCGGCGCATTTCTTGCCGATAGCGATGACATCGAGGAAATCGACGTGATCCTCTGCGGCCGCGTCTGGCATGCCGCCGCCTGCGATGCCGACCTGCCAGCAGTCGGCGATTGGGTGGCGGTGGAGCTGGGCGATGAAAACACCGACTCCGTCATCCGCGCCACGCTGCCCCGCAAGTCGTGTTTTTCCCGCAAAATGCCGGGAAACAGCTCTCAGGCCCAGGTCATCGGCGCGAATATCGACTACGTCGCCGTGGTCACCGATGCCGGCCCGGATTTCAACCTCCGCCGCATGGAGCGCTACTTCATGCTCATCGAGCGCAGCGGCGCCAAGGCCATCGTGCTGGTCAACAAGTCCGACCTCTTCACCAAAGAGCAAAACCAACACGCCGCGGATGAAATCGCCGCGCTGTGGAGCGGAGCCACCGTCCACATCACCAGCGCCGTGAAGGGCGAGGGCCTCAAAACCCTCAAGAAATACCTCAAAAAGGGCGTCACCATGTGCATCGTCGGCTCCAGCGGCGTCGGCAAGTCCACCCTCGTCAACCAACTCTACGGCGAGGAATGGCAATGGACCGGCGAGGTCAACGAAGCCACCGGCAAGGGCCGCCACACCACCACCTCGCGCGAACTCGTCCCCATCCCTGGCGGCGGCCTGCTGATCGACAATCCCGGCATGCGCGAAATCCAGATGTGGACCGATGAGACCACGCTGCGCGAAAGTTTCTCCGACGTCGAGGCCATCGCCGCCGCCTGCAAATACAGCGATTGCAGCCACCGCAATGATGCCGGATGCGCCATCCGCGCCGCAGTGGAAGCCAAGACGCTCGATCCCGCCCGCCACGTCAGTTTCCTCAATCTGGAAAACGAAATCGCCGCCCTCAAAAAGCGCGCCGAGAAGCGCCAGATGGCCGTCGAGCGTTGGGCCAAGCGCAACCGCCGCGTCAAGGCCCGCAACCTCAACGACCGCATCCAACTCGAACGCGACGAACGCGGCGACGTGTGAAATTTCCACCTTTCTTCCCACTTGCCCCAACATCCCACGAAGCCGATCCTTGAAGCATGAAAAATCTGTTAGCAGCCATCGCATTCGCGCTTGCCGGTGCCTTCACCGCACGCGCCGCCAAGCCCGTTGTGGCCGGCCCGCTCGCGGCTGAGTCATGGATCAAAAGCGAGCCCACCGTGCAGATCCTCGATGTCCGGACCCGCGAGGAATTCGAGTCCGGCCACATCGACAAGGCCGTCCGCATCGCCTGGCCGGACAAGGAGTTCGCCAAACGCATCGGCAAGAAGCTCGATCCCAAGAAACCGGTTCTCGTTTACTGCCGCAGCGGCAAACGCAGCGCCCAGGCCGCCGAAGAGTTGGTGAAACTCGGCTTCACCGATGTCCGAACCCTTGAGGGCGGCATCCTGCTCTGGACCGAGTCCGGCAAACCCCTCGTCAAGCCAGGGTGAACCTTTCCTCCATGAATGATTCCAACTTATTCTCCGTCATGGATCAACGCCTTTCCCGGGCGCTCAAGCTCCTACTCCTCGTCGCCTTCACCTTCGTCATCTGCCCTTCGGCCGATGCTCAGCTTCCCTCGCTGAAGAAGGCGCTCGAGGGCCCGGAGGCAGCCAAAGCCAGTGCGCCGGAATCACCGGATGACATCAAAAAACGGGTCGAGCAATGGCGGCAGGAAGCGCGCGACATCCTCACCCGCATGGAGGCGCAAGGCACCACTCTGGCCATGCCCGCAGGCGTCTCCCCCACAGAAATCGAGGAACGCCGCCGCAACCTCGAACAAATCGTCCTCATCACCAGCAGTTGGATCAAAAACTTCAACATGCAGGCCGACGCCCGCGCTAATGCCGAAAGCGCGCGTGCCAACGATACCGCCTGGTCGGGATTTAAGGAGACTCCTCCCTACTCGATCCTGATGATCGACGACCTGCTCAACGAGCGGGATGCCATCAAGGCGAAAATTTCCTCCAATGAAGCATCGCTCGCCAATTTCGAGCGACTTCTCTCCGCCGCGCTGGCGGAAACCAAAACCGCCGAGGAAGCTGTGAGCGCTGGCATCCTCGGCGTTCAAAACGCTCCCGCCAATGCGGCCGATGCAGCCAAGTGGCGACTGGAAGCCGCAAGAGGCGAATCCCGCCTGCTCGTCGCCCGCGCCGGCTATATTCAAGCCAACAGCGAGGCACTCAAGGAACGCATCGCCGCTTCCAAGGCCGAGCTCCAATTGGTGGAGAGAAAAGTCAGGATCGCCGCGCCGCAATCGGAGTTCAGCGCCGAGGACCTGGCCAAAATCGAGAAAATCACCCATGAACGCAAAACAGCCCTCGAGAAGGAAGTCACTGCGGTTTCCAAACGCCTGAAATCCGCTCTTAGCTCCCGATCGCAAGCCCAGGCAGCACTCGACGCGCTCAAACAAAAAACCGCCGACGGAGAGGCACCCGAAGGTGAAGAACTCGCAAGATTCCGTGTCGAAGTCGCGGACGGCCGCATCGAAGCCCTCCAGTCGATCAATGAGAATCTCGAAAGTCTCATCCAACTGGAAACCATCACCTGGAAATCCTATCAGGACCGGTCCGTTCTGTTCAAATCCGATGACCTTGAAGAGCGGAGAAAGGCCAAGGAATCTCTCTCAACGATCTCCGATCGCCTCCGCGCATGGCTCAATGTGGTGGAGAACGAAATGACCACCATCGGCGCGGACCTCAGCAACATCGAGTCCCGTGCCGCCTCCATCACCGCCGAAGATCCGCGCTTTTCACTCCTCAACGAACAACGCGCCTCCCGCAGCGAGATGCTTTCCGCTTATCAACGCGCCTCCCAAGCCGTCACCAAGCATCGCAAACTCATCCGCCGCTGGATCGCTGATTTCACTCCCAAGGACTCGGAAATCTCGGTTTTCGACCGACTCGCTTCCTTTAGCTCCACGGCATGGACGAGCATCAAGAAAATCTGGTCCTTCGAAGTGATGTCCTTTGAGGACAAGATCGAAGTCGATGGCCAGACCATCACCGGCAAGATCCCCCTCACCCTGGGCATGCTTCTGCGGGCCATCCTCTTCTTCGCGATCGGCTACCGGATTGCGTCCCACATCGCCAACCGCATCCAGCGCAGCATCGTCAGTCGCGGCCACATCGCGGAAGCCCAGGCCCGCACCTTGCGGAACTGGCTGATGATCGCCGTGGGGGTTTTCCTCGTCATCGGCACGCTCTCGTTTCTCAAAATCCCGCTCACCGTCTTCGCCTTCTTCGGTGGCGCGCTCGCCATCGGCATCGGCTTTGGCACCCAGACGCTCATCAAGAATTTCATCTCCGGACTCATCGTGCTGGCCGAACGCAAAGTGCGCGTCGGTGATATCCTCGATGTCGATGGCATCGTGGGCACCGTCGTGGAAGTCAATACCCGCTCCTCCGTCATCCGCGGCGCCGATGATGTGGAAACGATGATTCCCAACTCCGCCTTCCTCGAAAACCGCGTCACCAACTGGACGCTTTCCAGCAACAAAGTCCGCCGCAGCCTGCGCGTCGGTGTCGCCTATGGCACCATCCCCCAGGCGGTGATGGATATTCTCACCGACTGCGCGGGCCGCCACGGACTCATTTGTAAAACTCCTGCACCCTTCGCTGTTTTCCAGGATTTCGGGGACAATGCCCTGCTGTTCGATTTGTTTTTCTGGGTGGAGATGGGCTCCGGCACCAATTCCATGGTCGTCGCCAGTGATCTGCGCCTGATGATCGAAAAGCGCTTCACCGAGGCATCCATCGGCGTGCCCTATCCACAGCGCGACATGCACCTCACCACGGAAAGACCCATCCTCGTAAAAATGACGGCAGCGGATTCCACTCCTCCCCCATGAACGATGCCCACTGGATGAGCCTCGCCCTCGCGGAGGCCCGCAAGGGCATCGGCAAAACCGCTCCCAATCCGCCGGTCGGAGCCGTCATTGTGCAAAATGATACCTTGTTGGGAAAAGGCTGGCACCGCGCGGCAGGCCAGCCGCACGCCGAACGCGAGGCCATCGCCGATGCGATCCGCAACCACGGCACGGATGCGCTGAAGGGTTCCACCATCTATGTCACTCTCGAACCCTGCTCCACCCATGGCCGCACGCCGCCCTGTACCCAAGGCATCATCGATGCCGGCATCCGCCGCGTCGTCTATGCCACCGTGGATCGCAACCCGGATCACGCCGGCCGGGCCGATGCGATTCTAACAGAAAACCATATAACTGTCAGTTCCGGAACCTGCCGGGAGGAAGCGGATAAAATTCTGCGTCCCTTCTTCAAAGTCCGCGAGACCGGCCTGCCATGGATCATTTGGAAAACCGCCATGAGCCTCGACGGCCGCATCACCCGCCCTCCCGGCGAAGGCCAATGGCTCACAGGTGAAGCCGCCCGCGCCGATGTCCAGAAACTCCGCGCCGGCGTCGATGCCATCCTCACCAGCGGAGCCACCGTTCGCCGTGACAATCCCGCTCTCACCATCCGCATTCCGGAATTGCTGGAAGGTCGTAACCAACCCTGGCGCGTCGTTTTCACCGATCAACTCCACTCGCTTTCCACCGACTCCGCGATCTTTACGCATCCCGACAGTGAGCGCACCTTGCTGCGTCCGAGGCATGATTTCGAGGCCACCCTCCGCGCCCTTGTAAAAGAACAAGGCATCCTCAGCGCCATGACCGAAGCCGGTGGCATCTTTTCCGCCGCCCTGTTTGAAGCCGGCCTCATCGACGAAGTTGCAATCTACTACGCCCCCTTCCTCACTGGCGGACCCACACCCGCCCTCGCAGGAAACGGACTCCCGGAATCCATTCAACTTGAGGAAATCCAGTTTCATCAACTCGGCAACGACCTCCGCCTCACCGCCCGCATCCGTCACGAGCCCCAAGACAAAGACTGACCGATCCTATTTCTCAGGAACGCGGGAATCCAATGATTTATGTCCCACGTTTCGCGAAAAAGGTAGGGTTCCACCGCCGGGGGAACCGGCGAAAGGGGGGCGAACGATTTTGCCCAAGAAAAGCCGTTCCGTCCCCACTTGGTCCCCACGTTCTCACCTCTTTCGC
The DNA here is from genome assembly GCA_040399845.1 of Luteolibacter sp. Taxonomy (GTDB): domain Bacteria; phylum Verrucomicrobiota; class Verrucomicrobiia; order Verrucomicrobiales; family Akkermansiaceae; genus Luteolibacter. Next base: position 48,022 of record JBBARN010000012.1, on the reverse strand, counting down.
CTGCGGCCCCGGCGGTGCCGCCCTACCTGGCGCGGTGATCCTGCCGCATGGGCATGGTTCGGATCATCGTCCGGTGGGGATTACCTTGGGGTGAGCTTGATGGTAGAAAGAGGTGTGATGACCGAAGTCCTCGACTACGGTTTGTCGGTGTGCACGAGCAGGACGATTTCGCCTTTGGGCGGGTGGGATTGGAAGTGGGCGAGGACTTCGGCGGCGGTGCCGCGGTGGTAGGTTTCGAATTTTTTGGTGAGTTCGCGGGCGACGCAGGTTAGTGCGCCGGGGTTGATTTCCGTGAGGATTTCAAGTGTCGAGACGATGCGGTGGGGCGACTCGAAGAAGATGCCGGTTTCCCCTGAATCAAGGGCGGCGGCGAGGGCGCTGCGGCGTTTGCCGGATTTCACGGAGAGGAAGCCGCCGAAACGGAAGGCGTGGCAGGGAAAACCGGAGCCGATGAGCGCGGTGATGACGGCGGAGGGGCCGGGAAGGACTTCGAAGGGGGTGTCGGTTTCCAGGCAGGCTTGGATGACGCGGTAGCCGGGATCGGACACGCCGGGCATCCCGGCATCGCTGATAAGGGCGATGGTTTCACCTGCCTTGGCGGCAGCGACAAGATCGGGTGCGCGGCGGGCTTCGTTGTGCTCGTGGAGGGAAACGAGTGGCTTGCCGCTGATGCCGAGATGCGCGAGAAGCTGGCCGGAGTGGCGAGTGTCCTCACAGGCGATGCGGTCGGCGGATTTAAGAACTTCCACGGCGCGGAGTGTGATGTCCCCGAGGTTGCCGATGGGGGTGGGGACGATGATGATGCGGCCGGTGGTTTCCATGGACTCGGGCGAGGATTGCCAGATTGGGATGCGGCGGGAAGAACGAAGATGCGGTTTGCATCGGTTGTTAGACTTCCTAAGGGCCAGCGGGAGTTTCCGGAGCGAGCTTGCGGCGGATTTTTGCTGGAGCTGTTAGAAGATATTTGGCGCGCTGTTCTTCCGTCAAACGATTGAAGAGATTCTGGCGGAGGATATCGGCACTGTAATAGTTGCCCGACGCATCGATGAGCTTGGTGAGAATTTCTCCGGTGTCGCGCTGATTGGCTCCTGCGGTGAGGAAAGCATCGATGACCGAGCTGTCAGGATTTTCCATGAGCGAGTGCAATGCCATGTCCCAAGATCTCTCATCCACTTCTTTTGCGAATATGGCTTCGGCGGCAAAACGTCCGTATTCGGAGGGCTCTGCCAATTTCGCGTAACCAGCGAAGAAGTCGGAGAGTCCGCTACCGAACAATTTTCCCTGATCATCATTGGCTGCCGCCCATGCATATGCGGCTTGGGCGTCCTGCTTCACCCACGATTCGACCAGGTTGCAGGGATAGGTTCTGAAATCTTCGCCCTGAGTCCTGTGCTTGCACATTTCGGCGAGTCCATCTGCTGCTGTTTTGAAATCGAAGTCCGTAGGAAAATCCACATCCCAGCCCGATCTCCTATCCGCCTTGCATAGCGTTAGCGCCATCGCACGCACGAGTGAGTCCGCGCCGATCCGCGTCACTTTGTTGATGAAATCCGGCGGCAGCGAGATTCCATCGCCCGTCTCGCGGCGGATGCGTTCGGCCATTTCCAAGGCCTTCACCGGGTCCTTGGCGGCGGCGATTTCAAAGACGCTCTCGTAGTAAAAGCGCCGGTCGCCGGGATGCGGGGTTGCAAGAATCCAGGCGATCGTGTCTTCCGGCGATTCTTCATACCGGCGCTTCAACAGCAGTTGGATCCTATCACGTTCCTCTCCCAAAAGTCCTTCGATTCCTCCCCGGGCGGCGAGCAGATTGATGAGTTCAGGCAAATCGCTGGCAGGCAATGAATCCAACTCGGCATCAAGATGCTGGGGATCATCCGCCAATTTGCGAAGGCGGGAAATCCGGCTATCGCCCTTCGCGAGGTCCGGCCGCGGACGGGAAGATGGGCGTGGCGAGTCCGTTTGGGAAGCTGGCGAGGGTGGTTTTGCGATGCTGGAAGATGATGCCCACCAGCCGATTCCGATGCCGGAGATGAGGCATGCGCCGCAGGCGACTGGGAGCAGGGCTTTCATGGATCCGGGGCTGCGGAATGAATTCCGCGCTCCAATTTAGCGCGCTCGGCTTCGTTGAGGAGTTGGGGTCTGCCTTCGTGGCTGACGCGGACGGTGGTGACGCTGCCGAAGGAGGCGAGATCGCCGGATTTTGTCAGGATTTCGAAATTCCAAGTGACGGAGGAAGCGCCGACGCGGGAAATGCCGAGCTGCACTTCGATTTCGTCGCCAGTGAGAAGCGGGCGTTTGTAATCGCAGGAAACTTTGACGCGCGGCCAGCCGCCTTGATCGCGGGCGAAGACAAGCAGACCATTATGGCGGAAGAATTCGTGCTCCGCTTGCTCGAAGTAATGGAAGACGTTCGGAAAATGCATCCATCCACTGGCATCCGTGTCACCAAAAGCAACCGTGCGGAAATGGCGGTGGAGTGGGGAGTTCATTTCCTCACTCGAACTTGCTCACCAGTACGGACGCATTGTGGCCGCCGAAGCCGAAGCTGTTAGAAAGCGCGACGCTGACTTCCGCTTCGCGGGCCACGTTGGGGACGACGTCGAGATCGCACTCGGGGTCCTGGTTTTCCACGTTGATGGTGGGCGGGACGATGCCTTCCCGGATGGCCATGACGCTGGCGATGAGTTCGATGCCACCGGCGGCTCCGAGCATGTGGCCGGTCATGGACTTGGTGGAGGAAACCATCAGGCCGTTCTTCACGTGGTCGCCGAATGCCAGCTTGATGGCCTTGGTTTCCGCGATGTCGCCCAGGCCGGTGGAGGTGGCGTGGGCGTTGAGGTATTGGACGTCGGTGGGATTCTTTTTCCCGTGCTTGAGGGCCATCTGGATGGCGTAGGCCGGGCCGCTGCCATCGGGCGATGGGGCGCTGAGGTGGTAGGCATCCGCGCTCACGCCGTAGCCGATGAGTTCGGCGTAGATCTTGGCACCGCGCTTTTTGGCGTGTTCGAGTTCCTCGATGACGATGACGCCCGCACCTTCGCCCATGACGAAACCATCGCGGTCCTTGTCGAAGGGGCGGGAGGCACCTTGGGGATCGTCATTGCGGGTGCTGAGCGCCTTCATGTTGGAGAAGCCGCAGAGGCCCATCGGCAGGATGGTGGCCTCGGCTCCACCGCAGATGAAGCCATCCGCATCGCCAAACTTGATGATGCGCCAGGCTTCGCCGATGTTGTGATTGGAGGTGGCGCAGGCGGTGACGATGACCATGTTGGGCCCCTTGAGACCGAACTCCATGGAAACAATGCCGCTGGCGATGTTGGAAATCATCATCGGGATGGTGAACGGCGAGACGCGCTTCGGGCCCTTGGTCATGTAGGTGCCGTGCTCACGCTCAAGTGTGGCCAGTCCGCCGATGCCGCTGCCGACCATCACGCCGAAGCGGCGTGGATCGATGGTGGAAACATCAAGCCCGCAATCTTCCATCGCCATTTTCGAAGCAGCCACGGCGAATTGCACGTAGCGGTCCGCCCGGCGCGAATCCTTGGGGACGCGGAAATAACCATCCGGTTCAAAGTTTTTCACCTCGCCTGCGATCTTGCAATCGAAGGGCTCGGGGTCGAGTTGGGTGATCGTGGAAATCCCGCTGCGACCTGCCTTGAGGCCGTCCCAAGTGGTGGCCAAATCGTTGCCCAGAGGGGAAATACATCCAATGCCGGTGATGACGACGCGTCGTTCGTTCATAGTTTCGAGGCGCATTCTGGAGACTCCGCGGAGCCCGCGCAAGCATCATCACGGGATGTTTCCCGCTGTCGGGTCCGCATTACCCGAGCCGACGGCTGCGGCCCTTTTCGTTGGCAGCATGACATTGAGGGCAATGCACGATTTTCCCTTGGTTGGAATCTTCAAACGCGTGCAGGCAGAGCCGGCAAATCACGCGGTGGGCCAGCGATTTGCTTTCCGAACGGGCATGCAATGTCCGCGAGATGACCGTGCACAAAAAGACCAGCGCACAGGAACCGCCGAGAACAAGCATCACGAATTCAGCGATCGAGAGTTCCATCGGCGGGGGGCGAAGGTGGGTTCGGGTTTTGATTCAAAAACGTGACCGCGACGGAGATCCAGCGGTCGGGCTTGGCATCTTGATTGAAAACAACCTGCCGGAGCCAGGTGGTGAGCAATGCCAGCTGCTTTTCATCGCCGCCATTGAGAGAAACACAATCCACCACCTCACCGCCCGGGCCGAGCCTGACCAGGAATCGCCATGTCTCCGACGAGAGGGCAGCATCGACCACGCCGTCAAATAAGGGCAAGACCGTAGGCAGCGAGTCGCGATCGATGCCGGAAAGCGGCTCAAGGACCGGGGTGGGTCGGAGGTTTTTCGCGGCAGGGGACTCCCCGGAAGCTGCCTGGTGCCGGGGCAAAACGGGTTCACCCGGATCGACGAGCAACGGCAGGGCACGGGATGCTTCCGGCAATGGTCGGAGCGCCGGTTGGTAAGCCGGCGGAGTCCAACGAGCGGCGGCGAAGGCAGCTTGCTCCAATTCCCGGACGGCTTGCCACTCGCCTGGCTCGAAGCGCGATGGAAAAGGACCACCTTCCCGGGCTCGTAGGGTGAGCGCACGGCTGTCCGCATCGTTTGCGGCAAGAATGACCGCTGCTTTTTTGGATGCCCAAGGTGTGGGGGCCGTCACCCGGATTTTCACGGAAGTGATGAGCAGGGTGAACAAAACGGTCACGAAAATCAGAGCGAGCAGCTTGGGAACATACGATTCACCGCGAGGACGCCACGGAAAAACCCACTCCGGAGCCTCCTTGCGTTTGTGACGGATGGAAACGCGCCTGGCCATTACTCATCGGTCTCCCTGATTTCCGAGACGTCGGCATCCACTTCTACTGGGGAACGATTGGCCCCGACCATGGCCAGGCGGAAACCTTTGCCGAGGACCAATTCCGCCACTTCCCGCTCAATTCCTACCGGGGTGCCGCGGTCGGTTTGCAGGAGCACGATGGCGTTTGCCTGCGCACCTTCGCCGCGAAGTTTTTCAAAACGGCTGCCCAGTTCCTCCAAGCTCACCGCATCCCGGCCGAAGTGAAGGCGGGGCTCGCTCTCACCTGGTCCCAAGGTGACCACAATGGTGTTTTGAAATCGCTCAAGCTGGAACCTCGAGGGCGGCAGCTCCACTGCCACGCCCGATTGCCGCAACATCGATGGTCCCAGCAAAAAAAGCAGCCACAGCAACGCGAAAACATCCAGCACCGGCACCGCATGCAGCAGCCCGGGACGCTCCGGCAAGGACATCTCCAACTTCACTTCGCAGGATCCGGCTTGGGTTTCAGCGCTTTCCGCCCGGCCGTGACCTCACCGCGGAACGGCGCGAATTCTTCCTCCTCCCGCGCATCGGCGATCAGGTGGACCATTTCAATCCCCGCCCGCTCGATGCGGTGCACCAGGCGCTTCGCCCGACCGAGGAAATACATGTAAAACAAATACATCGGCACCGCCACCGTCAGGCCCAGCACCGAGGTGATCAACGCCGTGAACACCCCCGATGTCAGCTCCGTCGGGCCCGTGAATCCGCCCTGCTCGCTCACTTTTTGAAATGTCTCCAACATCCCCAGCAAGGTCCCCAGCATCCCCACCAGCGGGGCAAGCAGCGACACACCGAGAATCGCGCGGATGTTTTTCTCAATCCGCGGCACCTCCAATTGCCCCGCCTCCTGCACGATGTCGCGCAGGTCGGATCGATTCAAATAATACCGCAGCAAAGCCGCATGCGCTACCCGCGCCACCGGTCCCGGAGCACGCGCCGCCTCGTGCAGCGCCTCCGCAAACGAGCGCCGCCTCACGTGATGCGCCAGTCCCACCAGCAAATCGCCCACATTGATCCGCGCCCGGTGAAAGAAAAACAACCGCTCCACCACACACACCGAGCCAATAAACGCCAATCCCAGCAGCACCCACACCAGCGGGCCGCCCTGCTCGATCAGGCCGGAAGGTTCCATCAATGCCAAAATCATCTGCCGCAGCCTAAAACGCGTCCTGCCCCGGTGGCCAGCACGCAAATCACCGTTTCCGTTTTTCAGCTTTTCAGAATTTCCGCTTCTGCCCCATCATTCCCGCATGCTCCACACCGCCGCCGCCCTCAAACAACTCCTGCTGGAAAAATCCGTCCGCACCGGCAATTTCACCCTCGCCTCCGGCAAACAAAGCGATCTCTACATCGATTGCCGCGTCACCGCCCTCGACCCCTTCGGCGCCAACCTCATCGGCGACCTCGGCTGGCACGCCGTCCGCTCCAAGATCCACTCGGAACACCTCAAGATCGACGCCATCGGCGGCATGACCCTCGGGGCGGATCCCATCTCGCTCGCAGTCGGCATGACCTCCGCCACCAAACACCCGGAAGAAGCACTCCAGGTCTTCACCGTCCGCAAGGAACCCAAAGGCCACGGCGCAGGAAAACAAATCGAAGGCAACTTCAAGTCCGGCCATACCGTCATCGTCGTCGATGACGTCATCACCACCGGCGGCTCCACCCTCAAAGCCATCGACGCCATCGAACGCGAAGGCGGAAAAGTCGCCTTCTGCCTCGTGCTCGTCGATCGCGAAGAAGGCGGCCGCCAAGCCATCGAAGCAAGAGGCATCCACGTGCTGCCGCTATTCACAAGGAGCACCTTGCTGGGAGAGTGA
>JBBARN010000012.1:0-41231 GCA_040399845.1 Luteolibacter sp. | reverse complement strand
CCTTCTCTCCTTCATTTTCCCATCACAATGCACGAATCCAAAACTCCTCGCGGATCTCGACGAGCAGTTCGTTGACGAGGTCACGATCCGGCGCTTCCGGGAGATGGCAAGCGGCGAATGCGGGGCCGAGGGCTGCGTGGAGTTCTTCGGCGCGTGCCACCAGTTCTTCATAGGTAAACTCGCCAGCGCGGACTCGCAGGAGGAACTCGCGGTTGGGCCGGCGGATCCGGAGTTGGCCCTCGCGTGCGATCTCGCCGGCCATATCCAAGAGCCGGAGTGTGTGCATGAGGTTTTTGGAATCGTAGCCGCGGCCATGGCTGGCGTTGGTTGCGTAGCGTTCCTCATTGCGTTGAGCGACCCATTCCCAGTATTCGCGATGCGCCTTGCAATGCGCTTTGAATGCGTCTTCGTTGAAATGCATCCAGGTGATCGGTCGGGCTTCTTTCGGCACGCTGGAAAACACCAGGGCATCGGGGTCTTTGGGGGAAACCAAGCCGCGGAAAGTGCCGGCCACATCCTGATAGATCGCAAACAGGCCCACTGCATTGCGCACGGCGGTCACGCCACAGGCATCGGGCTGGATGTTTCGCGCCGCCAGCCAATCCAGCACCTCCACGCTGCCTTGTCCTTCCGGTACATGACAGAACGACAACATCGATAGACGCTTTTCCGGCTGTGGATTGATGATCTTTTTATTCAGTCCACGGGCCTTGCGGATTTGACCCATGGCATATTCGCCAAAGGTCTTCTCGCACAGTTTGGATAGAAATACTTCGGCAGACAGACGCTGAAACAAGGGATGACGGAATTTCACACAGTCATCCGAGATGGCGATCATCTCCAGTGCGTTCGGATTGTTTCGCAGCAGCAGTTCCACAAATCGCCCGAGTTCATAGTAAACCTGATCGCTGCGTTCGTCGGAGACCTGGTCGATGTGATCGAGCCCGCCGAGAAAACTGTTAGATGCGATGAACACACCGCGCCGATCCTGATCCGATGTGGCGATATGCGTGCCGTAGGCATGACTTCCCGCTATGGCATCGAAGAACAACAGGTCTGGCATTCTCACCCGTTCCAGCGTGAGGGCGGAGAGGGGTTCGAGGTGGCGGGAGCGGACTTCGCGGCGCAGCAGTTCGTCCACGGCATCGACCCGGGAGACCCCGGCGGGAATGGTGGCCAAGCGGCTTTCCGTGGCCTGCATGGCTTGGTGGAGGAAATCATCGAGGTGCGGGATGCGCTCCATGGTTTCGCATTCCGCAGTGGCTTCTTTGTGTTTTAAACATCTCGGAGGCCGCACAAAGAGAAAGCGGATATCGTAATCACTGTCCGGCGAGGCAAATCCCCAGGCACGGCTGCCGGATTCGCAGGCATAGACAATCCGGAAGCCATGCTCGACTTCCAGGCGATCCAACAATTGACCGATCTCGTGTTCCACCGTCCTCATCCCCGGAGCATGGGCCATGGCGAGGATTTCGCAAGGTTTGTGGGGATGGGGGGGAGAATGATGCAACTCTCTGGAGAGGTGACAGAATCATCACAGATGGCGTTCCAGATCGGCTTGATCGCCAGTTCACAGACTCCCATCCCACGCTTGCGCGTGACCAGGGAATTCTCCAGCGTTTGCTGTCGATAGACTTCCGGCAGGAAATTGATGAAAGCGCTGAAACACTCTTACCCATTTGACCCATCCTACGGCTATACCCTCGAAGACCTGTTGGCCGTCAATGCGCCAGCGGCACCGGCGGATTATGAATCATTCTGGCATGCACGTTATGAGAAGGCGCTCATGATCGACCCGAGCTTGGTAATGGTGGCGAAGGGGAAAGTGAAATCAGGCTGGCGAGTGCATGAAATGGCCTATCAATCGACAGATGGAGCGAAAATCGGTGGCTGGTGCCTGACACCGGCCGCAGGGAAGGTCGAGCGGGTGATGTTGGTGCTGCATGGTTACGGCGGCCGGGACGGGCCGGATTTCCACTGGCCGTTTGAGAACACGGCCCTGCTATTTCCCTGCGCTCGGGGAATCAGCCGCAGTCCATTTCCACCTGTGGTTTCGAATCCTCTATGGCATGTGTTGCACGATATCCAGGACCCTGCGCGCTATGTCCACGGCGGCTGCGTGGAAGATGTCTGGTTGGGAGTGAGTGCCGCACTAAGCCTCTTCCCGCAGGCGGCGGGGCGGGTGGGATTGATTGGCACAAGCTTCGGCGGGGGAATCGGGGTAATGGCTCTGGCGTGGGACCGGCGGATCGCGCGGGCGCATTTCAATGTCCCGAGTTTCGGCAATCAACCGCTGCGGCTGACGCTGGACACGACCGGCAGTGGTGCCGCAGTGCGGGCGATGCACCAGCGGCAGCCAGCCGTGGTGGAGAGGACTTTATCTTACTACGATGCCGCAGTGGCTGCGAGATGGATCGAGGCACCGGTGCATTTCGCCTGCGCCTTGTTCGATCCGATGGTTGCTCCGCCCGGGCAGTTCGCGATTTACAATGCGGTGCCCGGGGAGAAGGAGTTGTTCGCGCTGCGGGCAGGTCATTTCCCCTATCCGGATCAGGCAACCGAAGAGGATGAATTGTTACAGAAAGTTCACCAATTTCTGATCATGTGATCCATTCTATCAGTTAAGGAATTCCCCAGTGAATCGCGAGTATCATAAATGGTGGAGTCCCCGCCTTGGCCGCGAGATGGAGCTGTTGGTATTCGGGCACGCCGGGGCAAAAGTCTTGGTATTCCCGACCCGGGACGGGCGGTTTTTCGAATACGAAGACATGCGGATGACCGAGGTATTGCGGCCGAAAATCGAGGCAGGCCACTTGCAGCTTTTCTGTGTGGATGCGATCTACGACGAGAGTTTCTATTGTTGGTGGGCGCATCCCAGCGGGCGGATGCAGCGGCATTTGGAATTCGAGTCCTATATACTCGACGAGGTGTTTCCATTCATGGAAGCGAAAAATTCCCACCCCTGCGTGATATCACACGGGTGTAGCCTCGGCGCTTTCCATGCGGCGAACCTCGCCTTCCGGCATCCGCAGCGCTTCGCTAAACTGGTGGCCTTTTCGGGTCGCTATGACTTAACCCACGCAGTTGAGAGTTTCAGAGATCTGTTAGATACGCACTACGACGAGACGGTCTATTTCAACATGCCCACGCATTTCCTGGAAAATCTTGAATGCCCGAGGACTTTGGACGAGATACGGCGCATGGACATCGTGCTGGTCATCGGCGAGGAAGATCCATTTCGCGAGAACAACGAACATTTATGCCGCATTTTGAGCGATAAGAAAATCGGACACCGCTTGCACTACTGGGGCGAGCGCGCACACCGCGGGCATTACTGGCGGCAGATGGGGCCGTTGTTTGTCTAGCGGTTTGAGCTACCTTTGAACCTCGTCTGCCACGGCTGCGTGGTGCTGGTGAAATGGCCAAATCAAGACTCTCCCTTGGAAGACCGGGGGTTCCGGAATCAGATGCAAAAGCCCTTCACCACTTCTTCCCGCTGATGGATTTGTAGGTCGCGGAAGCCTGGCCATACTGGCCTTTCACGCTGGTTTTCACCCCGTCGAACACGAATTTCAGCCCGGCGGGCCCGGTGTAAGCTTCCTGGCGGTCGCTGATGGCATCCGCGAGCGTCTGGGCCAGCGTCGGGAGCGATTGGTTGAACCCATCCAGCGTGGTCCAGTGCTCGGTGAAGGAAGCGATGGAAATTTTTTCATCCTGCGGGGCGAATCCGGGGAGACCCTCCAGCCGGGCGATGTGAAATGTGTCTCCGTATATTCACAAGTGATTGAACCTTTGTTGCCTTCGTTTCCTTCTGTTTGATTCCATTTCGGGTTTTTGGCCAAAAAGTCGTGGTCGCCGGGTGGGCTGTAGCGTTATTCTTGGGTAGATGAGTCGCTCAGATAAACTTCAACTTCCCATTCAGGCTGCGATGGAGGCCTGTGCTGCCTACGGGATCACCCCGGATCGCTGCGATATTCTGCAGGATGGGCATACCTTGGTGTTGCGACTGAGTGAAAGCCTGGTCGCCCGGGTGGTGACGGACCGGGAAGGACCGCGAAAAGGTGGGGACTGGTTCGCCCGGGAGAGTGCTGTGGCCTGCCATCTTGCGAGGCTGGGCGCACCGGTCATTCCCATGCATCCTGCCATTCCTCCGGGCCCTCACGAGCATCTTGGTTTCACTCTCAATTTCTGGCAGTTCGTGACTTCGATCGACGAGGAGGCTTCCCGGGATGAAATCGGCCGCACGCTTTTTCAATGTCACAAGGTCCTGCGTGAGTTCGATGGCTCACTGCCGGAACTCGGAATTCTATCAGAAACCTTGGAATTGTTAGATAACAGCACGCCTTGCCCCTTGCTCACGATTCATGACATCGAGTTACTCCGCGAGTACTTGTCCACATCGCTCCAAGCCTTGCGTGGTTTTCCGATGCAGGCGCTGCATGGCGATGCGCACGGCGGCAACCTGATGAATACCACACACGGTCTTTTGTGGACGGATTGGGAGGACACCTTTCTCGGTCCCATCGAGTGGGATCTGGCATCGATTGTCTGGAACGCCCGTTTTCTGGAAAACGATGAAGCATCCGCAACCGTCCTCCTCGCTGCCTATTGCAAGGCGGGCGGAGAAATTGATGAAACCGCCATGCATCACAGCCAGATCGCCCGGGCTGCCGTGATGTGCGCTTGGTATCCGATCCTCTATCCGGATCCTACACCAGAGCGGCGGGAGAAGCTGAAATTCCGGCTGGAATGGCTGAGGAAGAACAAATGATCACTCCCGCCCGATTCATCGTGCACCCAAGGCATCGGCGAACACTTTTGCGGCGAGTGCGTTGCCCTTGGCCGAGGGGTGGCTGCCATCGGCCACGAAAAGATCGGCGAGTTTACCATGTTTCGCCTCAAGTTCCCATGCATCTCCTGCGGGAATGACCGGCAGTCCACCGATTTCATTGGAAGAGGCAAGGTAACCTTCCCGCACACGCCGATTCATCGCAAAGAAATCATCACCTGCCACCTTCGGATCGCCATCGCGATAACCCCAGGTTTGATAAAGCACGGGAATGGCCCCGGCCTTGCGGGCTTCCGCGACCAGCGTGCGGAGGCTTGGAACCATCAACAGCGCCCTCATGGCCGATTGCGAGGGAATCCGGCTTTGTTCCTGAAACACAATGACATCCCAGTTTCCAGATCGAATGGCAGCAAGCGTCTGCTCCGATTTTGCATGCTGGCCGAGTGTCCATCCGCCATGCGTCACCTGATCCACCCTCACCTTCCTCCCGCGGGCCGTGGCTTCCTTGGCAAAGGCGGCGGGCACTTTGAAACTATAACTGTTGCCCACAAACAACACATCCAACACATCCTCGGCTGCCACCCTGGCGGAGAGAACTTCCTTCGCTTTGGCCTGAGCCGTGGCGGAATCGGGAACAGCGGCGCACGCCATGAGGCAGGAGGCCAACATGAAAACCATCGCAGATCGAAACCAAGATATCATGAGATCAGGCGCGCGGGTGGGCATCGTCATAGGCCTGCTTGAGGCGTTCCTTGGTGACATGGGTGTAGATTTGCGTGGTGGAAAGCGAGGCATGACCCAATAAGGCCTGCACGCTCCGCAAGTCCGCCCCGGCGTCGAGAAGATGGGTGGCAAAACTATGCCTTAACTTGTGCGGACTGATCGCAAAGGGAATGCCACTGTGTTTCAGATACTTCTTCAACAACTGATCCACCGCCTGCTGGGTGATGCGGGTGCGGCGCTTGCTGAGAAAAAGCGGCCCGGAGGTGATGGCGGCTTCCTGACGATAGCGCTGGATGGCGTTGATGGCAGGACCCCCAACCGGAACGATGCGCTCCTTGGAGCCCTTGCCCATGACCTTGAGCGTGTCGCCGATGAAATCCACGTCCTTCACATCCAGCGAGAGCAATTCCGAAATCCGCAGGCCACAGGAATAGAACAACTCCAGAATTGCCACATCGCGCAGCGGCAGCCACGGCGGGGACTTGCTGTCAGCTTTCAGCTTGAGCGGAATTCCCAGCAATTCATCGATTTGTGAAATCGTGAGCACCACCGGCAGGCTGCGTTCGGGCTTGGGCAATTGCACTTCCGCCACCGGACTGCGGCCAAGGCCGGCGCGTAGAACGAGATATTTGTAAAAGGAACGGAGCGCCGCAAAGCGCAAGCGGATGGTGGCCCGCTTGAGCCCTTGTTTCATGAGGGCAAAAAGATAATCGCGGAAATCATCCGCTTCCGCCTCGCGCCACGAGGTGAAACGCTCGCCGCGCCAATTCCGGTAGGCGGCCAGCGCGTCCCGATAGTTGCCCAAGGTCAGCGGTGAGGCACTCCGCTCGGTGGCCATGAAGTCGAGAAAGGCGGTTTCTTCAGGATCCATGGCCGGGCTGGGAGGTGCTTGTGGAAATCGTCAGCGGCAAAATCATTGCTTAACTGTCGCCGGACGGACCTTCTCCCAGTCCTCCGGAGTCAGGCAACACGGATCGGCCGCCACATGATGACGAGGCGCGATCTCCGCGAGTGCAAGGTCCATCCCTTCCGTCTGTGCATACAGCGGGTGGCCGATGCGATGGCCGAAGGCGCTGCCTTTGGGCGGATCAATAGGCGATGGCACATCTCCTTCGAGCAGGATCTTTTCTTTTCTCACCGTGGGATCGTGCGATGGAATCGCAGACAACAAGGCCTTGGTATAAGCATGGCGCGGATCGCGATAAATGGTTTCCGCATCCGCCATTTCCACGATCTTGCCGAGATACATCACCGCGACACGATCGCTGATATGTTTTACCACCGAAAGATCGTGGGCGATAAAAAGATAGGAAAGCCCGAAATCCTGCTGGAGCTCGACGAGCAAGTTGAGGATTTGTGACTGGATGGAGACATCCAGCGCTGAGACCGGTTCATCGCAGACGATCAACTTTGGTTTCAGAGCCAGGGCGCGGGCAATGCCGATGCGCTGGCGCTGGCCGCCGGAAAACTCGAAGGTATATCTTTCCGCCGCGCTGGTGGGGAGCCCCACGCGATCGAGCAATTCATTGACCTGCTTGGTCCGCTCGACGCGGTTGCCGATGCCATGGATGATGAAAGGCTCCTCGATGATGGCGCGCACACTCATCCGTGGATCGAGCGACTCCGCGGGATCCTGGAAGATCATTTGGAAATCGCGCCGCATCGGCCGCAGCCGCGATGGGCTCAGATGCGAGATATCGGTTTCTCCGAAATGGATGGACCCGGCCGTGGGCTTGAGCAGCCGCACGACGGCCTTGCCGAGAGTGGATTTCCCGCACCCGGATTCCCCCACCAGCCCCAGCGTCTCGCCTGGAGCGATCTCGAACGAGACACCATCCACAGCCCGCACTGCTCCCGACTGGCGCAGCATGACTCCACTGCGCACCGGAAAGTGAACGCATAACTTGGAAACAGATAACAACGGAGAAGTGGTCATGGTTTCAGTCATGGCTGGTAACATTCCGGGCAGGTTTCCACCCAATGGCCGGGCGACACTTCGGAGAACCCGGGCCGCTCGCGGGTGCCGGGGAAACTGCGGCCCATGCGTTGGCAGAAACGGCAGCCATGAGTGTGGTCCGCCAACGATGCCACCATGCCCGGAATGGTGTTGAGCACGGACTTGGATGGAGTTTCCAAAGTGGGAATCGAACGCAGCAGCCCCTTGGTGTAGGCGTGAAGGGGATGGGAGAAAAGCTCCTTGGCTGGAGCGCGTTCGACCACGCGTCCGGCATACATCACCACCACTTGATCGCAGGACTCCGCGATCACTCCGAGATCATGCGTGATGAGAATCACCGACATTCCCATTTCCGATTGAAGACGCCCCATCAGATCGAGAATTTGTGCCTGCACCGTGACATCGAGCGCGGTGGTCGGTTCATCCGCGATGACCAGCGACGGCCGGCAGGCGAGAGCGAGGGCGATGACAATCCGCTGGCGCATGCCACCTGATAGATGGTGGGGATAATCCATCATGCGTTTCTCAGGAGCAGGAATCCGCACGAGCCGCAGCATTTCGGTGGCAGCATCCCAAGCATCTTTTTTGGAGATTTTCTGATGCAGGCGGAAGACTTCCGATACCTGCTTGCCGATGCGGTGCACCGGATTGAGGGCAGACATCGGCTCTTGGAAAATCACGCCGATCTCCCCGCCGCGAGTCGCGCGCATTTCCGCTTCGCTGGCGCGCAGGATGTCGCGCCCTTTGAAAAACACATGCCCTCCCAGCACTTTTCCGGCAGGCTGGGGCAGCAGTCGCACGATCGACATGGCCGTCACGCTTTTACCGCAACCGGACTCACCGACAATGCCCACGGTCTTGCCCTCGGGCACCGAGAAGGACACTTGATCGACAGCACGAAGCAGCCCCCGCTCGGTCTCGAACGAGGTGATGAGTTTGTCCACTTCCAGAATGTTTTCGCTCATGCCGTTCATGGGGATTCAGGTGCATCCGGAGTGGCAGGCACTTCGACGGGAGGAGTGGTTTCAACAGGAGTGCGATAGGCATCCGCGATCTTGGTGGACTCCGGAAATGCCTTGCCCGCCCGGCGTGCCGCCTGGGTCTCGGCCTTGATGTCCTCGTCCACCCAGAAAACAAAAACCTCATATGGATCGAACACCACCGGTGGGCAGAAGCGGGTGTTTTCCGAATCCGGCCATTTCACCCAGCGCCAGGATCCCACGCGGACGAAGTCCACGGAATAGCCTGGAGCAAAGATCGCTTCATCGTGCATGATGTTCTGCAGCTTCCACGCGGCTTCCTTCACCTCTTCAACTGTCGCGCCGGTACGGACCTTTTCGGAGAGCACATCCGTATCCGGACGACTCCACACAAACAGATTGTTGGTTTGTGGTTTGAGGTTGCCCTTCTCGTCACGGGCCGTGGTCGAGTGAAGATATTGATAATAATCCGGCAATGGTGGCGTCACGAGCCAACTGCTGAAGGCCATCTCATGTTGTTTCTGCATCTCCTTTTTATAGGCCACAGTGAACTCCAATCCGTCCAAGCGCAGCTCCATGCCGCAGGCTTTGGCGTCCTCCCGGAGGATCGCCAGCATGCGATCGAGAAGCGGCATGGCCGGATAGGTCACCGAAACGGTTAGCCGCGTGCCATCCGGCTTGCTCAGGTAACCATCCCGGTCCTCGCCCGTATAACCCGCATCGCGGAAAGCCTTGCGGGCAAGGTCGATGGAATACGGGCGCGCCTTGATCGATGGATCGCTGAAGGGGCCAAATCCTTCTTGGAACGCATTCAGGCGCTGATAGTCGCCACGGAACATCACATCGATCACCTTCTGCCAGTTCATCGCATGGTGGATGCCGATGCGGACATCCCGGTTGTCCAGCGGGGGCTTGGAAACATTGATATAAATGCCGCGCGGCACCTTCGGGTAGCGGTTGTAGAAAGTGACCCGATCGATGTAACCATTGTAAACCGGTTCCATCTCCGATTTCTCATACCATAACTCCGGCCGCGTCAGGAGATAAGTATCCAGTTCCCCGGCGCGGAACAACTCGAAGGCTTTGGATTCATCCCGCACCACGGTGCTGACGATTTTGTCGGGATTGAAGCGATAGCGGTAGAATTTCAGGTCACGGGCCCACCAATCCTTCACGCGGGTTTGGGTGACCGATGCGCCCTTGACGATGCCGTCCGGCAGCACTTCGTAAGCACCGGTAGTCGGAGGGAACCGCCATTGGTAACGCTCGCTGTAGTCGGGGCCGTATTCCGCATAAAACTTCGGTGAAGCCGGCAGCGCGGAGCCCGCATTCATCACCGCGAAGAGATTGGCCTCCGGCAGCGATATGGACAAAGTGCGATCATCATAAACGGCGATCTGCGCGATGTTTTCCCGGTAGTATTGTTTCTGATAGGGATTGACGATGTTATCCGAGACGCGGACATAGGCACCGATCTGGAAGTCTCTTGCCCGCAGCGGCTCGCCATCCGAGTAGCGTGCCTCCGGATGGATGCGGAAGTAAACCGTGCGCCCGTCTGGCGATGAGGCCCATTCCTTTGCCAGCCCGGGAATCATCTGCATGGTCTCCGGATGCAGGCCCACCAAGGGGAGATCGATATAGTCATACAAATCGCCACGGAAGGAGTTGTTTGAATTATCACCGAAGGGGCGGATTGTCGGTGGGAAGGTTTCGATGAACCTGCGGAACACACCGCCCTTTTTCGCCGCCGGATCGCCGATTTCCGGTTGCTCCATGCCATCTTTCCAATCGAGCCCGGCGGGGACGTCCGCCGCTGTGCCTGTCTTGAGATAGTCGCCAAGCGAGAGCCGGAACACCCATTTTTCCCGCTCCAGCCGCAAGGTGGCGAGATGGGACTCCATCCGCGTTTTTGCCTCTCCTTCCAGGGTAGGCAGTTCGGTTTCCACGCGGGTAATTTCCTTGTCGGTCGCAGCCTGTTGTTCCTTGAGCCAGTTCGTGATGTATTTGTTATAGGACGGCACAAATGCATCGAAATCAAAATTCCGCGTCACTTCCCGCTCGGTGCGATTGCAGCCGGAGGACCCCAGCGCGAGAGCACCGAGGACAACCGAAAGAAGGCGGATGATGAATCGACGCGTCATTTGTAATAAGTAAACTTTTTCGGGTCGAAGGCCTCGCGCACGGCTTCACCCACAAAGGTGATGATGACCAGCAAGCCCACCAACACCACAAAGGTGGAAGTCACGAGCCAGGGTGCGGAGAGATTCGAAAGGCCATCATTGAGCAGGCGGCCCCAAGTGGCATACTCAGGCGGCAAACCGAATCCGAGGTAATCCAGCGAGGTCAGAGAGAAGACCAGGTTGGACATTGTGAAGGGCACCAAGGTCACGATGATCGCGATCGTATTGGGAAGCAGGTGGAGGAACAAAATGCGGGGTGTGCCAGCGCCGAGCACGCGGGCGGCGGCGATGTAATCGCGCTCCTTGTCGCGATAGGCCGCCGTGCGCATCAGATAGGTCATGCCCATCCAACCGAACACGATCAGGATGGTGAGAATCACCGGCAGTCCCTTGAATTGATCCGGCACCATGCTCGAAAAAATGATCACAACAAACAGGAAGGGCATGTTGGAAAACACTTCGATCAGGCGTTGGACCGCGAGATCGAACCATCCGCCGAAGTAACCCATCATCATGCCCACGCTGATGCCGATGAGATAAACAATGGGCAGATAGATCAAGGCCGCCTTGAAATTCACCTGCAAACCGCCGTAGAGGTAGGCGAGCACATCATATCCCTGCGAGGTGGTGCCCAGCCAGTTTCCTTCTTCCGGTATGGGGGGCGAGGGATGATACTTCAACGCGCGGAGTTCACTGCCCTGCTGGTTCAGATAAGTCTCCTTGTCGCCCTCGCCGTTGTAGCGATCGCTCAGTAGTATTCCATCCTTGTATTCCCCGCTGTAAACGGGCGTGCCATCGAGATTCCAGCCATCGACAGGACCGGAAAGCACGCCATTGCGCATCGAGTAGCGGAGGTGGATTTTCACTTCATCTCCCGGGAAATAGCGCGCAGCCAGGCCGAAGTAGGGCTTGCGGCTACCGGACTCGTGATAGACACCCTCGCGTTGCACCAGCATGCGCGAGCGCGGCGGCAGCGTGTCCCCGGTGGGGTCGTAGGGAATGGGCGGAAGGATCACCCGGCCCTTGCCGGACTCCTTGAAGGCTTTTTTCAAACTGCGGAAATCAACGGGAGCATCCGGAGATTCACCGGTGATGCCGAAGTCCTTGTTCTTGAACTCGCCCGGCTGGAATGCGGGAAACGTCCACTTGCTCTGGTATTGCACTGCGAGCGCGCGTTTTCCCACCACCACTTGATCCAGAGCGGCAAACCCACCGAGGGCGATGAGGATGAGCAGGGAATAGTAGCCGCGTTTGATGGCAACGAACCGTTTCACCCGGCGGACGGTGATCGGATTGGGCGGACCACTGGTGAACGACTTCACCACCATCATCAAACCGCAAGCGACCAGCAAGACCACCGCCAGCCAGCCGAACCAGAGGAAGTCGTTTCCCGCACCCAGACCGGCATGCAGCCATGGCACGTCGCGGCTGGTCGAAAAAAACCAGCGGGCGGTCGGAAACTCGATGCCAGCCAGCTCACCAGCCGCCGCCAAGCCACCCAACAACATGAAGCCAATTCCTATCCAGCGCATGGTCAGTCGAATTTGATACGGGGGTCCACCATCGCGACGATGAAATCGGAGATCACATGACCGATCAACATGAGGAACGCGGCAATCGTGAGCGTGCCCATGATCACCGGCACGTCCCGCGCGAGCACGGATTGATATTGGAGAAGGCCGAAGCCTTGGATGTCGAACACCGTTTCAATCAACATCGATCCGCCAATGAAAATGGTCACCAGGTCCCCGAGGCTGGTGGCGATGGGAATCATGGAATTCCGGAATGCATGGCCGAACACCGCACGGCGGAAACCCGCGCCTTTGGCCACGGCGGTTCGCACGTAGTCGGCGGCGAGATTGTCCATGAGGTTGTTCTTGGTCATCATGGTCAGCATCGCAAAGCTGCCGATGATATAACATAACAAGGGCAGCACCGTGTGATGGGCGAGGTCCTTGATTTTTCCCAGCGTGTCCAGTTGATCGAAGTCCGGACTGGTGAGGCCGAAGAGTGGAAACAAATTCATGCGGGCACCGAGGTGCACGAGCAGGATGGCACCGAGGGCGAAACCGGGAATCGAGTAGCCGAGGAAAATCAGCACCGATGTGGAGGAATCAATGAAGGTGCGGTGCTTCAATGCTTTCAAAACCCCGAGCGGAAGGCAGACGGCATAGGTGATGAGCGCAGTGAGCAGCCCGAAGTAGAGCGCGATGGGCATGCGCTGGAAAATCATCTCGTGGACCGGATCGTTGTAAACCGTGGATCGCCCGAGATCGCCCTGGAGCAGGCCGGAAAAGCGGGTCTGGTAGATCACGGCACGCGGGGCATAGGCCGGGACCGTGTCACTGCCCGGGTTGCGATTGCGGAAGCGGGCCTGGCGGTCGGCCTCGGTTTCGAAGCGGACTTTCCAAGCTTCCGCGCTGATGGGTTTGCCGGTTTCCGAAAAGACGGCCGACGCCACGGCATCACCGGAGCGCTTCACCTGCACCGCGCGCCCATCGCTGCGGAGCACGACCTCGGTGGTGGTGGCGGAGTCGAGTTTTCCACCGATGGTTTCCTCACCACGGTCGCGGAACTCCCCTTTGGAAATCCGCACTTCCTTTGGCAGGATGCCGAGCCACTGGCCATAGGCGACCATCACGTTCTTGTTCAGGCCGAATTGTTCCTCAAGTTCCTCCAATTGCTCCTCGCTGAGTCCACCCTGTGTCTGATTGGCGGATGAGCTGCGTTTTCCGCCCTGATCGGCACCTCGGGATGCCTCCTGCAACATCCGGTCGAGCGGTCCACCGGGCACGAATCGGGTGATGGTAAACACAAGCAGGGTGATCCCTACGAGCGTTGGAGGGATGAGCAGAAGACGGCGGAGGAAGTAACTTTTCAAATCAGGCTCGCGTGTTTCTAGCCCTCTCCCGGTCCCTTGCAAGCCCGGACATCCTGTTGAAATTCCGCGATCGCACACGCCAAAGCGCTGCCAACATGCCCCAGGCATCTCTCATTGGGTGGACTTTCCCGCCTTTTTTCTCGGTCCAATTCACCGGAATTTCCAGCCACCCCGCGCCGCTGCACATCAGGGCGCACAACAATTCGGAATCAAACGCCAAGCCGTTTTCCTCCAGCACGTGCGCGATGCGGCGGTAATCGTCGCCTTTCAAAACCTTCGCTCCGCATTGGGGATCCTCGCAATGGAGGCCGAGCAGGAAGCGCGCGGTGAAGAGAAATCCCCGATGCGCAAATCCACGCCACGGGCTCTCGACGATCCGAGTGGTGGCCGTGCGTTTGCGGATGCCGAGCACGGATTGATCCGCCGCCACGGCCTTGGCAATCAGATGGAGGAAATCCTCCGCCGTCACGCTGCCGTCGGCATCGACGAAGGCCAGAAATTCCGCATCCGGTGCCAGCGACCATGCCTCCCGAACGACCGATCCCTTGCCGTAGTGGGCACTCGCAAAGTGGACCTCCACGGCCGGAAATACAGCTGCAAAACCGCGCTGCAAATCGAGCAAGCGTTGTTTTTCCTCCGGCCCGGAGCCATCGTCCGCGATGATCCAGCGGATGGGCAAGCGGTTGGTGGCAAGCGCTGTAGCCAGCGATTTTCCGAACTCCGCAAGGCGCGAGGAATCCTTCCACACGGGAGTGACAAGCAGGATTTCATGGAGCGGTGCAGGCATGCGGAAGGGGCGAGTTTAACATTGCCGCTGCATGGATTCTTTCATCGTATCCCGGGGCCCTATGCAGCGTGCCATTGTCATCCTATGCTGGATGCTGGTGATCGCGACCGGAATTTTCCTCCGATTCGATGATCTTTCCAGCAGGCCCTTCCATGCCGATGAGGCGACCGGTGCCCGCATTACGGCGAAGCGGATGGAGAAGGACGGCGGCACCTTCGATCCCAAACATTACCACGGCCCGCTGTTGGCGGATCTCGCCATGCCGATCTGCCGGATGATGGGGGAAACCGGTTGGCGCGACATGAGCAAGGGCTCTCTGCGAACGCTCACCGCCGTGGCCGGGAGCCTCGTGTTGTTGGTTCCGTTGCTGTGGCGGCGGCGCTTTGGGGATGCTCCCGTCCTGTTCGCTGCGGCACTGCTAGCGACTTCCCCGCTGTTGGTTTATTACAGCCGGATGTTCATTCATGAGTCGTTGTTGGTGTTGTTTGGCATGCTCACGCTGGTGCTTCTCACCCATCGTCCGATCGCCGGTCTCACCGGACTGATGATGGCGCTGATGTTCGCCACCAAGGAAAGTTTTGCCATCTCCATCATCGCATGGGGCGGTGCGGCATCCTTCCTCGTGTTGGAAAACCGGCGGCAACTCACACGCCAGGCATGGCTCGCTGGATGGCGGGAACATCGCAAGTCGATCGGCATTTCATTCGCGGTCGCAGCCTTGGTTTCCTTGTTGTTTTATACCCATGGCCTGCGCCACCCACAGGGCGCGGTGGATTCCGTCCGCACGTATTTTGTTTATGAAACGGTGGAGGGTCATGATAAACCCTTCTTCTATTATCTTCATCTGTTTGCCATTCCCTTCAAATCCGGCGGCGTGTGGTGGCATGGCACCCCGGTCGTGATGCTCGCGCTCGCAGCCTATGCATTCACGTTTCTGCCATCGGCAACAGCGGGGAAAAAGAGCATCCGCTTCATCGCCTATGCCAGTGCCTTCCATGTTCTGATCTACAGCCTCATTGCCTACAAAACCCCCTGGCTTGCCTGTTTGCCGTGGGCTCACGTCTGCGTGTTGGCAGGGTGTGCGTTCTGGAATGTTGCGAAGCGCCCGCTGGGGATCCGCATCCTGATTGCGGCGCTGGCAGTGGCCGCCATCGCCACCCAATTCCAACAATCCCGCCGAGCCATCGGCAGATATGCTTCCGATGAACGCAACCCCTTTGCCTATGTGCCCACGCGGCGGGATGCCGAGGCTTTGGAAACCTGGTTGGCTCAACTTCGCGCCAAAGCGGGCGATGCCGCGCTGGAACCCGTCGCTGTGGTGGGATCGGATTATTGGCCGCTGCCGTGGTATTTGCGGCAGTTCGATCAAATCGGCTATTGGCAATCTCCCGCACCGGAAATCATCAAACTGCCGATCGTATTTGCAATGCCATCCACCACGGCCGGCGTCGCGGAGATTTTGAAAGACACCCACATGCCCCTGCCAAGAGGCTTGCGCACGGGAGTGCCGCTGCATGTGTTTGTGCGCAACGATGTTTGGAAGCAATGGATGGAGGCCAGCCCGAAATGAAATGTCCCGAACCTTTGGCGGATGCCCGGTTTTTCTCGCACGAAGCGATGAATACCACCTTCCATCTGCGCATCCGAAGTGAGAACGAGGCGGAGTCGCGCAGCATGGCGCGCGAGTGCTTCGAGCACATCGATTTGTTGGAATCCCGCCTCAGCCGTTTCATCGATGGCAGTGACATCTCACGCATCAACCGCATGCAGGCTGGCGAAACTTTATATATCAGCGAGCTCTGCCATGAATGTCTGTTGCTCGGGCTCGATGCCTTGGTTCGCACCGGGGGCTTGTTTGACATCACGCTCGGCAGGCGCATCCAACATCAAAAAGAACGCGAGGACGGGCCGCCACCGGCACTGGTGGGACGGCTCACCATTCATCCGGATGTCCCCGCAGTGACCTGCGAGGAACCTGGCCGAGAAATCGATCTCGGCGGGTTGGGCAAGGGGTTCGCATTGGATCAAATCCACCAACTCCTCACTTCTTGGGGCGCGCAGGATGCCCTGCTTTCCGCCGGGGCGAGCTCGCTTCTTGCATTCGGCCCGCAAGCGTGGCCGGTGGATCTCGGCGGCTCGCAGGGCAATCTTCGCATTCATTTGGAAAACAGCGCGCTCAGCGCTTCGGGCACCGGCATCCAGGGCGCACACATCGTCCACCCCGCCGGAGTCGAGGCCATGCCGTTGGCCCCTTGCACCCGCATCTGGGCCAGCGCCGCCACTGCCGCGATGGCAGAGGTGTGGTCCACCACCTTGATGCTGCTCGATCCGAGCGAATTGCCGGAAATCCTCGGGGACATCGAGGAACTCAGCTCCGTTTACGCCGAACGCGACGGGCGTGTTGAACGAATCCGCTGAGATCAGGGCTTGCCCGTGTGGCGGCCACAGGGCATGGGAGGGGCATGGAGTTTTCCGCAGTGTTGTTTGATTTCGATGGCGTGGTGGTGGATACCGAGTGGGCGATCTATCAGGCATGGAAACGCTGCTTCGGTGCCCACGGCCAGCCACTGCCACTGGAAATCTACACCCGCTGCATCGGCACCGACTTCGCAACCTGGTCGCCCAAAACCCATCTGGAGGAACTCACGGGACTGGCCTTCGATTGGCATGACCTCGATGCCAGCAGGCAGCAGGAAATCATGGCGGAACTTGCCCACGAAGGCCCCATGCATGGGGTCGTGGCGTGGCTGGAAACGCTCAAGGCCCGAGGAATTCCTTGTGCCGTGGTTTCCAGTTCCTCACACCAATGGGTCGATACCTGGTTGGAAAAATTGGGCCTCGCCCCCTATTTTCGCACCACCGTTTGTCGGGGCGATGCACCCCGCATCAAGCCCGCGCCGGATTTGTATCTGGAAGCCGCCCGGCAATTGTCACTCGATCCTTCGAAGTGCCTTGTCATCGAAGATTCACTCAACGGCATGATCTCCGCCAAAGCCGCCGGCATGCCGGTGTGGGTGGTGCCGAATCGCGTCACCGAGTGCCTCGATTTTTCCCCTGCTGACCGGGTGCTCAGATCTTTGGCGGAGGCGGAGTAAAGTCGATCGTCATGCTCTGATTGTCCTTGAGGTGCACGCCACTCAATCCGAGTCGCCGCGATTCCTTGAGCAACCACGCAAGCTTCGCCGCCGCTTCCGCCGGTGGCAGGCCTTCGGGGCGGATGTTGGAAACACAGTTGCGATCCGCATCGGTGCAGCTTGGCGATGGATTCGCGGTAAAATAGGCACCAAGGCTGTCCGGCGTGCCGAGGCCTGGACGCTCACCTAACAACATCAGCGAAAAACGGGCATTGAGTGCGGAGCCAATCTCATCCTGCACCTTCACCCGCCCCAGTGGGACAATAAATACCGGTGCAATGTCCCACCCCGCCGCCTGCAATTCCATGATCAATGGAAGCGCTGTGGCCGCCGCATGGCGTTCTGCGGCGGCGGCAGCGAGTCCGTCGGAAACGATCACTACCAAGTCACAGGAGTTGCGGGACGCGAGCGATGATTTTGATATCTCATCCAGGCTGCGGCCCAGGTCCGGACGCAGCAGATACTCGCGCCGATCCCGGACATTGGTGGACAGAATCTCTGTGGCGATCCCTGCATCGTTGAGCGGCCTGGACACCGATTCAGGATCGAAGCTGGCATGCACGGCGTCCCTCGCGCGGGCGTGGGCGAGGCGGAAGTCGAGGACCGTGGAGGTCTTCTGACTGCCACCTGTGCGACCGATCGCGATGCGCGCGGCAGTGAATCGCCGCAGATGGAACCACGGATCCGGATCGGCGAGTTGCAATGATGGATCAGGCGGGTGCATGGGAAAGCAATGGGTGGCCGGCACCTACGGTTTGCAAGCGCCCTGCGGTGGCGATGCGCATTTTTTCCAACCATATTTCAAACTCGGGCGCAGGTTTCAAATCCAGCGCTTGCCGCAGGTAATGGCTATCATGGAAGGATGTCGATTGGTAGCCGAGCATGATATCATCCGCTCCGGGAATGCCCATGATGAAATTGCAACCTGCCACACCTAACAAGGTGAGAAGCGTGTCCATGTCATCCTGATCCGCCTCGGCATGATTGGTATAACAAACATCCACCCCCATTGGCAGACCCAGCATTTTCCCGCAGAAGTGATCCTCCAATCCGGCGCGGATGATTTGTTTTCCATCATAGAGGTATTCCGGCCCGATGAAGCCGACCACGGTATTGACGAGCAAGGGTGAATAGGCACGAGCCACGGCATAGGCACGCGTCTCGCACGTCTGTTGATCAAGCCCGTGGTGGGCGTTGGCGGAGAGGCAGGAGCCCTGGCCGGTTTCAAAATACATGCAGTTTTTCCCCACGGTGCCACGATTCAAGGACAGGGCGGCTTCGTGTGCTTCTTTCAACATCGAAAGCGAGATTCCAAAACTCCGGTTTGCCGCTTCGGTTCCGGCGATGGACTGGAAAACGAGATCCATCGGCGCGCCGCGTTCCATGCACTGGATGGCCGTCGTGACATGGGCGAGAATGCAAGATTGCGTGGGGATCTGATATCTTTGAATGAGTTCATCCAACAGCAACAACAAGGTTTCCACCGCCGACACGCTGTCGGTCGCGGGGTTGATGCCGATGACCGCATCACCACAACCATATAACAATCCATCCAGCACCGACGCCGCGATGCCGTGGGGATCATCCGTCGGGTGATTCGGCTGAAGCCGCACCGACAGGCGGCCAGGCAGGCCGATCGTCGAACGGAAGGCCGTAACAACACGCCGCTTGCGCGCCACCAGAACAAGGTCCTGATTGCCCATGATTTTGGAAACAGCGGCGACCATTTCCGGAGTGAGACCGGCAGAAATCGCCTCCAACTCTGCGGCTCCCGTTTCATAACGCAGCAACCAATCCCGAAACGCTCCGACGGTGAGGTCGGAAATCGGCGCAAAGGCAGCGCCATCATGGGTATCGATGATCAAACGGGTGACTTCATCGATTTCGTAGGGGACCAAGGGCTCCTCGATGAAGCAGCGGAGCGGAACTTCCGCGAGCAGCATTTGCGCGGCGATCCGTTGCTCGGCGGAAGATGCGGCCACTCCTGCCAGTTGATCTCCGGAACGCAGAGGCGTCGCCTTGGCCATCAGATTCGCAAGCGAGTCGAAGTGGTGGCAAGTCTTGCCCAGAGTGACGGAAAACGCGGACATGAGATCAAGTGGCGCAGGAAAGATAGCGCTCTGCAAGCACGCAGGTATCATCGGTAAACTCCGGCCCCATCGCCTTTGCGTGATCGGTATCGGAATGGGAACCAATCCACGCCACCAGCAACATGCGCCGCAGCATGATGAATGATTCGATGGCAGAAATTTCCGTTTTGCTGAGAGACCGCACTTTCTGATAGGCTACCAGCCACGCGTCGATGTAAGCCGGGACATCGGGATGAGTTTCGAGAAAACTCAACGCCGCTGCAAGATCATAGATGAACCATGAAAAGCCACAGTCATCAAAATCGATCACAGCGACATTCCCACGGTGAAGCAATAGATTCGCCGTGCGGAGATCCGCGTGGATCAGGCCGAAGCGCTGGCGGGATTCGCCAATCGCAGCAATGCGCGGACGAAGAGTGCTGACGAGTTGCGAGAGGTAGCGCTTCTTCGCCGCTGTCATGCCCAGTCCGTTTTGCCAGCGCCCCCAAAGTGGGCGGTCGCCGAGCATGGCATCGAAATCCCAGCGGTGCCTTCTAACAGGTGCCGACGGCTTCCACGAAGCGGCATGAAGATGAAGGCGGGCGGTCGTTTCACCCAACAACGAAAACGCATCGAGGCGGTTGACATCATCCGGCTCGCTGCCATCGAGGAAAGTCATCAGCACGCAGTTTCTAGGCTCCGGAACTGCGGGATGCCAGATGTGCTGGATGAACTCACCATCCAGTCCGGCGATCGGTTCCGCCGTGGTCACCGGAGTGTCTCGCCGCAAGGCCCGAACCCATTCGAGTTCGGTGGCAATATGAGCCCGCGGATGATAGCCGGGGCGGTTGATGCGAAGAACGAGTGGTTTCCGATCCGGCGGGCGGACAAGGCAGGTGGCGTTTTCCGAGTAATTGAGCAAACTCACCTCGGACTCCGGAGAGAGCCCATAAAGCGGCAGCGCTTGACGGGCCAGCTTCTCAATGCGGCGGAGCTGCAAGCGCGTGGGCAGCGCTGCAAACTCGGCGGGTGAGATCGGAGAAGCTATGGGCATGGACAGGGAAGGTGAAGCCATCAAAACACGGAGATCCCCACGTTAAAGATTCTGAGGAGATCGAATCGATGTGGCAGCAGCGGCAATGCCAGCTTCGGTGCGAGTGAGGATTTCATCACACTCGGAGGACGTGAGCAGCAAGCCGGGCTTGAACTGGAGCACGCGAGGATCAAGTTGGGAAAAGATCGCCCAGACTCCGTTCTGATAGAGCTCCCGCATGACATGTTTTGCCCCTTGGGGATGGGTATTGAATTCCAAGCCGAAAATCACGCCGCGCTGGCGGATTCCGGTGAAAAAGCCGTCGTATCGAGCGCGGATTTGATCCAAGCCAGCACGGAGGCGGGCGGCAACAGCATCGACATTGCTGATGGTTTCCGGGCGCATGGTGATTTCCAAGGTCTTGAGGGCAGCGACGCAACCCAGCTCGGAACCCCCGAAGGTGGAGATGTGACCCCATCCATCTTCCTTGAGCCAGCCCCCTGCCTGTTCGTTCACGATGACCGCACCGATCGGATAGAGGCCGCCGCTGAGCCCTTTGCTGGTGACGATGATGTCAGGGGTGACGCCATAGCCGGTGATGCCCCACAGGTTTCCATCGCCACAGCGCATCAGCCCGGTTTGCACTTCATCGGCCACGTAGAGGGTGCCGTATTTTTCACAAAGCGCTTTGACGCCGGGTAGATAACCCTCATCCGGCATCGGAAAACCATAAGTTGCGGGAATGGTTTCCATGATCACACATGCCGCATCGCCCGGGGCGAGGGCTGCTTCCATGGACGCGAGATCGTTGAAGGGAACTTTTACAAACTCATCCGGGCGGCCAGCGCTCATGAACTGGTCGGCATACCGGCCATCGGCCGTTCCCAGCGCGAGGCCGGTGTGACCATGGTAAGCACGGATCACCGATACGATCTTTTTACGCCGCGTGCCGTAACGGGCGCATTTCAGCGAGATATCAATCGCCTCGCCGCCGCCACTGGAAAGCACCACATAGCGCATGTTCGCCGGTGCGGTTTCGATCAGCCTCTTTGAAAGCGCCGCACGACCAATGGCGGGGAAATGATGATTTCCCATATCAAAGTGGTCGAGCGCTTCTTTCAGTTGCGCGATGATCTCGGGATTGCGATGGCCCAAGTTAT
The DNA here is from genome assembly GCA_040399845.1 of Luteolibacter sp. Classification (GTDB taxonomy): domain Bacteria; phylum Verrucomicrobiota; class Verrucomicrobiia; order Verrucomicrobiales; family Akkermansiaceae; genus Luteolibacter. The sequence continues at coordinate 19,538 of JBBARN010000012.1, read as the reverse complement.
AGGTTCCGCCGTTGAGGTGGAGATCGATGAGCCGATGGCCACTCATGTCATAGAGATGATAGCCCTCACGACGACCAATCACGAGGTCAACTCCGCGAGCGGCCCAGGCATGGACTTTGTCCGGATTCCAGTATTGGGCGGAATCCTGGAGAACGGTGGCTTTGTCCGCGTGGACGAAGGATGAAATCAGTGGAGACATGGCGGTCATGGGCTTGGATTTCAGCGAAGGGCGCTGAGGGTTTCTTCGGTCGTGAGGACCTGGCAGTAAATATTGTTGATGATGGTCAACTCCGCACGGTGAAGCTCGTCGGTGGCTGCGGCGCACGCGTCATCGACGACAATCACGTTGAAACTTTCATCCGCAAGCGAGCGAACCGTACTGGCAACGCATTGGTCGGTGAAAATCCCGCAGACGACCACATTGCGGATGCCCAGATTGGTGAGAAGAAGGCGCAAATTGGTTCCTGTGAGGGCGCTATCGGTGGTTTTGACGACGACAATTTCATCGGCCAAGGGAGCCACTTGTGGCAGGATCTGGGAGTCGGCAGAGTTGAGTGGAAGCAGGAGGTTGTTGAATCCCGGGCGGGCTTGGCTGAGCGAACGATCACGTCCGTCGGGGGTCAGGCAGGCAATCCGTGCAAAGACGACATCCCTTTCCATCGAGCGGAATCGGCCCAACAACTTCTGCGTGTTGGGCAATACCACGTTTTCAAGGCGCTCACGAAACGGCTTCCAACGATTCCACTCCGATAAATCATCCGAGGGCGTTTCCGGAAGATAGCATACTTGCAAATCGATCACGAGCAGCGCGGTGACAGCAGGTTCGAGAACGATATCGGGTAGATCATCCGGCATCGTTTCATAATAGAACGAACGATAGGCGTGCCGCCAGTTGGTATTCATTACAGAAGGGCGGCTGGAGATTCAGGGAGCGTTTGTCCGCCATCGACGACAAGCGAATGGCCGGTGATGTAGCCCGCTTCGGCAGAGGCGAGGAAGGCGGCGGCGTGGCCGATATCATCCACCGAGCCGAGCTTACCCAACGGAATGGATGCTGCGGTGGATTCGATGTATTCCGGGCCAAGATCCACGAGGGCCTCGGTGATGATATTGCCGGGCAGAACGGCATTGATGGTGATGTTGTCTTTCGCAAACTCGATCGCCGCCGTGCGAAGAAAACCAAGTTGGGCCGCTTTGGTGGCACCATAGTGCGACCAACCCGGAAATCCGGTCGTCGGCCCGGTGATCGAGGATGTAATCACAATGCGTGGAACCGCACTTCGCTTGAGATAGGGCATGCAGGCCTGGATGGTGAGAAACATGCTCTTCACATTGGTGGCGAAGATCCCATCCCAGGCATCTTCGGTCATATCCGAAAATTTCAATGAAGGAAACGCCCCGGCATTCGCACAGAGCACATCGATGCCGCCATGAAGGGATGCTGCGGTTTCCGCCATGGCTTCAAGGTCGGCACGAACTGTGACATCGGCTTGGCAAAACGCGGCGGTGCCACCCGCAGCGAGCAACTCGGCCACACAGGCCTCACCTTCGCTTGCGGTGCGGCAGACGACCAAAACCTTCGCTCCATGACTTGCGAAGACCCGAGCGATGCCCTTGCCAATGCCTTTGCTGCCGCCGGTGACGATGACGGATTTGTTTTTGAGGGATGCAGACATATCAATGGGAGGATGCTGATGGATGGGATTTGCGATTCGACCAGCGGACGATTCCAAACAGAACGAGCACCAGAAGGACGGCCGCGATGACGGATAACACTCCAACCGCGGGAACCACCGGTTGATAGCCTGTGGTCATCCTTGCATACAGCCATTCCGGCAACGCGCTGTCCGCGCCGGTCGTGAAAAGCGAGAGTGCAAAATTTCCCCACGATAGGAGCACCGCGAAGCAGGTCGCAGTGATCATGCCGGGGAGTAGCAGCGGGAGGGTGATTTTCCGCAAGATCTGCCAGCGAGTCGCGCCCATGTCCCGGGCGGCTTCTTCAAGAGATTCATCAAGGCCGTATGCCTGAATCGAAATGATCAATGTGGTGATGGGAGTGATCCACACCGTGTGTGCAATTACCGCCGTCCACCAAGCCGGGGTGATGCCGATGAAGTTATACCACATCAGGAGCGCCAACCCGAGAACGGACTGCGGAAAGAACAAGGGCAACAACACCAAGCGTTGGAATGTTTGTCTTCCGCGCCAACGGTAGCGGGCGTAGGCAAGTGCAGAAAAGAATCCGATCAACACCGAGAAAAACGCCGTCAGTGCGGCAATCTTCATGCTGATTCCGAAAAAGTCCGCCACTTGAGGGGATTTCAGCGCGCTTTCATACCATTTCAACGTGATGGCTTCCGATGGATAGGGAAATGCGAAGAATCTTCGTTCCGAAAGCGATGCCACGATGATGCAAAAGATCGGAAAATAGAATACCAGCAATACAAGCCCCGCGTAGAGGGTGAATCCGGTTTTCTGGATGCGGGAAACGATCATGGCTCAACTGCTTTTCTTTCCCAGGAGTTTTTCCAGATCGAAGCGGCTCAATGCGAAGAACACCGCCACCGTGGTCAGCGCGATGAAGAGCGTGGAAAGCGCGGATCCAAGTGGCCAGTTTTGGGCATAAGTGAACTCGGACTCGATGTCCGAAGCGATGGTGACCACCTTCTGCCCGCCAAGAATTTTCGCCTCCGAGATGGCGCCAACCGATAGAACGAATACCAACAGCGATCCAATCATCACGCCTGGCATGGACAGCGGCAAATCGATCTTGCTGAAAACCTGCCATCGGCTGGCCCCGAGATCGAAGGCTGCCTCGCGAACCTGATCGGGGACCATCTTGATTCCCAGCGCCAGCGGAAACAACATGAACGGAAGATAGACATAGACCATCCCGAGAATAATGACCGGGATGTTGTATAGCAGGGAATCGATCGGAATCCCGAATCCCTTTGCAAGCGTTCCGCCGACCACGCCATCCTTCATGAACCCAATCACCCAGCCAAAGAGGCGGATGTTTTCCGATACGAACAGCGATGTCGCAATGGCATAAGTGATGAAGGACGCCCCGCCTTTGAAAATCTTGGCGATGGAGAATGCGAGCGGATAACAGATGACCAGAAGGATCGCGACAGTCGCTGCTGCCAATGCGAGCGACCAGAGGATGGACTTGAAATACGTTTGCTCGAAAATCGTTTGGTAATTCTGGAGCGTGGGCGCTTGTAACAGTTCAAACGACTTGGGTGGCATCAACCCGAACCAGACAACGCAAAGCAACGGGGCGACGAAGCCGAACACCATCAGGAGTGCGAATGGCGATGCGGAGAGCGCCCCGAAGAATCCCGGGCCGGCTTCACGCAGCTTTTTGAAATACGCACTCATGCTTCAAGGACCTGACTGTCATGAATTTCCCACCCGAGAAGGGCCTCGACAGCGCTCGTTCGCTCTTCGCGCAGACGTTCAACTGTCAATGTGCATCCGGGTGTGACTTCGACATGGTACTGGATGCGTGAACCCAGGGAAAACTCATTCAAAATGCGGACAGGCACCGTGTTGCCAACAGCATCGCCCGGTGAGACGAAGCGCAACGACTCGGGGCGGATCAGAAGATTGCGCTCGGTGCCGGTTTCCAACGGGGTGGCCGAATGCGGCACTTTGATGGGAAGCCAATGGTTTCCAGCGTGCCATCGAGCACATCCGTCTTCCAACATTTCGATCGGGAGCAGATTCACTTCACCCATGAATTCCGCGACGAAGGCGTTTTTCGGAGATGCGTATATCTCATCGGGAGAGCCGATTTGTTCCACCACTCCACCCCGCAGGATGGCGACGCGGTCGCTCATGACCATCGCCTCCTCCAACGAATGGGTGACATAACAGAATGTTTTCTGGGTCCTGCGCTGGATGTCCTTGAGTTCTTTCTGAAGCACCTTGCGGAGGCGGGCATCGATGGCGGACAATGGCTCATCGAAAAACAAGATATCCGGATCGTAAGCCAGTGCCCGTGCCAGGGCGACGCGCTGTCTTTCCCCACCCGAGCACTGGGTGACATTCTTGTCATAGTAGCGGACCGGATTGAGATGGAGCAGATTCAAGAGCTCCCATGCCCGGGTCCGGCGATCGCTATCTTTCACTCCACGAATCGTTAGAGGAAACTCCACATTGTGTCCCACGGTCATGTGCGGGAACAAGGCGAGTGATTGGAACACCATGCAGGTGGGCCTCTTGTTGGGTGGCAGGTCATTGATGCGTTTGCCACGCAACGACAGCTCGCCTTCCGTGAGTTTCTCCATGCCAACCAGCATCCGGAGCAGGGTGGTTTTTCCGCTGCCACTGGGGCCTACCAGCGTGAAGAACTCCCCATCATGAATTTGGAAGCTCACATCATTCACCGCAGTGAACTTGTCGAAACGCTTCGTGACGTGGGAAACTTCGAGAATAGGTGTGGCGGCGAGTTCTTCCATAATGCGTGCGGAAACAACGGACAATGATCCACGTAGAAAGAGACACTCGGGCTCCATGCGGGACGTGAAGCCCTAGTTCGCGAGACGGGCTCAGGCCCGCGTGCGCTTCGCCTCGTTGTAGATCGAGGTGAGCAGATCATTGTCAGGGATGGTTTCGTAGTCCGCGCTGCGGCTCATCTCCTCTTCCAAGGTATCCCACTGGAAGCAGTTGAGTTCTTCCTTGGTGAACTTGGCAAATACCTCGGGTTGTGACATTTGGGTCACCGGGTTGTGCGAAGCATCGGCCATGGCCACGGTGTGGCAGATATCAGGTTTCTGCACGTATTCGAGGAAGTCTTCAGCAAGCGGACTCACGTTCGGATTGTTGACCACGGAGGTCACCTCGAACCACTGCAAGGAGCCCTTGCCATTGACGGGGCCGCTCTTGGGCGAAATGTGAAGCACCTCGTTGAAGCCTTCCTTCCGCGCAACCGAACAGGTATAAATACCACCGCTGAAAATTGCATCGATTTCACCATTGATCAGCGCCTGATTGAGCTGCGCGGGGTCCGCACCGATCATCGCGGCGTTGGAGAAAAGAGTCATCGCTGTTTGTTTGAACTTCTCCACTTCTTCCGGCGTGTGGGTTTTGTATGGGGTAAAACCGGACGCTACACACATGTGGAGTACGTTCCAGTTGTCCCATGCAAGAAGACCGAATTTCCCCTTCATTTTCGGATCGAGGAACATCGGCAGGCCCTCGTCTTCCGCGAGTTGCTTGGAGATTTTTTTCGTATTCACAACGAAGTTCATCGGGCCGAAACGCTGCATCATGCCAATGAGCTCCTTGCCATCGGGTGATAGGGCGAATGGATTGATCCCCATTTCCTTGTTATAGAACATGGGCATCATTTTCTCGATGTAGGGCTCGAAGCGCTTTTTATCGAGGGGTTTGATGAGTTTTTCGCCCCACATTTGCTGGCGTGCCCAGCATTGGTTGAGATTGATGAGATCCCAGACCTTGATTTCCCCGGCGCGGAGCTTGTTGATCATGCTCGGATCATCCGTGCCGGACTCGGCTTTGAGGTCGATGCCAGGGTGCATCTCGCGGAAGGGATTGAGCACGTTGTCGCTGTTGTATCCTTCCCAACAGAGAATGTTGAGGGACTTGTCGCGTGATTCCGCCTTGGCGGCGCCCTCCTCTTTTTTGGAGGAACAGGATGGCAGGGCAAACCCGGCGACAGCGGCGGCGCCGAGTTTGGTGAAGTTGCGGCGGCTAAGCTTGGATGTTTGCATGGAATTGGGAGTTGCAAATCCGTTGAGCATGGCGGATACCATTCCCCGGTAGTTTCCGCCTATACCCCCCATAGATGCCATCTATCCTAAATGACTCGGTCGAATTGCGCCACTTGCTCTATTTCCGGGCGGTGGCAGAGGCGGGCGGCTTCACTCGCGCGGCGGCGGAGATCGGGCTTACCCAACCGACCCTCTCGCAGCAGATCGCGCAGATGGAGCGTGAACTCGGTGTGGAATTGATCTCCCGCCGCAATCGCGAGTGCCTGCTCACTCCCGCAGGCGAGCTGGTGCTCCAATATGCCCGGCGCATCATCGGGGATATGGAAGCGCTCCGGCGATCGCTCGATGACATGAGCGGACTGCGGCGTGGTTCCCTCTCGATCGCGGTGCTGCCGGTTTTGGCGCAGCGCATTCTTCCGGTGGCACTGGCGCGATTTCACAAGAATCACCCAGGCATCCGGGTGCTCGTGAAGGAAATGTCGGTGGATGACATGGCCCGGGCGCTCGCCATGGGCACGGTTGAGGTGGGATTGGGCTGCCTTGGCACCTCTCTCGGATTGAAGGGTGAGTCCTTGTTTTCCGAAGAACTGGTGGCAGTGCTTGCGAAGAACGATCCGCTCGCCGGCCGCCCCACGGTGACCGTGGCGGAACTTGCGCAGCGCCCGGTCATTGCGCCGCCCTCGGGATTTGGCATGCGCTCGCTGATTCTTCATGCCTGGGCCAAGGCGCGGCGGCCCGCAGTGTTCGCCCTGGAGGTGGGCTCGGTGGAGGCCGTCTTGAAGGCTGTTACCAGCGGAGGCGGCCCGGGGATTCTGCCAGGTTCCGCCCTTTGGGGCATGAAACCCGAGGGATGGGTGGTGCGGCGGATTCTACGGCCGACGATGAAGCGTCAGATCGGATTCATCACCGCTCAAGGCGGCAAACCCAGGCCTGCCGCCGCCGCGCTTCTGCCGCTGATGCGCGAGGCGATCCGCGAAGTGGAAACGACGATTTAAACTTCCCTCCTATCCGTCACAAACCAGGCGGGTGGCGCATCACATGCCCCCATCCGGGACGGGTGCGGGTCAGCCAGCGGGGACCCGATCGGTCCGAACCCCAGCCGGTATCCAGGCGAAGCCCGGCGACGGTCATGAACACATGGCCAGGGCGGATGTAGATTGTGATCCAATCGCCTTCGCCCTTTTTGCCGTATTTGAAATATCCGCTCGATGGCAGGCTACCCTTCAGCAATCCCGCTTCCCGCAAGACATAGGAAACCGTTCCCGAGCAATCGTAACCGGAATCATTGTGCCTCGAATGACCGCCACCCCATTTGTAGGGTTTGCTTTGCAGGCGGTTGCCAGCGGCGATCGCTTTTTTCACCGCAGCGGGGGCGCGCTTCGGAGCGTAGGCGATTCCATCTTTCAAAAGTGCCGTGCGACCGTGCTCGAATCGATAACTCACCGGCTTACGCGCCTTGACCTGACTGGAACAAGACACCAAGCACCCACCCAGCGGGAGCAAAGCACAGATTAGAATCGCAAGTCTTTTCACGGAGATGTGAATAGTTGAAATTCAATCAAAGTAAATCACTTTGCTATCTCAGCTCCTTCGCAACGAAGGTATTCCACCACTTGGGCCAGAGCCCGCGAGCGGTGACTGAGCGAGTTTTTCACTCCCTCTCCCAATTCGGATAACGTCGCCGAATACCCGGCGGGAATGAAGAGCGGATCATAACCAAAGCCTTTGGCCCCGCGCGGTTCATCGATGATCTGGCCCTCCACCGTGCCGGAAAAATGGGCGACCTCCACGCCATTCCGGGCAAGCACCATCGTGCAGCGGAACCTTGCTGTGCGCTCGGATTTTCCCACCATTTCATCGATCAGGCGGGCATTGTTGCGCGGGTGGTTGCCCTCTTCCCCTCCGTAGCTGGACGACCACACACCCGGGGCACCACCCAGCGCATCCACCTCCAGCCCGGAATCATCGGAGAGCACCCAGCCCTCCACCGAGCAACTCACGCCCTCCGCCTTGAGCCGGGCGTTTTCCAGAAAGGTGGTGCCGGTTTCCTCGATTTCCGTGCATTCCGGAAAATCCGTAGCATCCAGAACCTCGAACCGATCGCCGATCATCGCGCGGATTTCTCCGGTTTTGTGGGCATTGCGGGTCGCTACAATCAGGCGGGGGCGGGTTTGCATGGGCTGTGGCTAAACGGATTTTTCCAGCCAATCCAAGTTTTTTGAATAAACCTCCATCTCGAAACGCTTATCTTCGTGATGAAAGCAATTACCTGGCTCGCCTCGGTCACCGTTGGTGTGGCCGCCCTCTCCGCATCCGCCTTCGCCTCGACCCTCGAAGGCTGGGGCACCGATCTCGACAAGGCCTTCGAAAAAGCCAAGGCCGAGAAAAAGTCAGTGCTCGTCGAGTTCACCGGCTCCGATTGGTGCCCGCCCTGCATTGCCATGCGGAAGAATGTTTTCTCCAAAAAGGAATTCATCGATGCCGCTTCCAAGAAGTTCATCCTCGTCGAGCTCGACTTCCCCAAGGGCGACAAGGAGCTCAAGGCGAAGAACGATCCTTTGGCGGAGAAATACAAAATCGAAGGTTTCCCCACCGTGATCCTCTTCACTCCGGAGGGTAAGGAATTCACCCGCTTCTTCGCATCGGAGCATCCCAAGACCGAGGACTTCCTCAAGCACCTGGATGCTGCCCTTGAGAAAAAAGATCTCGACTGAGTTCAGCAACAGAAAGAGCGGACACCCCGCCCAGGACAAGTTCCTGGGCGGGGTGTTTTGTTTTGAAATAAGGATGCCGCTTGCGGCGTCTTAACGGCCTCATGAAATCCCTCTCCCGCACCCTTGTTGTCTTGCTGATCACCGCCGCTTCAAGCCTCGCCGCCACTCCGCCCTGGACGGACGATTGGGATGCCGCGAAGGCCAAGTCCAAATCCGAGAACAAGCCCATCCTCATTTACATGACCGGGTCCGATTGGTGTGGATGGTGCAAGAAGTTGGAAAAGGAAGTCATTTCCAAAAAAGCCTTCACGGACTTTGCGGCGGAACACTTCATCCTCATGGAGGCGGATTTTCCCAAAACCAAGGAGCAGCCCGCACCGCTCAAGAAGCAAAACGCGGCACTCCGGAAGACTTATCTCAACGGCGGCTACCCCACGATGTATGTTCTCGATGCCGAGGGCAAAAAGCTTTCCAAAGACCTTGGTGAAATCGAAGGTGGGCTCGACGGCTACATCGCCAAGCTCAAGGAGTTCCTTCCCAAGGCCAAAGCCGCCAAGTGATCCGCCAGAGCTTATTGGGTTGGTTTCTGCTTGCGTCGTTTGCGGGGGGGGCTTTGGGTTCTCGGCGCGATGGCGGAGTTGGAGAGGCGAGCGCAATCCCGGAAACAAGTGCGGCCCGAGCGGGCGGTGCGGCTTGATGGCTTGATGCCGATCGAGGTGGCTGCGGCGTTGCGACATCTGCCGGATTTGGTGTTCTTTGATTCGGTGGGAAATCTTGCGGCCTCGGCGGGCCAACCGGTGTCGGTGATTGCAGCGCGGCCGACACGCATCCACCGGGGCTGCATCCATTCGCCCGGCGACCGTCAGGTGCTGCGCGATGCGATGGCGGCAGCGCCTCAGATGGTGGGTGACGCGGGGTTTCCGCTCGGCGGGCTTTGCGGCTGGGTGGACTATGAGGGGGCCTATGTGTTCGGGGAATATGAGGAAATCCTGGTTTTCACTCATGGCGACTCGACTTGGTGGGAAATCGGAACGCTTTCCCGGGAATTGATGTCCCCGGTGATGCCAACAGCCTGCATCGGGACATTCGTTGCGCGGAGCCAGCAGGATGAATTCATCCGCGGCGTGGAGTGCATCCGCGAGTGGATCGCGGCCGGGGACATTTATCAGGTCAATCTCTCGCAGGCCTTCGAGGCGCGGGTCGTGGGGGGCTCGTTGTTCGGCTTGTATCAAGCGCTCCGGGAAGCTTCTCCGGCACCGATGGCTGCGTGGCTGTCCCTTGATGGTCGGGAGATATTGAGCTCCTCGCCCGAGACGTTTCTGAAAATCTCCGGCCGCGGCATCGAGACGCGGCCGATCAAGGGCACCCGCCCCCGCTTTGCGGATCCGGATGAGGATCGCCGCTCCGCTTATGAACTCCAGACTTCCACCAAAGAGATTTCCGAGTTGGTGATGATCACCGACCTCCTCCGCAACGATCTTGGTAGGGTCTGCGAGTTTGGCAGCGTGGAGGTGACCGAGATGCTGCAACTCGAATCGCTCGCCCAAGTCCACCACCTCGTTTCCACGGTCACCGGCACCTTGCGGGCGGACATTGATGCCATCGATGCGCTGGCATCCTGTTTCCCCGGCGGCAGCATCACCGGCGCGCCGAAGAAGCGGGCGATCGAGATCATCGGTCAATTGGAGCATCACCCGCGCGGCATCTATTGCGGCGCGATCGGGTGGCTTGGCTTCAATGGCGAGAGTTCCTTCAACATCGCCATCCGCACGCTCATCCGCGACGGGGAAAAACTCATCTATCAGGTCGGCGCAGGCATCGTGGCGGACTCGGATCCGGAAAAGGAGTATGAGGAAACCCTGCACAAGGCAGCAGGCATCCGCCTGGCCATCGAGCGATGGCAGGAGGGGTGATTTCGGTTATCAGTTATCATTTTAAAATATGTCGTTTGTTCTAGCTTCTACATCGCCGCGTCGTCGTGAACTTCTGGAAAAGGCAGGCTTGGTATTTGAAATCATGCCATCGCCCGCAGAGGAGGTTCACGATGCCTCGATGCCGCCGGAGGAGTTATGTGAACTGAATGCATCGATCAAAGCCGCGGAAGTGGCGGCGAGGAGACCGGAGTCCGTGGTCATCGGCGCGGATACCTTGGTGTTCATCGATGGCCAACCACTCGGCAAACCCGCCGACCTCGCTCAGGCCCGGGCGATGTTGCGGCAGCTTGCAGGGCGCGTGCACCAGGTTTGCACCGGCGTCTGCGTGATCTTTCCCGATGGCACGCGCAAGACATTCCACGGCCTCACGAAGGTCACCTTCCTGCCCCTCGGCGATGAGGAAATCGACGCCTACTTCGCGCTCGTCAACCCGCTCGACAAGGCAGGCGCCTATGGGATCCAGGAACACGGGGAAAAAATCGTGGCGGGCATCGATGGCGACTTCGACAATGTCATGGGCCTGCCCGTGGCCATGGTGATGGCGGCACTTGGGGCGGAATCCGGTTGCGGGAACTGCGCGGATGGGTGATGAATGCGGCATGGAGTCACCGCGGCGGTATCCCCTGATTTTCAACCCCAAGGCGCGGAGCCAGAAAGGCGGGAGGGTGCTTCGTTTCCTGATGGATCACGCGAACCGCTTCGCCATGTATGCCACCAACCACGCCGGCGAGGCACGCGAGCTCGCCGAGCGCTTTGCCCGCGAGGGCGAGCCGGTGGTCATCGCCGCCGGTGGCGATGGCACCCTCAACGAGGTGGTCCGCGGGCTGGCCGGCAGCAGCAGCGTGCTCGGCGTGCTGCCCGCCGGGACGATGAATGTGTTTGCCCGGGAAATGGGGATTCCCTTCGACTCCCTGGAGCGCGCGCTCGGCATCATCGACGCCGGCATCGTCCGCGAGGTCGATTTGTTTTCCGCCAATGGCTCGCCCTTCGTGCAGATGGCGGGCATCGGCTTCGATGCGCAGGTGATCGAGGAAACGACCTGGGAATCCAAAAAAATGCTGGGTCCCCTCGCTTACCTGCTCGCCGCCGTCAAGGTGCTGGGCGAGCAACCGCCGAAAATGGAAATCATCTGCGCCGATGGCCGCCGCGAGGAAGGCGTGGCAGTGGTCGCCGGCAATGGCTCGCTCTACGGCGGCCAATTCAAGCTCTTCCGCAATGCGGACAACCAGGACTCGAAACTCGACGTGCTCGTTTACAAAGAGGCCGGATACCGCATCGTGCTCGATTCCCTCCGCGGCCTGGCATTCGGCGGGGTGGACCTGCTGGCATCGACGAGCTATTTCCAGACCGAGGCCTTCACCGTGCGGGCGAACCGCGAGGTGCCGGTGGAAGTCGATGGCGAATGGATCGGCCGCTTTTCCGAAGTCCGCTTCGTGGAAACCGCCAGCCGCCTGCGCGTGTTGGCTCCTGCAGGGCCGGTGGCGGGAAATTTCGCCGAAGTCCTGAAATCCATGCTGCTGTGGCCGCGCAAGCAGCCCGAACTCCAAACCCCACGCAGCGTCTGAAAAAATCCCTGTCACGCGGCTGGAAGTTCTGGCTCCGGAAAATCCTCCTCAGCTCCCTGATCGCCACCCTGTTGGGCCTGGCCCTGGTCATTTACGCCAACCTGGCACCCGTGTGGGTTGCCCGCGGACGGGTCTTTGCCGAGGTTTCAGATGTGCCGAAAACCCGCGTGGGCCTGGTCTTCGGCACCGCGGACCGCGTCGTGGGCGGGCGTGAGAACCTTTACTTCCGCTATCGCATCGAAGCCGCAAGCCGCCTCTGGGAGACCGGCAAAATCAAAACCCTCATCGTCTCTGGCGATAACCGGAAGCGCTCCTACAACGAACCGGAAAAAATGCGCCAAGCCCTCATCCAGCGCGGCATCCCGGCCAAGCGCATCGTCTGCGACTACGCCGGCTTCCGCACGCTCGATTCCGTGGTGCGCGCCAAAGAGATTTTCGACGTGGAATCGGTCGTCTTCATCAGCCAGCGCTTTCAGAACGAACGCGCCATCTACCTCGCCCGCGCCAACGGCATCCAGGCCTGGGGCTTCGATGCCCGCGACGTGGTCTCCCACGGCGGGCTGAAAACCAAAATCCGCGAAGTGGGTGCCCGGGTGAAAATGTGGCTCGACGTCCACATCCTCGATACCCAGCCCAAATTCCTCGGCGAAAAAATCGCGCTGCCGGAGTAATCCAGCCCGCCCAATCAAGGAAGGACCCGCGCAAGGCACGAATGCTGCTTGATGCGCGCCGATCCACTTGTTCGCCTGCGGATGATTGGATTGATGGCTCGGCGGATCGTGAAGGATTCGTCACTTCATCATTGTTATCAATGCGTTGCGCCGCTGCCAATGCTCCGCACCTGTCCCACGAAACCCCGCCAACCCACCGCTGCGCCCGTTCCGACTCCGATTTCCCACTCTCTCCCCACCCCACAACATCGCCACCATGAATCCAAACATCCCACCACCACCCAAGCGCCCGGTCGCTTGGAATCGAAAATCCGTAAGTTTCCACGCCTGGGTCACCGGCATTGCCACTGCTGGCGCATTGTTGATGCAGTCACAGTTCGTGGCCGCGCAGACGTTTTTCAATCTCTCATCATCAAACTACACCCAAGATTTCGCAAACATCAGCGGTTGGGCAAACAACTACTCGGCCGGCACAGGAGCTTCGAACTGGAGAACGGCCACCAGTGTAGCGACATCGACCTTCACCAATGGAGCCGTATTCACGACCGGAACAAGCGGTGGAATCCAGAAAGGCACACAAAGCATTATATTTCTTGCGACCGGAACCAATTCGGGAGCAACGGACCTCTTGGTAAGCTTCACGGGTCGCCGGAGCGGTGTCCTTAGTTTTGACTACGCAAAGGTGGTCAATACTCCGTCCACAACGCCAAGGTCTTCGGATCTCAAGATCCAGTTCAGTTTAGACAATGGAGTCACGTTCTCAGATGTCACAGGTTACACCATCCCGAGAATTTTGAATAATTCTACTGCGGAATCTGGAGCTCTGACTGTCACCTTGCCTTCGGCAGTAGATGGTCAGAACCAAGTGGTTCTTAGATTCTATTTTGGGAACAATGGTGAGACCGGTGGGACAGGAGCCCGACCAAAATGGAGTATAGACAACATCCTCGTATCGAGCTCCGTTCTGGCACCTCCCCCCGCAGTTCCCAGCGCACCCACGGCGAGCGCCACAACCGAGAACAGCTTCACCGCCAACTGGGATGCCGTGCCGGATGCGCTGAGCTACAAGCTCGATGTCGCGGCGGACAGCGGATTCACCTCGTTTGTCTCCGGTTATGAAAACCTCACCGTCTCCGGGACCAGCCAGTTGGTTTCCCCATTGAACGGCTCCACCACCTACTACGCCCGCCTTCGTGCGGTCGGCGCAGGGGATGCCACCAGTGCCAGTTCCACGTCCTTGACGGTCACCACCAGCGTGCCGACCACTCCGTTTGTCGGTGTTTCCAAGACCACGCTCAACGCCCTCACCACCACCTACGGGTCGGGCTCCTCGGCCGATACCTTCCTAGTCAATGGCTCCCTGCTCATGGGCAACATCACCGTCACCGCGCCAAGTGGTTTCGAGGTTTCCCAAACGTCCGGCAGCTCCGGGTTCGCCGACACGCAGGTGCTCGATGGTTCCAGCGGCAGCGTCAGCTCCGCCTCCGTCTGGGTCCGGCTCAAGGGAGATGCCCCGGTCTCCGGCTCCTACAATGGTTTGAACGTGACGCTTGCCAGCCCAGGCGTGACCACCCTGAACGTGCTCACCGCCGCCTCCGGCAATGCGGTTGCGCCCAAGAACCTTTCCATCAGCGGCATCCGCGCCACCTCGAAGGACTATGATGGCACCACCTCCGCCACCGTGACGGGCACACCCACCTATTCCGGACTTGAGAATGGCGAACTGTTCAGCGTCACCGGCGCACCCACCTGGGCCTTCGAGACCAAGACCGCCGGTGTTGGAAAAGCGATCATCGCAACCGGTTCCTACGATGCTCCCAGCAGCAACTACACCGTCACCACTCCAGTGCTCAATGCGGACATCGCGCCCTTGGCCATCACCGTGACCGGAGCCAGCGTCGTCACCCGGCCCTACGACGGTACCACCGCCGCGCAAATCACCGGAGGCAGCCCTGTCGGTGTGCTGATGGGAGATACCGTCACCGTCCTGGGCGGAGGAACCTTCGCTTCGGCGACAATCGGCACAGGCATCAGCGTCACCGCCAGCCTCACGCTCGGCGGCACCGATGGAGCAAACTACTCGGTCACCCAGCCCACCGGCCTCACCGGCGAGATCACCCTTGGCGTGCAGAGCATCACCTTCGCCGCGCTCCCCAACAAGTTCACGACGGATACGCCCTTCGCGCTGACCGCCACTGCCAGCTCGGGACTTCCCGTGAGCTACGCGTCCTCCAATCCGCTGGTCGCCACCGTTTCCGGCTCCACCCTCACCATCGTCGGCGCAGGCACCACCGTGATCACCGCCAGCCAGGCAGGGGATTCGAATTACGGTCCGGCCACCGATGTCGTCCAGAGTCAGCTCGTGCTGCCACCTCCTTCGGTGCTCGCAGCCGGGGATATCGTGGTGCTTGCCTATCAGGCAGACAATCCGGACCAATTCGTGTTTTTTGTCATGGCTGACATCAATCCGGGAACGAGGATCTCGTTCACCGATAACGGTTGGAACGGTGCGGCCTCGACCCCGGCCTTGAGCAGCAACGAGAACACCATCGTCTGGGAAGCTCCGCTGACCGGAGTGGAAGCCGGCACTGTCATCACCTTCACGGATGGTTCCGACTTTTCGCTCGGCGCGAAGATTTCCGGCAGCTTCAACGGTGCTTCGGCTTCCGGTGACCAATTGCTGATTTACCAAGGGACCAGCTCAAGCCCCACCTTTATTTTCGGTTTCTCCACCAACACTTGGATCACCACGGGAACGCCCACTTCCAACACTTCTTACCTGCCACCCGGCTTGGTGAATGGTGTCAGCGCGCGTGACTTCGCATCGCATCAGGACAATTCCTACTACACCCCGGTTTCCACCACGGGAACGAGCGTTGCGGAAATTCGCGCAGCCATTCTGGATGTCGCCAACTGGACACGCGGAGGCACCCGCTACCCGAGCCTTCCGGCATGGGACTTCATCCTGAATGAAAACCCCACCGACCCGCTCTTCACCGATGCCACCATGAATGCGGTGCTCTCGGATCACCCCGGCGGCGTTAAGCGCCTGAGCTTCACCGGTCTGCCAAGTCGTGTTTACGGCATTGAGCGCTCGGATAACCTCATCGGATGGACCCAGATCGGTAGCGTGACCGCCCCGGTCAATGGCGCTGTGATTTACGATGACGCAAGCCCGCTTCCCAACAAGGCTTTCTACCGCGTCCGCTATCCTGCGACTCCAGGGCCGTGATGACGTCTGAACATCCAGTCTGATTCAAAAGGCAAAGCACCGTGTCGCAAGACACGGTGCTTTTTTGTGGGATGTAAACTTTTGATAGCGGACTTCGCCTTGTTCGGTTCCCATGCCTCCATGCATTCGATTCATGTTGGGATGGAGGTGGGATGACGGCGGAGACTGGATTCCGATGATCCGCTGCATTTCATTGAGAAATAAGGGGTTCTGTGAGGTGACGGAATCGTTTCCAGCGAGAGTTGGCGCGGGAGGTGCTTTTCTACAAACCTCCTTATGACGATAATGACTGTGCACGTTCTTACCCTCCAATCCAAAATCATTCAAATCGATGAAAATCAATAGATATCAAATCATGGCGGCAACCTTTGCCTTGGTTTCTTTAACACAGGCCAACGCCGCCACAATTGTCTGGAATTTCTCTGACGATAATGCGGTTTTTGACAGCGGAACGCCCGTAGATTTCACTGTCTCAGCTTTAACCATCGGTAACACTTTGGGAACAGTGGCAGATCCTGTGAATTCTACGAGTGCCAGCAGTGGTTATACTGGCGCCACTGGGACTGGAAATATTGGCAATGCATTTCGGGCAGGCTCGCTCACAGTGGGAGCAAGTGGTTCAGGCTACATTGAATTTACCGTGACTCCTACGGTTGGGCAGACAATTAATCTTACAGATATGGATTTTGGTGCTAGAAGCACAACGACTGGTCCTCAAGCCTATGCTCTCAGAAGCAGCGTCGATAACTATGGATCAGATATCTTTAGTAGTTCGGTTACTAACAATTCAACTTGGTCCTTGAAGAACAATACTTTTACAGCTTTTTCTAGCATCACACCGGGAGCCGCGGTAACATTCAGGCTTTACGGATATGCGGGTACCGGAAGCCCCGGTTCAAATACGATCAACGGGCGGATTGACGATATTTCCGTCCAAATCAACGCCGTCCCCGAGCCCCGCGCAGCCCTCCTCGGTGGTCTGGGCATTCTTGCCCTGCTCCGCCGTCGTCGTTTCTGATTTTTGTTCGTGAGTGCCCCCCTGAAGCCCGCTGGTTGTTGGACCAGCGGGCTTTTTCATTTTCCCGCACTTTTCTTCCATCAAATCCCCATCGACTCCGGCGCGTATTCGAGGCATTCTCCGGCATGGCGATGATTGGCGAACGGGTATCTTTGAAAATCCTGCGTGAGAAACCCTTTGGATTGTATCTTGATGGCGGTGATCTCGGCGAGGTTTTGCTCCCGCACCGGGAAGTGCCTGCGGACAATGTGATCGGTGGATTTCTGGATGTGTTTGTTTATACCGATTCCGAGGATCGGCCGGTGGCCACCTTGCAAACGCCCAAGGTGATGCCTGGGCACTTCGCAAAACTCCGCTGCACGGCAGTCACTGGTGTGGGTGCTTTTCTCGATTGGGGCCTGCCCAAGGAATTGTTGGTTCCATTCCGCGAACAGAAGATGCCGATGGAAGTCGGGAAATCCTATCTGGTGCATGTTCACGTGGACGATGTCTCAGGACGCATCGTTTCTTCGGCCCGCTTGGATCGGTATTTGGATCGGGAAACGCATTTCCACAAACCCGGCGATGCCGTTGATCTGATCATTTTCGGCAAGACCGATCTCGGTTACAAAGCGATCATCAATCACCGCCACAGCGGCTTGTTATTCAAGGATGCGGTGTTTCAGCCGATGCAGCATGCGGAGCAGGTCAAAGGATACATTGCGGCGGTGCGGCCTGACGGAAAAATCGATCTCACCCTCCATGCCCCGGGTCGGGCTCGCGTAGAAGATTTGGAGTCGCGTGTGCTGGCGGAATTGCAGGCGCGGGGTGGGTTCTGGTCATTGGGAGATCACAGCAGTGCCGGAGAGATTCACGAAGAGCTCGGAGTGAGCAAGCGGACCTACAAACAGACGCTCGGTGCCTTACTCAAGAAAGGGCTCATCGGCATCGAAAAAGACCGTGGCATCCGGAAGATATGAGGTCGCTCACGACCAGTTTCATCTCTATTCTTTTTGGGGAGTCTGTCTGCGGCGTTGACGGGCGTTGGGTTTAGTGCATAATTCGCACGATTGACCAATAGTTACGAGGGGTTTGCAATTGTTCTTTGGTAGTATACCACCATCATGTCCTCGTTCAGAGATTCCAACCGCGCATCATCATGAAAGTCTCCATCAAGTCCTCTACCGTCATTCTCGCAGTCTCCCTTGGGCAGCAGGTTCTTGTTGCTGCGCCCCAGCGCTTCGATCACGGCAACCCTACGAATCATGAGCAGCTCATGTTGGAACTTGTCAACAAGGCCCGCGCCAATCCGGCGGCGGAGGCGGCGCGACTCAAGATAGGACTGAATGACGGTCTTCCCGCAGATCACCAGATCACGCCAACACCCAAGCAACCGCTTCCATTCCATCCAGCTTTGATTGCTTCAAGCCGGGCCCACAGCAAGTGGATGGTGGACGTGGATATCTTCAGCCACACCGGTGTGGCTGGCTCAAATGCCGGGACGCGGATGGAGACCTCTGGTTTCGTGTTTTCCGGTACGTTTTCGTGGGGTGAGAACATCTCCGCAGTTTGGGAGCCAGAGGAACTCGATCTCGTGAAGATGACTCACGATATGCACGACGGTTTGTTTCGCAGTAAAACCCACCGTCCGAACATCTGCGGTGAGGATTTTGTGGAAATCGGAATCGGGCTCAATACGGGAGATTTCCTGGGGAACCCCAAGTCGTTGTTGGGAACCCAAAATTTTGCCGTGAGCAGCAAGTTTCTTCCGGATCCATTCGTTCTCGGGGTCGTTTTCCAGGATGCGGACAGGGATGGATTTTATGATGCAGGTGAAGGTATTCCCGGTGTCACAGTCTCTCTGGCGGATGGAAGTTGGGATGCGGTAACCTCTTCGTCGGGCGGCTACGCGCTTCCCTACACAGGTTCTGGCTCACTTGACATCATCTTCAGCGGCCGCCCCCTTACTTCCACAGTCACCCGCACCATTAACCGCGAAGGCAAGAATATCAAGGTGGACCTCGTTATGGCCGCCCCAGCACCCAGCCCTGAGATTTCGGTGGCCCAGCCGGTCTCGGTCCTTCTTGTGGATGCAAAGTCCAAGCGTGACTTTGGTAAGACGGTATCGGGCAGAAAAGGAATGGAACGCGTGTTTGCAATCAGCAACCTTGGTAATGCATCGTTGAAGTCGCTTAAGGTCTCGGTCGCGGGTCTGCACCCCAGAGATTTCGTCGTGAGCCAACCGACGAGGAAGAGCCTGAAACCGTCGGAAATCACAACTTTCAAGGTGACCTTCTCGCCCAAGGCTCGTGGCATGAGGAGCGCGGTTGTCCGCATCGGAAGCAACGACAAGGACGAGAATCCTTTCGATATTCCAGTCGGTGGGCTTGGTCTTTCCAAGTGAGGTTTCTTCTCGCACCGCTATCTTGCCTTCGCTTCGTTCAGTTGTCCTGCAATAGATTTGCTGGCGGCCTCTTCCTCCACTAGTGGGGCTTCTCACATGCGTCTGAGGGGCTTCACTGCGGCATTCGGTTTGCGCTCAGAGGCATTGCGCCAAGACGCGCTCGTGAGGCATGGCCGCTTTGCCGGGTCCGCCCTTACGCTTGTTCGCCAGCAGAGCTGGATCCTGCGAACAACGCTTGATCTTTGCCTACAAAGCATCGCTCGCCAGTCATTACTGCGGAGAG
>JBBARN010000011.1:0-80758 GCA_040399845.1 Luteolibacter sp. | reverse complement strand
GACCAATTGATTAAGAGTCAACTGCTCTACCAACTGAGCTACCGAGGCATTCACAGAGTCTGGAGCGGAAAACCGCGCGCAGACGACGGGGTGGTTTTAGCAAGACGCCGGGGCAGGGCAATCGGAAAATGCGGGGTGGGGTGGAATTGTTGGAGGGGGTGGTTTTCCAGATAGGCTTGGACATTCTCCCGCAATGACTCATGAGGGGTGTCCACGGATGAATCTTTTCCACGAATCGCGCCTGACGCTCAAGCTGGCGCTGCCCCTGATGATCGGGCAGCTCAGCCAGATGTTGCTGGGGGTGGCGGACACGGTGATGGTGGGCCGTTTGGGGGTGACGGAGATGGCGGCGCTGACGTTCATCAACTCGCTGTTCCATGTGCCGTTTGTGTTCGGCATGGGGATTCTCACCGCTGTTTCGGTGGTCACTTCCAACTCGCGGGGAGCGGACGATAGCTCGGGCGCGCGGGGAAGTTGCCGCCACGGGGTGACGCTGGCGGTGGTGCTGGGGGTGGGATTGTTCGCGGTGTTTTGGGTGTTGTCGGGGCATCTGGAGATGTTCGGACAACCGCCGGAGGTCGCGGCGAAGGCGATGGTGTTCCTGCGCATCGTGATGGCATCGATGATTCCCGCGTTGGCGTCGATCGCGTTGAAAAACCATGCGGACGCGCTCAACCGACCGTGGCCGTCGTTCTGGATTTTTCTGGGAGGAGTGCTGCTCAACATCTTTCTCAACTGGGTGATGATTTACGGGAAACTCGGATGCCCGGTGCTTGGCTTCGAAGGCGCGGCGTGGGCGACATTGATTTCGAGGGTGGCGATTCTCGTGGCGATGGTGGTTTGGTTGCTCAACGTGAAGGATCTCCAGCGTTGGGTGCCGCAACGGTGGATCCGCAGGCCGGATTTCAGCGATATCCGCCGTCTCATGACCATCGGGATGCCGGCCAGCGTCCAGATGCTGTGTGAGGTGTCCGCATTTTCCGTGGCGGGCTTGTTGATGGGGCGATTCGGGTCGGATGCGATGGCGGCCCATCAGATTGCCATCACGTTGGCGGCCACGGCATTCATGATTCCGCTGGGCATGTCGATGGCTCTCACGGTGCGCATTGGCGAGGCGAACGGGGCAGGGGAGACGCATCGGTTGAGGCCGATCATGGTTTCCGGTTGGCTGCTTGTCGCGGGCTATGCGGTGCTGGGTGCACTGGTGTTTTTGCTGATGGGGCGCTGGATTTCCTCGCTTTTTATCGATGCTCCGGAGGTGATTTCGCTGAGTGCGTCGTTGTTGGTGATCGTCGGCATCTTCCAATTGGTAGATGGCCTGCAAGTCGCCTCTTCGGCGATGCTTCGAGGTCTGCAGGATGCGCGGATCCCTGCGGTGATCGGATTTGTTTCGTATTGGTGCGTGGGACTGCCGGTGAGCGCTTTGATGGCGTTCAAAATGGATTTGGGAGCACGCGGCGTCTGGTGGGGATTGGCGGCCGGGCTTTTTGTGGCGGCGGTGACCCTTGGCCCGCGCTTGTGGCGCCACTCGGGGCGTGCTAGACCACTGCTGTGATTCGTCTCGCCGCATTCTTGATTTGCCTCTTTCCAGCGCTTGGCCTCAGCCAGCTCCGCAAACTGGAACACTGTGTGCTCGTGGAAACCTCTTGGTCGGACGGCGATAGTTTCCAAATCAAAACACCGGACGGCAAAACCCAAACCATCCGCCTCTACGGGGTGGACTGCATCGAAATGCACTTGCAGGGGGATGATTCAAACGCCCGCCGACTTCGCGATCAACGCCGCTATTTCGGGATCAATGACATCAGCGTCGCCAAAACCCAGGGCGAAGCGGCGAAGGCTGCCACGGCGAATTGGTTGGACAAGCCATTCACGGTTCATACCACCTTCGCCGATGGCAGGGGCGATGGCCGTTTTTCCCGGGTCTATGCATTTGTGAAAACAGCCGACGGCAGCGATCTCTCGGAGTTGCTCGTCACGCAGGGGCTTGCCCGTGCCTTCGGCGTGGTGCGCCAGCTTCCGGATGGCACCGCAGGCGACGAGTGGATGGAGCAACTCAAGGATCTCGAACTCACCGCAGCTCGCGCCGGCCGTGGGGCATGGAAACATACCGACTGGGAAAAACTTCCTGCCGCACGCAAGGAGGCCCGTCATGAAATCGCCGAGCTCGATCAAGTCCGCGGCAATGCAAAGGCCCGGGAAAACCAGCCTGTGGACATCAACTCCGCCGCTAGGGACGAGTTGATGACCTTACCGTCAGTGGGCGAAAAAACTGCGAATGAGATCATCGGCGGGCGCCCATTTGCCAAAGTGGCGGATTTGAACCGGGTTCCGGGGATCGGGCCTGCCACCTTGAAAAAGATCGAGCCTTTCGTGGTGGTGGGCAAAGGAGTGGAGAAACCCCGCTGATTTTCCAGCCCGCTACCTCGCCCGCTCCGCCTTCAGGTGCCATTGGCGGTCCCGTCGCAGCAGAAAGAGGCTGCGAGTCGCCCGGCCTTTTCCTGCATCGCCGTGCTCGGTCACCAGTTCGAAGGCATCCTGCCGCCGTTCCAGGCTGACAATCCGAAACACCGGCTCCCGGCGGATTCGCAGAAAACAATGCAACGGCACATCCGGATGCGCGGCATTCCACAAGCGCCGCGATGGGGGGAAATCTTCAAGTTCCGCGAGAGCGATCAACACCTCGCGCATCAGCCGGCTGCCATGTTTCCGCACCAGGCGGCTCGCCATGCGCCGCGCCAGCAAGGTCTCGATCCACGCTGCGGCCGGGCTTTGGTAGTCCTCCTCCATTTCCGCAATCAACTCCCGCGCATGCAAGGCCATGAGTGCTTGCAGTTCCTCGCGCTCGATCTCACCACGCTCAAATTGCGCGAATAGCTGGTTCGGAGTGGGAATCATGCAGTAGCGGGTTTCCAGGAGCCTCTCCGGCAAAGCGGCGGCCCGCCCCCAGCTAACCACATTTCGGCTGCCGCGCCACTCTCAATCCGATGACTCATTCAAGGGATCGGAGGGGAGCATTTTCCTCAAGACGCTTGCCAGCCGCCAGCGGTTTGTTTGAATCCTGCCGATGAAAAAAGACGACCGCGAATTCCTCTATCGTTTGCTCGAAACGCCCAGTCCTACCGGCTTTGAAATGCCGGGCCAGAAAGTCTGGGCCGAGTGGATTCGCCAACATGCGTCTTCCGTCGAATGCGATGCTTACGGTTCCACCTGGGCGACCTTGCCCGGGAAATCCACCCGCACCATCATGCTGGAGGCCCATGCCGATGAGATTGGTTATATGATCAAGCACATCGATGACCGCGGATTTCTCCGTCTCGACCGCGTTGGCGGATCGGATTCCGCCACCGCCCGTGGCCGGCGACTCACGATTCTCGGCGATAAGGGTCACGTTTCCGGCATCATCGGCAATACGGCCATCCACCTCCGCCGAGATGATGTGGGAGCGGAAAAAGCACCTGCCGTGCACGATCTCTGGGTGGACGTCGGCGCATCGAGCGCTGCGGAGGTTGCCAAACTCGGCATCCGTGTCGGGCATGCCGCAGTCTATCAGGACGGCCCCATGGAGCTCGCCAACCGCCGCATCATCAGCCGCGCCTTGGACAACCGCATCGGCGGATATATCATTGCCAAGGTCATGCAACGCATCGCCTTGGGCAAAAAGAAACCCGCATTCAGCCTGATCTGCCTCAATGCCATCCAGGAAGAAATCGGCGGCCACGGCGCCATGATGGCCACCTATCGGCTCAAGCCGGACCTCTGCGTTTGCCTTGATGTCACCCACGCCACCGACACCCCGGGGCTGGATCCGGCCAAACACGGCAGCGTCAAACTCGGTGCCGGCCCCACCCTCACCCACGGCACGGCGAATCACCCGATGGTCGTCAAGCGCCTCATCGAGTCTGCTGAAGCCGCCAAGCTCCCCATCCAGCATGAAGCAAGCAGCCGCTTCACCGGCACCGATACCGATAAGATCTTCCACACCCGCGAGGGAGTGCCCAGCGCCCTGGTTTCCCTGCCGCTCCGCTGCATGCACTCGGTCGTGGAAACCGCCCATCTCGATGATATCCAAAACACCATCGAACTTCTCAGCGCCTTCGTTCTTTCTCTCACCGAAAAGGATGAATTCCGCCAGTCGCTTTGATGGTGGGTGTTATCAGTGATCGGGATTGGTTTTTGGAGACGAGATCGGCTGGAGATGATCATTGAACATGCGCAGAAACCATCAGCTCAAGATTGTTTGGTTGATTCCCCGGAAATATATCTTCCGTGGAATCTTTGTGACTTTCCCAAGCCCTCCGCCGTTCAACCGGATGCAACGAACATCAGGTCGCTTCATCCGATCTTCAACGATCTGAAATGGATCGACTCCTATCTGCCGCCACCTGCTCCAGCAGCATTCACAGATGACTTGTTAGGATTTCTAACGAGCCTGGAGCCTGCCCGGCTTCAGTTCTATCTTCTCGCAAAGCCCGAGTCGCTCGTGGCCATTCAAAAGGCGTTGCAATCAGACTCTGCACCGCAAAAGTAAGCTCATTTCCCTCGGCTTCTCACGCCTACCACGGTGTAAATGGCTATGCCGAGCACCAAGCCGCCTGCCAGCACTGTCCAAGTGCCTGAATTCCGAAGGACCGACTCCGGCGCATTCATGCCGAAGAATGAGACGAGCGTGGCCAGCGGCAGGAAAAACGCAGCGAGACGGTTGAGGCGGCGCGCTTCCTGATTGGCCACCTCTGCGGACTGTGCCTGTTGCGCTGCGGATTCCGCCACGGTGAAATCCATGCCCGCCTTGGCGTCTGCTGCCACGAGTTCGATCGCCCGCTCCAAGTCCACCGCCTGGTCACGCAGGTTGATCACTCGGGTCTCATCCGGCAGGGCCTGCCGCGTCGCCTGCATGACTTCTAACAGATTTCGCGTCGAGCGCTGCAAGGGGTGCATGCGCCGCATCACCACAAAATAGTCGCGGGCGGCTCTTGCAACCTCAACGAGTTCGTCCAATTCGTGAATGGCCGTGCGGTAGGAAGCAAGATGCGCCTCCAACCCCGTCAAGCCACCCCCGACGGGTGCGCTTTTCCATTCTCCGGCCGGATTGCGCCATACCACCATCGGGTTCCGCACCTCGTCATCCTCCGCTTTGGGCGGTTGATGCAGCAATAGGAGCAAATGCCCGTCCTCATTCATCAGACGTTGTTTCCCCACCGCCGTTCCAAGGCGTTTGCGGATCGATTCCGGGAGATCCCAAGTCTTGGGGATGTAGTTTGCTTTCTCCATGTCCCGAGACTGCATGTTTCCACCATCCCCGGCAAGCGAAGGAATGTCCCTCAAGGGTTGACGGATGACCCGGAACGCCGGACCTTTTGCGCCGACTCCCATGAACGCCACACCGCCCGACTGGTTCACCCCGCTGCAAGCCCTTCTGGGTGCGGAAAAAGTCACGATTTCCGCCGAGGCCATCGCTGCCCATTCGGGTGACAAGTGGTCCGCAAGCCATCCGCCGGAAGTGGTGGTGTTCGCGGAATCCACAGCCGATGTTTCGGCGCTCATGGCCTTCGCCCATCAGCATTCCATCCCTGTCACGCCGCGGGGCGCGGGGGTTGGTTATGTGGGTGGCTGTGTGCCGGTGCGGGGAGGCATCGCCTTGTCGGTGATGCGGATGAATCAAATCCTCGGAATTTATCCCGAAGATGGAGTCGCCGTGGTGCAACCGGGCGTCATCACCCGCAGCCTGCAGGATGCCGCCCGCAGCGTGGGCTGGGAATACCCGCCGGATCCCGCCTCGCTCAAGGAGTGTTCGATCGGTGGAAACATCGCCACCAATGCTGGCGGGCCCCGTTGTTTGAAATACGGCGTCACCCGGAGTTATGTCTTGGGGCTTGTGGTGGTGCTCGCCGATGGCCGCGTTCTCCGCACCGGCGGCCGACTCCACAAAAACAAGACCGGCTTTGATCTCGTGGGCCTCTTCACCGGCTCCGAGGGGATGCTCGGTGTGGTCACGGAAGCCACCCTGCGCCTCATCCCGAAACCAGCGAGCCGCGCGATGTTGGCGGCCATTTTCCCGGAGTTCTCGATGGCTGCCGCCGCGGTGCAGGCGGTCCTCAATGCGGGCCACCTGCCATCCGCCCTGGAAATCACCGATACCTTCACACTCGATGCCGCCCGCAAACGCCTTGGCGCGGAAACTTTCCCGCCCGGCAACGCCCACCTCATCGTGGAAATCGATGGCCGCCCCGCCGCAGTGGCCTCGGAACTCGAGGAACTTCATGCCCTGCTCACCCGCCTCGGTGCCAGCTTCATCGAACGCGCTCCGGACGAGGCATCCTGCGAACGCATCTGGCAACTCCGGCGCGAGTTTTCCTATTCCCTCCGCGATACCGGCCTAACCAAGCTCAACGAAGACATCGTGGTGCCTCGCTCGAAACTCGTGGAACTCGTCGATTTCGCGAAACAACTGCAACAAGAGACCGGCATCCCCGTGGCCTGCTTCGGCCATGCCGGCGATGGCAATATCCATACCAATCTGATGGTGGGCGACTACGCGGACCCCGCAGTTCGCGAAGTCGCCGAACAAGCCCTTGATCGCCTCTTTACCTGGGTGCTTGAAAACAACGGAGCCATCACCGGCGAACACGGTGTGGGCCTTGCCAAAAAACGCTGGATCCACCAGGCACTCGGCGAGGTTTCCTTCGATGTCCACCAATGCCTCAAGCAGGCGCTCGATCCCCAACAACTGCTGAATCCGGGGAAATTCCTCTCTCCTCCGTGATAAGAGTCAGACTCCGGGAGCTTTGATAGAAGGTCTGATTCCTTGCGTATCCGGCGCGTTCTCTTTTTGTTATGCGTCTGATCATTTCCTTCCTCCTGTCGGCCCTCGTTGTGTCTCACACCTTGGGAAAACCCGCACGTCGCCCCACCTACGAGCCGCTGCCTCCGCCATCGGCCGGGGGGCAGGCAAACTTGTTCCTGAATGCCCCGACTTCCGCGAGTGGTCACTGGTCGGATCGCCTGCCGTCGTTTGCCACCGATGGCGACCACAATCCTTCCGGTCATTGGGCCTGCGAAAACCTGCCGGTGTGGCACATGGTTTCCCTGAAGCAAGCAACCCGCCTTTCCGCCATCCGCGTCTGGCCCTATTGGGGGGATGGCCGGATCTATCAATTCAAGGTCGAGGGCTCCGAGGATGGCACGAGTTGGAAAACTCTGGGTGACATGAGCGCGAATTCCATCGCGTCCACGGCAGAAGGGAACTTGTTCCGATTCGACCCCGTGACGGTCCGCCATGTGCGCACGACTTTTACTAACAACTCCCGTGGCAATTCGATGGGCGGGCATTTGGTGGAAATCGAAGGTTATGCGGAAACTCCTGAAGTCCGCCTCAGCGGAGGCATCGGCACCACCGATTTACGATACCCGCCAAGCGGTCCGATTGCCGGTCTCCGCCCGCCAGCCGATGGCATCCAACTGACGGCATGGCGTGGCGAGCGGGTGAGCGCACAAATTGTTCTGAACTCCACCACTCCACAGCGGGGCCTTCGGTTTGATCCATTGGTGTTGGAAGGACGCGAAAGTGGCAGCACAAAGATCAATGGCACTGTCAGATTTGTTAGATATGTGCTCGCGGATGGAAAACCCCAGGGCGATGTGCTCGACGACGCCCTCAAACTCGATCTCGCGGAAGGCTCCAATCGTCCCGCCTGGGTGGAAATCCAAGTCCCGGCCTCCACTCCTCCAGGAATCTATCAAGGCACGCTCACCGCCCGAAGCGATGCTTCCAGCTTGCAGTTTCCCGTGACTCTTGAAGTGATGGCCGCGACCCTGCCGGAGCCCTCAGCGTGGAGTTTTCACCTCGATCTCTGGCAGCATCCCGATGCAGTGGCCAGGTGGCATGATGTGCCGCTCTGGTCGGACGAGCATCTCGCCCTGCTCAAGCCATCCATGCGCCGTCTTGCCGAAGCCGGGCAGAAAACTATCACCACCACGCTGATCGACGAGGCATGGGGTGGCCAGACCTATGACCGTTTTCCCGGAATGATCCAATGGCGCAAAAAAAAGGATGGTTCGTGGAGTTATGATTATACCATCTTTGACCGTTGGGTCACCTTTGCCAGCGAGCAATGCGGACTCGGGAAAGCGAGGATTCACGGCTATTCAATGATCCCGTGGTCCCTCACGTTCCCTTACTTCGATGAGGAAAAGCAGGCGATGGTGGACATCAAGTTGGACCCAGGTTCACCCGCCTACGATGCCCACTGGGGAGCCTTCCTACGGGATTTTACCCGGCATTTGAAACAAAAAGGTTGGCTGGAACGCATGCGGATCGGCGTCGACGAACGGCCGGACCATCTGATGCGCGGCGCGCTTGCCACACTTGCCAAACATGCTCCCGATCTGCGAGTTGCATCGGCGATCAATCACCCGAGCCAGTTGACGCGGGAACTGGATGACATCTCTCCCATCATCCAGCATTCCGGCGAATTCAGCCGGGCCTTGCTTGAGGAGCGTCGTGCTTTGGGGCGGAAGACCACCTTTTATGTCTGCACCAGCCCGCCGGTGCCCAACAACTTCACCTTCTCGCCACCGGCGGAATCCGAATGGCTGCCGCTCTTCGCCAGTGCCCAGGGATTTGATGGTTTCCTTCGGTGGGCCTATCATTCATGGGTGGAGAACCCGCTGGTTTCCACCGACTTCACCTCGTGGCCATCCGGCGATTGTTTCCTCGTCTATCCCGGAGATCGATCCTCAGTCCGCTTCGAGCGATTGCGCGATGGAATCGAATCGTTTGAGAAAATCCGCCTCCTGCGTGAACTCGCTGCCCGCCAGTCGGATGCCGCGTTGAAGGAAGCGATGGCCGATCTCGAGCGGGTGCTCAGTGACTTCACCTGGCAGCGTGGCAGCAAGTCCGGCCCCCACACCGATGATGTCCAACGCGTGAACGCGGCTCTCCTCAAGGCAACCCGTCTCGCAGGCAAGCGCTGAGCCGCATCACACCTCATCCGAAGGGGTGACTTTTGGCGGACGGGGTGTTCTGTTTGGAAACATGGAAAGGTGAGTTATCTTTTCCAGTCCGCTCCAGACACGATCCAGCAAGGTGACAGACAAGCACGAAGCCACTCTCATTGGCCCTCAGCGGGCGGTGGCGTCTTGAATTCGTACACCGAGGGGTCTTGCTCCGGGTCGGGTTGCGGCATGTCGGAACCCGGTTTTGCTCGGTATCCCCCTTTGACTGGAGACAGGAGATCCATGAGCTCCAGACCTTCAGCATTTTCGTCGTGCGCTTGCGGAGTAATCTTATCGATGGGGCGATTGACTGGTTCGGTGACGGGGCGGACGGAGAACTTCACCATGATCCGGGTGAAAAAGTCTTTTTCCTCACGCAGCTTGTGCTTCCAGACAACTCGCTCGAAGAGCTGTGCGGCATCGGGATTTTGCCCCAGCATGGCCTTGGCGGCGGCGGTGACGGCGATGAGCCGGTCGCTGGGGTTTATTTGTTCGGTGACATCCGGCCCGCACGCGCTGAGTGCCGCTTCGGGTTGATCCGCCAGCAGCATGACGGTGCCCTTGAGTTCACGGAATCGGATCATTTCCCGCACGCTGGGGTGTTGTTTTTCCAGTTCCTCAATCTGCTTCAGCATGGTGGCAGCCTTACTCTTGCCGAGGATGCAATCCAGATCCAGTGCTTCGATGACGACTTCCGGATTGGAGGGTTGGAGCCTGGCCATCACGGAGCATACTTCGGACATCGCCTGACCCTGTTGTCTCGCCCGAAGCCATGGCAGGAGATCGCGAATCTGATGCCAGAATGGCAGGCGTCCACGCCCGGTTCGCACGGCGGCCACCATTGCCTCGGCGGCAAGTTCCTTCAAGCCCGCCTCTTGCATCCGTCGGCTGAATTCGAGCAGCGCATCAGGATCCGGCCCGGTTCCTCCGACCTCAAGCAAGGCATCGGCCCAGGCCTTGCTCCGCCGGGTGCCATTGTCGGGTTTGCCGTCACAAATCATCCGTCGCGATTGGATTTCGATCTTCTCCGCCTTCTGGTGAGGGCTGGCCAGCCACTTGACTGCCTCTGGCCAGCGTTCCAATGCGATCAAGGCGTCGGCACGGGCGAGGAATGGCCCCACATCGGCTGCCGCTTGCTCCTCAGGCAACAAGGTGAGGGTTTGTTCCGCCAGTCCGACCTGATTGAGCCAGCGGCCGACAGCGGCAGGATCCTTGGCCGCGAAGCGGTCGATGGCCTGCTTGGCGAGGTCGTTCAACTGATCGGGAGAACGATACCGCTTTTGGATCAGGGCGAGCAAATGGTCATCTGTGGTTGCCTTCGGTTGCGTCTGGATCCAGCTCTCGAGATCCGGGAAAGCATCGTCGCGGAATTCCTCCAAGGGCACCCTGGCAAGCAGGCGGAAGGCGGGAAGCGCGGTGTCGCCACCGACTGCCATCAGTCTCGCAATGTGGGACTGGGCATTGCTCAGCGACGGGTCAGAAGTCGATTTCATCAAACCGCGAACCGCCTGCAAGTGCAGCTCCGGTTCGAGGGCGAGGTCGGTGCGGTTCATCAAGCGCGGGCCGTCCGCGTCGTTCAGCCCCTGATCAAACCAGCGGGTGGCAAAGGGCAAAAGATAGTTAGGGGAAAAGGCTTTTTTCTCGCCGAGGGCCATCCAGGTGCCGCTTACGCTCGCGATGGGCATGCTGGCACAGGTGTCCTTGAATCCTCGGATACGATCCTCCTCCGTGGCATCGGGGTGAGCCATCAGCATTCGGGAAATATTGACTGCTGCGGGGTCCTTGAGTCCCTCCATGGAACGCTGCAAAACTGTCAGCATGTCATGGCGTTCCCTGTTGATGACAAGGACTGTCCTGGCCAGTCGCCTGGCCTCCACGAAATCACCGGCTGCCAGCGCCTCCGCAGCATGCTTGGCCATCCCCTCAGTCCGCCATTGGCGGAATGCAAGGTAGGCTGGTTTTGCCAACATAGCGGAGATCACGATGCACAGCACCAGAATCAGGCTGTCCACCACCAAGCGGCGATACTCTTTGCGCGATCGTTTGTGTTTTGATTTCATCGTGGTCAGTGCGCTCACTCGGGCAGGACCCAGCCGGTTCCATGGAAACCCGTGATTTCAAATTGGCGGTGAAGATGGCTGTCGCCCACGGCGCGGATGTCCACGGTGACATGGACGGGTTTGTGGGGATTGAGAGCTTCCAACCGCTTCATCGCGGGATCGCTGCGATCAATGTAAAAGAACTGCACCGGCACCTCAAAGTCCGGTGACGTGGCGGTGAAATTCTGCCAGCGCTTGTCGTCGCTGAACCCGAAATTGTAATACTCGCCCGCTTGGATGAACACCCGCATCTCCTTGGCTTCCCGGGCCTCGCCTTTCAGCATCGTCGGCCATGGCTGCGATCCAAGGCGGGCATAGGCCTTGAAGTCCACCTTTGCTTCCACTCCTTCACCCACCACGCAGAGCAGACGCAGGTCCCCGGAAGACATTTTTGCGCCAAAGCATTCATTTGTCAGCCCATCCGAGACGACCGGTGGCAGGGCCATGATTTCAGCCACCTGCTCACGGGAGCCGCTGCCGCTGGTGAAAAACTCCTCCATGGCCGTGGCGACCTTGTCCGCTTGCCTCACCCATTTCAAGCGCTCGGCCTGGGTCGTGGCGCGGGCGAAGTTTTCTGCCACGGACCGCGCGGATGGGACGCTGGTCACGGCAGGCTCGGCGCTGTCAGTTGCGGGTGTCGCCTTGGGCGGGGGCTGGGTTTTCGGCCGGTTGAGCAGGACGACCGCCCCAAGGAACAGGACCACCACGATCCCGACACGGGAAAGGAACCGAACTGCTGACTCATAGAAGGTAGGTAAATGCATGCAAACGACGAACAAGGCAAGAAGGGATAAGCACACAGTTGGGAAGGGAGCGCCATCCGCTTCACCTCATCAAGAAGCCGGAGCATTACACCTCCCACTCTCGTCGCAGCTGTGTGCAAAAACTAGGACGGTGATGGACCCGGAATCTACAAAATTCGCTTTCGAGAATATTGGAAAACCAAAGGGGCTGGGTGACCCAGCCCCTTTTGGCCGACCCGGTGCGGTCCCGCAATCCGGTGGGCGAGAAAACCCCGGTTATCCCGCCGTCTAGAGGTCTAGGCGGCGGGACCCGAGGTCAATGCCATCACCCAAGGACGCGCCCAAGCTTGCGCCGGCGAATCATCAGGCCGCTCGCGAGCAACCCTGCCGTGCCGAGCACGCTGGTAGGCTCTGGGACGGCGCTCAGGCCAGCGCCGGCGAGGATCCCGGTGACGGGTGTGCTTTCGTAACCCCACGAGTTGATGGATTGATCCGACACGCCTTCGGTGATGTTGACCCATCCGTAGTGTGTTTGCCCGGATATCAAGAAGCGGACCCCGTAGAATGCGGTTGCTGGCGGGGTCATCGTTCCACCGTAGTCAGTGGTTCCTACGAACCAATTGGATTCGCCAAAAGTCCAAGCCGAACTGGCGTCGATCAGCCCGCCGAAGGCGATGGTTCCCTCTGTGATTGAGAATGTTCCCCCATCAAAGTGGAAGTCCCCGTGGTCGCTGAGGTTGGAGCCACCGGGTGCTCCAGAGATAAAGCCCGTCGACACTTGATTCGACAGCATGTCCCAGTAGATATTCGTACTTTGAGAGACGATATTGCCTCCGGTGGGAGTAAACACCACGACGGCTGCGTTGGCAGCACCCACGCCCAGCAGCGTGCAAGCAGCAGCGGCCAAGCCCATTTTTTTGTATTTTTGTAGCATATCTCTTATGTGTTGTTTGTTTTATTCCATGTCATTCCTGCCATCGCGGCAGGGGAGAGCGGTTCATTCCATGGTGGGAAGAGTGATAGGGGCGAAACGCGCAGAGGCGCGGCCAAACGACCTGATGCAAATTGCCATGCGTCGGCGAATTCCCGTGCCCGGACTGTGTTGCAACGAGACAGCGACACCCAACCGAAGGCAGCCGCCAAGCGTGCCTCTGCGAAACGAACAGAAATTGTCGGGGGAGGTGGACATCAGGCGATGATTTCCACAGCAAGCACGATGCCACAGTAGAAATCGCGCGTTAATTAGCGACCAAATCCGAGCCTGCCAAGCATTTTTCTGACCACCTTCCCGGTAGTCCGCCAGCGGGTCTCAGGGAGGCGAGACCGCTGGACGGGGGTGGGCAAGCATTCGCAAATGGATCCCCGGACTTGAATTCAAACAAACCCAAACATGCATCAAATGCGACGGCGCTGTCTGGTCCGAATGAGCAAGCCGGAAACGCAGCAGACGAGTGCCGTGGCCGCGCCCGCTGGCTCGGGGACTGCCGAGGGTGCTATAGTTGTGACAAAAATCTGCTGGCTACCAGCAACGTTATCATTTCCCTGAAACGCCAGATGGTTATTGAGCGAATCGATCCCCAAGGCCGCGAGGGTGGTGCCTGCGAAAGTCATCGTGCCGACCGGAAAGAATACTCCCATAGCCCCGAGTGGGAAGACCAGGGTAGTGCCGGAAAAGCCAAAGGTATCACCAACGTAGGTACCAATCCCGAACGCCGTTGGCATGGAATTAGATGTTCCGTGTGAATTTGCTACGGCGGCAGGGGCTGCAGTTTCACCAGCATAAACGGCAGTCGGAAACATATACGAAACCGGAGTTGCTGGGCCTGGGGTTGTAGCATTAGCTGCAGGCAAAGTGTAAGATCCCGACCAAGTCGCGGTCACATCGCTTCCCACTTGGGCTATGGTCAGTGTGACAGCAGCCTCAGAAGCAGCCACGCCCAGCAGCGTGCAAGCAGCAGCGGTCAAGCCCATTTTCTTGTATTTTTGTAGCATATTTCTTGTGTAGTGTTTGTTTTATTCCATGTCATTCCTGCCATAGCGGCAGGGGAGAGTGGTTCCTTCCATGGTGGGAAGAGCGATAAGGGCGAAACGCGCAGCCAAACTACCTGATCCAGAATTGCCATGCATCGGTTGAATCCCGTGCCCGGACTGAGTTGCAAAGAGACAGCGACACACAAGCGAAGGCAGCCGCCATGCGGGCCTTTGAAAACCGAACAGAAAATGTCGGGGGGGGACATCAGGCGCTGATTTTCACAGCGTGCACAGTGCCACAGTAGAAATCGCTCGTTAACTAGCGACAGTATCCGAGGGTGCCAAGCATTTTTCTACCCACCTTCCTGTTAGGCCGCTAGCGTCTCTCGCGGAGGCAGGGTCGCGAAAGTTGGGGCCCGGCAGAGAGGTATTGGTTTCCACCGGGATGGCGATCCGGCTGATTCGCCGGGGGATGATGGGAGGAGACCTCCCATCTCCTCAACGAGTCACCCGAGGGACTCGATACGGAAGACGACAGGTGTGCTGTTGATGCAGTCGAGGCCTTGGATTTCGGCGAGGGCGGTTTGGAGTTTGCCGAAGGGGCAGGTGTGGAGGAGGAAGACCGCAGCAGAGGCCGGGACCCTTCCAATCCGTCAGCAATCCCCCCGCAGTTCATTGAAGAACCGATGAAAAGCGCGCTGCCACTCTCATTTGCCCTCTGTGGACGGTGGCGTCTTGAATTCGTACGCCGAGGGGTCTTGCTCCGGGTTGGGTTGCTGCATGTCGGAACCCGAATTTGCTCGGGATCCCGCTTTGACTGGGGACAGGAGATCCATGAGCTCCAGGCCTTCAACATTTCCGTCGTGCGCTTGCGGAGTATCCGTATCCATGGGGCGATCGACGGGTTCGGTGGCTTCCGGGACCGAGAACTTCACCATGATCCGGGTGAAAAAGTCCTTTTCCTCACGCAGCTTGTGCTTCCAGACAACCCGCTTGAAGAGCTGTGCGGCTTCGGCAGACTGCCCCAGCATGGCTTTGGCGGCGGCGGTGACGGCGATGAGCCGGTCGCTGGGGTTTTCATGTCCGGTGACATCCGGCCCGCACGCCGTGAGGGCTGCTTCGGGTTGATCCACCTGCAGCATGACGGTGCCCTTGAGTTCGCGGAACCGGATCATTTCCCGCACGCTGGGGAGTTGCTTTTCCAGTTGGTCAACCTGCTTCTGCAAAGTGGCGGTCTGGCTCTTGCCGAGGATGCAATCGATATCCAACGTTTCAATGACGACTTCCGGATTGGAGGGTTGGAGACCGGCCATCACGGCACACACTTCGGATATCGACTGACCCTGTTGTCTCGCCCGAAGCCATGGTAGGATATCGCGAACTTGGTGCCAGAAGGGCAGGCGTCCACGCCCGGTTCGCACCGCGGCCACCATCGCCTCGGCGGCAAGTTCCTTCAATCCCGCCTCTTGCATCCGGCGGCTGAATTCGAGCAGCGCATCAGGATCCGGTCCGGTCCCTCCGACCTCAAGCAAGGCATCGGTCCAGGCCTTGCTCCGCCGGGTACCATTGCCGGGTTTGCCGTCACAAATCATCTGTCGCGATTGGATTTCGATCTTCTCAGCC
Organism: Luteolibacter sp.; assembly: GCA_040399845.1. Taxonomy (GTDB): domain Bacteria; phylum Verrucomicrobiota; class Verrucomicrobiia; order Verrucomicrobiales; family Akkermansiaceae; genus Luteolibacter. Next base: position 65,328 of record JBBARN010000011.1, on the reverse strand, counting down.
TTCTGATGAGGGCTTGCCAGCCACTTGACTGCGTCTGGCCAGCGTTCCAATGCGATCAAGGCGTCGGCACGGGCGAGGAATGGCCCCACATCGGCCGCCGCTTGTTCTTCAGGCAACAAGGTGAGGGTTTGTTCCGCCAGTCCGATCTGATTGAGCCAGCGGCCGACAGCGGCAGGATCCTTGCCAGCAAAGCGGTCGATGGCCTGCTTGGCGAGTGCGTTCAACTGGTCGGGAAAACGATACCGCTTCTGGATCAAGGCGAGCAATTGGTCATCCGTGGTTGCCTCCGGTTGCGTCTGGATCCAGCTCTCGAGATCCGGGAAAACGTCGTCGCGGAATTCCTCCAAGGGCACCCCGGCAAGCAGGCGGAAGGCGGGAAGTGCGGTGTCGCCGCCATTCGCCATCAGTTCCGCGATGTGGGACTGGGCTTTGCCCAGCGAGGGATCCTTGGTGGATTTCATCAAACCGCGAACTGCCTGCAAGTGCAGCTCGGGCACGAGGTCGATGTCGGTGCGGTACATCAGCATTGGGCCGTCCTCGTCGTTCAATCCCTGATCAAACCAGCGGGTGACAAACGGCAATAAATAGGGCGGGGAAAACGCTTTTTTCTCACCGAAGGCCATCCAGGTAGCGGTGACGCTCGCGATGGGCATGGTGGCACAGGTATCCTCAAACCCTCGGATGCGGTCCTCCTCAGTGGCCTCGGGGTGAAACATCAGGATCCGGGAGAGATTGACCGCATCTGGCTCCTTGAGCTCCTCCATGGAACGCTGAAGAATCGTCAGCATGTCATGGCGTTCCCTGTCGATCACGAGGACCGTATTGGCCAGCCGCTTGGCCTCCTCGAAATCACCGGTCGCCAGTGCCTCCGCAGCATGCTTGGCCATCCCCTCGGTCCGCCATTGGCGGAATGCAAGATAGGCTGGTTTTGCCAACATGGCGGAAATCAGGAGGCACAGCACCAGAATCATGCTATTGACCACCAGGCGGCGATTCTCTTTGCGCGATCGTTTGAGGTTCGATTTCATCGTGTTCAGGGCGCTCACTCGGGCAGGACCCAGCCGGTTCCATGGAAACCCGTGATTTCAAATTGTCGTTGAAGATGGCTGTCGCCCACGGCGCGGATGTCCACGGTGGCACGGGCGAAGTTTTCTGCCACGGACCGCGCGGATGGGACGCTGGTTCCACTTGGCACGGCGCTGTCGGCCGCAGGTATCGCCTTGGGCGGGGGCGTGGTTTTCGGCCGGTTGAGCAGGACGACTGCCCCAAGGAACAGGACCACCACGATCCCGACACGGGAAAGGAGGCGAATCACGGCCTCCTGGAATTCAGAAATCAGCATCTTGAAATGAGTTTTTGGCAGAGGAGGGTTCCAGTAGCATCAGCGGAGGGCGTTTCAGGGTGACTGCCCGTTGCGCCTTGCTATAACTCCGCGTCTGCTCAATGTAATACCAGAAAATTCCGAGACCACGCAACCGCCACAGGGCGGCTGGGAGCCTCGGAATGGTGATGGAAACCGATAGGGATGTTGGGTTGGGCTGGGATGCGGAGATTGGCAATCAACTCCTTGCTCTGACACGCGACACCTCACTCCTCGCGATATCTCGGCCGTTGAAGAGAAACAACCCGCCATCGTTGATCGTCGAACACCAGGACGACAGACAGCTAGCCATCGATCCCATCCTTTAAGTCCGTCCCTTCACATAGACTTCCCGCCAAACGACCTGGCCTGTCCCGTGCCAAATGCGCAATCCACGTGCGGGGAGAAAGATCATAACTAAAGACGCCCGAAGGCGCATGAAGTATATATTCAAACCCGAGGCTCCAGATTACAGGCTTCATCGCCCAATGGCCGCATGATATATCTTAGCGGCGGCGGCGATTTCTAAGAGTGAGTCCTGCGAATGCCGTGAAAGCTGTCACAATGGACGATGTGACTTCCGGAACTGTGCTGATCTGGCCGATCTGGCCGACTTGTGCAGTGGCCGCTACGACATAGACACGGCTAACTCCAGGCGCACCGCTATCGGTGACATTGAAATTTACCAAGTTCTTTCCTCCATAGCCCAAGCCCGCCAGATCGATCCACTGGCGGTCCATGCGGTATGGGTCTTGGGCTACGTTCACCGTGGTGGTTCCATTGATCGTGTTGGCCCATGTAGCGTTGTTGAAATCCCGCAGATCTACCCCGTTTTCCAAGAGTACGGAAACTGACGTTGAATCGTCGAAGTCGAAGCGGTATTGCGTTGTTTTGAGACCTACATTGCCCCAGAAGAGGTTGGCTAGCGTATAGAATCCTTGGATGTTGTTCACTGCCATCGGGAAATTCACGCTGACGATGCCGTGGCCGCCGCCCGCCGCATTGTTAGCTGACCAGACCTGATTGGGGGCGCTTGTTACGATGAAAGGAACGCCTCCCAGAATGGTCGGAGAACCGATTGGGACGGTAGGAGTGATGAAGGAATCGTTTCCTTTGCCTAGTGCAGCCATGTCGATTGTCTGGAATGACAGAGCGGCGTAGGATGAAGTAGAGGCGAGGATGGTGAGAGCGCAAACAAGACGCAACGGAGGGGTATGTTTCATGACGCCATAAAGAAAAATCTAACTGCGCTCACGACACAAGAACTAAATAAAAATAAATGAACTGCTAGATCGGCCTGTCCCAAAACGGCGATTTTCCGGAAGAATCCTTGAGTTATATTTAAATCATCATGTGTTGCGCCTGCAATTCTGATAGATTGATCTGCTTGCGGCGGGTCCCGTGGATTACAACATGCGCCCGGGCATGGGCCGGGATGCGTTGCCTGAGATTCTTCGTTTTGCGAATCTTCTGTGATGAATTGAATGTGACTGGAAAGAAGGCTCCGTACACCTGCATTTCGCGCCGGGTGCCGGTCCCACGGGGTATGGCTTCCCTCTCCGGATGACCAAGAGTTCGTTTGCCTCAGGGTTGGGTGACTTTCAATCGGCCGAACAGCTTGCCACCCTCGGCATGGCTCCTGGGGAGGCGGATGGTGACGACGCGGTTGCCATTGGTAAGCGGTCCCAGCGTCACCTGCGAGACAGTGGGATTCGTGATTGGCTCTGCAGTCCAGGCACCGAGGGTGGTCCCATATTCAAAGACCTGTGTGGTGGTGGATGCGGATTCCTCGCGGCGGGTGAAGGTGAAAATGAAGTCGGTGGAGCTCAGTGACGGCACGGGCAGGATGGCGGGATTCGCAACATCCGGTGCGCCACCGAGCACGTATTCGAGCAGGTTTTCCACGCCATCCTGATCGGGGTCGGCATCCGGTGCTTGTTGGCTGGGGCTGAGCGAAGGAAATCCGGCGATCCACGGGGAGAATCCGATGGGGCCATTGGTTGTGACCACGAGAGAACCGCTGCCTGTGATGCGCCCGGAACTGTTGGCAGAGTTATAGGTCCCGGCGGGTTGCCAGAGCCCGTTGATGCTGAGGGCGGTGATGGTGTGGGTGGCGGAAATGCCGAGGGTGCCTTGGCTGATTGCCACGGAGACGGTGGGAGCGAGGGCGCTGCTGCTGGAAAGGGTGAGCGCGCCCGAACCGGATTTGGCAAGTGTCAGATTGCCGGTGATCCGACCGGAATAAGTGAGGTTGGAAAGCTGGTTGAGCGTGAGTATGGAGGGATTGATGGAGGAATTGGTGACCGTGCTGACTTGGGTCGTGTTGGTGCTGGTGCGGCGGAGGCCTGCGAGCGTTTGGGAGAAGCCGGCAAGGTCGAGGGTTGTGTTTTCGACAATACTGGCGGATCCCACATCGACGATGGCGGTGGCGGGGATCGCATTGGTGGTGCCGAGGCGGAGTGTGCCACGGACGATCGAGACATTTCCGGTGAACGAGGCAGGGGCTGAGAGGATGGTGGTGCCGAGCGAGGTTCCTGAGCCCGAGCTGAGGGAGAGGGACTGGTTCGTGCCGCTGCCGAGGATGGGGCCGGTGAGGATGAGTGTGCCGTTATTGCCCGCGCCGAGACGGCCGTTGGTGTCGCCGAGCGTGATCGTGCCTGTCCAAGTGGCGGTGGCGGAGGTGGCGGTGGTGAGAGCGCCAGAGAAGGATCCGAGGGTGTTGTTGTTTGCGCCGGTGCCGCGGATGGTGATGGGTTTTCCCGAGATGGTGATTCCGTTGTTGAGGACGACTGCGGTGCCGGATCCGGCGACATCGACGGACGGAGAGTTGCCGAGAGCTGAGGAATTGGCGAGCACCAACGACCCGGAACTGCTGCCAAGAGAGGTGGCACCTCCATAGCTGTTCGCGCCGGAAAGCGTGGCGGTGTTGGTATAGGTGGGGCCTGTTTTCGAGAGTGTGGCGGAGGCACCGCCGATGCGAGCGGAAACCAGTCCGGAGCTCAGGCTGTAGGAACTGGCGGTCAGGATGCCGGTGGTGCCACTCAATGTGCCGGAGTTGAGGGAAACTGCCCCGACGGTATCGGAGAAAGTCTGCAAATCCAGGGTGCCACCGCCGAGGGTGAGACCGCCATTGCCGATGGCATGGTCCGCACCGGATCGCAAGGTGCCTGCATTGACGGTGGTGAGGCCGGTGTAGGGGTTGTTTCCCGCAAGCAGCTGAATTCCCGAGCCGGTTTTGGTGAGTGAGATGTCGCCGCTGATGGAGCCCGCGAAATTTCCTCCCGTGGCGTTGTTGTTGCCGAGGGTGAGGGTGGCGGGGCTGGGGCTGAGGTTGATGATGGAGCCTCCGTTTCCGCTGAGGGAGCCGAGGCCGGTGGCGAACCCGTTGAGATCGATGCTGCCGGTGACGAGTTGGAGAGCGCCATTGGCGGAGCCGAAAGCAGCGGCGATCCCCTGTTTCAGCGAACCTCCATTGAGGGTGAGCCCGCCGGTGAAGGTATTGGGCGAGTTGAGAACGACATTTCCGGTGCCGGTGATCGACAGGCTGCCACTGCCGCCGGAAACCGGGCTGGCGAGGGTGAGGGTGCCCAAGCCGGAGGTCATCAGCGAAATGGCCGAATCCAGCGGGCCGAGCCGACCGCCACTGAGGGTGATGTCATTGCTGCCGAGAAATTCCAATTCTCCGGAGCTGAGGGTGAGGATGTTGGTGGGCAGTCCCATATTGATGGTGCCGCCGTTCAGGGTGCTGTCCAGAATGAGGCGCTGGACGGCGCGCTGGGTGAGATTTCCTCCATTGTCCCATGCCAGAATGCCTGTGCTGTAGGTCGAATGAAGGGAGGAAAAGGTGGCTGTGGGGGAGTTGCTGGCGATGGTCAGGACGAGAGGGGCGGTGCCATTGGGATGGCTGCCGTTTTCGAACTCCTCGAAATTGGTAAGGCCGTCCTCATCTGGATCGGCCGAGGGATCTCCGGCGGGATCGGTGGTGTTTCCGAAATAGATCAGCCGCCAATCCTGATAGGCGGATTGCTCGATGAGCCGGACGGCAATCTCCCCGGGGCTGGCGGTATCGAGCCGGGCGAGGTAGGCGGGAGGGATGTTGGAAATGGCGATGGCCTCCGTGGTGAGGCTGCCGGTGTAGGTGATGAGGAGCTTGCGGCCGGTGGAGAGTCCGGTGGCGGGCAATTGCAGGTCGCCGCCGAGGGTGAGCTTGCCCGTCACGGCGAGGCGATCCGTGAGGGAGGAAAACCCGATGCTGCCCAACAGATTGGCATCGCCCACGAGGTTGAGGGTTCCCGCGTTGATCGAAAGCGTGCCACTGGAAGTGAGGGGCCCTTCGAGCGTGCCGCGTCCTCGGAGGGTGGCGTTGGTGAACACCTCGCAGGAGGAAGCGGTGAGTTTCGCGCCATCGTTGATTTCAAGGGTAGCGTTGGGAAATACGGAAATTTCGGCGGTCGTGCCGAGGGTGTCGGTGCCGGCATCGCCGTAAGCGAGGGTGCCTTCGGAAATGGTGATCCCTGCATTGACCGAACCGGTGCCGGTGAGCGTCCAGATCCCGGTGCCGGTCTTGATGAGGCCGATCGGAGCATTGGAATACGGGGTGAAGTTTCCGGCAAAGGTGGTGGAGGTATTGCGGGCTCCGATTTCCCAAATCACCGGGGCCGCCCCGCTGGTGGCACCGGCGATGATGGCGGTGCTGGTGCCCGAGAGGCTGCCGAGCGGGAGGGTGATGCCTTCGACCGGTGGGTTGAAGGGATAGGCCAGCGTGACTTGATCGAGGTGGACGTTGGCGAGGGGGAGCCCTTGGAGGTTGCCAGCCAGGAAACGCGGGTCATTGGCTCCCGAACTTGGTCGGCTGACATTGAGGGTGCCGCTGAAGCCCGACCAATCGCCGACCACGGCACCATAGGCAAAATTCACCACCAGATTGAGCGTTCCGGAGCCGGAAAGGCTGCCTCGGAGGCCGGCGATATCATCGAGATAGGTGCCGCGCATCACGGACCGCAGAGTGGCGGTTTTCCCGGCAGGGACGATCAAGTCGTTTGGCAAGGCCCCGGAAACGTGGAGGGTGCTGACGGCGTGGCCGAGCAGGGTGAGCGTGCCCCCATTGAGTGTGATGGGTCCGCTTCCGAGGCCGAAGGGATTGGAGGGAGGCGGAAAGGAGGAACTGTAATACTCCCAGGAATTGCTGGCGAGGGTGAGCGATCCGTCATTGAGAATAGTGCCGCCACTGAAGGTGTTGCGGGTTTCAAAGATGAGCCGCGCGGTGGTGCTGGTGGCGGTGGCGTTCTGCGAGAGGGTGACCGTGGTGGGGTTGACTACGGAAACAACCGTGGTGCCAGCAGGGAAAGTGGTGGTGGGGTCCCTGCTGACGACGGTCATGCCGGCGAGCAATCCGGCGCTGCTGGAAACCTGAACGCTTGCACTGCCGGTGGTGACGGCGCAGTTGAGAAGATCGTAGCGCGGCAGGCTCAACGTGAGCGATCCAGTGCCGGATTTGACCAGCGAGGTGGTGCCGGTGATGGGCGCGCCGGAAAGGGTGTAGGCCCGGGCGCTGGAGTTGTTGATGGTGATCGACTGCGGCGCGACTGGCTGGGTGATGCTGACATTGCCGGTGGTCGCGGTGTCGTCGAAGGTGACCGCGTCGTGGTTGAAGAAGGTGGCGGGTGATACGCCGGACCACGCGGCTGTCGTTTGTCGATCCCAGAGGCCGCCGTTGGCTCCGGTCCAGGTGAGATTGGCATTGGTGCCGGAAACGATGAGGCGGACATAGCCGGGGGCGCTGCCACTGGGGCTATGTTCGAGGATTAGGACTTGGCGGGATCCTGTGGGGAGATTCGAGGTGAGGGTGGCTGCGCTGGCGGTGAGGGTGCCGGGAGTGCTGATGAGTTCGTAAGTGCCCGGGGAAAGCGTGCGATCGGTCAGATTGAAAACGAAGTTCAAGTTTCCCGTGAGCGCGATGTTGCCGGTGGCTTGGAGGCGGTCGTTGCCGACGGCTGGATCGTCGGACAGATCGAAGTGGAGTGTCGGCGAGTTGAGGGCCAATGAAGCTGCCGAGAAGATTCCGGCGGAGGCCCCCTGATCGGCACCAGGCGAAAGGATGGCTCCCGTGGCGGTCGTCAGCGTGCCGCCCATGGTTCCGGTGCCGCTCAAGGTGGCATTGGCGGCCACGCTAACGGGGCTGGAACCGAAATTTCCCAGCAGTGCGAGCGTGCCACTGTTGACGGCGGTGGCCCCGCTGTGGGTGCTGTTGCCCGTGAGAGTGAGGGTTCCGCTGCCGGTTTTGGTGAGGGCGGTGACTCCCTGGCCACCGTTGGAGATCCTGCCGTGATAGGTGGTGGAAGTTTCCAGCGCGCCGATGTTGTAGGTGGTGACGGTTGCCGCACTGCTGGCACCCGACAGGTTGGTGCCGGATGCCCCGGCAAGCGCGCCAAGTTGGATGCTGCCGCCATTGCGGGTGAAAAGGGACGCCGTGGATGAGCCGAGATCGAAGGCCGCGCCGGAGCTGCCAGTATTTCCATTGAGGCGCAAGCTGCCGGTGCTGGTGCCGAGGGAAACATCGCCGGAGAATCCTGTCATCCCGCCGCCGAGGGTGAGCAGGTTGGTCCCGGTGTTGGTGATTTGGATGCTGCCGCTGCCGGACCAAGCGCCATTCAGGGTTCTGCTTCCGCTGGGCGAGAGGGTGACGGTGCCATTGAAGGCGAGGGCGTTGGGGGGATCTGCCGAGAAGCTCAGGGTGCCGCCGGTCAGGCTGATGGGCGTCGTGCCGAGGGCATTGGCTGTGGTCAGGGACAGCGTGCCACTTTCAAGTGTGGTGCCACTGAAGCTGTTGGGACCGGAATTGGAAACGGTGAGAGTGCCGCTGCCCGATTTGGTGAGACGGCCCGCGGAAGCAATGGATCCAGTGCCTTGGAGGGTGAAATTTTTTGAAGCATTGCCCACCGTGAGGGAGCCCGGTGCAAGGGCTCCTACCACTTTGATCGTTGGCGAATTCGAGCCGCTGTCATCAATGGTGACGGCATCACCGTTGGCAAATGGCGTGGGCCCGAGCAGCGAGGTGAAATTCGAGGTGGTTGTATCCCAGTTGTTGGTGCTTCCATCGCCCTCCCAGGTCACCGGGCGTGGAAGCGGTTGGGTGGAAATGAGAAGGCAGCACTGCTGGGTCCACGACGCGCCTTCGGAATCGGTGACCGTGAACAGGAAGCCACCCCGGCCAGAGCTGTCGAGCTGCGGGGTGAAACGGACGATCGCATTGCCGGGACCGCTTTGCTGGATGGTGCCGTTTGAAATACCCGAGACGGTGAAGGTTGGGCTGGCGGTGAAACCGGAGGTGAACTTCCGCAGGTCGATCTCGATGAAACTGGGAGAGGCGGCCGTGTTTTTTCCAACAGTGCCGTGGGGGACGGATTTGAAATGGAGGTATTCTTCGAGACGGGTGTAGCCGGCAGGGGAACCGGCGGGAAAAAACGATGCGGCGGTTTCCGGAGCGGTGAGCACCGCATTGTGGGTCGCGGTGTTTTTATCGAGGCCGAGGGCTTCCTCCCAAGTATCCGGCATCCCGTCGAGGTCGGTATCGGTCGGGGCGGAGGCGGATTGAAGGGAGGCGAAGGCGGTGCCGGTGCTCAGATTGAGTTCGAGCGGATCGGCGATGATGCCTCGTTGCAGAGTGGCGGCACGGGTGACGCAGAGCTGGGTGATTTCGTCGCGCAGAGGGCGTTGGCCGATTTCCATGCGCACGGCCCCGGTCTTGGAGAGGATCTTTTTGTAAGCGGTGAGGCGGGGGGTGACGGTGACGGGCTGGCCAATGACGGGCGAGGCTGGATTGCCAAGTGAGGTCTGTGGCCAGGCGGTGGATGTCTGGGAATAGCCGGTGGCGCTCACCATCTGGTAGTTGGTGCGCGAAACATCGAGCAGGCCGTTGTTGTTGCCGTCCAGGGCGGTGTCGGCCATGTGAAGCTGGAATTTCGTGCTTCCATCGTCGTTGAGCCCGCCGCCATAGATGCAGGATGAGGTGGAGCCGCCGTGGGAAAAGGTGCTGTTGCGGATATTGACGCGGTAAGTGTAGCCATTGCCACCGGTGATTTCCGGGGCCAGATTGAACCCGAGGTCCCAGCCGAAGGTCAGGTTGTTGACCCAGTCGAACACGTCACAGCCGATGAGTTTCGGATTGCGGGTGTGGTTGTTCGCCCACAGCGAGTGGTGGACGGTGGCGTGTTTCATTTTCCAAAGTCCACCGGCAGAGTGGCCACTGAGGCCCCAGGCGTTGGTGGACCACTGGAAGGTCATGTGTTCCGGCGCGGTGCCGAATGACGACATGTTTTCATCGGTGGAAAACATCACGTCGCAGTGGTCGAAAATGATGCGCTGGGAAGCGCTGATGTCCACCGAGTCACCGCCTGCAGTCTGTTTGCCATAGCGCCAACGGACATTGCGGAACACCAGATCGTTGCCAGTGATGTTCATCGTGTTGTTCCAAAAACAAATGCCGTCGCCCGGTGCGGTTTGGCCGGCGACGGTGATTTTGTTTTTGGCCACCGTCAGTCCGCCACCGGAACCGGATGGCAGGCGGATGTGGCCAGACACGGCGAAAACGATGGTGCGCCCACTTACCGGGGCGTTCTGGACTCCGTAGGCAAACGAGCCGACTCCCGAGGCGCTCAGATTGGTGACGTAGTAAACATCCCCTCCACGACCGCCGGTCGCGATGGATCCAAATCCTTCGGCTCCCGGGAATGCGGGAATCTGCCCCATCAAATGCGGGGAGCAGGCGAGAAGGATTGGCAGGAAGCGTTTCATGGGCTTTCGGGTTTGAGGAAGGAGGCCTTCCGCGTCAGGGATGACGGGAAGGCCTCTGGAAACAAGATCAGCAGATTAGATCCGGAGTCCATCGGACTCCGGATCTCACACAAACTCATTTCTGCGTCCGGAGTCTTCCGTAGAGGCTGGTGTTGGTGCCTTTCGGGATGGTCACTGTCACGGTTTGCACACCAGCGGCTGGAGTTCCGAGAATGACTCCGCCAGTCGACGGGGCGATGATCACGGGTGTCCAAGAGACGAGGTCGGTGCTGTATTCGAAGACCTGGGTAGAATCCACGGCGGATTCTTCGCGGCGGCTGTATGAGAAGACGAAGTTGGCTCCGGAAACATCGACGACCGGAACGATGTTCGAGGGTCCGGAGACAGCTGGATTTCCGTTCAGCACGTATTCAAGCAGGTTTTCCATGCCGTCGTTGTCGGGGTCTCCGCCAGCGGTGCTATCGGCCAAGGTGCCGAACGAACCGATCCACGAGTCGAAGCCACCGGCAGACTCGACGATCAAGATCTCGGTAGCGGTGTATTGGACAACATATCCGGAAGGCAGCCCGGTGACGCTGGCAAAGGTGCCGGTGACCGAGGTGGCAGTGGCGATGGTGTAGGAAGGCTCGGCGGGAGTCCCGGTGAAGCTGACATTCAGGGTGGCTCCGGTGACGTTCAGATCTGCGCCAACATCCAACAGGTCGGCCTTCGGGGTGGATGCGTCATCGATTCCGATCGCGAGAGTGCCGCCGCCGGAGAGGTCCGCGCTGGTCACCAGAAGAGTTCCGATCGTGGTTCCCGGAGCAATGGTCCCGCCTGCGGAAACCGTCACATCTCCGCCAATATTACCGATACCACCGAGGGTGCCGCCAGTGACGGTAACCGCGCCGGAGGCGGAGGATTGATTGCCATTGATCAGCAGGGTGCCTGCTTCCACGACTGTGTCTCCGGCGTAGGTGTTCGCACCGGAGAGTGTCAAGGTTTCCGGGCCCTTCTTGGTGAGACCGAGCGTGCCGGTGAGGAGGCCGGTGTAGCTCGAGGGCGTGGCCGTCGGGGTATTGACCGTCAGGACCGGGGTATCCACCAGCGAGCGGACTTCATTGGTGGTGCCGCTGTTGACGGAGATGCCGGCGATTTCCTGATTCTGACCATTGAGATCGAGGATTCCGGAAACAGCGGAGCCACCGAACACCAGTTTGGTGGTGGTGGGGAGGCGATTGGCTCCTCCGCTGAGCTGGACGAGACCACCAACGCTACAGATGATGCGGGTATCGCCCACATAGGTATTGGCACCGGAGAGGTTGAGCGTGCCGGTGTTCGGACGGAGCACGACGCCATTGGCGACGCTGCCTCCGCTGATGACTCCGGAAATCGTGAAGGTGCCGGTATTCACGCCGATGCGGGCCTCAGGCGTTGCCGCTACCACCACGCCGCCTTGCCACTCGGAGGTGCCGGAAGCACCTTGAAGGGCACCAAAGAAGTTGCCTCCGTTGCCTGCGACTGAAACGGACTTGCCGGACCCGGTCACGATGGTGTCCGCGATTCCGAGGCGTCCTGCGGTTACCGTGATAGAAGAGGTGGAGTTGAGGGCATTCGCCGCGCCGATGCGGAGTTCACCCGCGTTGACAGTGGTGGTTCCGGTAAAGGTGTTGGTGGCAGTGAGCGTGTGGGTACCTACACCCGCCTTGACCAGATTGCCATCGCCGCCGATGATTCCGGAGAATACGGCATTGGCGGCTCCGCCGAGGGTGGTGTTGGTTGCGGTTACCAGCGTGATTCCACCCGAGAATGTGGGAGCTCCGCCGGTACCGCTGCTATCGGCCGAGGAAAGAAGTCCACCGTTGGAGGCGATGTTCGCTGACAGGGTCAGTGCTGTGGCCGATCCGTAGCTGCCGAGTTGGAGCTCACCGCCGGAGTTGACGGTGAAACTTCCCAGACCGCCGTATGTGCCGCCTGTGTGGAATGCAAAGGTGCCCGCGTTGATCTGGATTTCTCCATTGAGGGTGAGCGGGCGGCCTACGATCGCAACCACATTGGCGTCTTCCTTGATCAGATTCACGCCGCTGTTGATGGCGAGGCTGGACGAAACGGCGCGGACATCCCAGCGCTTGGCTCCGCCGATCCGGCTATTTTCGGTCACAACCACTGGACCGCCGACCGCGTTGTTCTGGTCTACTGTTCCGTTGTTGGCAAGCTTGCCGCCAGCGAGCGTGATGGGTTCGGCAGCCATCGCAATACTGTTGAAGTCGAAGATGCCATCGGTATTCACCGTGGTGCCATCGGCGGTCGATCCCATGGCGGAGGCATTGGCGATTCTCAGCGTCCCGTTGTTCACGACGCTGGTGCCGGAGAACGTATTGGCAGCGCCGAGGCTGAGGGTGCCACTTCCTTCCTTGGTCAGTCCGCTGGATCCGGCGACGACGGCGGTGATGCTGGCGGCCTTGGTCGTATCCAAACCGGCAACGGTGACCGTCGGCGAGGAGCCTGCAAGTGTCAGCACGTTGGCGGCGGTGGCGTTGTTGGCCAGAATCCAACCCGCAGCACTCAGGCTGTCGGTATCACCGAAAGTGAGATTTCCAATGGTGCGTGGCGAGTTGAGGTTCACGGTGGTGTCCGCCGTGATGTCGAGGGTGGCAAAACTTGCGGAAATCCCTGCGCCGTTGGGTACGAGTGACTCCGCCCAATTGCCTGCGGTATTCCAAGTGCCGCCTGCGGTGTTGTTCCAGATCGCCGTTTCGTAGATGTTGGCGGAGAGCCCGGTGGGTTGGGTGAGCAGGTAGTTGGAAGCCTTGGCTCCACCGAGCGAGCAGGTGGCGGTCACACTGATGCCGGTTCCTGCGGCGGCTGAGGCAAAGGTTCCCGTCTGCGAGAGGGTCACATCTGCTGTATCCGCGCTGAGGACCCCGCTGAGCGTTCCACCAGAGAGCGTGGCGTTGGTGGTGCCATCGACGTATTTGTTGTCTGCGGTGGCTCCGGAGACCGTCAGCAATTTCGGGCTCACCCCCTGGGCCGGGGCCAGATTGGCCGATGATCCCGACTGATAGGTGCTGTCGCCGAGGTAGAGGGCCACGATCTGGCCGTGGCTGGCAGCCGCGAGGGCAGCTGGGTTGGTGGAAATGGTCACATTCCCCGCAGTGAGGGTGCCGATGCCGATGACGGGCCCCGTGATCCCACCATTGCGCAATTCAACGTTGCCGGTTGCACCCGAGGGCGAGACGCTGACATCGAATTGCAGGGTGTCACCGTAGGTTGTCGAAACCGCAGTGCTGGCGTTGCGGGAAAGCGAGACGGTGGTCGGGATTCCATCGACCACGACCAGTTCAAGGTTCGATCCATTGACTTGGATGAACGCCGCCTTGCCTGCGACAATGCCGTTTCCGCCAATGGTTCCGCTGAGGGAGGGGCTGCCACTGATGGTGCCGCTCGACTGGGTGGCGAGCACGTAGGTGCCATTGCCAAGGGGGCTTGCGCCGTTGTTCACGACGGTGACGGGTCCATTGAGGGTAAGGCTTCCGCTCGAAACGAGCAGGGCGGGAGCGCTCGAGTCACCGGCAAACGAGGTGGGGGTGAAATTCAGATTCAGCGGACGGGAACCGAGGTCCACGGTGCCGGTGCCTTTGATTTCCGCAGCGGTGCTGCCGGGAGTGGTACCGGTGCCGCTGGCGCTGAGCGATGCGGAGGCTCCGTGGGTGTAGGATGCCAAAGCGGAGACATCGAAGGTGGCCCCAGCGGCGATCCCGACCGAAGAGCTGAGCGAGCCTGCTGCGCCGAGTGCCAGCGTGCCGCTGTTGATGGACGTGCTGCCGCTGTAGGTGTTGGCAGCATTGAGTGTCAGCTTGGAACTTCCCACTTTGGTGAGTGAACCTGTGCCGCTGATGACTCCCGAGAAGGTGGTATCCCCGGCTTTGGAGCCGACCGAGAGGGTGTTGGCTCCGATGGCGAGTGGATCCGCTCCTTCGAGCGCACCGATGTTGTAGGTGTTGTTTCCCGCGATAGTGAACGTGACCGACTGGGTCCCTGCGGAAGTGCCGGTGTTTAGGGTGGCGTTTTGCAGAGCATTCACGTTGCCGAGCGCGATCGTTCCCCGTCCTGCGACGGTAGTGGCGGAGCCGGAGAAGGTATTGGCTGCGGTGAGGTTGGTGACGCCGTTAGTGGAAATCCCAGAGCCTGCGATCGCGTCGGCTTTGATGCTGCCAGTTCCCGAAATCACGCCGCCTAAGGTGATCCCCTTGGAAGCGGAAGCTACATCGAAGGTGAGAGTGCTGGCTCCAAGGTTGATGGTGGCGGTCGGAGCGAAGATCAGCTCGACAGCAGCGTCAGCACGGGTCATGAGGCCGGCATTCGCGCTCAGTGTGACAGGTCCGTTCAAAGTGCTGGCACTGAAGCGCGCCCGGATGGACCCGCCTGCCAGCTCGGTGGGAACGGCATTGTAAGAAACGGCAACATTGTTGTTAGGTGCCGCATTGTGACCAAGATTCAAGACCCCAGTCGTGATCTTCAGCGAGGAGCCGCTGCCGCCGAAGGCGCCCGGGTGGTTGACAATGACGTGGTTGGCTGCCGCAGAGAGGGCTACCTCGCAGGAGGTGAGGCCGGGGTTGTTGCCGCTGAGGATAATGGGACCAGCGCTGGCCAAGTTCCCGGTGTTTCCGGTGGCCTGTAGCTTGAGGGCTCCTGAAATCGCTGCGGTAAAAGTAGTTGTGTTGGTGTTGTAAGCGTCGATGATGCCAGGTGCGGGCGATCCGACCATCTGGATGGTACCAGTGCCGCCGAAAGTGTAAACGCTGGTTCGGATATCGAGTCGATTGGCGCTGACAGTACCGGAAACGGAGACTGTATGTGTTGTGCCCGAGGCAGGAGTAGGTCCACGGAAATCAGCGATGTCCTGGCCGCCGGCGGCGTTCCAGACTTGATAGGCGCTGCCGGTCCACCAGTTGGCGGTGGTAGCATTGTCCCAGGTGCCACCGCCACCGACATTGGCCGTGGGTGGGTTACCAGTAGCGCCAGCACCGTTACCGTCCCAATAGAGGGTGGCGGCCTGGGAGTGGGATGCGAACATCAGGGAAATCGCCGCGCAGAGTGGGGCGATGGAGTATGGATGGATTTTTGCAAGTTTCATTTGATTTCTTGAGGGGTTAGGTAGTGTGGATCGAAACAGCCGAGGGGGGCTGCGTCGTTTTTGAATGCGAACAGTTCCTAACGCAGAACAGAGACGCTGAGGGTTGAATGACGATTCACGAAAGATCCCACGGCAACCAATCGCTGTGAAGAGGCTCTTGCGCACTTCTTCTTAGATTTTGCGCAATCTTCCGCCCCCGTGAATGGGGGGGCGCGCAGGCACCCGACGAGGGAATCCAGACACCCGACAAGGGAATCGAAGCTTGAAATGCCGCTTCCGCGGTGATCCCGCGATTTTAAGGAAACATCCGACTATCTCAAACCGCGCGCAATGTCTGCGGCGAGGCGGGAGAGCAAAGTGGACTGGGCGGCGACGAGGGGCTGATAGCCATCGGCGGAGAGGGGCTCGCGGTCCACGAAAGTGCGGGAGGCTTTGAGGTTGCGGCCCGGCAGGGAATAGGCGCGCCAACCGGCTTCGATGACGGCATAGCCGTCGCTGCCGCCGTGGAGTTGGCGGATGTCGAGGGTGATTTGGTATTGGATGCCATCGTCGCCTTGCCAAGGGTAGCTGCGGACATTGCCGGTGTTGAGTTGGCGGCCGAGGTTGGCGGCGGTGACGCGAGTAATGGAGGCCGCGAGGTCGCCGGCCCAGCGGTGGTCTTCGGCGACGGAGAGTTGGTTCGGCGACTCGGCGAGAACGAGGTTGGGTCGATCAATGTATTCCGCAAGGCTGACGGGGCCGACGCCTATTCCGATGCCGCTGCCGGACGGGGTGGGACCATCGGCGGTGAGCACGTAAAAGGACTTGCTGCCGCTGGCGCAACTGGCGAGCAGGAGGATGCCGGAAAGGAGCAGAAGGCGCTGGATCATGGGTGGGAGAAAATGGGGGCTCAACGTCCCTTGCGAGGAGCCTTGGGTTGCGGATTGCCGGAGGAATCGCGGCCGAAAAGCAGTGAATTCGGGTTTTCGTCGATGGTGTTGGAGAGGCTGTTGAACGAGCGCAAGGCGGAGCGCAACTCGTCCAGAGTGCGCAGCAGGTCGCCCTGCACGGCACCATCCGGCCCCACGCTATGAATGGATTTCTCAAGCTGTTCGATGGATTTTTTCAGATCGGAGGGGAGTCCACGGAACTGCGGATCTTCCAAGGTTTCCCGGGCGGCGGCGGAGGTGGCCTTGATGTCGGCAAGGGTGGTGCGGGCCTCGGCGATCGTGGTCTTGGCTTCCTCGGCGGCGGCGGCGATGTCGGCCATGGTTTTCTCGATGGGCATGGACTGGAACTTGTCGACGATGGCGGTGATTTTCGCTTCGAGCTGGGCCAGGCCGGAGGAAACCGTGGGAATGGTGGTGTATTCGCCGGATTTTCCGAGTTCCGCCGGACTGGCTTCCGGGTAGTAATCGAGGTCCACATAGAGCGCACCGGTGATGAGGCTGCCCCACTTGAGGGTCCCACGCAGACCCCGGGCCACGGATTCCTTGATGAATTCCGAATCGGGCGTGGTCATTTTGCGCGCCATCTCGGGTCGCATGAGAGCGGGGTCGATCTCGATGAGCACGGGGATGCGCGGGTCGCCGATGGCCGGGACGAGATCGAAGGAAATATCCGCCACTCGGCCGATCGTGATGCCGCGGAACTCGACGGGTGCACCCTCACTCAGGCCGCGGACGGTTTGATCGTAAAGCATGAGGAACTTGAGCGTGGGATTGAAAGAGGATTTCTTCGCCGCATCCTGATCGCTGAAGAGCGTGAAATTCATGCCATCCGGAGCCGGTTCGCCCGCCGTATCCCCAACGGTGACGCCAAAGGAGACGCCGCCGGAAACCATCGCCTGGAAAGACGGCGTGCGGACTTTGAAACCATCCGCGCCGGCGCTGATATCGATGCCGCTGGTATTCCAGAATCGGGTGTTGGTGGTGACGAGGCGGGTGTATTCGTCGCGGATGAAGGCGTTGTAGGTAACCTTGAGGCCACTGGCATCGAGCGATCGGCCCTCGATGCGCCCGACCTCGAAGCCACGGTAGTAGACAGGGGCACCGATGGTCAGCGAGCCGGCTTCGTCGGCCGTGAGCATCACGCGTCGTCCCGGCACGCCGCTGCTGGTCGCGGGCGGAGTTTCCCTCCCGCGGAAAAGCGTGTGCCGCTCCGAACCGGCAGGCCCGGGGTCCAACTCGATGTAGGCCCCGGTGATGAGGGTTTCCGCGCCGGAAAATTCGGTGACGGACAATCGCGGTTTCACCACCCAGAAACGGCTGCCGCGGCGCAGCAGGTTTTGGCAGTCCGGGTTGAGTTCCAGAAACACCAGCACGGATTTGAGATCTTCCGCCAATTTCACATCCCGCACCACGCCGACCTTGACGGAGCGGCAGCGGACTTCGGTTTTCCCGGCAAAGATGCCGTCCGCCGTATCGAAGCGGACGCGTGCGACCGGTCCCTGCGCGGCGAAGTTCCGATAAATCAGCCAGCCCCCGAGCAGTAGTGCCACCAAGGGCACGAACCAGACGACATTCCAACGGCGGGCGCGCCGGAGCTCAGGTGAGGGCGCTGGCGCTGGCGACGGGGTGATTTCTTCAGATTCGCTCAAGATTCAGGTGGGTGGATGGGGTTCTCGGGCGTGGCGGACAATTCTTCCAAGCGGTCCCACAGCATGCGGGGCTCGAAGCTCATCGCTGCGAACATGGTAAGCATGACCACGCCCGCAAATGCAAGCGCTCCCGGGCCGGGCGTGATGCTCATGTAGTTTCCCAATTGCACGAGGGAAACCAGAATGCCGACCACAAAAATATCCACCATCGACCAGCGGCCCAACAATTCGGTGAACCAATAAATCTTTCCCAACATCCCGGGCGAGGGATGGACGCGGCCGGTGGCGGCGGCACAGAGCCAGGTGAGGGCGATGATTTTCAGCAGCGGAATCAGGATGGAAGCGGCGAAAATCACAATCGCGATCGGATAGGCACCTGTCTTCCAAAACCGCATCATGCCGCCGATGATGGTATTGTGGGTGACATCGCCCAGCTCGACCACTGTCATGATGGGGAGCATGTGGGAAGGAATGTAGAGGGCGGCTGCGGCGGTCATGAGCGCCACGGTGTTTTGAATGCTCGCGGGCTTGCGCAAGTGGAGGTGCGAGCCGCAGCGCGGGCATTTCTCCATCGCCACTGGCGAAACCTTGCTGCAGGTATGGCAGCCGGCGAGGCCATGGTCGATGGCGCGCGGATAGCGTGGCTGGCTCATGATTTCGCCACCTCCAGGCGGTCCCACAATTCTTCCCGGTCGATGCCTGCCACGGCGGCAGCCATGCAGATCATCACGCCGCCGAAGGCCCAGAAGCCGATGCCGAAGTGGACGTCCGCGACTTTTGCCAATTTCAGCAAGCTGACCAGCACGCCAAGCAGGAAGACCTCGACCATGTTCCAAGGTTCGCAGCGATACATCCACTTCGCTACGCCCGCCGCGCCCGGGGCGGAGCGGCCGAGCATGAGCGGTGCGCAGACATACAACATTCCGCCCGCCAGAACGATGGGCGTGACCACGGTGAAAAGGAGAATCGCCGAGCCAAGAATGGGCGCATCTTCGTGGAAAAGCGCGGAAGAAGCTCCAAGCAGCGTCAGATTCTTGCGCAGCGTCGCCGCGTCCATCGTGAGGAAGGGAAACACGTGCACCAGCACCATCAGAAACAACGCCGCCAGCGAAAATGCCGAGGCCCGCGCCAGCGAGGCGGGACGGTTTTGGTAAAGCACCGCGCCGCAGCGCACGCAGTTGGCCGCCGTGCCTTCCTCGACCGGCGCGGAAACGTGCAGGGTGTCACAAAAGTGACAGGCGGAATACCGCGGGCCGCCCCGTGGTTTCGGCCACGAAAGCAAGGAGCGCCAAGTTTTGGAAAACCCTTTTTTCATGGTTTGGCGGATGCCACCACGCGTTGGGCGAGTTCTCCCAGATCTTCCACACCGCACTCCACGAAGTCGCCCGCCTGCAAGTAGCGGGGAGGGGACATGCCCATGCCCACTCCGCCCGGAGTACCAGTGGCGATGACGTCGCCGGGCAGCAGGGTCATGAAGCGGCTGATGTAGGAAACCAATTGCCGCACTGAGAACATCATGTCGCCGGTCCAGCTGTTCTGGCGCAGTTCGCCATTCACCTTGCACCAAAGGCGGAGTTTCTGCGGATCCAGCACCTCGTCCGCCGTCGTCAACCAGGGCCCCATCGGCGCGAAGCTGTCCGCGCTCTTGCCCTTGGTCCATTGCCCGCCCATTTCCTTTTGGAAGGCCCTTTCGGAAAAATCACAGAAGGTCGAATAACCCGCCACATAATCCAGCGATTCCAACTCCTCCACATACGAGGCCGTGCGACCGATCACCACGGCGAGCTCCACCTCGTAATCGAGCTTGGTTCCGCCGCGCGGGATCAACACGTCATCGGTCGGCCCGCTCCAGGCGCTGGTCGCCTTCATGAACAGGGTCGGTTCGCTCGGAATCCCTTCTCCCAATTCTTTTGCGTGATCGAGATAGTTTTTCCCCACGCAAACCAATTTCGATGGCCGATTGATCGGCGGGCCGAGCCGGACCCGAGGATCGACCTCGATTCCCCCCGGACAGCCATCTGCCACCCACTCCGCCAAAGCTTCGAGGCCGCCCGATGCGAAAAATCCCTCGTCGTAGTCCTGAAACTCGCCGCTCGCATCCAAACGACGGCCGTCAGGCAGCAGGATTCCAGGCTCCTCACGTCCCTCATCACCGAATCGGATTAGCTTCATGCGGGCAATTTAACGGAAACAAAGGGCGACCGGAATGTGAAAAGTGAAAATCCTCAAAGTGCAGGAAGATTGCCAGCCTACACGCATTGGCCGGACCTGACTGGAAAAAGGCAAAAAAGAAGCGGCCCGACTGACCATCCCACCGGGAAAAACCCAATAACCCGGGAGGCATCTCAATCGGACCGCCTTGTCTTGCGACAGGCGGAGACTAATCCCGGTTCGGGCCACGCGCAAGCAAATTCGATGAAAAATTGCAAGTTTTTTCCTGGGGGATCTAATCAGAAAAATTGGAGCCGGATTCAGCTGATTTCCTGGGGAAACTGATAGCGCCCTCAACGGAACTTTAGTTTTCCTTGGCAAAGCATGGACCATAGCAAACGAAGCGGATCATTCCACAAAAGGTGATAGGTCCTTTGGGTTGAGTTTACCTTGGAAAATGGGTATCGATAAAGACCTTCCCCTACCGACCATCATGTGCACCTTCAGCCTTCTGCAATTGTCATTGGAACAAAAGATCGACAGGCGTGATCTGGAAGACGCTTCCCTTGGGGTGACTTCGGTATCCCGTCCGGACTGTGCCATGCTCCATCGGCAGCTTTACGGCATCGTGATCTCGAACCTACCCGAGGAGGAGGCGCAGACCTTCCAAGAGGAACTTGCAAAACGGAGCTATCCCACGCTCCTTGTGCCGGACCGCGAGCTGCCTTTGTTGCCGGATAGCTTCCACGTCCAATGCATTGAGCTGATCGGTGAAAACCTGGTTTTCACCGACTCACTCGGGCACTCGCGAATTCGGCCGGTGGCTGAGCTCGGGTTTCTGGCAGCCGGTGTGGTGAGTCGGCTTCGTTTCAAATCCGAGTGGAACCAACATCTGGACTTTGGCATCGAAAGCACCGGCACCGCGAGGTTGGTGACGGAACACGAGCTTTACGAAGAATCCGAAATGGAGTTCCGCCTCGATTTCTTATTCAGCACCAGCCCTCAACGGCAGCATGCCTCGGCGAGCGCGGACTCGACGATTTCGTATCGGGATGCCACCCTGCGGCTCCGGGACACGGAAGGTCTGCGCGAACTGGCCACCGCCATGGCGGCGGTGTTGACGGAGAAACAGCTCAGCTCCTACTTCCGGAATCCTGCGTCCCATCCGCCCTATCGAACTTTGCGGAACTACCAGAACGAAATCCGCTGGCATCTGCATGGTCTTGAGAAACCAGCTTCACCTACCTGCTGAGCATCGGAAGATCCAAGGGGCCGCGTTGTCCGGGTCCACTGCCCAGCGTGTGACCTTGGAAATTGTCGATGAGTGCAAGGCGCTCACTTGGAGTGAAGGTGAGAATGAGTTTCGAGGAGACGCTGGCCGTCGGGAAGCGGCCAGGAAAACGATCATGCCCAAGCATCAATGAGTTATCTGCCCCTCTTGTGCTCGGGTTCATTGGGAGCGAGAGGGGGCTTGTTTTCATAGGTAGATCCGTCCGGTTGAAAGTGGAGTTGAAGGATTTTACCGGAGTCCGCGCCTTTGAGAGTTTTGGGGTAAACGGCGTTGCCGAGGGAGTGATCGATGATGGCTCCGCCGTGGTGTTCGGTGCGCTGGAGGACATGGGGGTGCGCTCCGACGACCCGATTGGCACCGTGCTTGACCAGCCAGCGCGCCCAGCGGCGTTGGGCGTCGTTCACGGATTGCCGGTATTCATCGCCGCCGTGTACCATGACGATGACCAGTTCCCCGGCGGCTTTGGCTTTGCGGATTTCGGCTTCGAGATGCTGCGCGTGGGCGGGCAAGCTGGCCACGCCTGCCAGATCCGCCGTGGCGTTGAGGGATTCCACCAAACACACTCCGAATACGGCGATGCGGACTCCGCGGCATTCGACACGCCATGGCTGGCAGGCTTCGGCGGCATTTTTTCCGGCTCCGAAGAAACCAATGCCATGTTCCCGCAAGGCCCGCATTCCCTCCATGAGGCCGTCCCGCCCGGCGTCCCCGGCGTGATTGTTGGCGAGTGAAACCGCATCCATTCCCCGTTCGCGCAGCCAGGGGAGCTGCTTGCTTGGAAAACGGAAATCATAGCGAACCTTGCTGGCGGGTTCGCGCAGCGAGGGGATGCCCTCCAGATTGGCGATGAAGAGATCCGCCTTTTGCTTTTTGAAAGAAGGTATTGTTTCCCGCTGCTCGCCGGCCAAGACCACATCGCCAGCGATTCGCACAAGGCACCCGTCGCCGGTGGACGGGTGCGGGACCCGCAGGGAGAACCGCGGGCGCGTTGCTGTGAGAGCTGCCAGTTCCACCACTTCCGGGAAACCACCCAGATGATGCACCACCCGATCATTGGCACTTAACTTCCCGATCGGATCGCGGTCTTCCCAGATGGCAGCCACGTGCTTTCCAAAGTCGATGGCGATGCCCGTTTCGATTTCATCCGGGGAGATGGGGACGGCGTCGGCAAGGGTGACGTTCTCTGCCTTGGTGGCCAGTTGCATCCGCATTCGGCCGGGGTCGCCCCAGGCAAGGGGGATGCCGTTGCGGCGCCACGCGTGGATCAGCAAGTTCGAGCAATCCGCCCCCCAACCGGTTTCCACTCCGCTGAGATCCTTTTCCTCCACAGCGGCGATGCCGAAGACATAGGGCATGTGGAAACATTCCGAAATCGCAGCGCGGAACCCATTCCCAGCGGCGAGGCGTAGTTCGATGGGTGGCACCGGAATCCAGCCATCCTCGGTTTCGAGCTCTGCCTCCAGCCGCACTCGCCCCGGGCCCCCGGGGCGCCATTTTTCCGGTGACAGGGCAAAGTCGCCGGAGTCTCCCAAACTACGACGTGTCTCGTAGATCCAGCGGGCGGGCGACTCCGCGAAGCTCTTGCCTAGGCCGGTGTGCGGGAGCAGGTCGTAGGCGGCTCTTGAGGGTTCCAGCGCAAACCAGCGGACGCGGCCAGTCGCCCCGGGAGGTGGCGTCAAGCGAATGACCGGCGCTTCATGATCGGAAAACCTCCAGACTCCATCGCAATCGATCTCACCCCGCTCGGGCTGCATGACCACCGTGGCCGCTTCGTTTTCCCAGGAGTCGAGAATTGGCTCCCAATCGCATCTGCGGTCCACCATTTCCAAGCGATCGCGCAGTTGAAGCAAACGAGCCCGAAGCATGGTGGAGGCGGGCAATGCGTCCCAGCGGACAAGCGCTGCTTTGGTCTCCGAGCGGAGCTTCGAATCATCCGGGCGGTCGTCCAGCGACGCATCGATTTCCAGAACGGCGCCGCGGGTTCGCATGATCGCCCCACAAGCAAGAGCGACCAGCGCATCGGCTTCTTCGTCGGACTTCAGCCACGGGCGGGAAACTGCGAATGCGATTCCTGCCAAGTCCGGCCAATCCATGGCATGACGCCAGATCGTCTCGAAGCTGTTCTCCCGTGGTCCGGGTTCCATGCCCGCGAAAAAATCCAGGTCGATGGCGAGAATCACGGGCCTCCCCGATGGTTTGAGCTGTTTGAATCCTGCGAGATCCACAGTGGTCCAGCGTCCGGCAAAGGATCCCGATGAACGGGGTTCCACCTCGGAGCGTCCGTCCAGCAGGCTGATTGCCTCTGCATGAAGTTCCTCTCGCTGTGGTGCGGAAAGTTGCGGCGCGGCAAGCCAGTGGACATGCTCCAGCGGACGAGGCATGAGAGGTTCGATCCAGTTAAAGGCTTGAACGCGTCCCTGATTGCGCCATCGGGTGACATTTGCTTCCCGTGCTTGCAGGGAAGGCACACGCCGCAAGCCTTCGCGGATTTCCTCCGAGCGTTCTGCGGCGGAAGCGTCCGAGTGGGCATCCACCAAGACGAGATGATGTGGTGTGTCCGGATCGAAGCGGCGGGCGATCCAGCCGAAGGTTTCCGCATGGTTGTCTGATAGAAACACCGGCAAAGTCCGCGCCATTCCTTCGGGAGTCGCCAAGGCAATCAGCACGCAGACCGATCTAGCGAGCAGGCTGCACATTGGGTTTCTTGGCAAGACGGACATGAAGACGCACGCTGGAAACGCAGAGATCCTCGAAGCGCGAGCCGGGATAGATCTCCAGGAATGTCATGCGGATCTTCTTCACTGGCTTGGCATAATCGACGACCGGGATGGTGATTTCCTCCTCCCGATCTGCGACCTCCGCATCGAAGCGGTGTTCGCCGTTGAGCTCCACGCGGATTTTCTTCGGGCGGGCGTTGGCTTTGAACAAGCCTTCCTTGCCCTGGTAGCCGGGTTTCATCCGGATGCCGAGCAGCGGCTTGGGACTTGCCGGCACCATTTCCAACCACTCGCCAGTCCCCGGGCCGGGTGCGCCCTCACTCCATGTGTTCCGCTCCCAGAAATCGCGAATGTTTTCCGCCTTGTAGTGGATGTCTCCATCGGCGGGCAGGGTGGAACTCGCTGTCACCTGATAGTTGCTGTGCATCATCGACCACTGGCTGCCCCGATTGATGATATCGGCCAAGCGATGTTTCGGCGTATCAAAATTCGTGAATTCTCCGTTGTCGGTGCGGCCGCCATAAGTGAATTCCGCGGGTCTCGCCTCGATCTCGATATCATCCGCGAGGGTGGGTTCCAGGTTTTCAAAATCCCAGATCCAGCGGGTGCCGTCCTTGCGGAATCGGTTGACCGGCCTGATGACCGTGATGTCGGACGGATCGATGCCAGAAGGTTCCACGATGATTTTTCCCGTGCCGATGCTGCCTGCCCAGCACGCGGCGGTGGACAGGCGATAACGGAACCGCGCGGCGGAACTCGAACCGTCATCACTGACTCCCCATACTTCGCTGGGATAGTCGCTTTGGAAGCGGATCATCATCGGTTTCTCCTCGTTGGCGGCGAAGCTGACTTCCGAAATCAGCCACCCGGCCACGCCCTTGAAGGGTGGTTCTTTGGATTCCCGGACTTCGCCCTGCCACTTGAATGGGACGGCCTTGCCGGCGGCGGTGATCTGATAGTTTTTGCAATACGATAGCCGCTTGCCGTCAGGAGTTTTTTCGGGATCGGGACCACCCATCAGATTCCGGTCGAACGACTCTTCCACGGGAAAACCAAAACGCACCTTCACTTTGCGATCGGTCACGTTGCGCATGAGGTAGCGGACTTCCACATCCGCCTCCTTGGCTCCCAAGCGGATGGTGAGTTTTTCATCGAGGATACGGATGTTTTCCGTCGCCTTCGGTTCGAATCCCGCAACGTCGCCGGTGTTTTCCAATCCACCCCGGAAGTATCCGCCGCCATTGGCGTGGAGCGAGCGGGCGAGGGCGATCATGCAAAAGGCCACCAAAACTCCGAATGGTTTCATGGAACGAGGCTCGGATTGGATGGCTGAGGGTGCAAGGGAATTTCGAAATCATCCGGCCGGAATGCACAGGGAGGTCGCCGAGCCGGGATGCGTTCCTTGATCGACTCCGGGCGGATTGAGGTTAGCATCAAGCGTCATGGAGCATCGGACGGAGATTTGGAAAACTGCGCGCAGGCTGATCACGGCGGTGGCGGTGATCGCTGGCTTGTATTTTCTGGTCGTGGCGCCCATTGAGCGGGCGGTATCGAGCACGAAAGCGAGTGTCGAACGAGGCTTGGGCCAGGTGTTGGGAGCGATCACCAATACCGATACACGGATCGTCGAGGGGCGGGCGGAAATTGTGGAAACCGCCGAGATTTCCGAACTTTCCCTTCTGGAAATGAGGATGAGCGCCACGCGGACGATTGAAAAGAGCGAGTCGCTCTCGATCCTTCCGCTGGGCACCAAGAAGCTCATCGTGCGCGGAAGGTATCAGGTAAAAGGTGGCTACCGTCTCAAGGAAGGAGTGTCCCTGCGGGTCGAGCGGGGCACGCCGATCGCCCGCTTTCCCAAGCCGGAGATCCTCTCGGTGGAGTTGGTGGACTTCGAAACCCTGAGCGAGGACAGCGGCTGGATGAACAAGGTCCAGCCAGAGGATCGCGCCCAGATTTTGAGGGAGTTGCGCGAGCAAATGAGGCAGGAGGCGGAAAAAAGCGGCATGCTGGACACCGTGGACGCCACTCTCAAGACCCGCCTGCGGGATCTTCTCGGTGCGGAATCGATCACGCTCGAACAGGCCTTGCCGTGAGAGGGGACTCGCCCCCTGATCATCGCCGTGCGCGTCCTCAAGCTTGACCTCCGGGGCGTGGGCTGCCGTGATGGCAGGGCAATGCGCGGGCAGCCGTGCATTTGATCCCAACCACTCCATTTCATCATGAACGAACTCAAGGAAAGACTCGCCGCCCTCGGACTCAGTGCCGAAATGACCGACCAAGTGATTACGACGGTCGCCGATTTTGTGAAGACCAAGGTGCCGGAGAGCTACCACGCGATGATCGACGACGTGCTTGCCGGGCAGAAGCCGGACTTCGGCGGCATTCTTGGCTCCCTAGGTTCGCTCGGTGCCTTGAGCGGACTTTTTGGGAAAAAATAAACAAGTCCGGCCGCTGACGGCTCTATACGATGGTGGAGCATAGGAGATTCGAACTCCTGACCTCTTCATTGCGAACGAAGCGCTCTACCAACTGAGCTAATGCCCCCTCGAACAGATGCACGCTTGCAGTGCCATTTTTGTTCGGGGTCTGCAAGGGGGAAGTTGGCCGCGCCAACTTCCATCGGGCAAATCGGGAAATAAAGGTTTGTCCACCTTAACTATGTTTGCCAAATCCTTCCGAGACGCTCATTCTTTTCGCCATGAAACCGGTCCTGTGGTTCCCATTTTCCTTTGTTTTCGCGTTGTTTTTCAGCTCATGCAGCAACAACGATCCCTCACTTGCCAGTGATCCGTTGGGCACCGGTCCTTTTGATGCCCGAGGAAACTATCGGGAGGAATGGGCGAACGATCCGACGAAGTGGCGGAAGCCGAGCAACCGGAACCAAGCGCCGGATGGGGATTTCCCGGTGATCGCCCGCAACGAGCAACCGCCGGCCAATGCCAACCCCTTGGGCTCGCAGGGAAGCTCGCGGAGCACCAAGCCCACATCATCCCCATCGATCGCACGGGTGGAACAAAAGCCACGGGAAACCGTGCGCAGCTCGCCCAAGCCGGTGACCGTGAAACCCAAGCCCAAGCCGGTTCTCGTCAAAGCCAAGCCCAAGCCGAAGACGACGCGCTATGTGGTAAAAAAAGGCGACTCCCTTTCCGCGATTGCGAGCCGCAATGGATCCTCGGTTTCCGCCATCCAGCGGGCGAATGGCATTTCCGGCACCTTGATCCGCCCGGGCCAGTCGCTGGTGATCCCGAAGCGCTGAACCTGCGTTGTGAATGGGCCTCGATTTTGAGGTCTTGAAACTTGGAAACCGAGCCTTCAGGGTCCGCGGCGTGATTCCAAACGTCCTTGCCGAACGCTACGCCTCGCCCGCCCTCCAAGCCATCTGGTCCGCCGAAGGGCGGATTGTTTTGGAGAGAGAATTCTGGATTGCCGTGATGAAGGCGCAGAAAGACCTCGGTCTGGATGTGCCGGAGGAGGCCATTCTTGCCTATGAAAAGGTCAAGGGGCAGGTGGACACGGCCGCCATCATGGCTCGGGAAAAAATCACCCGTCACGACGTCAAGGCCCGCATCGAGGAATTCAATGATCTGGCGGGCCACGAGCAGGTTCACAAGGGCATGACCTCGCGGGATCTGACGGAAAATGTCGAGCAGCTCCAAGTTTATCGTTCCTTGCTCTTGGTGCGCGACAAGACGATTGCCACACTGCGCCGTTTTCGCGAGCGCTCCGAGCAATGGAGCGACCTCATTCTCACGGCCCGCACCCACAATGTGGCGGCGCAACCGACGACTCTGGGCAAGCGCATGGCGATGTTCGGCGAGGAGTTGTTGAGTGGCCTCGGTGTGATCGAGGGCCTGATTTCCAGCTACGCGGTGCGCGGACTCAAGGGCGCGGTGGGCACCCAGATGGACCAGCTTTCATTGTTCGAAGGCGATGCGGCGAAGGTCCTGGAACTGGAGCAGCGGGTGGTGGCCCACCTCGGCATGCCGGCGGTGTGGACGAACGTGGGCCAGGTGTATCCGCGTTCGCTGGATTTCCGCGTGGTGGCCGCACTCACCGATCTTTGCTCGGGGCCATCGTCGTTTTGCAAAACCCTGCGTCTGATGGCAGGCCACGAGACGGCCAGCGAAGGATTTGCTCCCGGCCAGACCGGTTCCAGCGCGATGCCGCACAAGATGAACTCGCGTTCCTGCGAGCGGGTCAATGGTTTCCACGTCATCCTCAAGGGCTACCTGGCGATGGCCGCCGGGCTGGCGGGGGATCAATGGAACGAAGGCGATGTTTCCTGCTCGGTCGTGCGCCGGATCATGCTGCCGGATTCGTTCTACGCGATCGATGGCATGTTCGAGACATTCCTTACCGTGCTCGACCAGATGGATGCCTACGAGGCGGTGATTCATGCCGAAACCGCCCATTACCTGCCGTTTCTCATGACCACGACCATCATGATGGAAGCCGTCAAGGCCGGCGTGGGCCGTGAGTCCGCCCACAAGGCGATCAAGGAACACGCGGTGGCCACGGTGAACGATTTGCGCACGGGAAAAATCGACCGCAACAACCTGGTGGAGCGCCTGGCCGGTGACGATCGCCTTGGTTTGTCGCGGGAGTCGCTGGATGCCATCCTCGCACGGGGCGACCGCGAGTCAGGTGCTGCGAAGTCCCAGATTGCCGCGTTTGCGACGGCGGTGAAATCGCTCGAAACCGCCCACCCGCAGGCGGCGGCCTATGCGCCGGGATCGATTCTTTGATGTTGAGGCCGGCTTTCAGCCGCCGAAGGCATTTGCCGGCACGCCTCGGGCCTTGAGTCCCCGAATGACGAAGAGGCGACCTGCGTGCTCTTCTTTGGCGGTCTTGTGGACACCGGTGGTGACAAACAAGTCCGTCAGATCCGGCCCCCCGAAGGCGCAGGCGGTGGTTTCCAAACACGGGATGGGAATGCGGTGGAGCTCATTTCCATTTTCCGGATCAAAGCAGGAAACGCAGCCGCCATGGCAGAAGGCAATCCACAGGCGGCCGTCGGAATCGATCGTCATGCCATCGGGTGAGGCATCGATGTGACCGGTGGCGATCACGCTGCGGAGATTGTGCAGGTGGCCATCCGCCGCATCGTAATCGAAGGCCAGCACTTCCTTGCGCGGGGTGTCGATGTAGTAAACGGTCTTGCCATCGAGCGACCAAGCGATGCCATTGGAATTGGTGACCGGTCCGAAGGCCTCGTGCAGGGTGAGATCCGGGTCGAGGCGATACAGGCGGGCGTCGCCGGTTTTTTTGATGAGGCTGATGGTTCCCGCGAAAAATCGGCCATCGGGCGAGCATTTGCCATCGTTGAATCGGTTGTCCGGCTTGTCCTGTTCGGGGTCGGCAATGGAGGTCAGCACACCGGTTTCCTCATTCAGGAAAGAGAGCCCGTGATCGCCTGCAATCAGCAATCCGCCACTCTCGCGGGGGACCACGGTGCCGACCCGCTGGCCGACATCCCATGATTGCTCCGAGCCATCCGCCGGATCGTAGCGGTGCACGCGGTGGCCTTCGATATCAACGTAGTAAAGCGCGCCACGCCACCAAATCGGGCCTTCACCCCATTGGCAGCGGATTTGTCCAACCGGTTCGGTGCGGATCATGGGGGGACGGTAGTCCGATGCGGGGGCGGGCACCAATGCAAAATCGCCAAGGACGGGCTTTCCTTCATGGCATGGTTTTTGCAGGGTGCGCGGGTGCAAGGGGAGTCTCCAATCACCGTCATCAAGCTGTGGCTCTACGCTGCGGTGTCGGTGGCGGTCGGCGCCTGGATCACGCCGCTGCTCTACAATGCGGGCAAGGCGCTTGCCGAGGTCTCCTCCCGCAAGACCACCAATGATGCCCTCGAGTGGTTGGCGAAACGCTGCGAAGTTGCCGAACTGCCATCGTTTTTCGGAGGAGCGGTCCTGTTGGTGGCGGCAGTCCTGTTTTTTCCATGGATGGAATGGATTTACACCCGGAGCAAAACGCGCGGCCCCTCGGTGGGACGATGGTTTCTCGAATTGCCGGAATCCGAAACTTCCGCGCCAGAGCCCAACCCCAGCCGTCACTTTGGTGGGCTGCGGGGGGCTTGCAGGGGCTTTGCAATGGTGGCTGGTCTGGTGCTTGTGATGAGCCTGGTGTTGGTGCCAAGCAGGGATTTTGTAATCAGAATGCCCGCCGAGGGGCTGTGGAGGCTCTGCCTGCGATCGTTCTCGGGAGCCTTGCTGCTGGCGTTGGTGATGGAGCTTTTCTTCCGCGGCATCGCGCTGGGGATTTTCATTCGGGCCATGAAGCCTGCCGCCGCCGTGGGGATGTCAGCGGTGTTTTTCGCCTGCCTCCTCGCAATGAATCCACCGCCCGGGCTGAACGTCGCGGACCCGGACGTATCGGGCACGGGCTTTGAACTGCTGGGACGGATCCTCACGAATGATGCGGCCGGGAGAAATTTTGCCGGCACTCTGATCCCGCTTTTGGCGCTCGGCGGCGTGCTGGGATACGCGCGCTGGCGGTCGGCCGCACTTTGGCTGCCCATCGGACTGCATGCCGGGTGGATTTTCGGGGCGAACCTTTCCGGGCGCTTGATCGTTTCCATCAGCGGCGGGCGATCGTTTCCAATCGGGACCCTGCTCCAGCAAAGTATGATTCCGCTGATGGCCATCCTTCTTGCAGGGGTGTTTGTTTATCGTCAATTTCAGCCATCCGATGCCCCCACTTCCCCCCAAGCTGCCTGAGCCACCGTGGATGCGGCGGGTGACCCACCGGGTTCTCGACCTGCTTTACCCGTCCTATTGCGCGCTTTGCAGGAGTTCACTGAAGGAAGGCGCATCGCTTTGTGCGCCCTGCCGCGATGATTTGCCCCGGATCGCGGCACCTTTTTGCGAAGCCTGTGGCGAGGCCTTTTATGGGAAAATCGAGGGGCCGTTCGAGTGCCCGAACTGCACCGGACTTTCGTTCGCCTTCGAATTTGCCCGCCCCGCGATGTTGCGGGATGAGCGCACGCTGGACCTCGTTCACCGTCTCAAATACGGCCGGGAAATCCACCTCGCCCGCGAGCTCGGCGCACTTGCCGGGCATGCCTTCGAGGATCCGCGCCTAGCCCCGGCGCTGGAGGGGAAATGGCCGATCATCCCGGTCCCACTGCATCGCTTGCGGCTGCGCGAACGCCATTTCAATCAAGCAGAGGAAATCGCCCGGCCGCTCTCCGCCCTGACCGGGTGTCCCATCGTGCTGGCATTGCGCCGGGTGCGCTCGACGGATACCCAGACCTTGCTGAGCCGCCGCCAACGGATGGACAACCTGAAAGGGGCCTTTGGCATCACCCGAATCGGGCGGAAATTGGCCTCCCGGCATTGTCCGGGAGTCATTCTCATCGATGATGTGCTGACCACCGGATCCACCGTCAACGAATGCGCCCGCACCCTTCGCAAAGCGGGCATCAAGCGCATCCTGGTGGTAACCGTCATGCGCGGTTGACGGGGGAGGGGGGCACCTCGAAGCGACGCAGAACCGACTTGCAAATCCACGCCGTGATCAACAAGGCCATCAGCGGGAGCAGACCCGAGCGCAGGTTTTCCCCGACTCCCCATGGAGAAAGCGGGTGATCCGGCACCTGGCGGTAGAACTGGTGAAATGCCTTGAATGCCATGATCCAACCGCTGTGCAGGCCGATCGAAAACCACAGCGCCCCGGTTTTCACCCGCGCCCAGCCAAGGATCATCCCCGCGATGGCCAAGGACGCAAAATCGGTCACGAAAAACAGCGGATCGGTGAAATGAAGCAGGATTTTTCCCAGCAGATCGAAACCAGCCAGGGGATGCGCGGGGTTGGCGATCAGGGCACCGCCCGGGGGATTGAGAAAGTGGAGAAACGAAAACAACAACGCGGTGCCCACACAGGCCGGCCAGGGTCGGGCAAACCGCAGCCAGAGTCCCAACAAGACCCCACGGAAAAGCCATTCCTCAACCAGAGAGGCCGCCACTGCCGGGATGAGAACCTTGGCCATGATCCGACTCAAGGTGGCCGAGTCCGGCTTGGAGACATACATGCCCGTCGCATGAAGAATCAACCCGAGGGCAATCGACACCCCGGCGGAAATCAAACACGCCACACCCACTTGCCTCAAAGCATAGCGCCATCCGATTGCCGGTCCACTTACCACCGGAAGCGCGCCCGGTTGAGCTCTCAGCTTGCGGATCCGCCGCAGCAGAAATGGCATCAAAACAAGGGTGGAAAACAACAAGGCACGGTCGAAAAACCGGCTGAACCGGGATCTGCCGCAAGCCGCGCCCAACCACTCCAGCACTTCAGGCAGCTCGCTGCTTGCCGCAGCTGCTGCCAATTGCCTGCCCCACTGGAAAAACCATGGTGCCAAGACCGCAGCCATCAGCAGTGAACCAATCACCCAGACCACTGCGGCGCCGATCTCAGATTGAAAAAATCGTCTCACCCCGCCCCATAAGAAACCCGCCCGGGAGCCTTGTCGAGAGTCAGCTGTGAATTGCGTTCATACTTGCAGGCCCTCACCATGGGCAAAATTAGCAGTCCGGAAAGTGAATCCGCTCAGCGCACCTCGTCGGTGCTGCCAAGCGCGATGTTGAGCTGGAACCAAATCGAGTGCTCGTCATCGTGCCCCTTCACGGCATCGAAGTTATACTGCGTCCTCAATCCCACGCGCCGCTCGTCATCGAGCCACCACGAGATCGCGGGGGAAACGCGGAAACGCCGGTCCTGGCCGAAGTCTTCCACCCCTTCCACCCAACCCAGCCGCAGCCCCGTGTCGAGATGGGCGTTCCATGTGTAAAGTGCGTGGGAATAGATGCCGCTTTCATCGTAATCCCCACGGAAGGTTTCATCGATGACGCCATCGCCATCATCATCGTGTTCGCTGAATGCCTCGACGTTCCTCCAAAGAAACTCATTGCGCCAACGGAACGCGCGTCCGCCGGGCTCAAGGCCGTTCTCACGCCACAGGTATTCTGCATCGAAGCCGATCACATGGGTATCCCGTCCAAAGCCATTGGTTCCACCGGCCCAGGAGGTTCCGAAAGTGATGCCATGGAAATCGTCCAGACGATACCTCGCCATCAGGCGGGCAGTCATCACATCATCCGCCAAGGCGCCTTCCTCACCTTCATGAGGCGGCTCGGGCTCGGCGGGGTCGTGGGCGTGAGCCTCATGGTCGTGGCTGCGTGCATTGCCAAATCCCAGTGAAGCCACGCTCACCAGCGTGGGATCCATGCCAAACGGCAGCGTCCAACTGATTTCCCCGCCCTTGAGCAAAAGCCCGTCATCGCCGAGAAAGCGGGAAAGCACCATTTCCGAGTCCACAAAGTCCCATGCGTGCAGGTGTTTGTCATTGAGCGAACCGAAATGGGAAAGATACTGGCCACCCTTGAGTTCAAGTCCGCCCGGGATGTTGACAATCTTCCCGAAGGCCTCCTCCAGTTCTCCGTCCCAATCGCCCTCACCATCCTGGAAGAAGAGGTAATTGGAAAATCCTTCCACATATTTTGTCCGCACCGAGAGGCCAGGCTCCAGGGCTTGTGCGGAGAAGGTCTTCCGCTGGGGATCATGTCCCCCACTGGTCAGCTCGTCCACCTCGCCGGAGGAAAAGCCGCCTGCTCCGTGCAGGTGAAGACTGGGAAACAATGTGTCCCCGATGTTCCAGTCATTCATCTTTTTCCAAGCATCCGGAAAGGAAGCGGCACCCGCAGGAGGAGTGGTCTCGTCCACACCGGTTCCCGCCCAAACAGAGGCGAGAGGCAACAAAAAGAAGGCGGCGGGCAACAGTTTGCGATGTTTCATGGTTCAGCAGTGGGTTGTGGTGAATCGTGTTTCGAGGATCTCCCACGTGAGCGGCCGAGCAGGCCGTATTTGGGGCCGAAAAGGAAGGCGAGCAGGAAGGCGGCGCCGAGCACCAGGACGATGGCCGGGCCTTGTTCGATATTGAGCCACCAACCGGCGAGCACGGCGAATGCCGCTGCCAACCCGCCGAGCAGCGAGCCACCCCAGAACATGGCATTGGTGGAATCGGTGAGAAGATAGATGGTGGCCGCGGGCGTCACCAGCAAGCCCAGCGCCAGCATGCATCCCACCGCCTGGAGGGAAGAAATCAACACCACGATCAGGACCGCCAGCAGCAGATAGTTGAGCGCCCTCACCGGCACTCCCAGCGTGGCCGCCACTTCCGCGTCAAACAAAGTCATCAACAGCGGGCGATGCAAGGCGGTGAGGATTCCAAGCGCACCGAAGGAGATCCAGAAGTTGGTCCACAAATCCGAATCCCGCAGTCCCATGATGTTTCCGAACAACCATTCATCCATCTCCTGCGAGACCTCCAAGCGCCGCAACAGGATGATGCCTCCGCTGAAGGCGGCCGTATATAAAATCGCCAGTGCGGAATCCTGATCCAGCCGCGAGCCGCGCGAGACCGCCAGCGAGCCAAGACCAATCATCAAAGCCGCGAACAAACTTCCGAGAAATGCGCTCCAATCGTTGAGGCCTGCCACCAGAATCGCCACTGCGATGCCAGGCAACAAAGCATGGGAAAGCGAGCCCACCTTGAGGGCGGATTTTTTCAACACCACATAGGCGCTGGCATATCCATTGGTGAATCCGATCAACAACGCCGCGAGGATCGCCCGCTGGTTGAAGGGATGCTGCAGCGGTTCCATCAGCCAGTCGATCATGCGACCTCCTTTCCATCGCTACTAACCGCACCGAAGGTTTCCACCAAAAGCTTTTCGGTGAAAACCTCATCCACTCTGCCAAAGCCGATTGACCGGCGTTTCAGCAGGAGGACCTCGTCATAGATGTCCTTCACCGTGTTCATGTCGTGGTGGGACGCGATGACCAGCCGCCCTTCTTCGGTTAGATTCTTCAAGGTGGAGGCAAGGGCGGATTTGGAATTGCGGTCGAGGCCGGTGAAAGGTTCATCTAACAACAAGACATGCGCCTCCTGCGCCAGTGCCCGGGCGAGGAAGACCCGTTGTTGCTGGCCACCGCTTAACTCGCTGATTTGCCGGTCCGCAAGATCACCCAGGCCCATGAGTTCGATGGCCCGCGAGATGGCGGCCTCATCGGTATTTGAAAACGGCCGCCACCATCCCGCCTGCGGGTAGCGACCCATGCGGACCACGCCGCGCACGGTGATGGGAAACTGCCAATCCACATTTTCCCGTTGGGGAAGATAAGCAATCTCCCGACTCCAGCGGGCCACCTTGGTCCCGCGCCACCAGATGCGTCCGCCGGAGGTGGGAAGCAATCCGGCGATGGCCTTGAGCAAGGTGCTTTTGCCCGCGCCATTCGGGCCGATCAATGCCACGCAGGCACCGCAGGAGGTCGCAAAGGAGATATCTGTCAGCGCATCGAGAGATCGATAGCGAACGCTCAGATTATCCACCCTCAACTCGTGATGGTGACCGCAATGCGCGCAGGAATCGTGGGTGGAATGGGTCATGGCGATGATTCAATGGGCGTGGACATGCCACTCGTAATGCAGGGTTTCGGAAATCTCGCCGCTGCCGATGATATAACGCGTCTGATCTTCATAAGCATCCGGCATCACCGTGAGAAACAACGCCGTATCCGCCTCAGGACCGGCAAAAGTTGCCTGGAGGCTCAAGTCCAGCACATCGCCACCGAAGGGAAGTTGCACATCGTATTCGGATTCGCCGGCCTCCAGGTCGAGCGGACCCAGCACGCTCTTGCCATCCGCATCCTCAATCCGCAGCCCTGTGGCAGGGGCAAGCAGCTTGAGACGCAGCACGGCGGGGATCCGTTTTTCAGTGGCTGAAGGCTCCGCAGCCGCAACGTTTGCCGCGACAGGCAAATGGCTTGCGGACGTGAGTTTCCGCAGGGGAATGGCAATCAGGCACAGCCCCAGCATCACTCCCGCCGTCCCCGCAAGCGGAGTGGCCAGCCATCGATTTGCAACACTCATGGGGCGGCAAGCGCTTGGGTGATGGCGGTGACGTTGTGACGGATCATGCCCTCGAAACCGGCCTCGCGGCCAGTTCCTTCACCATCCGCAATCAAGGGCGTGGCTGCTTGGATCCCGCTGGCGCTGGCGATCGATTTGAGCGACTTGGCACTCGCATTCTGTTCGGGGAAAACTGCTTTGACTCCGGACTTTTTCACCGACTCGATGGTCTTCGCAAGGTCCTGCGGGGTGGTGTTCTGTTCCTTGTTGAGACCCGCCACGGCGATGACCTCAAACCCGAATTCTTTGGCAAAATATCCGAACGCATTGTGTGCGGTGACCAGTTTCCGCTGCGCGCGTGGCACCTTGGAAAGTTCACCCTTGGCCCAGCGCTTGAGATCATCGAGGCGTTTTCCATAAGCCGCCGCGTTCGCGAAATACGCATCCTTGCCCGCCGGGTCCTTTTCCGCCAGCGCCTGCGCCACCACCCGGGACGCCCGCCGAGTGTTCTCGATGCCATGCCACCAATGCGGGTCCAACGAACCTGCACCGTGCGATGGACAGCAGGTGTAAACCGCATCCTTGCCGACCGTGAGCGACGGGATGGTCCGGCCCACTTCCACAATCGTCACGCCGCTCAACGTCGAGCGGAGCCGCCCGAGATACGTCTCCAAGCCCTTGCCCGCCGCGAGCACCAAGGAAGACCCCTGCAGCGTCTTCATGTCCTGTGGCCGCGGCTCGAAATGATGCGGATTCCCTCCCTCGCCCACCAAATCGAAAACCTTCACCCGCTCACCGCCCACTTGTTTCGCAAGATCCGCCATCAGGGGATGCAGTGCAGAAACCTGCATCGGTCCCGCAAAGGCCACGACGCCACTGACGACCCAACCAACTGCCAATAGAAGCAACGTTTTCACCCGCCAAAGCTCATGCACAGCAGAAGTATTTGCAAGAGAATTGCGTTTCGGGTTGGAGATTTTTCCCATTTGATTTTCACCACGTATCCACCACAGGCTCAGCGCATGGCGAAAGCGAAAGACGAGAACCGGGTGGTGGTGAAAGTATTCCTCTATGGCATCCAACCGCAGATCTGGCGGCGTTTTTCGATTTCCAAGGATGTGACCTTCATTCAACTGAGCGATGCCATCCAAGCCGCGATGGGCTGGGACAACAAGCACCCGCACGAATTCCGCCACGGCAAAGGCAAGCGCCTCGTGGATGTCATCGGCCCGATCGGCTTGGAGGATCAAACGGCCGGTGAGTTCCAGGATGAAGCCGTGCTCACCGTCAGCGA
This sequence comes from Luteolibacter sp., assembly GCA_040399845.1. Taxonomy (GTDB): domain Bacteria; phylum Verrucomicrobiota; class Verrucomicrobiia; order Verrucomicrobiales; family Akkermansiaceae; genus Luteolibacter. The sequence continues at coordinate 28,111 of JBBARN010000011.1, read as the reverse complement.
ATTCCTTGGCAAGCGCCGCCTGCCCGTCCGCATCCTCTACCGCTACGACTTTGCAGACGAGTGGATCCACGAAATCGTTTTCGAAAAATGGGTGGCCGGCGAGGGTGGTCCGGAAATGCTCGAAGGCGCACGCAATTGCCCGGAAGAGGATTGCGGTGGCACCTTCCAATACATGCAGGCCCTCCACGGCGAGATCGAGTGGATGCGGCCGGGCTACGATCCGGAGGCCTTCGATATCAAGACCATCTCCTTCGCTCCGAAGAAGGAACGCAAGCGCCGCTAAACCCTGCACGGAAAGACGCTTCCAACCGGAAGCGTAGCCATCTCCACATGAACCCGCTTTCCCTTTTCTCCAAGCGGCGCGCATGGTGCTGCGCAGTGCTTCCGCTGGTTTCCGCCGCCACGCTTCTTGCCGGAGACTATCCGATCCAGCCGGTGCCCTTCACCGATGTGAGCTTCACCCGCGGGCTTTGGCACGATCGCCAGGAAATCAACAACAAGGTCACTCTGCCATTCGCGCTCGGCCAATGCGAAAGCTCGGGCCGCATGAAAAACTTCGATCTCGCCGCTGAGACGATGAAACGCCGCGCTGCCGGTGAAACAGCCTTCCAGAACAAACCACCCACGCAGTATCCATTCGATGACTCGGATGTGTTCAAGGTGCTCGAAGGAGCCGCATTCTGCCTCAGCGTGCGACCGGATGCGGCATTGCAGAAACAGGTGGAAACCCTCATCGCCCGCATCGCCGCCGCGCAGGAGCCGGATGGTTATCTTTACACCTGGCGCACGATGCATCCGGATACTCCTGCCCACGGCTGGATCGCGCTGGAACGTTGGATGGCGGATACCGGGCTGAGTCATGAGTTATACAATATCGGCCACATGTATGAAGCCGGCGTCGCCTATGCCCAGGCCACCGGATCGGAAAGCCTGATGGACATCTGCCTGAAGAGCGCCGAACTCGTGCACAAGGATTTCGGCGATGGCGAGCCACGCATCGCACCTGGTCACCAGGTGATCGAAATGGGACTCGCGAAGTTATATCGTCGCACAGGCGATGCCCGCTGGCTGGAACTCGCGAAGTTTTTCATCGACGTGCGCGGCAAAGGCGGCAGCGAATACAATCAGAACCACGCTCCGGTCACCGAACAAAAGGAAGCCGTCGGTCACGCCGTGCGGGCGAACTATCTCTACAGCGGCATGGCGGATGTGGCGGCAATGAAGGGAGACGAAACTTATCTCGATGCCATCACCGCCATCTGGAACAACGTGGTGGAGAAAAAACTCCATCTCACCGGCGGCTGTGGAGCCCGCGCATCCGGCGAGGCCTATGGCGACAACTATGAACTGCCTCACCGTTGTTACAATGAAACCTGCGCCGCCATCGCTTTCCTGTTCTGGAACCACCGCATGTTCCTGATGACCGGAGATGGCAAATACATGGATGTGCTGGAGCGCACGCTCTACAACGGCTTCCTCAGCGGTGTCTCGCTTTCCGGCGATCGCTTTTTCTATCCGAATCCGCTGGAATACGATGGCCGCGCCGCCAACAACCACGGCTTCGCCGGACGCGCGCCGTGGTTTGGCTGCGCCTGCTGCCCACCCAATGTCCTGCGCACCATGGCCTCGCTCGGCGGTTATGCCTATGCAGTCAAAGACAAACAACTCATGGTCAATCTCTACGCGGAAGGCAAAGCCAAGGCAGAGATCGGCGGCACGGCAGTGAAGCTGATGCAAAGCACCGACTATCCATGGAAAGGCTTGGTAAAAATTTCCGTGGAGCCTGCGAAGCCAACCGATTTCGAGTTATGCCTTCGCATCCCAGGCTGGGTCCGCGGCCAGCCACTGCCAAGCGATCTCTACACATACGACGATCCCGCCCCGGCCGCATGGACGATCAGGGTGAATGGCGAAACGGCGAAAGCGGAGATGGTGGATGGCTTTGCCCGAATCCAGCGCTCATGGAAGGCGGGCGATATCGTAGAACTCGATTTGCCGATGCCCGTGCGGCGAGTCAAAGGCAATGAAAAGATCGCCGCCACCCGCGGCCAGGTAGCCCTCGAACGCGGGCCGGTGGTTTATGCCTTGGAAGGCCTGGATAACAAGAATGCCATTTTTGACATCGCCCTGCCCGCATCCGCCACGCCCAAGGCAATCCACAAGCCGGATCTGTTAGGCGGTGTGACGGTGCTGGAAGTGAGCGGCGCGCAACGCGTGGTCCGCAAGGAAGGCGGCGGATTCGAAGAGAAAGCGGAAACCATCACCGCCATCCCCTACGCCTCATGGAACAATCGCGGATTGTCATCGATGACCGTATGGATGGGGCGCGATGCGGAACACGTGCGACCAGTGCCCGCTCCCACGATTTCATCCAAAGCCAAAGTCACCACCTCCTTCGCCCGCGGCGGCATGGACGTCCGGCACATCCATGATCAACTGATCCCGCGCAATGCGACCGATGGTTTTGCCCCGAACTTCGACTTCTGGCCACACGAGGGAGGCAAGGAATGGGTGGCCATGGAGTTCGAAAAACCTGCCAAAGTCGGCTCAATGGTGGTGTCATGGTTTGATGATACCGGCAATGGCGAATGCCGCGTTCCCGATTCGTGGAGTTTATACTATCAGGATGATGCCGGCGCATGGAAACCGGTGGAACAGGCATCCGGTTTCCCCACCCGCAAGACGGAACCCATCGAAGTGAAATTCAAAGCGGTCACCACCCGCGCGATGCGCATCGAGATCCAACAGCCCAAGGATTTTTCCTGTGGCCTCTATGAATGGGAAGTGATCCCCGCCGAATGAAGTGGCTGCGCACTGCCGGCTGGGCGATGTTTGCCTTGGCGGCGGCATCGAGTGTTTGTGCACTCGGTTTTCGGGATCTGCATTGGACCACAGCCCTCATCTTCTTCGGCGTGCCATGGGCAGTCAGGCTTTTTCTAACAGCGGCGGCTTGGTGTTTGATCCGGCCCACCGGATGGAAATGGAATGCAGTATTTACCTTGTTGATAATACATTCGTTTCTGCAGGCAGCCGCATCATTTCGGTGGAAAGATGCTCCAACACCGAGAGTTGGCGATTTCGAAGTCACGCTTTGGAATGGTGGGAGAAACATCCAGAAGATGGATCGCATGTGGCCGCAGTTGGCGGGAGCGGAGACGAAGTTGATTGTGCTGATCGAGGCCGGCCCTTTCCCGGGCGATGCATGGAGCCGCTTCGTTGCTGCGAATCCAGATTTCCAATGGCAGCGTTGCACCGGCGGGATCGTGGTGGGAGTGAAGGGGAAATTGCTGGAAGTTCAGGAGTTGGGAAACCGCCCGCGTTTTCGTTGTCACAAGGTCCGGGTGGAAATCGATGCTGCCGAATACGCCGTGGTAGCCGTGGACATCCCCTCACAGCCCTGGTTTGCAAGAGCGCCATATCTCGACCGCATCCGCGAGATATCACCCCAGCAAAACTGCCTGATCCTCGGCGATTTCAACACCCCTCCCGCAGCGCGCGGATTCGATGCATGGCAGGAACATTTTTCCCTCGCTAATGACGCACATGCCAAGGGTTTCAAGGAGACCTGGTGTTATGGGCTGCCCGTGCTCACCCTCGATCAACTCTGGCTCAGCAAAGACCTCATCCCCCTCAACGCCAGCAGCCAAGCCACACTCCGCTCGGACCACCTGCGGATGAACTTCCGCGTCAGGCAGAAGAATCGCGCGAAGGCCGCATCAATCACCCGATCCTGAAGACGGCCAGAAAATCGCTCAATGCGCCACTCTCCTGGAAACTATCCAAGTCCTCCAAACCGAGTGCGAAGCCCTCATAATCCGCCGCCCCGCGCAAAATCGTCATCTTCATAACAACGGATACACTACTCCATTCTTGAGAGGGCACAGATCGGCCAAGGGTTTATCCTTTCGGATTGGGTAGTAAAGGGCGGAGAATTCAATGTCCTGCGATTCATCTATCAATTTCAGCAGTTTGGTGATTTGTGTTGGAGATGTGGCTGGGGTTTCCTCAACTCCAAGAGTATAGGGCCGGATTCATCATCGCGAACTGCGGAAAATGGCCGCCATCCGGTCGAACAGAACGGTGGCCAGACTTTCGGATTTTTGTGCGGGGGTGTCCTGATCGCTTCGCGTGGTCCTTGCTTCGCGGCTGAGATTGCGCGCGGCGAGGTTATGGCTCAGCAAATCCATAAGCGCTGGATCCGCCTCAATCAGCGGTGAAATGGCCTCCCGGCTGATGCGATAAGCCGCTCCGGCGGTGATGGCCCGGATCGTCGCGGTGCGAGCCTCGCCGGTAAGCAGAGACATTTCGCCAAAATATTCTCCGGCCCGCATGCGGGCGACGATGAATTCGCTTCCATCTTTCTCCACGGCGACCAGCACCGCGCCCTCTACCAGCAGGAACATGTCGTTGTCCGTGCCGCCTTGTCGGATCAGGATATCGCCCTCTTCAAAGCGCTGCGGTAGAGCTTTTTCGGCAAGCCTCACCAATGTTTCCCGCGAAACGCCGTCGAAGAGAGCCGCATGAGAGAAAGCCTCGGCACGACCGTCAGGAGATCGGATGTCCAGCAAGGGACGTTGATCCCGGTGCAGGACGACTTTTTCTGAAAGCGGTATTCCCGCGAGTTGCAGGTGTTGCAACACGCTGCGAGAAACCTCATCCACTGCGGTATCAATGGATTCCAGCGAAGGATCCAACCAAAAGCGGATCCAGTATTCGACGCCGGAGGCCTCCATGGAGGTGACCAATACATCAGGCAATTGTTCTTTGTTCGTGCCACCGTCTCGGAAGGTGACCGAGCTCACAGCGGCAAGCAGGATCCGGCGAGCCCGCTCGGCGTCCAGTTCGGGCGGGAGCTTGACCTTGATGCCAAAGCGGCTCAGTAGGGATGGCCGTGAATAATTCGTGATGACGGCCGTGCTCAGTACGCTGTTCGGGCAGACGACCAGATTTCCTGACCGGGTTCGTAGCTGGGTGGTACGCCAGTTGATTTGTTCGACCCACCCGGTCTGCGACCTGCCGTCGCCGCGTCCGTTGATTTCAATCCAGTCACCGATGTGGAAGGCGGCGTCGAGATTGGCGCTCACACCGGAGAAAACATCCAGAATAATAGGCCGTAGCGCCAGGCCGACGACCACGGCGATCACGCTTGAGAGTGTCAACAGGCTGGTCAGAGCGCCCGGATGAAGAATATCGGTGACCATCAGTGCGGCCAGCAGCCCCATGGCGACACCGATGATATGTTTAAGGATTTGGGGCACTTTGCGGGCGGTGCTTCGCGCCAAGGCGATATCGAGGGCGATGCCACAGATCAAACGGTATGCCAGCGCAAGACCGAGCAGGATGTAAGAGACGGATACCAGTTTTTCAGCGTGCTCGATTTGAGGCAAGCCGCCTTTCATCCGGTTGTCGAGGAAAGCCACGATGCCCAGACCTACGATAGGGATGGCGATGGATTTCAGTATCCGGGTGGTCTTGCTGAGCGGCTCCCGAGAGTCCATGTTAAGCATCATTGCGATGGATTAAGGACGCTTGATGCAGCGGGGCGATGCAAAAGAATCTGACAATTTCGTCACGCTTTTCCACCCTGGGGGACGGAATTGGTTGTCTCGCTTGTGGCAATTTTTCTCCTGGCGGACCGCGCACGGTTGTAGCACAAGAACTCCGACATGATGGATCTGGCCACAATTGCCGCCAACGCGGACCGTGGAATCTTCTGTCGGGGCCGTGGAATCTTCTTGGAACTTCCCTACGAGTGGCGGATTGTTCATAGTTCTGCTGGCTGTGACCTTGATCGTCGGGCTTCAAGGCGATTCTCTACAAATTCCCATCAATGACATGCTCGCGGGTGGTTCCGGTGCTGCTGGCACAAGCCACCGAGAATTTGCTGCTTGCAGCTTGTCGGATTGTGAAGCGTCAGAAATCTAAGTATATATGTGGACGAGCGGGTGATAGCCTCGCCATGTGTTATGTGGTGTTCACGGCGAGGCGTTGAGTTTTCAAGCGGATGGTTGATTTCTGTCGCAATCCGAAGTTGCATGTTCGGGAGACTTGTGTGGTTTGACCAGCCGAATGATTGTTAGGTAGAGCCTGTGGGCCAACTTGGGCGATTGTTGCCGAGAATAGGTTCGGTAGCTTGCTTTCGAAGACCGTAGAGTTGTTTGCCTTTTGCTGTATCTAGCGCACAGCGCTGTGTTTGCTGGTGTTCGCGGATCTTGGTGCCGTCGATGGCAACCGTAATGTCGCCGGCTTGCAGGACGCGAGCGCGGGCGGCAGAAGCAGCGGGGTGTCGTGGTCAAAGTTGACGAAACGGGTTGGCATTCCCCCCAATGGCTCCACGCCCAATGATTTGGATTCCAAGTCCGACAGGCTGCTAGCCAACTCAACCCGCAGGAAATCCACACTTTCTGGATCCCGAAGCGTCAATCATGCCGAACAGTTCTGGCACCAACTCGTATTCCCAAAAAACTCGTAGGATGCTTCGTTTCAAATTTGTCACATTTCATCTTCCGAAGGATTCTTGACATGGTGATGTCATTTCATAAAAGGCGCGATTGTAAATTCACATAGACGTGCCCGTCCAGTCGGCATCCAAAGCTGGCGCGTGGCAAGGCCCACTTCCCTGCGACGTCCTCTTATCTTGCCTCCTCCTCAGATACCTCCCCGAACAAAAATCATCCAACCACCATGAAACACCACGCATCCTACCTCGCCGGTGCCTGCGCCGCCCTCTGTCTCATTTCATCCTCCCAAGCCGCCAACCTCCGCTTCGTCGGCATGGACGTGAACACCGTCGCCGCCGCGCCCAGCCTCGCGCCGGCGTTCACCAACACCCGCCACCACGTCACGCCGACCTTCGCCGATCTGGTCAGTCTGCCGCTGGGTGCTGGCACACCATTCGCGCCGTCCACCGGCTCGGTCACCGCCACCCGCGGCAGTTCCACCGCCACCACCGGCTGGGCCATCGATGCCGCCAATGACTCGCTCACCCTCTCGCTCAATCATGTGATCTCCGGCGCTCCGGCGGGAGACAACTTCGCCGGTTCGGAGGGGGTCATTTATTTCTTCGCCCTCACTCCCGGCACCCTCACCGTCACCTGGGACTACGGCTTTGAGGAACCTCTGGTCAACCCCTCCCAACCCTACAAAGTCTCCGAGCGCGGCCGCAGCGCTGTCCGCGTGAAGAAAAATGCCAAGGGCCTGGGCGAGGATACGAATTCCGGTTCGATCATCGTCAACCGCGACGGCTCGTTCACCTTCAACGAGTCCATCTCGTCCGCAGACGATTTGATCGCGCTCCAGTTCGACCTGCGCATCCTCGATGAACCATCGCCCTCCTCGATCCAGGATGGCTTCCTGACCATGACCTTCACCCCCAGCCAGGAAGAGGTGTTTCCGACCAATTACTACCCTCCGCGCAACAGTGCTTTTCAAGCCAATGGGGAAGTTGCGTTCCCCGGCGGCATCGTGCTGCGAAATGTGCGCCTTGAGCGTCCCGACAGACCGGTCATCCCGCCCGCGCTTGGCGCACCCCCGGTGAGCATTGACACGACGTTCCAATTCAGCGCCGAGGTTTCGTTGGACGGTGGAGCGACGTTCCAGCCATCCAACGTAATTGATGCCCGGCATAATCTGCTGCTGGGTGCGCTTTCGGTTAAGGACTACATCGGTAACGATGACTGGATCGGCCCGCCGCTTAGCATTGAAAATGGCGGCACGGGCGGGAACTCCTTCGAGCTTCTCCTCCGCGAAAGCCCGACGCTGCAATCCACCGTCCAGGCCACCATCGAGGCACGGCCGGATGGTAACTATCAAATTGACAGCTTCTTTGACATCTGGACCGAACTGAGCGTGGATGGTGGTGCCACTTGGCAGCCCGCCTCCGGCCCGCTGCACGCGACCATGGAACGCCTGCCTCAGCAGCACCTCTTCCCGACCAACCTCGTGCCGCCTTTGGGGAACTACGTCCCCGCTCCAGGCAGCGACGACCTGACTTTCCCGGGCACCAATGTGGTGATCCGGAACTTCACCCGCGAGCGAATCACCCCAGGCGTGGTGCCACCAGCCCTCGGGCAGGCTCCGGTGCAGTCGACGGCACAAGATGCGCTGGGAGGACAGATTTCAACGGATGGCGGTATTACGTTTTCTGAGTTCGGACCCTTGCCTCTCGCTTTTCACGACGCTGTTGCAGGGGAAAAGCGTTATGGTTGTATTGACCTTCTGGACAGTGACAATGACAGCATAATCTTTATAACCCCAGGTATTAGCCTGCGGGAGAGCCCCACCCTGATCTCCGCCGGGGAGGCCTGCATCGCCCCTCAATCCGACGGCAACTACAAGATCGATAGCTTCTTCGACATCTTCACCGAGATCAGCCTCGACAACGGCACGACGTGGGTGCCCGCGAGCGGCCCGGTCCGGCTTGAGCTGGAGCCGAAGGTGAAAGAGATCACCGCACCGACAGACTTTTTCCCACCGACCGGAACCGAGTTTACGAGCAGTGGCGGGGATAGACCGTCTGAGTCGATCAGTTTCAATTTCGGCAAGATCGAGATGAGTTACGTTTCCTCAAGGCCGCAACTGGAAGGCATGCCCGTAGGCGCTTCGGCGGACATCGACATCACTATGTCGGTGGAAGGCGTTCTTCCCAGCGGGACTCCGGTCACCGCGCCGGGCACCGCCACCCTGCGCGTCACGCGCAACACGACCGGGACTTTCGATACCGAGATGCTCGCGCTGAACCTCACCGGCGGCACGTTGCCGGCGGGGACGCAGCTTCGCGAGAGCCCGACGCGCGCCTCAATCGGCAGGACCACACTCGCCCAACAGCCCGATGGCTACTACCAGATCGGCAGCTTCTTCGACATCTTCACCGAGTTGAGCACCGACGGCGGCACCACCTGGACGCCTGGTGACGTGCCGCAACGCCTCGTGCTAAACCGCCCCGCTCCGGCCGAGTTCTATCGCTCCAATTTCCTGCCGCTGGACGGGACCTTGTCGCCCGCTGATCCAGAGGCGACCATCGCCTTCGCCGGAGGTGGATTGCCTACCGGACAAAGAATGCACAAGCCCTATGTCTTCACCAAGGAACTCGACAAGTCCATCACCGTGCCACCGCTGGGCGGGACTGTCGAAGTCGATTACACCGATGCAGGTTTTGCGCTCGGGCTTTCGTCTGGCACCGACGCTCCCATCGAATACACGGGTGAAGTCACCGGGCGGGCACGAGTGACCAACACCAGCAGCAGCGGGACGTGGCCGCAAACCTTCGACACCGAGATGCTCCAGCTCAACGTCACCGGCGGCACACTGCCAGCCGGGACCATGCTGCGCGAAAGCCCCACCCGCGCCTCCACCGGGAAAACGGAAGTCCGCCACGTGGACGGCGGTTTCCGCATCGACAGTTTCTTCGACGTATTCGTCGAGCTGAGCGTGGATGGCGGCACGACGTGGAGCCCGGCGGCGGAGCCGCTCCGGCTGGAGCAGCACTCCGCACCGGAGCCGGTGATCGCGACGGACAATCTGATTCCGCCCGTTGGAGAACTCAGAATGGCCTCAGGCGGGAAAACGCCCACGTTCCCCACCGAGCCGGGCACAGCGCAGCCGTATTACGATACGTATCGTCAGGTCTTGAATAGGATCGGCGCCATCCGGGCGGCTCCGCCCGCTCCCGGCACGACAACGACGCAAACAGGGACGATGGACGTTGAACTCACCCTCGTCGGCGCAGCCGGGCCAGTGCATGTCAGCACGCCGGCGAGCTTTGAGATGCGCACCACGGGCGTAACCACCGGCACCTTCGACACCGAGATGACCGCGCTCAGCATCAGCGGCGGTGGTTTGCCCGTCGGCATGATGCTGCGCGAGAGCCCCACCCGCGCGTCAACCGGCCAGACCACCATCACCGACATCGGCGGCGGTAAATACGAGGTGAGCAGCTTCTTCGACATCTTCACCGAGCTGAGTGTGGATGGCGGCGCGACGTGGTCGCCTGCGGATGCGCCGCTGCACGTCGAACTCGCGCCCGCGCCGGTCGGGGTGCCGTCGCTCACGGATACACTGCCAAAGGTGCTGGCAAGTTCATCGACCCAAGGCGGAGTGGAATACGCGGGCGGGACCACTGAATGCAGGTATTTGACTTATGTGAACGTCGAGCCACTCTCCGCTTTGACGTTCAATGGCTTCGCTCTCGTGCCCCCGAGTGGGACGGTCACGGGCGGCTTCACGGGGAACGGTTCGCTCAAACGCACGCCTCCGGCTGGCGGCACGATCTCCGGCGTGGGGCCGGTGACCGGGCAGATCAGCTTCACCCACACGCACGACATCGGCACCACACGCTATTTCGATACCGAGATGCTCGCGCTGAACCTCAGCGGCGGCACGCTGCCCGCGGGCGTGATGCTGCGCGAAAGCCCAACGCTGCAATCGGTCGGCAAGACGACGCTCACCACGCTGCCCGACGGCACGTATCAAATCAGCAGCTTCTTCGATGTCTTTACCGAGCTGAGCGTGGACGGCGGCACGACGTGGGCACCGAGCGATGGTCCGATACGGCTGGATGCGACTAATCCGTCGAACTTGCTCGTGGTCGGCACAGGCGGCGGCACGCCGGATAAGGCGCGGACATCGCTGGGGCTGGGTTCGCTCGCGTTGGAGGATTACATCGCCGACGATCTGTGGAGCGGTTCGCCGCTGCGCACGGGCGGCGTCACGGTCGCCACGGGCGATGTGAATGGGGACCGTTTCGCCGACACCATCGCGGGCACGGCCACTGGCGCATCGGAGGTGTCCGTCTTGAGCGGGCGCGACGGCGCGCGGCTCCACTCCTTCTTCGCCTTCCCCGGCTTCACCGGCGGCGTGAACGTGGCGGCGGGTGACATCAATGGCGATGGTTTCTCCGAGATCATCATCGGCTCTGGAGCGGGAGGAGGACCCCACGTCAAGGTCTTCGACGGACACACCGGCGCGCAGTTGCAATCGTTCTTCGCATTTGACGCGGGATTCGCTGGCGGTGTGCGAGTGGCGTCGGGCGATGTGAATGGCGATGGCAAGGCAGACATCATCACCGGCGCAGGCCCGGGAGCCAGCGGCGGGCACGTGAAGGTCTTCGACGGCGCGACCGGCGTGGAGTTGCAATCGTTCTTCGCCTACTCCGGCTTCGGCGGAGGTGTGTCCGTGGCGGCCGGAGATCTGGACGGCGACGGAAGGTCGGAAATCATCACCGGTGCCGACAGCGGCTCCGCTGGCGGGCATGTGAAGGTGTTCAACGGCGAGACGGGTACCGAACTGCGCTCGTTCTTCGCCTTTGACCCCGGCTTCAGCGGCGGCGTGCGGTTGGGCGCGGGCGACCTCGATGGCGATGGCTTGGCCGAGATCATCGCGGGGGCGGGTCCGGGTGGCGCGCCGCACGTGAAGGTGTTCGACGGACGCTCCAGTGCCGAGCGGTCCTCTTTCCTGGCCTTCGATGCAGGCAACACGGGCGGCGTGTTTGTCGGCGGGACAAGCCCGCGCGGCAGCGGGAACGTGTTCCCCGACACCATTTCACCCGTATTCACGTTGCCGGACAACATCGTGGTGGATGCCACCTCACCCTCAGGCGCGGTGGTGAATTACACCGCCAGTGCAGCCGATCCCGGCAGCGGTGTTGCCTCGGCCAGCTTCACGCCGGCGAGCGGCAGCCTGTTCCCCGTCGGCGTCACCACGGTGATCGCCGCCGCCACTGACGGCGCGGGCAACATGGGGAACGCCAGCTTCACCGTCACCGTGAATCCTTTGTCATCGCTTGAAGCCTGGCGTTTCACCCACTTCGGCACCACGGAGGACGCTGGCAATGCGGCCGATATCGCCATGCCCGACGGAGACGGCATCGCCAATCTGATCAAATACGCCCTCGTCCTCCCGCCCGGCACCTCGGGCGTGGCAGGGCTCCCGCAGGGCGAAGTCCGGACTTATGCCGAAGGCAAACGACTCTCGCTCACCTTCACCCGTGATCCCGCGCGCGACGATGTTCAGATTGATGTGTGGGTCACCGGGTCTTTGACCGGGCCTTGGACGTCCGTCGCGACCAGCCAAAACGGGTTTGCGTTTGCCGGCGAAGGCTTCGTCTCCGAGACGGATGCCGGGGATGGCACCAAGGTGGTCGAGGTCCGCGATACCGTGAACATCGGCGGAGCAAACAAGGCCCGGTTCATGCGCATTGGGGCGATGCGCACGCCGAGGCCGTAGCGAGGCGCGGCGGCGTTACGTTTTGCCCGGGAGCGGGTTGAGGTCAACCCGCTCCACCTCCGCTGCCATCACCCCCCTTTCCCCCGCCCTCCGGTCCGGCCACCGGCTCCTTCAACGGCCTTCATCCCGAAAGCAAATTCCTAGCAATTATCATGAAAACCATTGACCGAAGATTTCAGCGTTTGTTCCCCCACCAGAAACTCAAAGGCGTGATTGCCGCTGGGACGGTGTTGTTGGGTTTGGCCTCGCTCCAAAGTTGGGGGGAGAGTTCGGGCGACAACGATTTCAAGCTCAGTATCTCCCGTTCCGGTAACCACTACGATCTGACTTGGAACTTCCCCCATGTGGTGCTTCAAAGTTCGCAGACCTTGAATGGCGACTGGCTCGATCTGCCAGAAGCCACCAGTCCGCATACGGTGGCGGGAAACTTGGACAAGTCGTTCTTCCGCTTGAGAAAAATCTCGACGATTTTTGGGGTGGAACCCGCCTTCCTGCCGACCGCCGGCGGCACGATCTACGTGAAGGGCGTGAATTTCGACGCGAACAGCACGGTGACCCTCAATGGCATGCCAGCAGGTTCGGTGACTTTTATCGATTCGACCTTGTTGCTGGTCAACGTGGCAGCCTTGGGCGCGGGCCACTTCGAAGTGGCGGTGGTCAATGGCGCTGCTGGTCCCGCCGGTTTCACTTTGCCAAAAGGTTTGACGGTGGAAACTGCGCCGAGCGAAAGTCTGGAAGTGCCCCCGGGCACGGCGGAGGGTCGCACGGCCACCGGAGAGATCAATCTCACGCATGTGGACTTGCAGATCGACTGCCCGGTGGGGCCGGACTTTGTCATCGCCCGCACCCACCGCTCGCGCCATGACGCGGCGGGATCACCCTTCGACACGGCCTGGGATTTCTCCTGCAACATTTCCGTGGCCATGGACGGGGCCGATGTGGTGGTGAACGATGGCAGCGGTCGCTCCGACAAGTTTTTCCTCCAGCCGAACGGCAGCTTCCAGCGTGCGGAGTTTTTCCGCGAGGGGAGCTTGAGTGGTCAGGTTTTCACGCTGACTTTGGCCGACAAAACCACCTGGACTTTCCGAGCCCTCAATGCCGCCGTCGCACCGGGCAAAATCGACGCGATCACCGACCGCAATGGCAATGCGATGACCTACAGTTACGGTGTCGGCGGTCGGCTTGATCAAGTCACCGATGCGCTGGGGCGGACCTGCCAGTTTTCCTACAATGGCTCCGGCCAACTGGTCGGCGTGACGGATTTCGCCAGTCGCAGCGTCACCTATGCCTACTACGGCACCAGCGAGCCAGGCGGTTCCGCTGGCGACTTGAAAAGCATGACCAGTCCCGCCGTCACCGACACCCCGAATGGCAATGATTTCCCGCTCGGGAAAACCGTTACCTACACCTACACCAAGGGCTTCGCCGACGAGCGACTCAATCACAACCTCACCGGTGTCATCGACAACACCGGAGTGCAGGTCCAGACCATCACCTACACGACGGAATTGAATCCGGCGCATTTCGATTTCGACCGCTCGGTCTCCATCGCGCTTGGTGCGAATCCTCCGACCGTGTTTTCCTGCGAACCATTGACGCCCTCGCCCGCCAATCGTTACGCCAAGACCAAGGTCACGATGAACGACCCGGTGGGCAATGTGAGTGAAACGCTTTACGACTCGAAGAACCGTCCGGTCAGCATCAAGGAAATGACCGGACGCGCCACGCCCGGCTTTCCGGTGACGGCCGTGGGCAACCAACCCACCAACAAACTGCGGGCCAGCGATCCGGCGTTTTTTGAAACGACGCTGGCTTACAACCTCGATTCCCAAGTGACCCAGATCACCGAGCCGCGCGGCAACTCCATGGCCATGGTCTATGCCGGCGACGCGAACCTCGCCACGCCCGTGCGCGAACGCGGCAACCTGCTCACCCTCACCCAGACCCCCGCGCCCGGCGTGCCGAGCGATCAGGATTTCATCACGGAGAAGTTTGAGTATGCTCCGGGGTTTGGGACGGGGGAGGGAATTCTGGGGCAGAGTATTTTTCTCAGAATGAACAAGGATGGCGGGGGAATAAAGGCCGAACTTGAAATCGTCATTGATGCCAAAATCACCAAACCAAAGAAAGATCGAAAATTCTTGGACATGCCCCAAGATGCTCTACTCACCAAACACACCAAACCGTTCACTTCGCCTTCGGACTGCTTCCAGCAGGTGCTCATCTTTGATACCCATATGGTCAAACACACCGACCCTCGCGGCAACGTCTGGACGAACCAATTTGATGTGAGTGGCAACCTAACCAGTTCCCAAGCACCGGGCCTCGCCACTGGCGACTCGTTTGAATACAACGCCGCCGGGCAGTTAACCGCGCATGTACATCCGGCCGATGCCAATGGCCGCCGCAAGCGCGACACCTTTAGCTATTATTCCAACGGCACGCAGAAGGGATATCTGCAAAGTGCCGTCGAGGACGCAGGCGCGGGCGGTCTCGCGCTCACCACCACGTATGCCTACGATGCCGTCGGCAACGTCACCAGCGTCACCGATCCGCGCGGCAATGACACGCAGTTCGTCTTCAATCAATTGGACCAGTTGATGCAGGTGAAATCCGCGCCGGGTGGCGGTGGGGTACGGTCGCAGGTGGATTATACTTACTCGCAAAAAAACGTCAGCAGCGAGCATCGAAAAAGTGCGACTGCTTTTTTAGCCAATGGTGGTGACAAGGACCGCTGTCACATGATGATCCGCCAAGACATTTCCAACTTCGACGAGAACGGCAATCCCATCGGTGACGGGCAGCTCTCCACCATCTACGGGCGCGATTCCATTGGCCAGTTAACCAGCGTGACCAATGAAGTGAGCGCCGTGGCCTCCACGGTGACGCAGTTTGAATATGACGCCAACGGGCAGGTCACGAAGGTGCTTTCTCCGCTGGCGGTGAGTGGTGCGGCCCCCTTCAACACGCTGCAAACCCAATACGATGAACGCGGTCTGCCGTTCCAGGAAATTTCCGCCCCCGGCAGCCCCGACCAAAGCACCACCCAATACGATTACGATACCAACGGTAACCTCGCCCGCGTGAGCGAAGGTTTGGAAGGCACGCCGCAGATTACGACGTTGGTGGCGGATGGGTTTGCGGGTTTTGGCCGCGCCAGCCTCAGAGCGATACTAGCGAACGAAAGGAATTTTTCAGGCATTTATGTTCTTGAACTCGTAAATCCGGGCGGCGGCACTGGCCCCTACCCAGAAAGTGGTGACTTAGGTTCTGAAAGAAGCTCCAGAAAACCTGGCACTTATACCGCGAAAAATGTGCGGATGAGCCTCCCAGTCTTCAGCGGCACATATTCTGACCCGGGAGTTGGATCCACTGACAGGCAAATGACCAAACAGCAGAAGCTCGCGGAATTTGCCCAGGTGGATGTGGACAAGGAAATCTGGCGTCAGGATTTCAGCCAAGAGAGAGAGCATTATAATTTCGATCTGGGGCAGCATTCTCTCCTTCCGATAGTCTATGAGTGGGCCACCATGAGTTACCGGCCCTCCGCCATCACCGACCCGATGGGCAACGTGACGGAGTTCCACTACGATGCCAGCGGCAACCTGACCCGTGCGGAGCACAGAGGCGAGGTGAATGATGTTCCCGGCAGCGCGGGCAATGTGAAACTGGCGGAAACCACCTATACCTATGACGCGCTGGGTCGGCTCACGAATGCCACCGAAGCCATTCTCGATCCCACCGGCAATCCCACTGGCAGCTCGGGCACCAGTGCTGCTTTCGCGAATAATGGTCAGATCACCTCGGTCACCGATCCGCTGAGCCGCACGATGAACTTTGCCTACGATACCGCCGGTCGCTTGAGCAGCGTGATCGATCCGAAAGGCAACTCCACTGCCTACGCTTACGATGCCAACAGCAACGTCACCACCGTGACCAACACCTTGAGATCCGACCTGGGCAGTCCCGATCTCGTTTTTGCGAAAAGCTTTGCCTACGACAAACTCAACCGCTGCACCAGCGCCACGAACAATGTCGGCAACACGGAGAGCTTCGCCTACGATTCGCGCGGCAACGTCGTCAGAACCACCGATGCGCGCGGCATTGTCTCGCAGTTTGCCTACGATGGACTGAGCCGCCTGACCCGTTCCGGGCGCGACATGAACAACAATGGCTCGACTCTGGACCCGGTGGACATCGTGACCTCGCAATCATGGGATGCCAATTCGCGACTCACCTCGCAGACCGATCCCAACGGCAACGTCACCAGCTATGGTTATGATTCATTCGACCGCTTGACCCAGACCACCGCCGCTGACGGCACTGCCAACCCGGCGACCTATGATGTTCACGGCAACGTCGTTTCCTCCACCGATGCGAACGGCACGGTGACGACCTACAACTATGATTTGAACAATCGTCTGCTGCAAAAAACCATTATGCCCGCAGTCGGAGTCGCGACCACCACCAGCTTGGAAACCTTTGTCTATGACGGCCTGGGCCGGGTGACCCAAGCAAACAACAATGCCTCCACCACTTCCTTCACCTATGATTCCCTGGGTCGCACCCTCACCGAGACCCAGGACGGCCGGACCGTGACCAGCACCTACGATGCAGCGGGCAACCGCTTGTCGGTCGCCTACCCCGGCGGACGCACCCTCGGTTATGCCTACGATGCCGCGAATCTTCCCACCACCGTTTCCCTGTTAGCCAGCAGTGACGGCGAAGCTCCCGGCGTGTTGAGCACCAACCATTACATCGGCGGCCAGCTCGAGCGGGTGGACAACCGCAACAACACCCGCACCAGTTATTCCTACAACGGGGTCGCGGGCACTGCCAATCCGCTTGGAGATTCCGGCTGGGGTCAGGTCAGCCGCGTGCAAACCGTCAATTCCACCAGCGGCGCGGCGATCGACGACACGACTTACCGTTACGATGCCGCGCAGAACATGACCGGAAAAATGTCCAGTTTCCCCGGCAAGGTGACCGCAAAAGTTTATCAATACGATGCCGCAGACCGACTGGTGAACACTGTGGTGACCACCAATGGAGCCCAGACCGCCAACATCACCTACACCCTGGACAAAGCGGGCAACCGCCTGAACGTCACCGGCGACAATCATCCCGGCGATTACACCCTGAACAACACCTTGCCGGAGCCGGCGGATTATCAGATGAATCAATACACCACCACCCCCGTCGGCAATTTCAGTTATGACAAAAACGGCAATCGCACTGCGGAAACATCGGGCGCCACCACGCTGAGAACATTCAGTTACGATTATGCCAACCGCCTCGTGGCGATCAACAACGGCTCAACCGGCGCCCCCATCGCCGTTTACGGCTACGATGCCCTGGGCAGACGCATCCTGAAGGGCACGCAATCCGGAGCCACCCTCAACACCACCCGATATATTTATGATGGTGACGAGGTGATTGAAGAACGGGACGGCGGCGGCAACGTCACGGCATCCTTCACCCACGGCGGAACCTGTGGCCACTACACCCAAGTTGTCTGGGCCGACAGCTACCGGACAGGCTGCCGCATCGTCACAACGAAGCGCAATGGCACCAACTACTGGCCGCACACCGACGCCGACGGCAGCACGGTAGCCTTGACCTTGGACAACGGCACCGTGGCCGAGCGCTACGAGTACGCCGACTACGGCGAGCCGGCCTTTTTCGATGGCTCGGGCAACGCCATCTTCGGCAATCCGGTGTTGCATTCCTATTTCTTCGCCGGGATGGAGTATCAAAGCGAGAGTGGACTTTATGTCTCCGGCTCTTTCGATCCCCGAGTCGGTCGGACGACGCAACTGTTCAAACGCGGCATGGCCATATTGAAGAAGGAATCAAAAAAAGAGGCGGAGTTGCGCAAAGAGGAAGCAGAGTAATGAGAGTGATCGAGGATACTGATTGCAAAAACCCCATTTTCCCCGCCTCCCGTAATTCAAAGGAACAGACAAAATGCATGTTTGATTCAAAAAACCTTACTACAGCGATTGATCCAAATAATCGCAATCGTGAAACAAGCTCATCGACATCGGCGTGGAACACCTGCGTATAGCAAGTGGGACGTGCCCGTGCGGGAATGACCCCCCGAAAGTGTGCCTTTCTCGGAAGAAATGGCCAGGGTGCAGGTTGGCTGCCACCATCGCGCTGGCATTGTCCGCGCTCGTTTCCGCTCAGGAAGATGATGGCTACGCAGGGCGGCTCCAAGCCGGGAAGGCGGAAGTTTCCGCCCTGCCGAAAGGAGCCGTCTGGCGGTCGGGTCGGCTGGTTCCCGCGCACAAGCTGGAGCCGCACGTCGAGCATCCTCACCTGCGGCAGCTCCGCGATCTGCCGAACGATCCGCTGTTCACCAACCAGTGGCACTTGCTCAATACCGGCCAGGGCAGCGGCACGGCGGGCGTGGACGTGAACGTGACGCCATGGTGGAACTTCGCCGGAAACACCCGCCTCGGCGCGGGCGTCGTCATCGGCATCGTGGACAGCGGGCTGGAAACCACCCACCCGGACTTCGCCGGAAACTACCTCCCGGCGCTGTCCTACGATTTCCTCTCGAACGACCCTGACCCCACGCCCCAGGGCGGCTCAGGCCATGGCACGGCCGTCGCCGGGCTGGTCGCGGCCCGCGGCAACAACGGACTCGGCGTGACCGGCGTCGCCCCCCGCGCGGGCATCGCGGGAATCCGCCTCACCTCGCCCTCTTTCCAGACGGACGCGATGGAAGCCTCTTCACAGACCCATCAAAACAACAACCAGGGCGGGCTCGGCACCATTCACATTTATAACAACTCGTGGGGACCCCAGGACGACGGCCGCACGCTCGCCGGGCCCGGCCCGCTCACCAGGGCCGCGCTCGAAAGCGGCACCGCCACCGGGCGCGGCGGACTCGGCTCCATCTTCGTCTGGGCCGTCGGCAACGGCAGGGGCGCGCTCGACAACGCGAACTACGACGGTTACTCGAATTCGCGATTCGTCATCGGCACCGGAGCGATCACCAATCAGGGCCTCGCCACCTCCTACTCCGAGCCGGGCACGAACGTTTTCATCTGCGCCCCAAGCGACGGCGGACCCGGCGCGCTTTCCCGCATCACCACCACCGACCGCACCGGCGTGCTCGGCTACAACACCAACCCGGATGGCAACTACGCCACCACCTTTGCCGGCACCAGTGCCGCCGCGCCGCAAGTCGCCGGAGTCGCCGCGCTGATGCTCGAGGCCAATCCCGCACTCACCTGGCGCGACGTGAAACACATCCTCGCGCTTACCTCCGTCAAGAACGACGCAGCCAACCCCGGCTGGACCACCAACGCCGCTGGCTACCACCATCACGACAGTTATGGCTTCGGTCTCGCAGATGCCAACGCCGCCGCCACCCTCGCCACCAGCTGGACGCCGGTTGCAGGCGAGGTTGCCTTCATTTCCGGCACCATTCCCGTCAATCTCCCGGTCCCCAGCGGCACCGGCATGAGCCTCACCGTCCCGGTCTATGGCGCGCCGGCGGTTTCCACATGCGTCTGCACCGCCGCGATGAACGTCGAGACCGTCGTCGTCACCCTCAACGCATTGCATAACTACCGCGGGGACATGCAGATCCTCCTGACCTCACCCAGCGGCATCCAAAGCATCCTCGGCAGCATCCGCAATGACTCGGGAAACAACTATACCAACTGGTCATTTTCCACCGTGAAAAACTGGGGCGAATACGCTGCTGGCACTTGGACGCTGCAACTTCGCGATGGCATCAGCAATGACTCCGGCACCTTCGTCGATTGGTCATTGGCGATCTACGGCACCGCCGCCGTTCCCTTCCCGCAGCCGACGGAAGTCACCAAGCCGGACATCGCCACCGCGCGCCTCACCTTCCCCACCCAACCGGGCACCGACTACCAGGTCTTTGAAAGCACCACTCTCGCCCCCGGATCCTGGCAGCCAAGCGGGGCCTCCTTCACCGCCACGTCAGTGGAGACAACTCGGGATCTCGCCGTTCCGCCGCTGGCAGAGCGCATGTTCTTCCGGGTGGCACCGGTGGACTGAGCCCGAATTCCGAAGTAGTAACCAACAGCAGCTCCACAAGATTCACCAGCAGTGCAAGCACCGAAAACCGGCAAGCACGGCTGCTATACCTGAACCACATCCTCATGCCCCATTGGTTTTTGTAGTGATCGGGAATGGGAGGTACTGATGGGGATTCCCAGTGAATCCGACGCCATTTTGCGAATCCTGACCCAGCCCGCAATCTCGCCCTCCAAGGCATGGGAAACTACGAAGAACCCATCACCCGCCCGAATGGACCCAAGGATCCTGCCGCCGATTTCAAGAGCGCCCGCCGCCGCGAAATCACCCCCTGCGGCTTCACGAACATCGCCAATATCGGCGATCAGGCCACCGATCTCGAAGGCGGCTACGCGGAGCTCGGCTTCAAGCTGCCGAATCCGTTTTACCTGATTCCCTGAAACGAATCGTTTGCCACGGGCCGGGAAGCCGCTATGGTTCGCGGCCCCGGTTCGGAAAAAACCGGCCTTTGAACCATGAATCAACCACATGTGGCTATTGTTGGCGCGACGGGTGCCGTCGGCGTGGAAATGCTCCTTTGCCTTGAACAGCGGAATTTCCCGCTCGGAAAGCTGAAGCTTCTGGCTTCCGCTCGCTCCGCAGGCAAACGGGTGAAATTCCGTGGCGAGGACGTCGTCGTCGAGGAGCTCACGCACGATTCTTTCAAGGATGTGGACATCGCCCTTTTCAGCGCGGGTGGTGGGATTTCCAAGGAATTCGGCCCCTCCGCAGCGGCTGCCGGTGCGGTGGTGATCGATAACTCGTCCGCTTTCCGCATGGACGCCGATGTGCCGCTGGTCGTTCCCGAAATCAATCCGGAGGCCGCCAAGAACCATCCACGCAACATCATCGCGAACCCGAACTGCACGACCATCATTTCGCTGATGGCGCTCGCTCCGTTGCATGAAAAATTCGGCCTCAAGTCGGTGATCGCTTCCAGCTATCAGGCGGTGTCCGGCTCCGGCGCGCAGGGCATCATCGAGTTGGAAGAGCAAGTGAAGGCGATTGCCAACGGCTTGCCCTTCGAACCGAAAGTCTATCCCCGCCAGATCGCCTTCAATGTGATCCCGCAAGTGGATGTCTTCACGGACAACGGCTACACCAAGGAAGAGCTCAAGATGCTCCACGAAGGTCGGAAAATCATGAGCCTGCCCGATCTCCGGGTGTCCTGCACCTGCGTGCGCGTCCCGGTTTATCGTTCGCACTCGGTTTCCATCACTGCGGAGTTTGAGAGACCCGTCGATGTCGCCAGTGCCCAAGCCGCCTATGCCGGAAAACCCGGTGTGCAACTCAAGGACGACCCTGCCAACAAGGTTTTCCCCGTGCCTCTCGACACCACCGGCAAGGACGATTGCCTCGTCGGTCGCATCCGCAAAAACATCGTGCTCGAAAACGCGCTCGATCTCTGGGTTGTCGGCGACCAGGTCCGCAAAGGCGCGGCCCTCAACGCCGTGCAAATCGCGGAGATTCTCTGAAGAGGTTGGGAGTTGAAAGTTGAGAGTTGAGAGAAAGAAAAGCGCCTCTTCCTCTTCTTTTGCTCTCAACGATCAACCATCAACTCTCAACCAATCACCCATGACACTTAAAGACTATCTTGCCGACCGTGCCGCATTGGTGGACGCGGCGATGGATGCGTATCTTCCTGCTGCGAAGGAACGTCCTTCGACGATTCATGAGGCCATGCGATATACCATCTTCGCGGGTGGCAAGAGATTGCGTCCGGTGTTATGTCTCGCTGCTGCCGAGGCATGTGGTGGAAACACGGTGGACGCTCTGGCTCCAGCCTGTGCGGTGGAGTTGATGCATACCTATTCGCTCGTTCATGACGACCTGCCCGCCATGGACGATGATGATCTGCGCCGGGGTCGTCCTACCTGTCACAAGGTGTATGGCGAAGGCATGGCCGTGCTTTGTGGCGATGCGCTTCTAACAGAATCTTTCCTCGTTCTTTCCCAAGCTCCCTCTAACAAACGCTACGGCACCCGCGATTACATCACCGAACTCGCGGAAACCGGCGGCTCCCGCAAACTCATCGGTGGCCAGGTGATGGATCTCGAAGGCGAAGGTAAAAACCTCACCAAGCGCGAACTCGTCCGCATCCATGAATCCAAAACCGCCGCGCTGCTCACCAGTTCGCTGCGCCTTGGTGCCATGACCGCCAATGCCACTCCGGGAAAACTCGCCGCCATCACTGACTTCGGCTACAACCTTGGTCTCGCCTTCCAGGTGATTGATGACATTCTCGATGTCACCCAGAGCACCGAGGTGTTGGGGAAAACCGCAGGCAAGGATCAAGCCGTGGAAAAAGCCACCTATCCCGCGATCATCGGCCTTGCCGCCTCGCGCAAGGAAGCCGCGCGCCTCACCAAGGCCGCGATGGACGCGCTCAAACCCTTCGGGAAAAAAGGAGCACGTCTCGAAGAGGTCGCCCGATACCTGCTTCAACGCGAGTATTGACGAAGCGCCTGACTAACCGATTCTTGGCCGCAGGCGTCGCCACCCAACCGGCGGCGTCCATCCAAGGCATCCATGGAGCAGGACCCGAACTTCACGCATTCGTCACGTCAGGATTCTGGCGGCGCTGCTGCTCCCTTGTTTCCTCACACGGTCTGGAGCCGTGTCCACCGCGCCGGTGCGGAGGGGAACGAAGCCCAAGTGGCCATGGAGGATCTTTGTGTGATCTACCGGGAACCCGCCCGCAAGTATCTCATTTCACTGGGTTGCCATGCGGAGGATGCCGAGGACCTCACTCAGGAATTCATGCTCCGCTGGGCCACCCGGGAAACCATGGAACGGCTCGCTCCCGAGACTGGGAAACTGCGCTCCTACATCCGGCAATCGCTGCGCAACTTGTGGTCGAATGCCCGGCGCGATGCCGCCACCCGTCGCCGAGGTGGCGGGCAGGCGCACTTTTCGCTCGATGACGATGATTTGCCCGAAATCCAAGCTGCCGATCAACTGCTAGATACCGAGTGGGCGCTTTCGCTGCTGCGCATGGTCATGACCCGTTTGCGCGAGGGCTACGAGTCGCGTGGCAAGGCCGCCGTGTTTGATGCTCTGGCCAACACGCTTTTTGATGCCGATGCAGTGCAACCTTACGCACAGATTGGTGTAACTCTCGGCATCAAGGAATCCCAAGTGAAACTCGAAGTCCACCGCCTCCGCCGCCGATTCGGCGAATCCCTGACTGCCGCCGTCGCCTCAACCGTCGCCGATCCCGCAGACGTGGAGGGGGAACTCCGCCACATTCTCCAAGCCGCCAGTTGTGCCGAACTCTCCTGAACCATCACCAGCTTGGACGGACCAACGGCTCGCCGCCCTTGCGCGATCTGCCGGGCGCTCTCTTTTTCCAAAACCCGCCCATTCCCACCTTCCCGCAGACCTCGCTCCTCCGGCCATTCCTGGCTACGAGATCGTCCGCTTGGTCGGCAGCGGCGGCATGGGCAGCGTTTGGCTGGCCAAATCCGATGAGGACCTCCGCGCAGTGGCGATCAAGATCCTCCATCCTTCATGGGCGGCCGATGCGGATGCGTCATCGCGCTTCGAAATGGAGGTGGACACGCTGGCAAGTCTCAGCCACCCGAACATCGTGGCCCTGCTCGATGCCGGAGAAACGGTCGATCACCAGTTGTTCCTGGCCACCGAATACGTGGACGGCTGCGACCTCAGCCACCTGCTTCGTGGCGGCACCATCGCCTCGGAGCGCGCTTTTGATATCTTCCGAAAAGTCGCCGCCGCCATTGGCCATGCGCACGATTCCGGGATCATCCATCGTGATTTGAAACCCGCCAACATCCTCGTGGGAGCGGATGATCTGGTAAAGGTCACCGATTTCGGCCTCGCCAAACATTTCACCCATTCCGCGACGAGACCCACGGATGCCTTTGGATCGCCTTATTATCTGGCACCGGAACTTACACGGTCCGCCGCCAACGCCACCCCCGCGTCCGATGTCTATTCGCTGGCGGTCTTGATCTATGAAATGCTTGCCGGGAAACTTCCGCTCGGTGCCTACACGCCGCTTTCCTCACTCGGTCATGACAAGCGTTTGGACCGTGTTCTGAAAAATGCATTGCGGGATGACCCTGCGCTTCGCACGCCTTCGGTGGCGGTTTTGTTAGAAGAGATCGAGCGTTGCCGAATCTCTGCGGAATTCCGCGCCACATGGAAAAGACGCATCCCATGGCTGGCAGCCGCTTCGTTCGTGATCCTCGGTCCGCTTGCCGGATACGCATGGAATGAAAACAAAAACCAAATCCTGCGCCCCACCTTTCCGCCCGCCCGGGGCGCGTCCAAGGCCGTGCCATGGAGAAACAGCCTTGGCATGGAATTCATCCCGATTCCGGGTTGTGACGTATTGTTTTCCATCTATGAAACACGCAACTCGGAGTGGCGGATCTTCCGTCAGATGGAGGAAAGCGTCCGTCCCTCATGGCGCCGATCCAACAAGGAGGATCGCACCTCGCCGAGCCACCCGGTCCTTGGCCTCCAAGGGTGGGAGGATTCTTCTATGGAAATCGCCGAAGACCGTCTGACTCATCCCGCGCAAGGTGTCTCCTGGCAGGATGCACAGTTTTTCTGCAATTGGCTGACCTTGAAAGAACGCCAGGAAGGCCGTCTAACCGATCAGCAATTCTACCGCCTCCCCACGGATGAGGAATGGAGCATCGCGGCAGGGGCATCCTCCGGAATCCTCCCGGGAAACTATGCCGGACCCGAGGCCCGCACCGAGTCATGGCCTGCCAGCTTCCCGACCCGCGAAACTTCTGATCCCTTTGCGCAGACATCGCCCGTGGCGTCCTTTCCACCCGCCGCATCCGGCTTGTATGACCTCGGCGGCAATGCGTTCGAATGGGTGGAAGATGTTTCTAACAATCCCTCCCGCGCCGCTGACAACGGGGCAAGGCCACCTTACACCATGCGCGGAGGATCCTGGGCCGTCGGCAAAGAGGAGGATCTCACCGTGGATCATCGCTTCCAGGCGAGGCAAAACCGCCGCCGCATCGACTTCGGCTTCCGCTGTGTCCTCGAAGTCGATGGCGGAGACGTAAAATAAATTCATCAATTTCGAAACCCACTGAAACCTCTGGAAAAAAACCGTGAATCCCTGAACACATCCGCAGATTCCCATGAAGCACCTGATCCTCGCCCTATTCATGATCGCCTCCGCCGCCGCGCAGACGATCACCACCCAGACCGTGGACACCGGCACCCTTGGC
Organism: Luteolibacter sp.; assembly: GCA_040399845.1. Lineage (GTDB taxonomy): Bacteria > Verrucomicrobiota > Verrucomicrobiia > Verrucomicrobiales > Akkermansiaceae > Luteolibacter. Next base: position 2,609 of record JBBARN010000011.1, on the reverse strand, counting down.
CGCGTGGGACGCAACTCTTCCCATGCTGTCATCGCCGGCAATCCTGCCATCATTTATGCCGATTTCGTCAAAAACCATCTCCTCTTCTCCCGCAATACCGCGGCAGACGGCAGTGGTTCCTGGATCAAAACCAAGATCACATCGTATGATTCCTATACGAATGCGAATGGCCTCGGTGTCGCCGATTCCCACGTGCTGAAAACCGTGGCCGGAAATCCAGCGGTCGTATTCTCTGGCAAAGGTTTGAATTTCGCCCGCTGCACCACGGCGGATGGCAGCGGTCCGTGGACAGTTTATAATACCGGTCTCGTCACTTCATGTGCGAACCTTGAGGTCGTGGACGGAAATCCAGCCCTCACAGCCATCGGCGATAACGGCGAATTGCTCTTCGCCCGCTGCACCACCAGCGACGGCAGCGGGGCTTGGACCACGGTGATCGTGGATGCGGATGAGATCTCAAACGCTGTTTCGCTGTCCACAGTTGCAGGTAAACCGGCAATCGCTTATCGGACCCAGACGACCTATGTCGATCTCGGCGAAGGCGGTTATTATTTGGGAGACTTGCGCTATGCCGTCTGCGCCACGGTGGACGGTCTCGGAACTTGGACCTCATACGTTGTTGAGTCTGAAGTGAATGCCGGTGGCCAGCTTTCCTTGGCTGAAGTCGATGGCAAACCTGCCATTGGTTTCAGCGACCAAGCGGATTACGATCTTCGCTACGCCCGTTGTGAGAACGCGGATGGTAGCGGGACATGGATTCTAACATCTGTGGATGCGGCTGGTAGCACAGGGGCGTATCCATCTCTCATGGTCGTGGATGGCAAACCCGCCATCGCATATCAATATGGCACCGGCGGAGACTTGCGCTATGCCCGGAATGCAAGCGCCGACGGCAGCGGGGCATGGACCGTCACCAATGCCCACACTACAGGCATCACGGGATCATGGGCATCGCTCGCCGTCGTGGATGGGAAACCGGCTATCAGTTTCCACTATTCAACCGGTTATGACCTCATGTGGGCCCGCAACGCACTGGCAGACGGCAGCGGGGCATGGACCGTCGTCACCGCAGACAACGCCGCCAACTCAGGACGGGTGGGACAATTTTCCCAATTGGCCATGGTGGCAGGAAAGCCCATGAGCATCTATCAGGATACTTGGTGGGAACGCCCGAAAGTCGCCGCAGCCGGAACCGTGGACGGTATCGGAGCATGGACAAGTCAGACGCCTTCATTCGCCATAGGCAGCCTGTCAGAATCGATCGTCGAGGTGGCTGGAAGACCCGCCGTCGTTTACAAGGACGGATCAGTGGGTTATCCCAAATTCTCTATCAACGCGAATGCCGACGGCAGCGGGGCATGGACCACGACCACTCTTGCCACCAGCAGCACCACCGGTGTTAAACTTGGGTTGGTCGCCGGGCATCCGGTGGCCGTGAACCGGAACTATACTCAGGAAATTTCCTTCCTTCGAAACAACGCGACAGATGCGACAGGAAGCTGGGCCACCAGTCCCACTGGCCTGTTTGGAAACTCCATTTCCGCTCCGCTGGAAGTTGCCGGCGCCCCCGCATTCTGCATGATCAACACGGACTATGCGATCACGTTCACCCGCAACAGCGCGGCAGATGCAACTGGAAGTTGGGAAACCCATATCGTCGATCCCACCCCACCACTCGGAAACTATCACTACGACCCTGAACTGCAGATCATCAACGGCAAACCTGCGGTATTCTTCGTCCAGACGGACAACACCGGCACCTCCGTCCGTCTGGCGATCAACAGCCAGGCCGATGGAAGTGGTGCATGGTCGGTTTCGACGCTTCTTACCAACATGCCGGACTGGAAAATCACCTCGGGGTTTGCAGGTGGCAATCCGGCATTCACTTGGCTGGACGATGCCGATGACAACGATATCGGAAACCTCATGCTCACTCGCAATACGGCCGCCGATGGCACGGGAACGTGGCTCACCTACACCCTCGATCGCGATCGCGCAGGCGATGCCGGCTCCTTTGTCACCGTCGGCACCAAGACCGGCATCACTTTCTATGATTACCTCAACCGCAATCTCGAATACCTGTTGGTTGATACCACCTTGGCGAGCCTCAGCGTGGAGTATCCTGCCACGTTCTTGCTGGATGCGGCGAATGCCAACATCGCATTTGATGCCACGACGATTACCCGGGCGGCTCCGGTCAAGTCCGTCACCATTCGCAACACCGGCACCTCTGATCTAACCATCACCGGCATTGCCGTGAGCGGTGCGAACGCCTCCGAATTCGTGCCGGACTCCACTGCGGGATTCACCCTGCTGCCCGGCGCCACGCGCGATGTGGTCATCACCTTCACTCCGACCGCCGTCGGTGTCCGCGCCGCCACTTTGCAGATATCCAGCGACGACCCGGCAAAACCCACCTTCAGCGTCAATTTCACGGGCGAAGGACTGCCCTACAACGGAATGGAAACCTGGCGCCTCCAATGGTTCGGTTCCATTGAGAACATCGGTTCGGCAGCCCTCAATGCGGACCCTGACAACGATGGCACCACCAACCTCTACGAATTCGCTTATGGCTTGAATCCCACCCAGAGCGACGTTCCGCCCACGCC
>JBBARN010000010.1:54396-87954 GCA_040399845.1 Luteolibacter sp. | reverse complement strand
CCCTGCGTATTTCATTACCTGCTGACAAGCCAAAAGACTGCCGAGCTCTCCATCACTTCTGCCCCTTTCTCCGAAATCGCCTGTAGTGCCCACCTGCCCCATGGCACCGCACAATCTGATAGTGGTGTAATGCCCGCCGAAGCCCCACTTAAGATGGGCAATCTCGATCCATGAGGCGGGAAAGCTGGTGCATGCACTCACCGAGCAAATAATCGCTTCGATGAAAGTGAGTGTCACTCATTGACTTCGAACGAATTGACATAACCGAACTCCGCGAGGGAATCATTCCACGGTGCACGTGTGTTCGCGTCCGGAATGGAATGGGATGCCGCGATGAGCGCCTCTTGTGCAGCTTCGTGCTCCGACGAGAAGAATCTCTGGGCAACCAACGTATAGACTGCGAGTGGTGAATCAGGTTCCTTCCGGTTGATTTCCGCCAACCGCATAAACTCTTCACTGTTTCCGCGTCCCGCCTCGCATAACATCAGCTTGAAGTCGATCAGTTCGCCGATCGTCAAGGATTCCGGTCCCAGGCGCTCTTTCGCTTGGAGGAATGCAGCGAATGCCTCGTCCCAACGTTTGGTCACAAACAAGACCTCTGCCTTGTTGAACTGGATGGACGCGTTGTGCGGTGCTTTTTCCGCTGCTTTGGTGAAATCTTCCAAAGCCTGTTCGAAATCACGAAGTTCGACATGACAAGAGCCGCGGAGATTGAGAGCAGGGGCGTGATGTGGATCAATTGCCAGAACCTTCCCGATTTCCTCAAGCGCGGCGGGAATGTTTTTAGTTCGGAATGAACGATTCGCGCTGGCGAATTGCTCATCCAGCTTGCGCTTGTTTTCCCGATCCAACTTGCGTGTTTTCTCGGCCTGCTCGCGTTTGGATTCCTGAACAAGTTCGGCGGGTGTTGGATGGGCTGCGGTCTTGGATTCAGGGGACGATTCTGAATTACTTGGCCCGGCTTTTTTGCAGGACGTTGCAAAGGTCATGGCGACGATGCTGAACAGAATCCGTGTTTTCATACCCTTGATGTTTAGATGTTGGATCGATGGGTGTAAATCTGGAACCTGCTCCTTAAGACGCTCCTGATGGCGCTCTTTTGACTATTTGGGCAGTCCTGCGGCGATGTTGTCCCAACGTTGTTTGAAGGCAGGGCTGCTGGAAGATAGAATGTTGGCCGCATTGAGAGCGCGCTCGCGATTGCCGGCGAGCCAATCGTAGGAAATGGCACACTCGTGACGGCGCAGGCGTTCGATTTCGTTTTTCGGATTTTTCACAAACAGCCGATGCAGGGCAATCAGGGCGTCAGGGGAAAAGTCCGCCCAAGTGCAGGTGCGGCTCTGACCGGCGGCGTTGGCGATATTGAGCTTGTCTCCGTCGAGAGAAATCGTGGTGGCCGTTTCCCCGGATTTGAGGAGGAGTTCTGCGGTGACAGGGCCATTGGCGAGATCCTCCTCAAGGTCTGCCAGAAACACCGCTGAGGATTCCGCGACCGAGAGCAGCGAGGCGCGGGTGGCTCCGGGGGGATCGGCTGGGAGAGATTTGAGATAGGTCACTGCTTCGGAAAACCGGCTCATGCGGACAAGGCCATCGATCATGGCCATCACGTCCTTGAGCGGTTTCACCGGAGAAACTTCCGGCTCAGGGGCCGTGGCAGGTGCGGAGGAAATCAACTTGCCATGGCGTGCGAGATCGAGCTGCCAGGCACGCACATTGAACTTGGCCCGGCCGCGGGTTTTGAGGGTGGCGAGCACGCGGTTGAGTTCATCCATCGCCGCATCGCATCCTGCTTTGTCAGATGGAAATTTCGCAAACAAGGGTCCGGTGAGGAGTTGATAGTCTGTTAGATAATCATTGGCCACTTTCTGATAGACCTCCGCCCACTGGTCATTGGGATTGAGTTTCACGGAGGTGGCAGCCTTGAAGCAGACTGAGGCCGGTTCCAGCAATCCTTGCTCCCAGTTCTTCAATCCCGTGAGCATGGCTGACACCACCTGCGCCGCGCCGCCGCCTTTGGCTTCGGGCGTGGGCAGCGGGTTGAGGTCGCCGAGTTTTCCGAGTGTGCCCATCAGGCCACCGCCGATGCGGTTGGAGTTTTCCGGCAGGGCCCGGATGTGATCCATCACCTCGCGTGCCTGCCTGCGGCCATCGGTCGGGCGGCCATCGAGGAATGCAGCGAGAACCGCTTCCACCCCGGCCCAGGAACGGGTGGGCTCCTGGACGTCGGGATTCTTGTGGAGATCCGTGAAACGCACGGACGCCTTCTGGAAATCCTTTGCTGCCACAGCATCGCGTGCTTCGCGGTAGCTTTTGCCGATTTCCGCCGAAGTATCCGCCACCATCGGAGGTGGCACCACGTCCACTGAGGGTGATGCATCGTCCACTACCGGGACGGGCTTGCTGCGGTTGAGGGCGAACAGGATGCCGACCGTCAAGAGGACAAGCCCCACGACAACAGCAATGATGAGGCTGCGCTCCTTGCGTTTTTTCACCGCGCGCCGTTTGGCAACGGAACCGGTGGTTTCGGACCTGCCTGACTTGAGATGACTCAATGCCACTGCGAGGCTGGCGATCATTTCATCATAAGAATTATATCGCGAATCCGGCGCATAGGCCATGGCCTTCTCGACGATGCGGCAAGTCTCCGAGGAAACGGAATTCTCCACCGCGCTGAGCGGCTTGACGCGTTTCTTCGCCTCGCGCAGGACCTCCGTGGCCATCGATTCCTCACCGCAGGACGGCTTGCCCGCCAAGGCATGATAGAGCGTGGCTCCGAAGGCATAGATATCCGATCGGAAATCCTCCTCATATCCCTCCACCGTCTCCGGCGGCACATAATACGGCGTGGCCCATAACTCCGTAGCCTGCGCCTTGCCGCCTTGGGTCACCAGCGCGAGACCGAAGTCCACCAGCTTGGCATGGCCCTCGGCATCGAGGAGGATGTTGCCCGGTTTCACATCACGGTGGATCAAACCCGCCGCATGCGCCGCCTTGAGTCCTTGGGCGACTTCGATGGCCAGCGGCAGCATGTCGATTTCCGGGATTTTTCCCCGCTCGCGGATCTGGTGCTCGAAGTGGCCGCCGGGCACCAATTCCATGGCGATGTAAAACCTCCCGAAGGAACGCCCGGTGGTCAGCACGCGGACGACATTCGGATGGCTGAACGACGCGGTGATGCGTGCTTCCTCCTCGAATGCGGCGATGCGGCGCTCGTCGGCGGAAAACTCCTCGCTCAGGATCTTGAGCGCCACCTCGCGGTCGAGCGTGTTGTCGTGCGCCACAAAAACCATGCTCATGCCGCCGATCGCATGGCGGCGGACCAGCGTGTAAGGGCCGAACTCGCGCTTCACCCGCGTGTGCTTGCCACACTTCGGACACTCGACATTGGTGAACGGAGCTACGGCGGAAACGTCCATCGCTGCGCCACAGGCGTGGCAGTAGGCGATGGTTTCCACAGGATCGGTCATAAGCACAGGCTACCGATACGGAGGCCCGGAGTGCAAACTTGAAACTTGCTCAGGATTTTTTCCATCCCAAGACTGCGCCCATGGAAATCAAAGTCGAAGCCCCCGGAGAACGCCTCGACGCGTTTCTAGCAGCCCGTTTGCCCGACCTCTCGCGATCGCGCATCCAGACGCTCATCCGTGAGCAATACATCATCGTCAATGGCCAGCCCGCCAAACCCCGCGACGGCGTGAAGGTCGGGGAAATCATCAGCATTTCCCTGCCGGAAGCCGTCCCGCTCGATGCCGCACCGCAGGACATTCCGCTGGAAATCCTGTTCGAGGACGATGACCTGCTGGTGCTCAACAAGGCTCCCGGAATGGTCGTGCACCCCGCGCCGGGCAATCCGGATGGCACGCTCGTCAACGCGCTGCTGCACCATTGCCGCGGCAAACTTTCCGGCATCGGCGGGGTCGAGCGCCCTGGCATCGTCCACCGACTCGACAAGGATACCTCCGGCTGCCTCGTAGTTGCGAAATCCGATGCCGCCCACCAGTCTCTCGTCACCCAGTTCTCCGAGCGCAGCACGATGGAGAAACTCTACCTCGCCGTCACCCTCGGCATTCCCAAGCCGGAAAAAGACAGCATTTTCACCCACATCGGCCGCCACCCGGTCAACCGTCAGAAAATGGCGGTCGTCAATCCGCCGGGCGGAAAAACGGCCATCACCGACTACGAGATCCTCGCCACCGACGCCGCGTCCGTCACCGCCCTCGTGCTTTGCCACCTCCACACCGGCCGCACCCACCAGATCCGCGTGCACATGCATCACAAGGGCGCACCCTTGCTGGGCGATCCCATCTACGGAAAGCCCGCCAAAATCGCCGGCCTGCCCGACCGTCTCATGCTCCATGCCTGGCGCCTCGCATTCGATCATCCGATCACCCGAAAAAGGCACCAATTCGAATCGCCGATCCCGCCCGAATTTGAGCACTGGACATCGAAAGCCACGCTTCCGTGATTCCGGCCCGCCCGGGGTTATCCCGATCTCATCGCACCCGAATGAGGCCACCTTCCAAAATCCTCGCCCGCAAGCCACCGCGGAAGTCCGGTTTGAGAAAATCTTCAACTCCGGGGGCAACCGCCTCATTCATCCAGAGGCAGGGTTTGCACTCTTCACTGCCTTCGAAGACAAGGCCTTGAAATCGGAAACGTTTCCCCACCCATCCGGATAAATCGATCCCACGCACGATCAGATTCCGGCGGAATTCGCCGCTCGACAATCCCGGCAATTCAAACCGATCCCGCACGGCCTGCACGACGTCGGCATCGAAAAATGTAACCTGCCCCTTGAAGTCCGGCTTGTAACCGAAATAACGGTCGCCCTTGAGTCCCATGCCAGCGATACATTCAACCTGCTCGACCCGCTCGACACCATGACTCCCACGGGGACCTCCATGATGCCCTCGAAAATCGTTACCTGGTGAAATCCATATATCCAACAACTCCGCCTTCCACTCGGGCAGTTCCTCATGCGTACGCCCGGTTTCAGCAGATCGATTGTCAGGCCCCACCCATTCACGGCTTCCATCGGCATAGGTTTCGAGCTTCCAGATGGGCAATTCATACTTCAACCGCTCCATGATCGCACGGGCTGCATCAAAAGCCGCGTCACGATGCGCTGAGGCCACACCCACCCACACCGCCGATTCACCGATCTCCAGACTCCCGGTCCGGTGAACCGCGATGGCTCGCAACACTCCGTGTTTCGCCACCTCTTCCTCAAGAATCCGCTGCCCGACCTTCATCGCAAGCGCAGGGTATGCCTGATATTCGAGCCGCGCGACACGATGCCCGTCGTTGTGATTCCGGACGCGCCCGTCAAAGCTCACGATGGCACCGGCCGCAGGATCCTGAAGTTCCGATGCCAGCACCGTTGGATCCATCGGTGTTTCTGTTAGTGAAAATTGGATAAGAGATTTCATTTGAATCAACACTTGTCATTTTCAACATCACCCGCCCGACATCGGAGGCAGAAATGCAACTTGATCACCATCCTTCAGCGGGTGCTCCCAGGAAACCATTTCATCATTCACGGCAACACGGAGGTCCCGATTGCTGATGCCGAATGCATACTCGGCAGACAGGGATTGATAGAGTTCCCAAACGTTTTCCACATGACTTTGAATGGTTTCGCTGGATTTTCCGTAGCGCTCCCCGAGCAATCCGTAATATGACAAATGATAGTGATTCATGATTCAGTCGCAGCTTGCCAATCCAAAGGGGTGTTGGCGTTATCGAGGGAACGGGGTGTGATGGGTTCCAGAAGACGGCATTCATGCCGCTTCAAGACCGTGCGAATGCTGCCGGAACCCACATCCTGAAACAAGGCCGACGCGTCAGAAGTGTAGATCGCGCAGAGAGGTTCAGGCAAACCATCAAACTCACTTCGATACGCAAGAAACCACTCATCCTCCCGTTTTGAGGAAACGAGGTGCCGCAGCGTGGCGAGGTCAAGACGCGGCAAGTCACAAGCGATCACCAGCCAATCCGCCTCCGGGCGATGCCGCATCGCAGCCATGATTGCTACCAAAGGACCGCCCCCGCTCCCGTCAGGATCGCGAATCACGGAGAGGTTCTGGAGGTCGGCAAACCCCGACGGAATCTCCTGATCACCGCGCAAGGAAAGCATCACCTGTTCACAACCCGCATCTTTCAACAGGTCATGGCCCCGGCGGGCCAGGGTCCTCCCGTCCGGATGAACCAGACATGCCTTGTCCCTGCCCATCCGGGAACTCAATCCTCCTGCAAGCACGAGGCCATGGAGCGGTCGGAACAATTTCATAGGAGGCAATGCCAGGCGGCAGTCAGAATCATGGCGGAAACCTGAGCCCTTTCCGGCTTCCGGGCAAGTCGGTGGAATATCTCTTTTCCCGTGAAGGAAGTGGGCCGTCTGAAAAATCCCAGCCTTCGCAACAGTCTGTGATTTCAAGGCTCTCGGATTTTCCAGTCCCTGAATGCACTTGACCGGCTTCTGGACTCTCCCAAAACTCCGCCCGACCATCGGTCCAGACTCCCGGTAGGTTGTTGCCATCCATCCCGTATTCCCACCCACCATGCTCCGCGCCTCGCTCACACTCCTCTCAATGACTCTCCCCATGCTGGCAGGCACCCGGGTTTTCCAAGCCTTCGAGGGCGATGGATTCGATGATTGGAAAGCGCAGGGACCCGCTTTCGGATTGGCCCCGGTGGCGGAACAGGCGGAGGGCCAGGAAGCTCCATTCACGAGTTATGCCAATGACCGCCTCGCCGCATCCACCCACGGCGGAGCGAAGGCCACGGGCTCGCTGACTTCACCCGTATTCACCATCAAGGAACCTTATATCACCTTCCTGATTGCCGGCGGTGATGAAAAAGGCAAAACCGCCGCACAGTTGATCATCGATGACAAGGTCGTCCGCGAATCCACCGGCACCCGCTCGATGCGGACCAAGACCGCACTTTGGGATGTCACGGATTTCGTCGGGAGAAAAGCCAGCATCCGCCTGATCGACGAAGCCACCGGCGAATGGGGATTCATCGCGGTGGACCACATCATTCTCACCGATTACCCGAACCAGAAATTCCCCGCCACCACCCGGGCGGGCAAGGCCTTTGTGCAAGGTCTCGTGCCGAGTCCCACGGTGGCCGGAGTCAGCATTCCGCAAGGCAGCAAGCTCATGGTGGAAGCCACCCGCAAGGACCATGAAATCATTTCACCCACCGCGCTGACCTTTGATGAAAAGGGAAATGTTTATCTATCAGAAACCCACCGCTTCCGCACCGGGGGCGTGGAGGATGACCGCGAGCACCTGTATTGGTATCTGGATGATCTCGCGTCGATGACCACCAGCGACCGCCTGGCGATGCACAAGAAGTGGGAGAAAAAACTGCCTCTTTCCAAAATGAACACCGTCTCGGAAAAGATCCGCCGGCTTGCGGATACCGATGGCGATGGCAAGCTGGATGAATCCAAGGTCTTTGCCGAAGACTTCAAGGACGTGCTCGATGGCACGGCGGCGGGTGTCTTCCATCACGAGGGAAGTTTGTATTTCGCCTGCATTCCGAAGATCTACATGCTGCGCGATACCAACAATGACGGCACCGCCGACGAGCGCAAGGTCGTGGAGGAAGGATTCGGCGTGCGGGTCTCGCTGTCAGGCCATGATTTGAATGGATTCACCCTCGGCCCGGATGGCCGGATCTATGGTACAGTCGGCGATCGCGGTTTGAGTTTCGTGACCAAAGAGGGGGTGAGTTATGAATATCCGAACGAAGGCGCGGCATTCCGATTCGAACCCGATGGCACCGACTTCGAGATCTTCCACACAGGCTTGCGCAACCCGAAGGAAATCGCCTTCGATTCGCTCGGCAACGCCTTCTCCGTGGATAACAACTCGGACCAAGGCGATGAGGCGCGTGTCGTCTATCTCGTGGAAGGCGGCGATACCGGTTGGCAAATGGAGCATCAGGCGATGCATTCGTTCCACCGCCAGATCGGCCTTGAGGAACGCCCGACGAGCCGTTGGATGGACGAGCGGATGTGGGAACTCGAAAATCCGGTGCAGCCTGCTTATATCCTGCCACCCATTGCTTATCTCACATCCGGACCATCCGGGCTCACCTATCATCCGGGTGATGGTTTCCTGAAGAGCGAGGCTGGCCGTTTCCTCATTTGCGACTATCGCGGCGGCAGCGCGAATTCCGGCATCTGGTCCTTCGAAATGAAACCGAAAGGAGCCGGCATGGAAATGAGCGACTCCCGCCAGTTCCTCTGGGGGGTGGGTGCCACCGATGTGGAATACTCATGGGATGGCCGTGTGTTCGTCACGGACTTCATCACCGGTTGGACCACTCATGACGCAGGTCGCTTGCTTTCGTTGAGTGCAACTCAAGCACCCGCACAATCCGGCACCACCACCGCACAACTCATCCGCGAAGGCTTCGATCATCGCGAGTCCGCCGCACTCGCGGAACTGCTCTCGCACCCGGACTCCCGCGTCCGCCTGCGTGCGCAAGTCGCACTCACCCGCAAGCCGGACGCTCTCGCCAAATTCTCGGATGCGACACGTTCCGAAAATTTCCTGACCCGTGTCCACGGCATCTGGGGCCTTGGCATTGTCGCCCGCCGCGGTGCGGTGCCTCATCCTGCAGGCCCTGCAAACAACACTTCCAACCCGCAGACCCGCATCGATGCGGAAAAGGCACTCATCGCCATGCTGTCCGACAAGGACGCGGAAATCCGCAGCCAGGTCCTCAGGACACTTTCTTATGCAAACAACCCGGGCACCACGATCCCGCTCAAGCCTCTGCTTTCCGATGCATCCCCGCGCGTCCGTTTCTTCGCCGCAATCCTCGCGGGCAAGCGCAAGCTGGGAGGGTTCTATTCTCCGGTCTGCGAGATGCTGCGTGAAAACAACAACCGCGATGTGCACCTCCGCCATGCCGGGATTTATGCATTGGAGAAGATGGTTTCCGATGAGCAACTGGCCAAGCTTTCCAGCGATCCCTCCCCTGCGGTGCGGCTCGCTGCGACGGTGGCATTGCGCCGGCTGAAGAGCCCACAACTCTCGAAGTTCATCCAAGACAGTGACCCCAAGGTGGCCGATGAGGCGATCCGGGCGATCGTGGACATGAATCTTGTGGCGGAGCGCCCGGCGGTTGCGGAGTTGTTAGATGATACCGGCAAACGCCAATGGACGCCCTTCATGTTGCGTCGTCTCATTCATAACTCCTTCCGCCTCGGCACCCCGAAAGATGCAGCACGTGTCCTTCAATTCGCCGCAGACAGCAAGCAGCCGCAGAAGGAACGCAAGGAAGCATTGCGCCTGATTTCCCTTTGGACCGAGCCACCGCCCGCTGATCAGCTCACCGGTCATTTCCGCCCGCTGCCCAAGCGCTCTGCCGAAACCATCCGCCCCGCCCTCGCCTCCGCGCTGCCCGGTTTGCTCAAGCAGGATGGTTTCGTGCTCACCTCTGCGCTCGCACTCATCGGCCAATATCATGTCGATATCGCGGGGCTTGATGAAACGACGCTTACCTCGTTGGTCAAAAACTCCAAACTCCCCGCCACCGCCCGCGCCAACGCGTTGAACCTGCTGGTGGAGCGCAAACCGCAAAACCTCAGCACCCTGCTCGCCAGCCTTGCCACGGACAGCTCCGAAGAGGTCGCCCTGGCCGCGCTTTCCCACCTGGCAAAACTCTCGCCAGAGGCAGCCATCGCCCCGCTTGAAACGGCGATCCAGTCCGGCCGCGTTCCCGTGATTCAGAGCGCATGGAACATCCTCGCCACCCTGCCCGGCGAGCGTGTGGATGACATTTTCATTTCAAATCTGGAAAGCCTGCGCAGCGCCAATGGCATCTCGGCCCATGCCATCGAGTTGATCGACGCCGCAAAACTCCGCCCAAGCGCCTCAGTCGTTACAGCCGTTGCGGCCTTGGAAAGCGCGCTCGCGAAAAACGCCGATCCCCTCGCGAAGTGGAACCCCGCCCTCGAAGGAGGAAATGCCGAGAGCGGCGCGGCCATTTTCACCTCCCACCCGGCCAGCGAATGCATGCGCTGCCACCGCGCCGAGGAAGGCCACGCCGCCGGCGGTGAAACCGCCCCCAACCTGCTGGGCATCGCCAGCCGATTCAAAGACCGCCGCTATTTCCTCGAATCCATGGTCCTGCCCAGCGCCGTGATCGCCCAAGGCTTCGGGGCCGTGCTCATCGATTTCAAAAACGGAGCCAGCCTCAATGGCAACCTGCTCGCCGAAACTCCCGAACACATCGATCTCGATGCCGCTGGAAAAATCGTCCGCGTGAAACGCTCGGACATCGCCTCCGTCACTCAGCCGGTTTCCCCGATGCCCGCCATGGGCGACGTGCTCAGCCCGAAAGAACTGCGCGACGTAATCGCCTGGCTCGCCAGCCTGAAAAAAGGTGGAGCGAAACCGAAAGCTCCTGCCAAACCCGAACCGCTCGATCCCAACACGCTGGAAATCCCGGCCAAATCCGCCGCCGCGAGCGCCATTGATCCCGCATTCCTCAAGATCGGCCAGCAGCAATTCCTCGTCTGCGCCGCCTGCCACGGTCAGAATGGCGAAGGCACCGCCGCCGGCCCGCCGCTTGCCGGGTCCGAGTGGGTCACCGGCCCGGCGGAAAACCTCATCCGCATCCAACTCCGCGGCCTTAAAGGACCCATCAAGGTCAAGGGCGTGGAATACAACTTCCCCGCCGGCATGGCCCCAATGGCTTATCAAACGGACGAACAAATCGCCGCCGTTCTCACCTACATCCGCACCGCTTTTGGCAACTCAGCCCCCGCTATCAAACCCGCCGAGGTCACGGCTCTCCGCCCCGAAGCCGGGAAAACACAACTCACCGCAGAAGAGCTGATTCCCGTGGAGCCCACGAAAAAATAGCCATTCCTCGAGTCGTCACCCCGGCTCACTCGCCACCGGGAAATCCGTGATCCGCTCCAATTTCACCCCGTAAAGCGCGGCGATCTCCGGCGCGTCCGAGGCCTGATACACCTCGCGATAGTAAATCTCCTTGATGCCATAAGCACACAAAGTCTGCATGCAGGCCGTGCACGGCATCGTCGTCGTCGCCACGATCCTTGCCTCCCCCCGGCGGAACAGACTGCAAAGATTGACCTCCGCATGCAGCATGAACTTTTGCCGTGCTTCCCGGTCATCCCAAAAGCCCTGCGGTGGATCAAAGCCCGGGGCCAACCCATTGTAAGCCGTGCCTATCACCCGGTTCTCGTGATCCAGCGCCGCCGCGCCCACCTTGCGATACGGATCCTCCGACCTCAAGCTGGCCACATGGGCAAGCGCCATCGCATATTGGGGAATCGACAATCGGGCAGGTGCCATGCCCCGATCATGAGCGGAATTTTCCCGCAACAAATCCAAAATTCAGCACCACCCACAAAATTTTTCTCTCCCAGAACCACCCCCAAACACAGCCCCCCGCGACAATTTTTGTGACGGCCGTCAGGAAAATTGTCGTGGATGTTGGGAGTCGAAGGATTGGTGCAGTTTGGGCTTCGCAGGGTGGGAGGGATGGCTCAGCTTTCGCAGCGTGGAACGGGAGCGCTCGGGAGTCTTGGCTGCATTGGCGGCGTTTTTCCTTTGGGGGGTATTGCCTGTTTTCTGGAAACTCATCGATTTCCTGCCACCGGCCTCGATTGTGGCGCAGCGCACATTGTGGTCCTTGTTTATTTTGAGTGGCATCCTGATTTGGCGGGGAGAGTGGTCGCTGTTGTTTCGGGAAATGCGGCGGCCTTCCGCTTTGGCATGGCAATTTCTGTCCGGGCTCTTGCTCGCGTCCAATTGGTTGCTCTACGTGTGGGCCACCCTCAATGGCCGCATTCTGGAGGGTGCACTCGGGTATTATCTGAATCCCTTTTTCAACATGCTTTTCGGGGTGATTTGGTTTGGCGAGCGGCACAACCGGGTGCAGCTTGCCGCCATCGCCCTCGCTCTGGGTGGTGTGGCGATTCAGATTCCCGGCGTGGGCCACGTGCCGTGGGTAGCTCTGACGCTGGCCCTCACCTTTTCCCTGTATGCAGTGGTGAAAAAGCGGTCATCGCTGCCATCCCGGCTCGGTCTCACGGCGGAAACCCTTCTGCTCGCACCGATCGCCGCTGGCTGGCTTGCCATGCACACGACATCCGCGTCCCAAGCCTTCGGCGGCAGCCTCCAGCACGGCGTATTGGTCGCTGGAACCGGCATCGCCACCACCCTGCCGCTAATCTTTTTCGGCCATGCTGCCCGCAGTATCCGCCTCACGACCCTTGGAATTCTCCAGTTTCTCGGACCCACCCTCCAGTTTTTCATTGGTTGGAAGCTTTATCACGAACCAATGACAGCCATCCGACTCCTCTCGTTCGCCCTGATTTGGCTCGCAATCGCCCTTTATGCCGCTGACGCCGTCCACGGATCGAAGTCGCAAAATGCTGGGAAAAAAGGCGATTCCGGAAGCTGAACGGCGGGAGTAATCTGTTTTCATGATTGGAAGGCGAAGATTTTGTGATCCAATCCTCACGCAAAAGACGAATCTTCGGTGTAAACCGATTCTCCCATGTTCCCGGAAGTCCCATCAACCTCGCCGTTTATCAAAGCACTTCGATTTCACCCTCTGAGTGTTTGGCGGCGTGTGCTGCTTTCGCTTGTTGCCATTCTGATGTTCGGGCTTGCAAGCGTCGTGGACGCAGCTCCGGGGGCTTTGAAGATGTTGCCGTTGAAGATTTCGCCCGATCGCAAGGAGGCCGTTGTTACCGTGCCGGCCGGTTACGGAATGGTTTCTTTGCAGCGCCTTGAACAAGGATCTGGCTGGAAACGCATTGCTGCCAAGGCGTCGCATGAAGGAATCCTCAAGTTTCCACTGCCCGCCGCCCCCAAAGCAACCAAGTGGCGGGCGCTGGGTCGGCTCACCGTGAAAGATGCGAAGGCGGGCAAATTTCCGGCAAGCTTCCTCAAGGGAAACAACCGCTTTGGTCCGCTCAAGAACCGCAGTTCCGAGGGATACTTCCCAAACGCCCCCTCCATGTTGGGGGGTGATTTCGGTCGGAGTGTGACGAATGATGCCGCCACCCCTCCGCCTGGCGCAGAGCCCGTGGAAGCTGATATCTGGAAGATCCAGGGCAAAACGATCTATTTTTTCAATCAGCTACGCGGGCTTCAGGTGCTGGATGTTTCCAATCCGGCCGATCCCCGGTTGACGGCATCCCTGCGCTTGCCAGCTGTCGGTCAGGATCTCTATTTGCTGCCGGGAGCCAAAGCCGATGAACAAACAGTCGTTCTTCTTACCCGCAGCCAATCCCGCAGCGGCGAGGAGCGCACGCGGATTCAATTGATAGAGGTGGCCAATGGCATGGCGAAGGTAACCGGAAGCCGTTCCGTCAAGGGATCTTTGGCCGACAGCCGGATGATTGGCAATCGCCTCATCCTCGGCACCACTGAGTGGCGCTGGTCTCTGGTCTCCGATTCATCCAGCACTTATTTAACGGAATGGATTCTGACCCCGGGCGAGGATCCGAAGTCGGTCTCTGCGACCAAAATCGAAGGAGTCGATCCTCTGATTGCTGCTGGAGCCGATTGGCTTGCGGTTTCAGTGGTTCCTGGAAATCGTTGGGATGTTTCCGATGTCAATGTGTTCGGTATCAAGCCTACGGGTCTAGTGCGCCTCACTGCCCGCCCCATCCGCACAGCGGGTATGGTAGGCGATCAATTCAAGCTCCAATGGCGCAACAACGTCTTGACGACCATCTCGGAAAAGCGGTCGACGGAGACGAATTGGCGGCCTATCACCGTATTGGAAAACTTCCGCGTCTGGGGTCCGGACATCGTGGTTCCTGCGGTATTTACCGGCGAGCGCCCACTGATGGGATCCTTGGAACTGGCTGATGGGGAAAGCCTGTTTGCCACCCGCCTTGCTGGTGACAAGGCCTATGTCGTTACATTCTTCCAAACCGATCCCCTCTGGATCGTGAGCTTGACAGATCCCGCAAATCCTCTGGTTTCCGGACATCTGGAGGTCCCCGGTTGGTCCACTCATCTCGAACCGATTGGTGATCTTTTGTTTTCGGTGGGCTGGGAGTCCAACACGGTAGCTGCATCGCTTTTCGATGTAGCGGATCCAGCAAAGCCCACACTGATCCGCCGGATCAATCTCGGCGAAGCAGGTTCTTACAGCGAGGCGGCGTGGGATGAAAAGGCAATCAAGGTGATTGCAAGTGAAGGACTTGCGATGATCCCGCTGACTCAATACGACCGCAAGACAGGAATTTCCTCTTCGAGTATCCAGTTGCTCGACATCGATATGGATGCCCGTGATCTGCGCCTCCGGGGGGCAATCCAGCACGAGTTCGATGCCCGCCGCTCGTCATTGCTTGGCGATGCGGTGATTTCCATCTCCCAACGGGTGCTCGTCACGGCAGGGATTGCCGATCGGGACGCTCCTAAAATTCTTGCGGAAGTCTCCCTCGCCTGGCCGGTGGACCGGGTGATTGATGCTGGCACACACCTTCTCCAAATCGAATCCGGAACGAAATATGGCAGCGGGCGCGCCACTTTGCGACTTTCTGCGGCCAATAACCCGGAACAAGTCTTCAGCGAGACCGACCTTGGCGATGGTTTCGTCCGCTCCGCGACTCTGCGTGGCGGGAAATTGTTTGTGCTGCGTGAAAAATTGAGGTCTGAGGATTACTATTTCCGCACGATCCCGACAGTGACTGGCGAGATGCCCGATCAGATTTTCCTCGATGTTTATGACGCGTCGGCACTTCCGGAACTGACGCCACTGGGTTCTCTCACAGTGGAATTGCCCAAAGGACTTTCGGTTACCGCCAAGGGTCTCTTGTGGCCACAGCCGAATCGTCCCGCTGTGGTGCTCGATGCTGTGCAGCAATTCAACTACTGGTGGGCACGTCCGATCTTGCACGATCCTCCGGCGCTCGTCCTTCAGGATGCCTTGGCACCCAAACTTTCCATTATGCCGTTCCCACAGCCCGACCGCTTCCCATACTGGCGGCAAAAGCTGGCTCCGCAGCTTCTGGTGATGGATGTCACGGATCCCGCCGCGCCCGCTTTGGTTGCTTCTCCTGCCATTGGAACTGATGAAACCATACCCAATGGAGTGATCGAATCCGCCGACGGACTCGTGTTGGTGGGTGCTGGTGACTGGAAAAATCAATTGAATGGTCTGTCCTACCCGATCGGTAAGGCGGCACAATCGGTGCATGTGATCGAGGTTCCCGCCTCTGGCAGCCCGATCGTGCGACCAGGCATCGATTTGCCCGGAGAATTGTTCGCTGTGACCGATTTCGACCAGCGCGGCTTTTTGGCAATCACCCGCAATTACCTGTCAGAGGAAGGTGCCCCCGCCATCAAGGTCAGTGCCTGCGATGGCTATGACGCGTTCGAAATCGGCGGCCTCGACGAATCGCCCGACACACCCGTAGCAGCAGTGGGTCGCCAGTTGTTGTTTGTGAAATCTGGCAGCATCATCCGCCATCGCCTCAACAATGACGGCACATGGAGCGCCCTGCCGCGAGTCTCGATCGGCTGGCGGCCGGATGTAATGCGCGTTGTTGATAACGTGATCATCGGCAGCAATTGGCGCAGCCTCTTCGCTATCGATATCCATCAGGTGGATACTCCGCAATCGTGGTCATTCCCCACTTGGGGACTCGATGTCCAACGGATCAGTCTCGCACAGGATGGTGACCTCCTGGTTCCTTTCGGCGAATACGGCGCAGAACGGCTGGATCGCTGATATCCCGACTGAATGTAACAGGGCCGCGATTTGCTGGACCAAAATCACGGCCCGGACTTGTCAACGCACTGGAATTCGGGATGTTTCCCCCCTCATGATGTCTTTTGGTTCCATGGAGCGCCGTTTTGGTTGGTTGTCATTTCCCGGCTTTCTTCGGTATTACGCCATCCTTCACGGACTCGTTTACATATTGCAGATTTTCAGGCCGGACATCGGCATGCTTCTGGAGTTCGACCGTGCGAAGATCCTTTCCGGTGAGGTTTGGAGGGTCGTCACTTTTCTCTTTTCATCATCCGGATTTTCGGGCGTTGGCCCCGTGGGTGCCTTGTTCTTTTTCTTCATGGTCATGATTGCCTTCATGATGAACGACGCACTCGAAGGAGTGTGGGGCGAATTCAAGACCACTCTTTTTCACTACTGCTCCGTGGTCTGTTTGATTGTGGCAAACTTCATTTTCCCCGACATCATGCCGGGTTCGGGTTTCATCCTCTACGGAGCGGCGTTTTTCGCCTTCGCCACCTTGTTTCCGAGAATGGAGTTCATGGTATTGTTCATCATTCCGGTCCAAGTGCGGTTTCTTGGGTGGCTTCAAGCGGCGTTGTTGTTGATTTCCGTATTCGGAGACTTCCTGTTGCTGCCGTTTTTCCTACTTGGATATGCGAACTACATCCTTTGGGCAGGCATTCCGGCCTTGAGGGGGACTGCGATGGCGATCGATTCGGCCAAACGGCGCAAACGCTTCAACGCCGCCAAGGACGACCGCGAAAGCGCCTTTCACACCTGTGCTTCATGCGATCGGACGGACGTCACAGATCCCGGTCTGGAGTTCCGGGTTGGCAAGGATGGCCGGGAATACTGCGTTGAGCATCTGCGCGACCATTGAAACGCTCAGAGAATATCCTTCACGAAGGATTCCTTGCGGAAGATGGCAAACGCATCCGGCTCCTCGCCCGTTCCGATGAAACGTGGGGTGATGCCGAGCTGGTCTTGGATCGTCACCGCGATGCCCCCCTTGCCGGAGCCATCCAACTTGGTGACGATCAAGCCATCGAGCGGGCTTGCCTTATGGAACTCCTTGGCCTGTTGAAGGGCGTTTGAACCGGTGGTGGCATCCACGACCAACAAGGTGAGGTGCGGTGCGGTCTCATCCTGCTTGGCAATCGTGCGGCGGATTTTTCCCAATTCCTCCATCAGATTGTGCCGGGTGTGGATGCGCCCGGCGGTGTCACAAATCAGAAATTGAGTTCCTGCGGCAATGGCTTTCTGGTGGGCATTGAAACAAACGGACGAGGGATCCGCATTTGGATTTCCTTTTACGACCGGGATGTCCAGGCGATCGCCCCAGCGCTGGAGCTGCTCCACCGCTGCCGCGCGAAAGGTATCGGCCGCAGCAAGGATTACGGAACGTCCCCGGTTTTTCAGCCAAAGTCCCAATTTTGCGGAGGATGTCGTTTTCCCGGTTCCATTGACCCCCACCACCAGAATGACAAACGGCTTGCCGTCGCGCCGCGGCTCGGGAGGCAGGGTATCGTCCGGCAAGCGGTCCGACAAATGGCGGCGGGTCACGTCCACCACGTCATTCGCATTCACCTCCCGACCCAGCCCACGCAATTCGTCGAGAATCTCCGTGGTCAATCGAATCCCGAGATCCGAGCTCACGAGATCCGCCTCGAGATCATCCCAATCGATTTCAGCCCGATTGGTGATCTTGTTGAAAAGGGATTTGAAGAAACCTGCCATGGGAGGGCGGGACACTAACCGCCCCGACGAAAGATCAAAGTGCAAACCGCGAAAGATCACTTGGACCCTCCTGAGGGTGCCTGGCATATCTCCAAAGACGGGAAACCAAGCTGGATTCCAAGCTTGCAAGCCAAGTCCTGGCTGCTAGCTTCCCCGCTGAAACCCGCCCGATCTGGTCCGGGAATCAAAAGCAACAACCACACTTGAAAACTACTATGAAAATCGCCAAACTTGCCATCGCCGCCGCCGCCGTTTCGCTCCTCGCAGCTTCCTGCTGCCCGAGCTCGGCTCCTGCCCCAGCTCCTGCTCCGGCCACCTCTTCCAAGTAATTCTTGAACTCAACAAAAGCCCGGTTCCTTCTTGTGAGGAACCGGGCTTTTTCGTGTCCGGAAATCGTCAAATCTCCCGGCATTAGCGCATCAGAGCCATCGCCGACCACAACATGGGGGCTTGGCCATGCAGGTCCCCTGCTGTCCGCGGCCGGGCGTCGTAATAGGGCTCGTCGAAGCCTTTGTTGGTGCCCACGCACACTTCCTTGAGGTTGGCATTCTCGTCCAATTGGTCCACGAGCGCGAGCCATGCCTTGCGGGCCGCAGGACCATAGGTGGCGGCATCCAGCCAGCCGTTTTTGACCCCGGTGATCATGCCGAAAGCAAACATCGCCGAACCGGAAGTCTCCGGCCACGACGCGGGTTTGTCGATCAACTGCCGCCACAAGCCACCCTCTGACTGATATTCAAGCAGTCCCTTCATCATCTTCCGGTAACCTTCGAGAATCCGCGTCCGCTGCGGATGATCCGCCGGCAGGTCCAACAGCAACTCCGCCGCGCCAGCCGCCATCCATCCATTCCCCCGGCCCCAGTAGAAATGCGAGTTCTCACCGTGGAAAAACAACCCGTTTTCTTTCTGCAATCGGTCCAGATAGGAACTCATCGCCAAGGCTGCCCGATCCAGATACTTCCGATCCTTCGTTGCGCGGTAGGCTTGGACCTGCACCGCTGGAATCATATACATGTCATCAATCCAATACCTGGCTTCGGTCGTGATGCCGTCCGGAGTCGTCGTCGCCCACTGCGCGTCCGCAAGTTTCAAACCGAGCTCCAGGCAACGTTTGTCTTTGTTGATCCTGTGAATTTCAAGCGGCAGCATGCCAAAGACGCGATAGTCCACGTGCGCGCTTTGATTGATGAACTTGGCACCTTCTTCTGTTAGATAAACATCGAACTTGGCAATCAGCTTGTCCACCAGCTCCTTGTCCTTGGTAAGGTCAGCTACCGCCAAAGAGCCATACCAAGTGATCACCTCCGGGTAAATCACACCCTCACGGACCTTTTTGGGATCTGTCTGATAGCGGAACTTTCGTGGCAGGAAATTCTCGGCCACCCGCTTGCCCACGACTTGCGGGGATTTCCCTTCAGGCCAGTTGGAGAAGGAATCGGCAGCAAACAAGGGACAAGCCAAAGTCAGCGCAAGAGTTGCTGCTATGGCTAGAAAACGGCAGGAGTTCATCATGTTGGGGTAATGGTTGATTTGGGTGAAATGGGTTGACCGGGGGCAATCAGTTCGTTTTGGAAATCGTCACTTCGATGGGCGACACAAGTCCTTCGGCATACTCTGACACATGATCCTTCCAAGCATCAGCCGTGGTGAAGTGTCCGGCCTTGTCCCAGCAGAATCCCGCCCACCATGTGGCACTTGGGCTTCCGGAACGGTCCACCTGCGATCGGGTCACCAGCAGATGATTCAAGGCGTCTTCGGCCTGCTTTTCGAGCGCGGAGGCAGGAACAATCATCGCAAGCCCCTGGTGGCCACCTTTTTTCTCAACAGCCTCCCACTTGGCCAACCAACCCTTCTCGGGTGCGGCTGTCACCGATTCCCCAGCCACTTTCTTGAGCCCCACCACCGGAAAGAGCGCGACCGTCTGACCGGGCCGGGTAAACGGCTTATAACGAACTTGATATCGATTGAACTGATGTCCCGCATCCAGCGTGACCCGCTTGGTTTCCACCACACTCACGCCATTCACATCATAAGGTGCATACTCCAATTCAAACATCACCCGGATCGGTCCGCAGGCGAGCACCTTGGAGTGGATGAAATTCCGTGAAGTCCACATGCGATCCGCAGCCCACAATCCGCCGCCGCCACATCCCCGGCTTGGCCCGGCCGAATAAAAATCAGCCCCCTCGCCATGATCGGCATGATAGTCCTCGGACATATACCATTCGTTGACCACCATCCGAGGGGTGCATTTGGACCAGATATCGATGGTGCTGCTCGTCAGCGGCTCCCCTTCCCATGTTTCCAGGGCCTTGCCATAAGTCCGATGGGCAATACGGTCATTCTCCCAGATGAAATCATCGAAGCGCTCCCGGTTGAAACGCCCGTAAGCCTTGAAATCCGCTGGTTTGAATACCTGCTTGGCACCCGCAAAGAGCGTGAAACGCTTGGTTTCACCGGCCGCGAAATCCGCTTGGAAGATCACCGCATCGAGGGAACGCAGCGGGTCGCCATCGTTATCAATCGCCTGCAAGGGAAATTCCACTCCCTTTGCATCCTTCACCCTGACAGTCCACAGATCCTTCACCCCGAGGACCGCAAGTTCAGCGGCCGGGATCTCGATCGTTTCTGAAACCCGGGCGCGCTCCAAACGATTCACCGCCACCACCTCGATCGAAGCCGCCGCTCCCGCAGTTCCACTTGCGGCAGTGGCAAGCATGCCTGCCAAAACCATCATCTTTGAAATTGTTTTCATGCTGAATTGTTCTACGCCGATCCAATCGGAGCCTTCCCAAAAAACACGCCGAACCACCAAGCCGTCAACCACCCAAGCGTAGTAACCAAGGGACCCATTCAGCTGGAAATCGACTCGATCATTCAGCCGATCCAAGCGCAGTCTGCTAAACGGCAGTCATCGGCTTCCGTCAGGAAGGATCCAGCGCGATGTAAGGTGACTCGTGGATCAGCGCCTTCTTTTTTCCCGAGAGAATGCGATACCATTCCCATGCACAACCGAGAATGATGACGGTAACGAAGGTGAGGAAAACGGTCACCACCACAATGTCCAGGCGGGCATTGAACAGCGCGGTCTCGACGGACTTGAGTTTTTCGGGCGCGACACCGGCGGCAAGTTGGGCTTCGAGTTTTCTAACAGCAGGCAGGAATCCGGCGGCCTTGGGCGAGAAGATTTTCATCCATCCGGCCGCGAAGGTCACCGAGGCGAGGAAAATCAAAGGCACCAGGGTGACCCAGCAATAGCGGGCTTTGCCGGACTTGATGAGCAGGGTGGTGCCGAGACAGAAGGCGATGACCGCGAGCAGTTGATTGGAGATTCCGAAGATCGGCCAAAGACTCTTTGCAATGCCCTCGGGATCGATGGCTCCCTGATAAAGAAAGAAGCCCCATGCGGAAACCAGCAAGCCGGTGGCGAGAACGTTGCCCAACCAGTTGGAGGTATCCCCCAGAGGTTTCCAAACATTTCCTAACAGATCCTGGAGAATGAAGCGGCCGACGCGGGTTCCTGCATCCAGCGTGGTGAGGATGAACAATGCCTCGAACATGATGGCAAAATGATACCAGAGCGAAATCGCAGTCTGACCGGGAATCACTTTTGCAAACATCGATGCCATCCCGACGGCAAAGGTGGGGGCACCTCCCGTGCGGCCGAACATGGTAGGCTCCTGGAGGTCGGAGGCGAGTTGATCCATCTCGGCCTTGGTGACTTTGTATTCGGGGCCGTAGGAGTTGATTTTCGCAATCTGCATTTCCACAGCGACCGGGTCCCGCGGATTGATGGGGGAATTGATCGCAAAATATTGTCCGGGCGGGAGGGCGCAGGCGGCGATGATGGCCATGAGGGCGACCAGCATTTCGGTAACCATGGCCCCATAGCCAATCAGGCGGATGTCTTTCTCCCGTGAGAGGAGTTTGGGCGTGGTGCCCGAGGAAATCAGTGCGTGGAACCCGCTGACGGCACCACAGGCAATCGTGATGCAAACAAATGGAAAAACAGGACCGGGAACCACAAATCCGCTACCATCCACGAAAGGAGTGATGGCCGGCATGTGAAGGGGCGGCATCGCGATGACAATGAAAACTCCAAGCACCGCAACCGTGCCCAGCTTCATGAACGTGCTCAAATAATCCCGCGGTGCCAGTAGCAGCCAAACCGGAAGAACGGATGCGGCAAAGCCATAAATCATGATGGCCCATGCGAGGGTGGAAGCATCAAGGGTAAGAGCGGCATTCCAGGAAGCCGGCAGATATTTCCCGGCAACCACTGCTGCAAACAATCCGATGACTCCAAAAATGGAAACGCCCGTCACGTTCATGAGTCCCGAGCGCAGAAGAAGACCCATGGCCATCGCCAAGGGAATCGTGGCCGCAATGGTGAACAAACCCCAAGGGCTCTCGGCCAGCGCCTTGACGACCACCAAACCAAGCACCGCGAGCAGGATCGTCATGATCGCAAGAAGCGAAATCATGGCAATGAGGCCGATGACAGGATTGATCTCCTCCTTGAGCATCTGGCCCAGGGATTTTCCATCCCGGCGCATGCTGGCGAAAAGCACCACCGCATCATGCACTCCGCCACCGAGGGTGGCTCCGATCAGGATCCAAAGAGTGCCGGGAAGATAGCCAAACTGGGCGGCAAGCACAGGGCCGACCAAGGGACCCGGCCCGGCAATCGCGGCAAAGTGATGTCCGAAAACCACCCATTTGGGAGTGGGAACGAAGTCCTTGCCATCGGCACGAGTGACGGCGGCAGGGGCACGTCTGTCATCAATGGTAAGCACCTTCGCCACCAGCCAGGCACTGTAGAAGCGATAGCCGACGGCAAACGTGCAAACACCCGCCACTACCAGCCAGAGGGCATTGATGGGTTCACTGCGTTGAAAGGCCGCAACGCCCACAGCGACCGCACCAAGCAGGGAAATCGCGAACCAAAGGAGAATGCTGGCGAAACGTGGCATGCCCGAAAACTAAAAGGGCAAATCACAGACTGGCGAGATTGAATTCACCCAGACGCCATCTCCAAGCCCCCACACCATGCCCACGAAGACCAAAATTGTCGCGAGGTGGAGGGCGCGAGAGGTGGGAGTCAGCGTTCGATTTTGAAGCTGGTGCAGTGGGGGATGGGGGGGATGGTTTCGGTGATTTGGTTTTTGATGTTGCGGGCGACGGGGGATTCGACGGCGATTTCGTTGAGGAAATCGCGGACTTCGGTGGCTTCGCCCATGACTTGGAGTTCGACGCTGCCATCGGGGAGATTTTTCACGAAGCCGCGGACGTCGAAGCCGCGTGCGAGGTCTTTGACGGTGTAGCGGAATCCCACGCCTTGGACGCGGCCTTCGTAGATGACTTTTTTGGCGATCATGCGGGCTTACTGGAAGGATTCGGCGAGCTTCGGGGTGGCGGTGTTGAGGAAGCGGATGCGGGTGGGCGAGGGGCGGGTGATGCGGAGTTGGCGCTTCTCGGGGGTGGCGATGGTAGTGCCCACGGTGGTGGGTTGCTGGAGATTGGCCATGGCGGAGATGCGGCCGAGGGCGGCGGCTTGGAGTTGATCGGCGGCGGCGGGAGTGGCGAGTTCGATGTCCCAGATGACGGCGGTGGAGGCATCGCCGTCGGGCAGGAGGAGATAGCGATCGTTTTTCCACTCCGAGGAAATTTCCACTGCGGCTTCGAGATCGCCGAGGGGTTCGAGCCAGAGGCGGAGGCCGAGTTGGCCGGCGCTTTCGCTGAGGTAGGGTTCCTCCGGGGTGGCTGGCATTTCGAGCAGCGGCGGGGCGGTGACGGGCTCGGCCGGGATGAGGATGGCGCGGGTGGTCTGGGGTGGGTTGCGGAAAGCGGCGTGGAATTTTTCGTTTCCTTGGACGTGCAGGGTGTCGGCAAGGCCCTTGCCCTCGATCACGGGGAAGGTCGTGAGGCTCTGGATGAACTCGGGCAGGCTGGCGAGGAGTTGCTCGACCTCGCTGTTTTCCTTCATGGGCATGAAGCCGATGGCGCGGGCATTGGCCGAGTAGTAGCGGGCCTCAGCTCCGGAAGCGGCACCCTGGTGAAGGGCCTCGCGGGCGCGGGCGGCGTCGTCGCCGGGGTAGGCGGGCGGGGGAGGGAAATTCTGGTGAAGCAGGATGCGGGTGAGCAGTCGGACCAACGTGGCCTGGTCGGGGACGTTTTCCGGGTCATGGCGATCGGTCACCCATGCCTCGCCGGTGCTGTCATCAAACCATCCGCGGGCGCCGACCGAGCGGACGACGGTGAGTTGGGCGAGCAATTCATCGTCGGCATCCAGCCAACCGATGCGGCGATAGGCATCGTTGCGGTCATCGATGCCGGAGGGGCCGAAGCGGCTCTCGATGGCGGCTGAGACACGATCGCGGAGTTCCTCGCTGGCGATGCGGTGGACGACGGGATTGGAGAGAAATCGCAGGCCGGATTCCTTTTCCACGCGGTCGATGAGTTCGCGGGGGACGGCAAGTTCGCCACCGCCTTGGGCGAGGGAGCGGAGGGATTCGTTTTCGCGTTTGAGGAGTTGGTTTTCCTCCTGGGCGATCTGGAGTTGTTTTTCGAGATCGGCGAGGCCGGCCTTGTTCGATTCGCTACGCCAGTGCAGGCCTTGGAGGATGCCGCCGAGTCCGACGGCGCCACCGAGAAGCAGTGGCAGCAATTTGCTGGGAGATGGCACAGGGTTCGGAAAACTGCGGCTTTACGCAAGATTTCAGCGGCCGACCGGCTTGGCGTTGGGATTGGCCGGGGCTCCATCCTGGAAGGGGTTGGTTTCGAGAGCGGAGGATTTCACACCGAAGACCTGCTCGAAGGTTTTGCCGGGGAGGAGGTTGTAAACGATGGGGGCGCTGCGGTTGCCTTGGGCATCGTAGACATAACAAATCCGCTGGATGGGCATTTCCTTGCCGGTATTCGGATCGCGGCGGGTGACGCGGGCGTCGAACATGCGCTCCTCCACGAGTTGTCCATCGGATTTCCGATAGCCATAACTTACTTTGAAGATGAGCTGATTTTGGCCATCGAGGATGCGGCAGCCGATCGGGTTGGCTGCGGAGTCCATCCGATAGATGGTGAGCATCATGAGCACGCCGTTGGCGGAAAATTTCTTTTTGGTGAGCGTGCGGTTGTCCGGGGTGCGGGTGAACATAGTGCGCGAGCCGTCCTCATGGCGCATGACGCGGACGTTCGGGCCATCGACTGCTTCGAATTCCTTGGGTTCCTGTTGCGCCGTCGCAAAGGGAGCGGCGAGGAGCAGGATGGCGAGAAGAGCCCGGTTTTTCCAAGTTGCCAGCGTGTGCATGGCAGGCAAACTAGGGATGTCCGGCGGCGAGTGCAAGCCGCCACTTCCGGCACTTTTACGATGATTTGGAGAACCCGAAATTCCTCAATCGACCTCAGCCGTCGCGGGCAGGTGATGGGCATCCTCAATGTGACGCCGGATTCGTTTTCCGACGGTGGGCGACACGGCGATCTGGAACGAGCCATGGAGCATGCGCGGACGATGATTGCGGAGGGAGCGAGCTTGATCGACATCGGCGGCGAATCGACGCGGCCTGGGGCGCAGCCGGTTTCCGTGGAGGAGGAAATCCGCCGGACCGTGCCGGTGGTGGCGGCTTTGAGGAAGGAATGGGGCGGGCAAATTTCCATCGATACCTCAAAGGCGCTGGTGGCGGAGGCGGCTTTGGCGGCCGGGGCGGATATCGTGAATGACGTGAGCGGCCTGCGGGCGGATGAACGGATGGCTGAAGTTTGCGCGAAATCCCGCTGCGGGGTGGTGGTGATGCACATGCAGGGCGAGCCGCGGACGATGCAGGCGGCCCCGAGCTATGGGGATGTGGTGGCGGAGGTGGCGGAGTTTTTCCAGGAGCGGCTGGCGGTGTTGAAGGCGGCGGGGATCGGGGAAGAGGCGATGTGTTTTGATCCGGGCATTGGTTTCGGAAAATCGCTGGAGCACAATCTCGCTTTGCTCAGGGCGCTGGATCGCATCAGTCCCGCGGGGCGGCCATTGTTGCTGGGGGTATCGCGGAAATCGTTCATCGGGAAACTGTTGGAATCCGATGATTTGGCCATGCGTGACTGGCCGACGGTGGCCATCACGGCACGTGCAAGAGGCCAAGGGGTGATGCTTCACCGGGTGCACGCGGTGCGGCCGAATGTGGAGGCGCTGCGAATGGCGGAGGCGATTGCCTGCGGCGTGTGATCAATTGCCCGGCTTGGCAGGTGTCTTCACACCGACGGCGAATCGATATTTGAGGATGGCATCCACGATGCCTCCGGCTACCGCATTTTGATAGGCCTCATTCGCGATGAGAGTCGCCTCGTGAGGATGCGTCATGAAACCACATTCGAGCAAGATCGCCGGATGGCGGACACCGGAAAGCACGCTGAAACGGGCGCGCTTGATCCCCCGGTCGAAGGTATGGCGCTGCAGGCGGCGGAGGATGGAGCCATGCACGGAGGTGGCGAGAGCGATGTTTGCGGAATCGTGCTCATTGCCCGTCCGGGCTTGGCTGTCAGCGGCGATCACCCCCCGTCCGTAATGGGATACGCCGGGCGGTGAGAGCGTGAATGTCTCAATCCCGCGGGCCGCACGACCGCCGGAATTGTGGTGAATGCTGACAAAGACCGCATTTTCCCGGATCGCATTGGCGAAGTTCACCCGATCCTGAAGCGAAAGGAACGAATTGGTGGTCCGAGTCATGACGACCTTGAAGCCCTTCTGTTGCAGCATCGTCTTGGCCCGCTCCGCGACCTTCATGTTGTAGGTGGCTTCTGTTCCGAGAGAATTGGTGGCTCCGGGGTCCTTGCCGCCGTGACCGGGATCGAGGATTACCGTGCGGAAATCATCGGCGTTTTTGATGAAATTGGGGCGCAGGACCGGATCGATGAGCTTGGCGAGATCCATGCGGGAAACGAAGGCTTTTTCACCGATGGTGGAAACATTGTGGGTGAAGACGAATTTCACTCCATTCATGAGGCACTCGTTGCCTCCAACCTTGAGATTCATCTCCACCTTTGAATTCTTGAGTGTGAGATTGCCTCCGCTGCGGGTGAGTTTGTCGAAGTTGTAAAACTTCCTCATGCTCTCCAGCGAGACGTAGTCCCGCCCATCGATCTTGGCGACCTCCCATCCGCCGGTAGCGGCATCAAGAGGTGCGACCAATGCACACAGCAACATGGCTACGGCCAAGCAGCGCCGCACCACGGATGGGCAAATCAGGATCAGGTGGAGAATTTCGCGCACAGGTTTTACTGGTCTTTATCAAGTGAAAAACCCTCTGACAACAGGATTCCTCTGCGGTTCCGATTTGATTTTGACTTCAAATCAAGGCCCAAGCAACACAGAGAGAGGCGATTCAGACGGGTGTGAGGATGGATTTGAAAAAATCGAAGGTGGCGGCGAGTCCTTCATCAAGCGTGTGTTGTGGTTTCCATCCGGCAGCGAGCAACTTGTCCGCACTGGCGCGCGAATGCTTCACATCGCCGGGGCGCTCCGGTGCATGCAGCACCTGGGCGGCGGTGCCCGCGTTCACGATGACCTGGCCGGCAAGGTCATTGATGGTGATTTGCCCCCCGTAGCCGGCATTGAAAACTCCGGTGACACCGGGAGTCTCCACTGCGAACGAGAGGGCTCCGACGATGTCTTTGACGTAGATGAAATCACGCGTTTGCTCGCCATCGCCATACACCGTGATGTTTTCGCCCATCACGGCTTTTTCGATGAAGATCGGCACCGCTGCGGCGTAAGCTCCCTTGGGATCCTGCCGCGGGCCGAAGACATTGAAGAAACGGATGGCCGCTGTTTCGAGACGCCCCTCCCGTTGAAACATGCCTAGATAATATTCACCATCGAGCTTAGTGATGGCGTAAGGACTCTTCGGCTCCGGCACCATGGTTTCCACTTTGGGAACGGATGGGTTATCGCCGTAAACCGCTGCAGAGGATGCAAACACGAGTTTTTTCACTCCTGCCGCAGCCGCTTCTTCCAGAACATTGAGCAGCCCGTGCACGTTGATGTCCACACATTCGCCAGGCTTGGACATCGACTCCGGAACACTCACCAACGCGGCGAGGTGGAAGACATAATCGACTCCTTGCACGGCTTTCCGAACCACCTCGCGATCGGTGATGGAGCCATCGATGAATTTGCAATCCAACCCATCGAGGTTTTTACGATATCCCGTGCGCAGATTGTCGAGGACGCGAATCTCATCCGCCTTGCCCTGATAATGCTCGACGATGTGGGAACCAATGAATCCGGAGCCGCCGGTAACGAGGATCTTCATGACGAAAAAAGTTAACTGTGTGCCACCACGATTTTTTCCATCGCATCCATGTTGTCTTCGATCGCCTTGACGAAGGCAAACTGGTTGCGGCAGCGGTCGATGTTATGGGAGGGCCGGTTGATTTTGAAATAGACGTCGCCACTCAAATAATCAGTGAGGAAACGGATTCCGCACTCGAGTGTGAGCAGCTTGCCGGCGAAAGCCAGATTGGCGCGTTCGTGTTCATTGAGGAACGTGGCGGTGGAGAGGTATCCTTTGACGAGGGCCTCGAAACGATCCAATCGCACACCGATATTCGCCGGATCCGGATCATCTTCGCGGGTGGTGGGAGCGGCCGTGCGGACCATGTCGCCAAAGTCATAGAGCGCGGAACCGGGCATGGTGGTATCCAGATCGATCACACAAACCCCTTCGGCAGTGACATCGTCGAGCAGCACATTGTTGAGCTTGGTGTCATTGTGGGTGACACGTTCAGGAATATCACCTGAAGCGATCAGGTCGGTGATCCGGGCGCAATCGGCCGCGCGAGCGCGGGCAAATTCGATTTCCGCAGCTACTTCCGCAGCGCGTCCGGCACTGTCTGCTGCGATGGCAGCCTCCAGCGCTTCAAGCCGTTTGGGCGTGTTGTGGAAATTCGGAATCGTCTCATGCAGACGCTCACCGCCAAGGGTGGCTGCGAGTTTTTGAAACTCCCCAAAGGCGCGGGCGGCCTGGTAGGCTTGCTCGTTGGTTTCGAGTTCATCATAACCACGGGCGCGCTCCACAAATGGATAGATGCGCCAAACGTTACCCGCGGAATCCGTCGCGTAGGGTTTTCCATCCAGAGCCGGAATGCAGGTCAAGGTGCGGCGGTACGCTTCCCGGTTCCCGCTGGCTTGGAGCGTGGCGAGGGCGTGCTTGGTGACCCGTTCAACATTTTCCATCAACTGGATCGGCTGCTTGAAAACATTGTGATTGATCCGTTGGACAACATAACGAAGGCGCAGGCCCGATTGATCGAACCAAGCACAATAGGTGTCATTGATATGCCCGGAGCCATACGCTTGTGAACTTACGTAATCCGCACGCAAGTCGAACATTGAGGTGATTGCGCGGATGTCGTGATTGGAGGATGAACTGGCCATGGTGGGTCTGATTTTTGTGATTCAGGAAAGTTTTTGAGGATACTCGCCTTCGGCGATCAGTCGTTGGATCGATTCCACCACGAAAGGCTTGTCGTCCGGGTAGGTCACGCCGAACCACTGGCTCGTGGTTCTCAGGACCGGGCAGCTTGTATGACCGCCATGAATGAGTTGATCGACCACGGTCGGGATGTAGCACTCGGACTTCATCTGGCCGCCGGATTCCATCAGGAAGCGAATGAAGGCCTCTTCGAGTTGGGTGAAAAACGAGGGGCCGAACGCCCAGAAATTCATCGAAACGAGTGAACCTGCCGGGACAATGTGGCGGTTTCCATCGAGCGCATTGCCGCGCACGAAACCATCCGCCTCGCGCTCGATGTTGAGATATTCCTCCACATTGGTGAGAAAGCCCTTTTCATCGATCTTGCAGATGCCGCGGTTGACATGGCCGTGGTCGGAAAGGGTGTTTTCCAAGGGATATCCAACCATTGCCGTTTCATTGTTGGTGCCCTCCGGCAGACTGTCGAAGAAGGCGGCCGCGCGGAAATAGGCGTCCTGGCCGTAGAAATCATCCGCATTGATCACGGCGAAGTGCTCTTTCACCGCGTGACGGGCGGCACGCACGGCGTGGGCGGTTCCCCATGGTTTCTCACGTCCATCCGGAACATCAAATCCTGTGGGAAGATCATCGAGTTTCTGAAACACGTAATCCACCTCGATGCGATCGGCAAAACGCGCACCAACCCCCTGTTTGAAGGCCTCGGCGAAATCCTCGCGGATGATGAAAACCACCCGGCCGAAACCGGCGCGGATGGCATCGTAGACGGAGTAGTCGAGAACGGTTTCGCCATTGGGTCCCATCGGATCCATTTGTTTGAGGCCGCCGTATCGGCTGCCCATCCCGGCTGCGAGGACAAGAAGTGTCGGTTTCATGGAGGAAGGCATTGAAATACAAAGAGAACGCGCGGGTTGTAGGGAGCGCGTCCGGCCCGAGCAATGCCAATTCAAAGGAAAACTGGCAACTCCGTATCGACGAATCCCCGGAATTCTCTTGGAGCCCCAACCGGAGGAGCGGGATGCGCCGCTAGTTCCGCCGCCAGACCGGGCGGGCGTTTGCCGTGATTTCGGCATCGATTTCCCTCATTCGGGCGGCAAGGGCCTTGACCTTCTCAGGCTGCTCTGCGGCAAGATCGTGGGCTTCGCTGAGGTCCTCGGACAAATGAAACAGCAGGGGTTGGGGCTCCCGCTTGAGGAATTTCCAACCGTCGCGGCGAATGCCGTCCAATTCTCCCTGGGCAGTGTAGTGGACAAACTCGTTTCTCGCGGAATCCGCATTGCCGGTGATGGTCGCCGATACATCGAGCCCGTCGATCTTCAGCCCCCTGGGAAGTCGGCTCCCTGCGATGGACGCGAATGAGGGGAGAAGGTCGATGCTTGAAACCAGGGCCGAGCTCGTCGTGCCAGCAGGAATCCGCCCGGGGGCCCACATGACGCAGGGAACCCGCTGCCCGCCTTCGAAGGTGGTCCCCTTCCCTGCCCGCAGCGGTTTGGCACTGCCACCGTGGTTTTTGAATTGGATCCAAGGACCGTTGTCGCTGGTGAAAACAAGGAAGGTATTTTCCGCCAGTCCGAGAGACCTGACTGCATCCACAAGCCTGCCGACCTCCGCATCGAGATGCTCAATCACGTTCTTGTAGGCATTCTGAGGGTCGGGATCCGCCACATCCTCTGGCACGAAAAGAGGAATGTGAGGCATGCTGTGGGGGAGATAGAGGAAAAACGGCTGATCCTTGTTCGCCGTGACGAATTCGATGGCCTTGTCCGTGTAGCGACGGGTGATGGTGCGCTGGTTGACCGGCAGTTCGATGATTTTTTCGTTCTCGACGAGAGGCGTGTTCCACTTTTTCACGAACTCATCCTGGTGGGTCCAACTTTTGTCGCTGGCCGGCTTGACCTTCCCCTTGTTATCCGGGTGGTTCATGTCGTTTGAATAAGGAATTCCGAAATAAGAATCGAATCCATTTGCCCTGGGAAGCGTCTCCGGATGGTGTCCAAGGTGCCATTTCCCAATGCACGCGGTGGCGTAGCCAAGCGATTTGAAATGATCTGCCAGAGTGTATTCGGCGGGGTTCAGGCCGTAATCGGATGTGGGAAAAAGCACGTGTTTGTGGAGCCCGACGCGCTTCGGGTAGCACCCGGTGAGCAATCCGGCGCGGGAAGGCGAGCAGACCGGGCTTGGCACCATGAAGCTGGTGAACTTGCGTCCTTCCTTCGCCAAGCGGTCGAGGTGGGGCGTCTTGATCGTTTCCGATCCAAAGCAACCAAGGTCGTTGTAGCCTTGGTCATCGGCAAGGATGATGATGAAATTCGGTTTTGCCGCAAATCCCTGTGGAGGGAGCGAAAGCGACAAGACCAGGCTGAGCAGTAGGGTTTTCATGGAATGGGTCAATGACGGCACAATACACCACTCCCAAGACCAAAATTTTCATCCGGGATCCATTCTTCGGAAAACTCCGGTCCATGTTGACCCGCAAATCGGAGTGGAAACCGGTCGTTCGCTGCTTTGCTGGACAAATCCGGCCCGCTCTGGCATCCATCCGCCCCCATGTCCGAGTTAGCAAAAGCCTATGAACCCCAAGCCGTCGAAGCCAAATGGTATGCGGCTTGGATCGACGGAAAATGTTTCGAAGCCGATCCCTCGTCCGCGAAGGAAGGGTATTCGATCGTCATTCCGCCGCCCAACGTCACCGGCATCCTGCACCTCGGGCACGTCCTCAACAACGCCCTGCAGGACATCCTCGCCCGCCGTGCACGGCAGGAGGGCAAGGAAGTGTTGTGGCTTCCCGGCACCGACCACGCGGGCATCGCCACCCAGGCCAAGGTCGAGCGCGAGCTGCGCGAGCAGGAGGGAAAAACCCGCCGCGATCTCGGTCGGGACGAGTTCCTGAAGCGCGTTTGGGATTTCAAGGACAAACACGGCGACATCATCATCAAGCAGCTCAAGCGCCTCGGTTGCTCCTGCGATTGGAGCCGCGAACGCTTCACCATGGACGAAGCCTACACGAAGTGGGTGAGCCATGTTTTTGTGGAACTCTTCAAGGAAGGTCTCATCTATCGTGGCAAGCGCATCGTCAACTGGTGCCCGGTTTCCCTAACAGCCCTTTCAGATGAAGAGGTCATCATGACCCCGCAGAAGTCGAAGTTGTATTTCATGAAATACGAACTCGCCGACGCGCCCGGCGAGTATCTGGAAATTTCCACCACCCGCCCGGAGACACTCATGGGCGACGTGGCGGTGGCGGTGAATCCGAAGGATCCGCGCTTTGCGAAATACATTGGCCGCCATGTGAAGCGTCCATTCCCGCATGCGGAAATTCCGGTCATCGCCGATGATCACGTGGATATCGAATTCGGCACTGGTGCGCTGAAAATCACGCCCGCGCACGACAAGGCGGACTTCGAAATCGGTGCCCGCCACAATCTCGAAATCATCGATGTGCTCACGCCGGACGCACACATCAACTGCCCGGATTGCCCGGATCTCCATGGGCTTGATCGCTTCGTCGCCCGCAAGAAGGCCGCCGCCATGCTTGAGGAAATGGGACTGCTCATCAAGGTGGAGGAATATGATAACAATGTCGGTTTCTCCGAGCGCGCCAACGTGCCCATCGAACCGCGCATTTCCATGCAGTGGTTCCTCAAGTATCCCTGCGTGAAGGAAGCTGCCGATGCCGTGGCGAATGGAGATATCAAATTCCGCCCGGAGCGCTGGGCCAAGACTTATGCGCACTGGATGGAAAACCTTCAGGACTGGTGCATCAGTCGCCAACTCTGGTGGGGCCACCAAATCCCCGTTTGGTATCGCAAGGATCAACTCGATTCCCTCAAAAACGCCGAGTCGCTCGAAATGGCGGACTTCGAGAAAGGTGATATCTACGTCGGCCTCGATGCACCGGCCGATTCCGACAACTGGGTGCGCGATGAGGATGTGATGGACACCTGGTTTTCCTCATGGCTCTGGCCCTTCGCCACCATGAGCGACCTCGGTGAAAACAGCGCCACGCTGAAAAAATTCCACCCCACCTCCGATCTCGTCACCGGCCCGGACATCATTTTCTTCTGGGTGGCGCGCATGATTATGGCCGGCTTCCGCTTTGCGGGTGAGCTGCCATTCCGCAATGTGTATTTCACTTCGATCATCCGCGATCTCAAGGGTCGCAAGATGTCAAAATCGCTGGGCAATTCACCGGACCCCATCGACCTGATGGAAAAATACGGTGCGGACGGCCTGCGCTTCGGCCTGCTGCGCATCGCGCCCGTCGGTAGCGATCTGCGCTTTGATGAAACCTCCGTGGAAGAAGGCCGAAACTTCGCCAACAAGCTCTACAACGCCTGCCGCTTCCGCCAGATGGCCGGCACGGATCCGGTGCCACTTGCCAAGCTGGAAAGCCTGCCGCCCTATCATCTGGACATCCTGTCCAAGCTCGATGTGCTCGCTGCTGACTTGAAGGAAAGCTATGCCGAATACCGTTTCGGAGAAATCGCGCAGTTGTTATATGAATTCCTCTGGAATGAATTCTGCGACAAGTTCCTCGAAGCTGTAAAACTCGACCTCCGCGAAACCGCTACTCCGGAAGAGCGTGATGCCACACTCG
>JBBARN010000010.1:0-54386 GCA_040399845.1 Luteolibacter sp. | reverse complement strand
CCACACTCGGCACCTTCGATGCTGTGATGAGCCGCTATCTCCAACTCATGAGCCCCTACATGCCACACATCACCGAAGAGTTATCACTCCGCATGGGATATGTGAGCGAAGGCGAGTTCCTGATGCAGAAGGAACTGCCCTCCGCGCCATTGGTAAGCATCGATGCCGCCACCGCCCGCGCCAAGTCCGCGGACATCTACGAAAGCGCCGGCCGCCTCCGCAACTTGAAGGCGGAATACAAAGTGGGCTCGCGCAAGGATGTGAAATTCGTGGTCAAGGGAGCCGCCACATGGCTGCCGGAAGAAACCAAAGTCCTCGCCCTGCTCGCAGGTGCTGCGGAAATCATTTCCGATTCCACCTACGAGGCCCCGAAAGGCACACCCGCCGCGCTCACTCCCGTCGGCGAGTTTTATATGCCCATGGAAGGCCTCATCGATGTGGAGGCGGAACGTATCCGCATTTCCAAGGAGATCGAGAAAATCGAAATGGAAGTAAAGAAATCCGAGGGCAAACTTGGCAATGCCAGCTTCGTCGATCGCGCCCCACCGGAAGTCGTGGAGCAGGAAAAAGCCCGCCTCGCCGAGTGGAAGGCAAAACTCGTGCAACTCGGTGACATGCTCACCGCTTTGGGATGACCGCTTGCCAAGCGGGTCTGGATCTTTAGTCTTTGTCGAGACGGCTTCCACCATGGCGCAATTCCTGAAGATTCCCGGCATCGGAAAAACATCGCTCGAACTCCTCGAGGCGGCTGGTTTTCAGGAAATCCAAGCACTCGCCAAAGCTGGGGTGGACGACTTGGTGCGCGAATTGGAGCGCGCAAATTCCATCCTCAAGATCGCAGAACGTCCGCCCACAAGGGAGGAAATCGAAACTTGGGTGAGCAGCGCTCGGGAGCTGACAGGTATCCAGGATACCGCAGAGCCTGAGCCCTCGCTCATGCCGGTGAACTACGAAGATACGCCGCAGGTGGTTTCGATGTTGTCCGTCGCGCCGTTCGCGATTCCCCTGCCGGCCCGCATTCTGATGGACCACCAGCTGGGCGTTGCGGACATCCCTGCCGGGATTCTTCTCAACCGCTATTCCGGCGATCTCGACGTCAGGGTGGAAGCCCGGCTCCCGAAGGGTAAGCCCGCACGACCTGCGGCGACATCTGCGAACTACGTCCATATCGCGGATCCCGCCAAAGCGGAGATCGACACTTCCCGCTTCCGCTCGACTCAGGATATGGGAAGCTCACGGGCAAGAATTCCGGCTGCGAAGAGCACCCCTACAGACGATCGGGTAGACTTGCTACGCGCCCCTCGCGCCACCACCAATACCGGCCGCGACCCCCGCTCGCGTTGGTACATCCGTGGGGTTCTCCACAGTCATCCGGTTTCGATTTATGTTGGAGCCTTGGTCACAGTCTTTTTGATGCTGATGATTCCCATCTCCATCGCTTCCGCGTCTTTGCTTCTCCTCTCCAGAGAGATTCCCGAGAAATTCGCATGGGTTCCCAAGTGGCTCATCGTTTTCCCGTTGGCGATGCCGCTCTTCGGCATTGCCTACCTCATCTGGGGCCTCGGCGGCAGTTGCAGGATCTGTGGGCAAAAGCTATTCACTCACCGCTCCCATCTCAAGAACTCCAAAGCACACCATGTTCGTGGTCTTGGCTATATCGTTCCCCTTTGTTTCCAGATCTTGATATTCCGCTGGTTCCGCTGCACTCACTGCGGCACCCCCGTCCGTTTGAAGAAATGAGCCTTCACCCGGTAAGCCCCATGCAAGCCACCCTTCCCTTCCTGATCCTTTTCACGGTTGCTTTGTGCTCTTGCGCAAAGCTGGGAATCGGCGGCGGAAAAGTAAAGATCACTCAGGAAGAGACGCCCTTCGGCGGCGGTGGCATCCCACCCACCCTGCGCTCCGCAGGTTCCAGCGACGCCGGCACTCCGGTCACCGCTGGCGGAAACGTGGCGACTTCTAACCAGACACTCAATCTCACCCCGGAAGAGGAAATTGTTTTCACCGATCCCGACAATCCGGAGGCAAGCCTGCCCGAACTTTCCACCCTGCTATCAAATGCGCCCAAACGCAAAGGCCCGTGGGAAGACAGCGAAACCATCGCCCGCCAACGTGCCGCCCGCGAAGGCAAGCCACTGCTCATCTGGTTCACCGACTCCTCGCGCAGTCCAATGTGCAAGGCGATCAACCAGGAACTCTTCTCCACCCCGGAATTCGAGTCCTGGGCCTCTGAAAAACTCATCCGCCTCCGGGTGGATGCCAACATCCAGGTCAACGATCCCGATATCTCGCTCGCCGAAAAGGACGCTCGCTATCTCGCACTGAAAAACTACGTCGCCCGCATGAAAAAAACCTACAAGGTGCTCGGGCATCCCACCTTGGTTCTGCTCAACCCCGGCGGCGAAGTGCTCGGAAAATACCGTGGATACCAACGCGGAGAATCGGATTACAAATGGGGCCTGATCCGGCAAGGCGAAGCCGCCTCCATGCACGCCTATCAGGAATGGAAAAAATCCCTCGAGAAAAAAGGCTATCGGGAATGGACCGATCGCAAGGACCGCAAAGTTTTCGCCAAGCTGACCAGCTACTCCAAAGGCACCCTCACCCTCATCGAGCCCGATGGTACCCGCTCCCGCACTCACGAGGACAAACTCTCCAACAACGATCAAGCCTGGATCACCGAGCAGAAAAAACTCCGTGGTCTTTAATAGGAAGAAGGGACGATAAGGTCCCTGCTCCTCACTTCATCGAAGCAATGATCTGCTCGGTGAGTGCCTGCACGAGCTTCTCCGCCTCTGGATCGAGCTTCGCGGAGCTGCTGGAGCCGCTGGCTTGATCGGGGATGCGGCAGACGGTGCCGGGGTGGAAATCCGAGTTATCACAAAGCTCGCATTCCTTCCAGTTGGCGCGCTTGTCGTCCATGCCGAGGGTCTTGCGGAGGTCGATGAGTTCCTTGGCCTGGCCGCCGGTGATGGTGAGGAGCTGGCCACCCTTGAGTTGCGAGGCCACCCAGACGGTTTTGCAATAGGACTCGACGTTTTCCATTTTCCAATAGGCGTCCTCGATATCCTTGCCCCAGGTGATGACACCGTGGTTGAGCATGAGCACGGCCATGTGATCGACGGCGGCATTGCCGACCACTTCAGCATTCGCAGGGGTGCCGGGAGTTTGATATTGGGCGAGGCCGATCTGGCCGAGGAAGACTTCCGCCTCGGGGATCATGCAGGTGGGCGGTTGCACGCCGGCGACGGCGTAGGCGGTGCCGTGCGGCGGGTGTGCGTGGCAGCAGGCCTTGGCCTTGGGCTGGCGCTTCATGATGGCAAGGTGTGTCATGCACTCGGAGGTGCGCTTGTATTTGCCGGCGAGTTGTTTGCCTTCGAGATCGACGAGGCACATTTGCTCGACGGTCATGAAGCCCTTGGAAACGAGAGTAGGTGTGCAAAGCACGAGGTTGTCGCCGACGCGGATGGTGAGGTTGCCGCCATTGCCATCGGTGTATTCACGGGCCCACATGCGCTTGCCGATATCGACCATGCGCTCCTTGAGTTGGACGATGGCCGGGGAGTTGAAGAAGGCGGCGATTTCCGCAGGTGTCTTCGGATCCTTGCCGGGTGTCCAATGGAATTCGTAGTCGGGCAGAATCGGTTCCGCGCTGACAGCGGCTGCGGCTGGAGCGGGGCTGCCACCTGCACGAACGGCACCAAGACCATCACGCAGGACGTCCTTGGCGGATGGCGTGAGCACGGCGTCGGCCGGAAGATCCGCGGCGGATTTCCCCGCTTTCAAAAGGGCTTCGATGTCGGCTCCGGTGAAGACTTTCTTTTTCATGATAATGGCGACTTGTTGGTGAATGGGGCTTTTTTGAACCACAGATTACTCAGATTACACAGAAATTGATTAAGGTGTTAGGCTTATGAAATCTGAGTAATCTGTGAAATCTGTGGTCAATGGTTGGAATCAGGAAGGATTTGGCGGTTCGTAGGAAAGGGAATCGAAAATGGCGACGGTGATGGCGTCGATGGGGATGTCATGATCGAAGGGTGCGGTGGCTTCCGCTCCCTCGACGATGCCGACGATGTCTCCGTCGCTGGCACCGAGATTGTCATAGGTGACGAACGAAGATTGGGCGGAAAGCGGGGGAGGGGTGGCGCAGGCTGTATTGTAGCTGGAGGCATCGAGCGGATTGCACATGAGCCACCGGCCTCCTTTGAAGGAGGGGTCCTGGATGCTCAGGGTGACCCGGCCGATGACTTGGGCGATGCGCATGGTTAGAGAGAGGCAAGACTTGAAGACACAAGACGCAAGAGAAGAGGAGTTGTCTCAGATCTCGTTTGCAGTGATTGTGAAAATGAAGTCTTCATCTTGTGTCTTGGGTCTTGGAGCGGAGCGTTCTTGTGTCTTTTTTTAATCGACTACGCCTTGGATGAAATTTCTAACCGGTGATTTCTCATCGTGGACGAGGTGGCGGGCGGCGACGCCGTCGGTGGAGATGATGACTTTGGAATGGAGGCCCGCGCCGAAGAGATCGATGGCGACCATCGGAGCGCCTTCGGCTTTATCCTCAAAGCCGAGCGGCTGGCAGAGCAGCATCTTGCAACCCTTGAGAGAGGGATGCGAGTGGCTGCTCACAGCGTGGCCGACGACGAGGGCGGTGATCATGGTTGAAGAAGTGCCGAGTGATCAGTGTGAAGTGATCAGACGGGGCGTTAGATGATGCGAAGATTCTCGACGAGCACGCAGCGACGGACGCGGGTGAAGGTTTTGGGAGTGGTAATGCCTTCGCCGGTAGTGGTGGCGATGGAGTAGGAGAGGTATCCTTCTCCGCCGAGGCCGAGGCCGGCGACGGATGCGCCGTTTTTGACGAAGATGGTGGTGTCCATTTCCTTGGCCATGTAAGTCATGTGATTGACGTCCAGGGTGTGGATGATGGCCGAGTGGCGGTAGTTGTGCTCGGCGCGCTTGGCTTCGCGGACGGCGGTTTCGAAGTCCGGGCAGGAAACGATGGGCATCATCGGCATCATTTGTTCCTCTTGGACGAAAGCGTGGTTGGCATCGGTCTCGGCGAAGAGCAACTGCGTGCCATGGGGGACCGTTGCCCCGGCGTATTCGGCGAGTTTGCTTGGATCTGCTCCGACGAGCGCGCGGTTGACGGAAGCGTGTGAGCATCCTCCGCCTTCGCCGGGCTTGAAGGTGAATGCGGCGGCGGTGAGTTTTTCGAGTTGCTGCGCGTTGATGCGTGCGGCACCTGCCTTGGTGAGTTCCTCGCAGAAGCGGTTGTAAACGGAGCCCACCACGAACACGGCTTTCTCACCGATGCAGAGCAGGTTGTTGTCGAATGCTCCACCTTCGATGATGCCGCGGGCGGCGCGGGCGAGGTCGGCGCTTTCATCGACGACGACGACCGGATTGCCGGGGCCAGCGCAGATCGAGCGCTTGCCGGATTTCATGGCGGCGTTCACGACGGCCGGACCGCCGGTGATGGCGAGCAGGGAAATGATTGGGTTCTTGCAGATGGCATCGAAGGATTCGAGTGTCGGCTGTTCGATGGTGGTGATGATGTTATCAACTCCGATTTCGCGGAAGATCGCTTCGTTGTAGGCTCGCACGGCCATCGCCGCGCTGCGGGCACCGCCGGGGTGCGGATTGAAGACGATGGAATTTCCGGCGGCCACCATGTTGATGACGTTGCCCGTGAGAGTCGGCACCGAGTGGGTGACGGGAAGGATGGCACCAATGACACCGAAGGGTGCGTATTCTTCCAGCGTGATGCCGCCGTCGCCGCTCATGGCATAGGGCTGGAGCCATTCGGTGCCGGGAACGTTCTTGGTGATGAGGAGCTTGCCGATCTTGTGATCGAGGCGGCCGATCTTGGTTTCCTCGAACTCGAACTTGCCCCAAGCTTCTGCATTGCCGACGGCGAGGGCTTTGACGATTTCGATGACCTTGGCGCGGCCGGCGACGCCGAGTTTCTTGAGTTTCAGGTGCGCGTCGTTCGCAGCTTCCGCGGCTTTTTCCACGCAGTTGAAAACACCGCGCTCGCCACCGGATGAGCCACCGCTGCAACCACAGGATGCCTTCGCCGCAGGAGCGGGTGCAGGCTTCGCGTTGCCCTCGTAGAGACGGGCGACGACGGATTCAACAACGGAGCGGAGAAGTTCTGGATCGATGGTTTTCATGCTGATTTGTAGAGCGTCTTGCCGTGGACTTCGACGCGGTCGATGATGGCGACGATGGCGGCATCGACGGGGATTTGTTTGAGGCCTTGGGCGGCGCGGGCGGAGCTGCCCTGGCAGAACATGACAAGCTCACCTTCACCGGCACCCACGGTGTCCACGGCGACGATGGTGTTGGACCCGTTCTTGAATTGGGTGGGGTCCTTGTCGTCGACCAACTTGGGACGGAGCAAAAGCAGTTTCCTGCCGATCATTTGCTCGTCCTTCTTGGTCGATACGACTTGTCCGATGACTTCTGCGAGGAACATTGGAAGGGTTATTGGTGATTGGTTAATGGATATTGGGGGCGCGGAGTGGGCGCAATGCACCACACCCGCGCTTTCCATTCACATCAACCTTACTTCCGCGGTGCGCGGGCGGCGGCGTCTTTGGGAAGGACGGCGTCGATGGCATCGTCCGGACGGGCGATGACGTGAGCGCTGACGACTTCGCCACCGGCTTGGGAGACGGCTGCTGCACCGGAGTCGATGGCGGCCTTGACGGCTGCGACATCGCCGGTGACGACTGCGTTGCACATTGCGTTGCCGATTTGTTTCATCGGTCCGGCGAGTTCGACGTTTGCGGATTTGAGCATCGCGTCAACGCCGACGACGAGGCATGCGAGGCCGCGGGTTTCGAGGAGTCCTACTGCTTGTTTGGCCATGGTTTTGGTTGGTTCTAGGTTGAGAGTGGTGTGTTCAGGAATCAGGAGAATCAGGAAAGTTTGCGGAAGACTTCGCGGGCGAGCACGAGTTCTTCGTTGGCGGGGATGACGAGGATCTTCGCGGTGGAATCGTCGCTGGAGAGATCCGCCTCGGTGGCGCGGCAGGCGGCGTTTTTCGAGGGATCGAGTTTGAGGCCGAAGCCTTCGAGGTTGGCGCAAACGGCGGCTCGGGTGTCCGCTCCGTTTTCGCCGATGCCGGCGGTGAAGACTAGGGCATCGATGCCGCCCATTTCGAGCATGAAGGCACCGATCCAGTGGCGGATCGAGTGGACGAGGGCAGCGACGGCGAGTTTGGCATCCGTGTTTCCGGAGGCAGCAGCTTCGTTGATGTCGCGGATGTCGTTGGAGACACCGGAGAGTCCTAACAGGCCGGACTCCTTGGTGAGCTGGCGTTCCGCTTCATCGAGCGAGATGCCGAGCGTGCGCATGGCGTAGGGGATGGCTCCGGAATCGAGTTCGCCCACGCGGTTGTTTTGCGGCAGTCCGCTTTGGGGTGAGAAGCCCATGCTGGTGCCGATGGAGACTCCGTTGAGGATGCCGGTGACGGAACTGGAACCACCGAGGTGGCAGGAAACGACTCGGAAGGGTTTTCCGGAAACTTCCCGAGGGCCATCGAGATAGAGGCGGCGGGCGATTTCGGCGACGTCCTCGCGTCCGCACAACTCGGCGGAGCGTTCGGCGATGAACTTGTGGCTCGCGCCATGGAAACCATAGCGGCGGATGCCGATGTCACGCCAGGCTTTGGGAATGGCGTAGTTATAAGATGCCTCGCTGGTCCACTGATAGAAGGCAGTCTCGAAGAGGGCGACGAGTTTTGCCTTTGGCAGGGATTTCGCGAACTGGCGGATGCCATTGGCATAGGGTGGATTGTGGGCCGGGGCGACGGCTGCGAACCCTTCGAGCGCATCGATGGCCGTTTGATCGGCGATGACGCAGCCACTGAGATTCTTGCCGAGCACGGTCTTGAATCCGACCGCATCGATCTCATCCGGGCTGGCGATGACGCCGTCGCGTTGCAGCGTGGCGAGGGCGTCATCAATCACACCGGCATAATCGCTCACCCGCTCATAACCTCCCTTGGCAACGACTTCGCCCCCGCTCCCGTCCATGCGGAAGAGGCGGTATTTGAAAGAGGTGGAACCGAGGTTGGCGACGAGGATGAGCATGAGAGGAGACAGAAGATTGATAGACAGAAGACGGAAGACAGAAGATTGGAGATGTTTCAGATTTCAGAATCGATGAAAGCCGCAGAGCGCGACTTCTTATCTTCTGTCTTCTGTCTCCAAATCTTCAGTCTGGATTAGCCGAGCCAGCTGCCGAGCTTGGACAGTTCGTCGTGTGGACGGGGGATGACTTGGACGGAGGAAACCTGTCCGAGGTTGGAGGCGGCGGATGCGGCGGCGTCGAGGCCGGCCTTCACAGCGGCGACATCGCCGGTGAAGAATCCGGTGACAAGACCGGAGCCGATCTTTTCCCAGCCGGTCATTTTGATATCAGCGGCTTTGAGCGCTGCGTCGGAGGCTTCGAGAAGGGAAACGAGTCCCTTGGTTTCGAGAATGCCGATTGCTTGTTTGGCCATTTTGGTAAGAAGTTGAGAGTTGAGAGTTGATGGTTGAGAGTCAGATCGATCTCAGGCGATTCCGAACTGGCTGAGGAGTTCGGCGTGGGGGCGGGCGATGACGTGGGCGGAGACGAGTTCGCCAACGCGGCCGGCGGCTTCTGCTCCGGCATCAACGG
This sequence comes from Luteolibacter sp., assembly GCA_040399845.1. Lineage (GTDB taxonomy): Bacteria > Verrucomicrobiota > Verrucomicrobiia > Verrucomicrobiales > Akkermansiaceae > Luteolibacter. The sequence goes on along the minus strand of JBBARN010000010.1, from coordinate 45,713 downwards.
CGGCTTTCACGCTGCCGACGTCGCCTTTGACGAGAACGGTGAGGAAGGCTCCGCCGATCTGGATTTGTGAGATGATCTGGACGTTGGCGGCTTTGGCCATCGCGTCGGTGGCTTCGACGCTGCCGACGTAGCCTTTGGTTTCAATCATGCCGAGTGCACTCATAGTGTTTTGTTAGGTGGTGTGGTTGGGAGATTATGGATTTGAGATTTCAGATTTGAAATTTGAAATTACTTTATCAGTTCGCAGAAAGTATCGGGCTTGAGGCCGCAGGCGTTGCCTTCATCGGTATCGATGTGGACTTCGAGTTTGAATGAGGGATCCACGCGGACGACGAGGTTGTCGAAGGTCATGCCAAGCGGGCCGTGAACCTTGAGCTTCATTTCATCGAGGTGTTTCACGCCGTAGTAAGCGGCATCGTCCGGGTGCATGTGGACGTGCGGCTGGGCGCGGATGACGCCTTGTTCGAGTTCGAAGTAGCCGTTGGGACCCATCAGCATGCAGCCGGGGGTGCCTTTGATGTCTCCGGACATGCGGACAGGGATGTCGAAACCGAGCGAGATCGCATCCGTGTAGGCGAGTTCGATCTGGTTGAGGTTCCGGCAAGGTCCGAGGATGCGGAGGTTGGAAATCACGCGGCTGCGGGGGCCGATGAGGGTGATGGACTCCTTGGCGGCGTATTGGCCGTGCTGGTAGAGTCCTTTCATGGGCGTCAGTTGGTGTCCGGGCCCGAAGAGGGCTTCCACGGCTTCCTGCGTGAGGTGGCAGTGGCGGGCGGAGATGTTGACGAGAAGGGCGTTGGGAGCCTTTGAGGCGGCCGGTAGCTGGAGCCCGAGCTTGGCGTAAACCTGCTCGCGGACCATGTGTTCAATGACGGCGCGCGGGGTGGATGATGAGAGCGTTTCGGCCATGGGTTGGCTTTGTTTTTGTTGGATTCGGTTGACAAGTCAATGAAAAATCCCAAAAATTCCCAACGAAACACAGAAAAAGCACGATTTCATGCTCGCTATCGAACGCCAACGCCGGATTCTCGATCTCCTCAATGCCGCGGGCTCGCTGCGGACCACGGAGACCTCCGAGACGCTAGGCGTGACCCACGAGACCGTGCGCAAGGATTTCGAACTGCTGGAAAAACGTGGTGAGTTGATCCGCATCCACGGCGGAGCGAGCCGGCCGGAGAAAATCCGCGGCGATTTGCCTTTCACCGAGCGTCAGGCGATCCGGCGGGAGGAAAAACAAGCCATCGCACGACTTGCGGCGAGCCGGATCCAAGCGAACGAGACGATTTTCCTGGATGCGAGTTCCACCGTGCTCACGCTCACCGAGTTTCTCCCCGACTTGCCGCTGACCATCCTCACGAATGCGCTGAACGTGCTCACTGCCCTCTCGGACCGTCCGAATCTGGACCTGATGTGCACCGGCGGCTTGTTTGATTCCAAGTCCCGCTCGTTCATCGGGCTGACTGCCGAGAAATCCCTCCAACGTTACAACATTCATCGCGCCTTTTTATCAGGCAGCGGACTGCATCCGGAGCGAGGCGTGAGCGAGAGCAACGCGCGGCAGGCGGCATTCAAGGAGCGGGTCATCTCCTACTCGGAAGATATCATTTTCATGGCCGACCACACCAAGCTCGGACGCAAGGCCTCGTTCTTCTTTGCCGAGACCACTGATCTGGGTTGCCTAGTGACGGACAAGGATGCGGATAGCGTCTTTGTCGCCGAACTGGAAGGAAGGGGTGTGGAGGTTTTGTTGGGTTAGTCCTGCACTTTGACACGGAGGAAGACGCCATCTGTGGGAGCTGGATCGAGTTTCCACTGAAGTTCCGAGTTGCCGGATTCATCGGGAATCTCCGCCCATGGCGTGAGCGAGTGTTCGTGCCAAGTTATCAGGTCAGTGGACCATTGGGGAGTGATGCCGGCAGCGTCCGCACCGAGTTTGCGTTTGATGGAAAACAGGTCGCTGCTGCGGTTCCAAGTTCCGGGTGTTCCCGCGAGAGCGTATTCCAGAAGACCTTGGCCCGGGCTGCGGGTTAGAGTGTCGGAGTTGCCGGGATTTCCAGGACTGAATGCGCTGGGTCGCCACGAACCGGGCTCAGTAGGATTGCCTCCCTTGTAAACGATACTCCGCCCCAAGCCATTCGCTCCGGCAGGCCAGGGGAATGCGGGCGTGTAGGTGAAGTCCACCAAGGTGGCACCTTCGGCGCTTTCGAGCCGGACGCGTTCGCCGCCATTGTTCAGAGCGGTATTGTTGGCAAAGACTCCGGCGATGGGCCTGCCTCCTCCGTGCAGGAGTTCGAATGCCATCACATTCTTCACCACCAGCACCCTTGCCCCGGTAGCCAGCAGACTGTTGGCAGGAAATGTAAAATCGATCCCTTCTGTAAACCTGGCTCCGGAGAGGTTGAGCGCCTGGTTGCCTGAGTTGAACAATTCGATGAACTCCGCATCGGGGTGGGGCAGGGGAGGATTATATGAGATCTCCGAAACCACCAGATTGGCGGGTGAAGGAGCTGCGGTGCCAATCTGATAGGTGCTCTCCGCCATGGCGCTCCACTCGCTGCCACTTCTTGCACGGAATCTTACCACCCGCTCCCCGGTGCCTGTCAGATATAAGGGGGTTGCGGTGCTCGAACGGGTGGCGGTCAGCGACAGATTCATGCTTAGGTCGCTGCTCGACTCATTCGCCTGATGTATCTCCACGGCAATCAGGTTCTCACCGCTCTGTAGCAGTGAATGGGGAATGCTGAAGGTCTGCACCTCATCCTCGATAGGGCTTCCAGAGTAATCACCATGTGCGACTTCCAATGGGAGATTGCCTCCGACACGGACGCCATTCAGATAGACGGCGAACGCATCGTCAAATTCCACGGCGACCGACAATCCCGTCACCTCGCTCAATGAGGCGACCTGGAATTTCCTGCGGAAATAGGTGGTCGGCACCTTCTGGGTGCCAAATTTGAACGGGTTGGCATCGACGATGGGAATGACTGTATTCTCGTCGCCATCCCCATAGCCCATCTCGGAGGTGCCTGAAGGCCAAGCAGTGTCTTGATATCCCAAATCCTTCCAGGAAGAACCGGGATCGGTTCCATTTCCCAAATACCTCCAACCGGAACTGGAGGCCAAAACTAGGGGTTCCCCAGTCGTGAAAGAGACATAACTCAGGGCTCCGGGGCGCAACGCGCCGCCAACGGCGCGAGGGTCAGTTCCATCAGCCATATAATACAAAGACGCTCCCGGTGGTCCCGCTACAGCGATTTCCACTCCGTCGGGTTGATAGCCACCTGCGGGGCTCATCACCGGGGCATCAATGGATGGGTAGAGGTTGTCCGCGCGCAACTGGGCGAGAACAATCTCATGGCGGGGTTCGAAGTGGGAGATGAGTTGGTTTTGTGCCGAAATCCAATCGGCTTTCGTACGCAGGGCCCATCCTGAGGCGTCCCCCCAACGCGCGCTTTCGGCGGCGATGGCGGAGTCCACGATGGTGGCGAAGCGGTTCACACGATTCTGCCACGCGGTCGGGGTGAGCGCTCCCTGATTGAAAAGATGGCGGTGAATGCGATCTGCCCAACGCATCCGATATTCCGCATTGCCGACAAGATTGTTGTGAAGATAGAGCGGATTGAAATAGTTGAAAAGGGGTTCGCTCTGGCTGTTGAAAGGCCCGGTGCGATCCTCATTCACATTGAATAGGGAGTGCTCGAAGTCGTGAACGAAGAATTTGAATCCTTCGCGCGGGTTGTTCACGCGGCGGCGGCTGCCAAACCAGTTGTTCGCCCGTTCGTTTCCAAGAAATGCCGACACGCAACCATCGAGATTTCCAGACCAGAAAGTGAGCAGCAGATAGTCGATGAGATTGTCCGGATCCAGCAGGACTGGAAAACTGTTGGGTGTGACGCCATCGGGAGCGAGTCCCATCATGCGGAAATAGGCTTGGTTGTTTGGATTGGCGGCATGGGCGCCTGCCTGGCTCCACAAGTCCTGCCAGGCGGCGAGGTTGCCATCGGTTGCTCCGGTGGAGTAGTCGGATTCCTGTTCGCTCTTGATGACATCATAATCCTCCTTGTTGCCCCCGAGATAGGTTTCCGCGAAGGAAGCTTCCGTCCGCTCGTCGAAGTTGTAAAGCCCCCAATACTGGCCATTGAGATAGAGGTGAAGATACCTGACGTGGGACCCGGGATGTCCCATGTCGAGTTGTGCCTGTCTGCACGATTCTTCACGCAGGAAGGTGTTGCGGTCATCGCCTCCGAAGGACCAGGAATAATTTTGAGCGGTGCGGAGATCGATCTGGTCGAACTCGCTGGCCGCATCTCTACCGAACAAGGGATAACGCAACTTGGTATCACCATACTCCTGCCGGAAATACAGACGGAACGAATGTTTGGGATTGTCGGTGGATCTGGAATACCCACCGCGGAGTCGCAGCCCCGCATTGATTTGGAATTCGTCGGTTCCATTGGGATTGGCGGCATCCGGCGGGTGCATCCATTCAACGGAGGCAGGGCGTTCCCAAGCGAATCCACGTTCATAGGGATTGGAATAAATTCCCCGACTGCCTCCGATATCAAACAAGTTCGATAAATCAGTGGTAATCGAAAGCGAGGGGATGGCCTGCAATGCGGATTTGACGGCAGCGGGACCGCCGATGTTTGCATCCGGATGATTCACAATTTCCGGGTCCATGCCGAAATCAAGGACTTGGGCCGTGCCGCTTGAGGCAGGCCAGTTTGGGGGCGGGGAGCCGTCGGCCGATTGGCGAATGACGCTATCAGGGAAAATATAAGTATGCGTATCCACATCGGTGGCCTTCCAACCCGGGATGTAGGCCATGGCCCTGACGACGGTCGTGCTGGAGATCGCCAAGGGATTCGTATAAGTATTCCCATTCTCAGGCGAGGGTGTGGAGCCGTCGATCGTGAAGCGGATGATCGCTCCGGGAGTGGCAGAGGTGATGTTCAGCGCAAATGGGGCGGTATGGAATCCCCGGTTGATGCTGAACTGGGTGTCTTCCACGTTTCCGAGGCTGCTGGGGCTTCCATTGATCCATCCAGGTGTCGCGAGGCCATCGGCATAATAAGCAGGTGGAACCGCCGCGTTGATCGATCCAGAAATGAGCTCGGGAAGCACCAGAAATGTGCTGTCCGCGGTGGAGCTTCTCATGCCTTGGATGGCAAGGATGTGCGTTCCGTTGCGAAGATTGTCCATCTGGTTGGTCACATTGAATGGCACTCTCGCAAGCGACTGTTCATTCGTCCGGCTCGAGGTGGCGGCGGAATTCCAAACCGGAGTCGCAGGCGAATTCGCCGAGGCGATCGAGGTCCCATTGAGCCAGGCACTGAAACCATCGTTGTAGCGCATCAACAGCGTGAGACTGGTTGCGGTGTTGGGAACCGCCGCGGCGAGAGGTATGCGGAAAAACGCCGATGTGCGGTTGATCATGGCGGTTGAAAGGTCCGTTCCCACCTCGGCACCGGTGCCTGAGAGCGGTGTTCGTGCCGCCAAACCGCCGTTCGCCGTGTCCCCCACCAGACGGAATGCGACAGGATCAAAGGTGCTGCGAGTTCCCGACGCTGCGAAAAACTCCACGCTGTCTCCACCGCCGCCTTCGAACATGATAACCTCGAAAGCATGTTGCCCCGCCGTGAGGGAAATGGATCCGAAGCGGTTTTCCGGTCCGTGATAGGTATCGTCGTAGATCACGACCGTGGATCCGATCTTGAGGCGGCTGCCATCGTCCGAGTTGATGCCGAATGTATAAACTCCTGTCGTGGGGATGGTGATCAATCCGGTGGCGACAATTAAATAGTCGTCCCCACCATTGCCGGGAGGGATACTGTTCAACTCATAATTTCCCTCCGCTCCATCACCTAACAGATTCAGGGTTGGCATGAGCTTCGAGGTCGAGGACAGGATTCTGGAGTCACTTGTGGGCAGTCCAATGAGTGTGATTGCCTCCTCCAGACCTCCGAGGGATCCTTGGGAGGTGTTTTTGGAAATCTGCCGCACGCTGATGCCGGGAATGGTTAGACCGAACCCGTAGCCGCTCTTGCCGCTGGGCCATGCGTTATCATTGAATACCCGCTGATTCCAAGTGGTGTCAGGATTTGATGTGGGAACGAGATATCGACCATTAGAACCGGTGATGAGGTGGCGTGTGGAGGTGAAGCGTGCCCCATAAGATTCGTTGGGAAGCTGGGCGGGAAACTTCGGGCTGAAGACTTGTTCGATGGTGCTGCCATCCGGTTTTACAAGCGCGAGATACTCACCGTCCTTGGAAAGCGAGAAATTCGTGTGGAGAGGGTTGCCCGGTATCCGGCGGTTTTTGCCGGATGCCCAGACGATCAAAAAATCTCCAGGCGCCATCGTGACGGCTGGAAACTGCCACTGGGTCAAATTCCCGGGCTTGTCCGTGAGATACCAGCCGGCCAGGGCAATGGGCGATGCCGTGGGATTGTGGATTTCCAACCAATCCGAAAACGCGCCATCCCCGTCGGACAGGGTCGAAGTATTGTCTGCCATCACTTCGGTGATGACCGGATTGGCAGACGCCACTGAAACGAGCCAAAGGCTCGCCAGGAGGGTGCGGAAAAACATGGACATGCCAATCCTTGGGCGGAAAATGATCGTTTTGCCAATGATTTTTCCCATTCCAAACCTCTCGCAGGGTGGCTAGGCGCTTGATGTCCGGGCTCGGGCTTGTTACCGACCCGGTGTGTTGACTTGCAAGACTCTCGAAAAACTCGCCGCCCTTGGCGAGACGCTGCATCTGGCTCTCGGGGTTTTCGACGGTGTCCACATCGGTCACCAGGCCGTGATTGCACGGGCGGTGCAGGCTGCTGAAAAGGAAGGCGGCTTGGCGGGACTGCTGACTTTTGATCCGCATCCCATCCGGGTCATCGCTCCCAACAAAGCTCCTGCCTCCCTGTTGGCATCTTTAGATCACAAAGCGGCCATCGTCGGCAGACTCGGAGTCTCCTTGTTCATTCCTCTTCGATTCGATGCAGAGTTTGCCCGCAAGGAAGCGTCGCAATTCATCGATCAGCTGACGTCCGCCGCGCCGATCCGGACGCTCGCCGTGGGTGAAGATTGGCGATTTGGCCACAACCGGAGCGGCGATGTTGGATTCTTGAAACACCAGGCCACCAGCAAGGGATTCCAATTGGAGGCGGTGCCCCCCGTCATGTTCGGGGGGGATCGCATCAGCAGCACCCGCATCCGGCAGGCAATTCACGACGGAAACCTTGCCGAAGCCGGGCAGATGCTCGGACGACCCTATTCGATCTGCGGAGTTGTGCAGCGTGGGGATCAAATCGGCCGGACCATCGGATTTCCGACAGCCAATCTTGCCACCGATGAAATTCAGCTCCCTCCCGGCGGCGTCTGGGCGGTGCGGGTCGCCATCACGGGCGGGGCACCGCTTCACGGGGTGGCCAACATCGGTTCGCGCCCGACCGTTGGGGGCGTGAAGCGTCTGTTGGAGGTGCATTTGTTGGCATTCGACGGAGACCTTTATGGCCGCAACATTGAGGTTTGGTTTGAAAAACACCTCAGGGCCGAAAGTCGTTTTCCTTCGTTGGAGGCGCTTCGGGCGCAGATTGCGATCGATGTCGAGGTGGCAGGACGGTTTTTGCAAAACGAAGGGCTTGACGAGGGGCTGAGTTCATGAGAACACTCAACGCGTGAACATCATTAAGCCCATTTACGATTTCATTTTGCCCTTACTTGAAGAGCGGTTTCCCCGGCGGTTCCGGCAGAGGCAGGTGATCCACCGCCGGCTCGAAATTCAGCTCGAGTTCCCGTGGTTGGCAAAAAAGTGATTTTTCCGGATTTTGCGCTTACCCTCGCGCCCCGGGCTCACTATAGGTCCTCCCAAGCATTGGCATGGAGATCCTAAAACCCACATTCCCCGACCACGGCAGAGCTGCACTCATGGTTGCAGCATGTTTGGTGGCCACTTTGAACGCCGGCGAGCCAATTGGTGCCGGTGGCAGCGGCCACGGCCTTTCGCAAAAGGAGCTTTCCCGCCGCGCCGCCAATGTCGATGAGGCGCAAGAACTCCTCCTGAAGGGCGATGAAGCCTATCTTGCGGGCCGTTACGCCGATGCGGTGGAGGCCTTTGCCGGTGCTCGGGACTTGCTCCCGGATGCCCCGGTTTCCGCCGAACTTCGTGCCGCGGCGACTGATCGTTACGCCCAAGCCGCGGTCGAGCAGGGGCGGTATTTGTCCCGAAAAGGGGATGTCGCCGCCGCCAAGGCACTGGTGGACCGGGTGCTCGCCGATGGCGTGGCTCCAAACCACCCGGGTGCACTCAATTTTCGCGCCGAACTCGACGATCCCATCCGCACCAACCCAGCCATCACGGCAGAGCACGCTTCGGATGTGGACGAGGTAAGACGCCTTCTCTACACGGCCGAAGGGGCCTTCAACCTCGGGAAACTGGATGAGTCCGCCAAACTTTATGGCGATGTCTTGGGCATCGATCCCACCAATGCCGCCGCCAGACGCGGCATGGAGCGGGCTGCTGCCGCCCGCAGCGATTACCAGAAAGCCGCTTACGACCATACCCGTGCGGAAATGCTCAGCCAGGTGGATGCTGCTTGGGAAACGGCGATCAGTGCACCCGATCTTGGTGTGGGTCCCGATGATCCCGGCTTGCAACTGATGGGTGGGGACGAGGTTTCCATCGCGGCCAAACTGGACCGCATCATGATTCCCCAGATCGCCTTGGATCAGGCAACCTTGGAGGAAGCGCTTGATTTTCTGCGCTTGCGGGCTGCGGAAAACGATACTTTGGAGTCTGATCCTACCCGGCGTGGTGTGAACTTCGCCGTGAATATCGGGGCGCCGGACTCCGAGTCCGCCAAAGCGATCCGCGAACAGAAGTTCAACCTCCGGGTTGCGAACGTGCCGCTTTCCAAAGCGTTGAAATACGTTACGGACATCACGAGGACATCGTTTACCACCGATGATTTTGCAGTGATCATCACCCCTGCCGGCTTCGCCAGTGAAGAGCTGGTAACGCGGACCTATCGGGTCCCCCCTGACTTCCTTACCTCGATCAGCAGCGGCTCTGGCGGTGGTTCGAGTGACGCCAACGATGATCCTTTTGGATCCAGCGAGAAAAAAGAAGGACTGCTTACCAAGCGTTTGAGTGCCCAAGAGGCTCTTTCCCAACAGGGAATCTCGTTTCCCGAAGGGGCAAGCGCCTCCTACAATGCCAGCACCAACACGCTGCGCATCGTCAATACCGCTAGCAATCAGGATGTGATCTCCCAGTTGGTGGAAACCATGGCCCGCACTGAACCGGTGATGGTTTCGGTGAGAGTGACCATGATCAAAACCCAGCAGACCCACCTTGAAGAGTTGGGCTATGACTGGCTCGTGAGCCCATTCGCTCTCAACGGTGGAGATGATGTGTTCGCCGCTGGCGGGACAGTGGGCAACACACCGGGTCGCTCCGGAACGGATTTCGTGAGCCCGATCAATGGTGTTCCGGTGCCGGGCGTTCCTTCGGATCCGACGGCTCAGGTTGTCAATGGGGTGATGACCAACGGCCTCCGCTCTGGAAACAGCGCGACCAACTCCAACAGCATCGACGGCTTGATCCAGAATCAAACCCGCGGTTCCCAGGAAAATTTCGCCGCGCCCGGTATCATGAGTGTGACCGGACTCTTCACGGATGGCCAATTCCAGACCGTGATGAGGGGCATGAACCAAAGCTCGGGTGTGGATATGATGGCCCAGCCGTCCACTGTCACACGCAGTGGTCAGGCATCGACGGTTTCGATCAGCCGTGAGTTCATTTATCCTTCCGAATACGAGCCCCCGGAACTTCCGAATTCCGTTGGCGCTGGCGGTGCCAGTCCTGTGACTCCCTCCACGCCCACTGCTTTCGAGAAGAAAGATGTGGGTATCATTCTTGAAGTGCTGCCAGTGGCGGATGCCAATAAGCAATACATCGACATCACTCTCAATCCGTCCTTCACCGACTTCGATGGCTTCGTCAATTACGGCAGTCCCATCAACAGCTCATCAGGCGGTCTGCTGGGCACGGTCACTACGGAGTTGACGCCCAATACGATTTTAATGCCGGTTTTCAGCTCTCAGAAGGCGGCCACCCAACTCACAGTCGCAGATGGGTCCACAATCGTGATTGGTGGTTTGATGGCCAACAGCATCCAGTCTGTGGATGACAGCGTCCCGGTCTTTGGAAATCTGCCAGTCGTCGGGCGATTGTTCAAATCTTCCGCCTCCAAGCCTGTGTCGACCGCCATTATTTTCCTTGTTCACGTGGAATTGTTGGATCCCACCGGTCGCCCCTATCGTGATCGTTGATTTCTGATTTTACCCCCGAATTGGTGTTGCCACTGTACGATCCTTCACTTGAAGATCTCGCCCCTTGGGTTCTCCAAGTTTCCTGAATTTCCCCGCAGTCCTGACATGTCCGCCCCCAGCGAGCCGGAAAAATACTCCATCGATGAGATGATGGATCGCCTCAAAAGCCGTCCGACCGAGAGTTCGGCCCAGGACGGCGAATTGGTGACCCGCCCCGATGGCAGTCAGGCGATCCGGGTTCGCAAGCGCAAGCGCCGTTCCCACCAGCCCCACAAAGAGGAATTGAAGAACAATCGCCGGGCCCGGATGATCCAGGTGTCAGGTGGGTTGATCTTGTTGTTGCTGGGTATTTTTGCCGCTGGAGTGGCAATCGTTTACGCCAACAGCGCGGGATTCCGTGAGGCACTGACAAAAAAAATCACTGCCAATAGCGGAGCATCCGTGGATTTGCAGCAGTTTCGCATGAATCCTACCAGCGCGAATGCAAATCAATTGATTCTCAAGTGGCCGGATGGGAATGCCCTGCGCGACCTCACACTTCGCGGGATTCGGGCGGAGGTGTTTCCCTCCAGTTTTTTGGGGAAATCGATGAATGGAGAGGAAGTGGTCGGGTCCGAAGCCACGCTCACCGTCCGCATTCCCCAGTCAGGCAAGCCACGGAGTGAGGCTGCCATCGCGGAAACGTCGTCCTCGATCCGGTTCAAGCGCTATGCGGTTCCCAAGTTCAATGCGGCAATTGGCGATTCATCTGCGCCTTTCATCTCAATGAAGAATTCGGAGGCATCCTTCCACCCCTTCAACTCAAACGGACGGGCCCAACTTCTCCTTAACCGCGGTGAGATCAGTATCGTAGGTTGGCCGAAGATCCGGATGGATCGCTCCCACATCGAGTTTCGTGATTCACACGTGGATGTGGTGGGAATGCGCCTGCTTCACGAAACCGATGCGCGTGGCTTGTTCGAAATCAGCGGCACCATCACACCGTACGAGCCGGATCGGGCCTCGACACTTGGCGTGCATCTTGAATCCTACCTCTTATCCGGTTTGGTCGGCGCGGAACTCGGCCACTTGTTCTCCGGCCGCGTGGATACGGTGGAATCCACGAAATCCAATTATCTTTCATTCTCCCCAGGCGAGAACCCGGATGCCTCGTTGGTGATTTCTTTCCGAGGTTCTCTTACCTCGTCCTTTGAACTGCACAGTTTCCCCTTCCTTTTGATGCTCGCTCAGACGCTCGATGACAAGTGGTTCGAAAAGCCCCTGTTCGAAAGTGATGTCAGCGGTACTCTCCGGCGCTCTGATGGTGTGGTTTCGCTCGCCGACCTTTCATTCTCCAACAAAGACCGCATGGCCTTGCGCGGTGCGGTTACAATGGCGGAAAATCGCCGCTTGGTTGGTTCCCTTGAGCTTGGCGTGGCGGAAGGAATGATCAGTGCCTCGAAGAACAAGCGGCTCGATTCAATGTTTGGCCCCACCAACGAAGGATTCCGTTGGGTGACCCTCAAAGTGGGGGGCAGTGCCGCCCAACCGACAGATGATTTTCGCGAACTCTATGAGGCGGCGGCAACCCGGGTGAAACCGGTTGATACCGGGGAGATTCCGACATTTGAGGAACTCACCCGGCCCAAGTGAGCCGGCTTGTCAAGTGGCATGAATTTCGAGGTGTGAGCGGATTTTTCCCGTCTCCGCATCACCGCTCGTGGCGGAACGATCTCAGGGCAAGAACTGCGTGATTTTTTTGAAGAAGAGCGTGGCGTTCGACGGATTTCTCGTTCAGAGTGGAAGACGGATAGGGCAGATAAAACTGTCGTCCATCAAACCAACCAAACGATAAAACCATGCAAACCGCCAACGTCAATCTGCCGATCACTGTCACCGTCCGGCACGAGCAAGTGACTGATGCACTCCGCGATCACGCCCACAAGAAAATCGAGGGATTGCATCTCGATTACCCGCGGATCATCGAAGCCAAGGCCATTCTCGATGTTCAGAAAAACCGGCATATCGCGGAAATCATTCTTTTCTGTGCCAACCATATCACGATCGAAGCCCACACCGAGGGAAAGGACATGTATGCCGCACTCGACGAGACCATCGAAAAAATCGCCCGTCGTATGCGCAAGCACAAGACAAGGCTGATGAAGAAAAACCGGCCGCATCGCAATGAGTCGATCCGGCACCTGGAAGAGCGCTTTTTCAACGAAGACGTGCTCGACCACCCGGAGGAATCCGAGGTGGATCCGATTCCCTACATCATCCATCCGGACAAATACGCGATCCGGACGATGTACAAGGAAGATGCCATCATGCAGCTTGAACTCTCGGACCGCCCATTCGTGCTCTACAAGAGCGCACGGCGCGGTTGCCTGACCATCGTTTACCGCCGGAAAGACGGCGAATACTCGGCGATCGATATCAAGGAGGGTGACCTCTGACGGCCTTGAAGGGCTATCAATCAGCAGAAATGACCCCGTGATCAGGCCGGGCGGACTCGTTCCGCCCGGTCTTTTTTCTGGGAAATTGGATGAAATCGGGCGGAATTTCCTGCCAAGTACCCGCTTTACAAGGTCGGAATGAGCCCCCATAGTCCCGCGCCCATGAATTTAGCTGCAATTGACTGGCTCTCCATCAGCATCAACCTCCTTTTGGTGGTGTTCGTCCTCGTTTGTTTTCTGATGACGGTGATCATCCTCATGCAGCGCCCCAAGCAAGAGGGTTTGGGAGCCGCGTTTGGTGCCGGTGTGACGGATCAGGTGTTCGGTGCACGCACCACCAATGTTCTTCAGAAAGGCACGGTCTATCTTGGATCGTTGTTTTTCCTGCTGAGTCTCGCCCTTGCGGTGTTGATCGGCCATCAGAACAAGAACACCAGTCTGGTGGCTCCCAAGGTGGAAGCTACCGCCGAAGCCGCCAAGGAAGAGAAACCTGCCGAAGAGGTGAAGCCCAAGTCGCTCAGTGAAGAGCTTCCTTTGGAAGACAAGGCTCCAGCCGATGCGCCAGCGACGGCTCCAGCCGCCGCGCCCGATGCGAACACTGCCCCTGCTCCTGACTCTGCCCCTGCCACCCCTCAAGCTGAGCCCGCTCCAGTCACCGAACCTGCGACGCCTGCGACGGATCCTGCTCCACCCGCTGACGCAGCTGCGCCCGCTCCAGCGGCCGAACCAGCTGCTCCGGTGGATGCTTCCGGAACTTCGGAAGAAAAATCAGGTCAACCGTGACGCTTTTTCAGGGTGACTACCACCCAGGATTCTGAGCCCGACACACTTCCGGTCTGGGCTCGAGACGATGCTTTTCCTCAGGCCCCTCAGGGCTGGGGTTGGGTGGACATGAAGGGCAAGACCTACCCTGTGGATTCTCACGACTCGCTTATCAGGGCCATTCGTGAGGATCGCGATGCCGGGGTTTCTCTCGTCTGGCTTCCGGGTAAGGCACACATGATTTTGCCAGAGGAACTCGATGGGGCGGGGGATGCCATTCTCGCTGCCCGCAAACGCCGGGCGGCAGATGATTTGCACGATGCGCACGACAAGCTCCGATGGTTTGGCTGGCTGCTCGCTGGACTTGTCGTGTACCGCCTCTATCAAGGCTTCGCATACGCTCCTCAGATCGCCACATCTGCGGAGCGAGCCCTGTTTGCCATCCGTGGGCTGATCAGCTCCATGTCTGTGGGCATTGCGCTGCTCATGTTTCTCATTTTTGCTTTCATTCCTTGGTATCAATCGCGCAAACGGCTCCACGAATGCTCTCGCTGGACGGATTCGGACATTGCCGATGTGGTGCCGACTCTGCGGTTTGAAACCTGGCTGGATTGGCAGAAGTCACCCGTGACCCGCTTCATTCTCGGTCTGGTCGGCTTGGTCGGGCTCGCCCAGTTGATGCCGGGAGATTCGGTCGCCGCTGCCGGTTTGGTGAAGGGGGCTTATTTTCAGGGGGAATGGTGGCGCTTGTTCACGGCCCCTTTCATGCATGGAAATCTCATTCATTTCCTCATGAACGCGGCGGCACTGCTCTATCTGGGAAAGCGGGTGGAGGTTTTTGCCCGTTGGCCGCATGTACCCATGGTGTTTCTCTTCGCCAGTTGCATCGGAGGTGAGGCCTCAGCACGCTTTGTGGCGGCATCCTCGGTGGGTGCCTCGGGCGGTTTGATGGGTTGGCTGGGCTTCCTGTTGGTGTTCGAGTCACTCCATGGCACCCTTGTTCCCCGCCGTGCCCGCCGCCGATTGCTGGCTGGAGTGCTTCTCACCGGCCTGATCGGCCTGATCGGTTATCGTTTCATCGACAACGCCGCCCACGTCGGAGGCTTGCTGGCGGGCATGCTCTATGCTGCCATCGTCTTTCCCAAATCCACCTCGCCACTGCGCCCCCGCAGCACCGTGACGGATCGCATCGCCGGCATCGCCGTCCTCGCCGTCCTCATCCTCGCCGTCCTCCTGGCCGTCCGCCAAATCCTGGCGTGATTATGCGGGGAATCGTTGGATTCCATTTCAGGGTAACGCATCGCGATAGGCCTCGCCGACAAGGGTAGGGGAACCATCGGGATTGAATAACTTGGAAGTAGCGAGGGCGGTGCCGCTGACGCCGCCGTGGAACCATGCATAACGTTCGACGATGTCCATGGCTTCGAGTCGGGGGATCACTTGGGAGACGAAATCTGCAATCTTTTCCGGTTTGTGTCGGTTTTGGGTCGCCGATTTAGCCTCCCAATCCGCCACGGCGAACTCGGTGATCCAGATGGGGCGTTTGTAGAGGGAGTGGACTTTTTCAAGTCGCCTGACGAGCGAATCCGCGCCGGGACCGCCGTAGGAATGGACACAGATGAAATCCACCCGCAGGCCTCGTTGATCGACCCCTTTCATGAAGGCCTTCATCCAATCGTTGTCGGGGTGCACGCAGGCCGGGCTGCCGAGGCGCAGGCCGGTGGCTTCGAGCTTGGGCCATGAGTCGAGGGCATCTTCGACGGAAGTGTTGCCCTGGCTTTTGGCATCCGGTTCGTTGAAACCGAGAAGCGCCGCATATTGTTGGAGTGGGGGCTTGGATTCCAATTTTGCAAGGTCGCGGATGGTTCCCTCTCCTCCTCGATAGATCATCGGGATGAAGTCCACATCGACGGGTAGGATTTCCGGTGGTTCGACATTCCAGTTGTAGATCCAGCGGGCACCGATTGTTTCCAGAAAACGGGCGACCTTTTGGGGGGATCTCTTTTTGGCAGACAAGCAGAGCCCCTTCTTGGCCGACATCCCGGAAGTTCTGGCGGCTGTCGTGACGGATGCCATGGATGCATAAACTCCGGCAAGTGCCAGCAGTTGGCGGCGTGTCATGTTCATGGTCTATATGAATCCAGTTACCGATTGATGGATATCCAGAAGGGAGTTATCGGCAGGGATGCAATCCGATCAGGGTTTTCCGGATTTGCCAGCGGGCTTCTTCCCGTCTGCTGCGGAATCCGTGCGGAATGGAGTGGCAGGGAGTCCTTCGCTGTTGCACAAGTTCACTTCCGGAACCATCGCCCAACCATAACGTGCGGCTACAGGGTGGGGGATTTTGTCGGATTGGAGAATCACGGTAGTGCCATCGATGACCGCCTTGGCGGGGAGGAATTTTCCATCTGCTCCGGCCAGCGTGAACCCTTTGAGATCGCCATCGGTCGCAGTGAGGCCGTTTGCCGCATGATCGAAGGAGATCACCGCGCGGCTATCCTTGATGCTCATCGATTTGAAGACAGGACCGGAGTAAATGATATCTTCCCCGTAGCAAATTGCGCGGGCGGCCAGTGCAAGTCGCTCGCCCACCGGTTGCTTGCGGGTAGGATGAATGTTTTGCGCATCGCCCACATCGGTCGTGACCACCATCGCGGTGTGCGGCGTTCTTTGCCATATCCGTTGCTGGCTTTCGCGAAAAGCAGGGTGAATGTTGCGATGCGGAGCAAGTTGCACGAACAGGAATGACAGTTCAGGGCCCCAGACATTGCGCCAGTCGGAGATCATGGCTGGGAGCAGTTTTTCGTAGGGGAGCGGTTGGCCAGCGTTTGATTCGCCCTGATACCAGATCGCACCGCGGAGGGCGAAGGGTTCCAGTGGGGCGATCATGCCGTTGTGCAGCCCGCTAGGACAATCATGACAACGACGTTTTGGGGCAACAGGTGCGGGTGGTGCTGGCTCGCCTTGTGCCTTGGCCGCTTTGACCGCCTGTGGATGCACTTGATCACGTTGGCGCTGGAACTCCTGATAGATGGAGCCGATTTTCTTGAACTCCGCAGGTGATACGTTCTGCCACTGCTTGATGAGTGACTGCGATTCGCCGGTGGCGGCGAGAGTTGCCTCCCGCATCCAGCACTCGATCCGGGTGCCGCCCACGGAACTGATCAGCAGGCCCATGGGAACATCGATTTTCTGTTGGAGAGCGACTCCGAAAAAGTAGGCAACGGCTGAGCAATCGGCTGCCGTCGCAGGTGAAATGATTTTCCATTCTCCCGTCGCATCGATGCAGGGGGCTTGGGCGAACTGATGATTTACGGTGAAAAACCTCAGCTTCGGGTGATTGGCGGCAGCAATTTCCTCTTTGGCCTTGCTGGCGGATTTCAACTGGAAGTGCATGTTGGATTGACCGGAGCAAAGCCAGACATCGCCGACGAGCACGTCTTGAATCTCTGCCTTCTGACCGGCGACAGATGACTCCACGCTCAACACCTTGCCTTCGTTAGATGCGGGCATGGAATCGAGGCGGATTATCCATTTGCCGGTTGCATCGGCTTTCCCGGTTTTTTGCTGGTCTCCAAAGCGCAACGTGATGGTCTCTCCCGGATTCGACCAGCCCCAGACGGGTGCTGGTTTGTCTCGTTGGAGCACGGTGTGGTCAGTGAAGACTCCTGCGAGTTTGAGATCGGCGGCGAAGGCTGATGCCAGCGGGGTGAGCAGGAGGGAAATGATCAGTGATATTTGATGATTCATGATAAGATGGATGAAGGAGTTATGGGTTTTGTTTCTTTGAATTGGACTCGGTCTTGGGAGTGAATTTCAAGTCACTGACAAATTCGTTTGTATGAAAGAATGTCGAGTTGAGCATGGGTTTGCCACCGAGCGTGAGGTTTTCGAAAATCAGGCCGCGAATCCGGGCTTCAGCGTGCCCCCACAGGATTTGAGGTTCCCCGAGGACACTGGGTGCAGCGATCGAAACATTCTGGAAACGGACTCCCGCAAGGTCGCCAGCCTCGCGATCCTGCCGATCGCTTGAATAAGGCGGGTGCGTGGCCATGCAGATGAAAAACTGCTGCAAAGTCGGGCGGGGATCCTCGATATGGATGTTGCGGAAGATGACACCTTTGCCAGCACTTCCGCCACCTTCGCCCCGCATGTTGAAGACGCGTCCACCATTCCAATGGTGCCACATCGCGCGGGAATAAATCACATCGCAATCCTCAATGATCAATTGGCGCTCGTTGAGTTGCGGCAGACTGCTGAGCACGAAGGATGAGCCATTTGCATCGTTCCACAAGACGCATCTGCGAATGCCCAAGCCGCTTGCATAAAGTGAATCATCCTGAGTGCGGAGAAAACAATCTTCCACGAGGGTGTTTCCGAAAGGATTGATGCCATCGCCATTCGCTCGCCAGGTGAGGATTTTGGTCCATTTGACTGTATTGGGATGGCCTGGTTTGTAAGGATGGACTAACATCAGCGAATGATAGGCGGAGTCCGCAATCGTGATCCCTTCAACCTGCGTATCGACGGCTCCCATCACATCAATCGGCCGATAGCGGCCCCAATCCTTTTCTGCAACGGATGGCTGGATATGCTTGGGATTTCTGAGCCGGGCCCCGGACAGGGTGCCATGGCCGAAGATGCGGATGTGATGACCGTTGTTCCATGACGCATTGGAAAAGGTTCCGTAAACCAATGCGTCTCCCGGGATATAATAACTGCAGTGAGCATGAACTGGAAACGCAGGACCGATGTCGTGGATGCCGGGTAAAAAAATGAGGGTGTTCCATGTTCCGTCCTGCGGAGCTGTCTCACCCGGTTTTACGGCATGAACTCCTGGGCTTCCAGGGAGCGGTTTGTCTTTCAACGGCGGATTGGCGAAGATGGAAATGGTGTGGACTGGAGGTCCTTTGTAACCTTTGCCCGTATCCTGATCATCCATCTGTCCGTCCACATCCACTGCCACGAGGCAAGGTTGATCGAGTCGGACGAGGATCCTTCCTTCTTCGATTTTACAGGCGGATGCCTTGCGCCGGGGGTGCGCGGCGGCGCGGAGGATCGGCCTGCCATCCGTGCGGGCGATCTCGACTTCCACGGCAGCCGAAGTTTCGAAATTGACATAGGTGTGGGTCCATCCATCGAGGTGACTGAAATAGGCATCCTTGGTGTTTGCTGGCGCCCCGGACTTGGTTTGCCAGGCAAACGCATCCTGCCACCCTGCGCCATCACCAGCCTTGCGGATTCTTATTTGGTAGGTCTCCGATGCTGGCAGACCGGGCACTGCCGGATAGATGAGCAATTCTTCTGCGCCGAACGCCGCTTGCAAGGCCAGCCAACAAGAACAGAGAAATGCGATGGAGTGCTTCATGCCATGAATTGCCACGGATGTCTTATACAGAGGAAGTTTGGGTTTTTATTCGGCAGGACTTTGGAATCAAAGTCGGTGACTCTTCAGGACGCAAGGACCCGGGTTGCAAACATTTCGGAGTGAGCAAAATGGCGTGACCCGGGCGTGCTGTCACTTGTTAGGGCTTGCACGGATCATGCAAAACCTTGCACATCTCGGGCATTGGCGATCGTGTTGCGTCAAAGATGAAACCCCGCCGTTGCTTCCCGATGGGCGTTTTTCTTGCTTTCCGGCATCTTTTCCCAGGTTCGCACCATCATCGAAAGCCGTGGGTTCCGCAGGAAGAATTCCGCGTGATCGCCGATGAAGGTCCAGAACAAGCCGTCCCACACCTCGCACCAGGGGCCCTTGGGTTCATCTGACATTTTCAGGATATAATTGGATCCGGAAAGATACGGTTTGGTGGTGAAGGTGCCGCCATCGGCGAATTGCGACATGCCATAGACGTTGGGAACCATCACCCAATCATAGGAATCCACGAACATTTCCATGAACCAGCGATACACATCATCGGGTCGGAAACGGCAGAGCAGCATGAAATTGCCCAACACCATCAAGCGTTCGATGTGATGGCAGTAACCATCGGTGAGCAGTTGGCGGATGACCCGGTCGACGGGCGGAATGCCAGTGGTGCCGTCGTAGAAGGAGGCGGGGAGCGGTCGGTCGAAGTTCCAGAAATTCCGGCTGCGGATTTCGCGGCTGCGGAAATGATAGATGCCGCGCATGAATTCGCGCCAGCCGATGATTTGGCGGATGAACCCTTCCAGCGAATTCATCGGCAGTGTTCCGGCCTTTGCCATGACCCGGGCGATCACGTCTTGAGGGTCCAGCAGTCCGATGTTCAGGGCCGGAGTGATGGCCGAGTGGTGGAGGTAGGCATGACTGGTTGAGATGGCATCTTCATAGATGCCAAAGTGTTCCATGCGTTCATCAATGAAGCGGTCCAGCCATGTTTCAGCGTCCCGGCGGGTGACGGGCCAGCGGAAATGCCGGGTCGAGCCCGGATTGTTGGGGAAGTGTTTTTCCACATAGGCCGCCGCCTCCCGGGTGAAGTCATTGGCCGGGCAAATGGGTTCCCTGGGAGGAACATACTTTTTCGGGAGTTTGGCGCGGTTTTCGGTATCGAACGACCATTTGCCACCGACGGGAGAGCCATCATTCTCGACAAGCAGGTTCATGCGTCTCCGCTGGACCTCGTAGAACTTCGCCATGAACGGTTTCTTTTTCGAACCGATGTGGGTTTCGAGAAACGGGAGTGGCGTGATGAAATTCGGCGATTCGTGGATGATGAGTTCCGCACCTATGGATGAAGTGAGGCGACGGATGCGTTTCTCAAGGATGTCATCAACTGGGTCGGCGATGTGAATTTGCCGGATGGATGGCGGCAGCTTGAGGGTTTCTGAAAATTCCACATAACTCACCTGATGGCCGGATGCGGTCCAATCGACGGCACTGGCCTTCATCGATGCGCGGTGAAGCATCAACTTCTGCCGATGCATCATCGCAGGCCAGCGGACATCGGTTCCGAAGAACAACGGTTCTTCTATCAGATAGATAGGCCGACCCTTGGCAATGGCCGGGTGGCAATCGAACAATTGGTGCGGATAGATGAGAGTGACATCCATAACCCGTTAGAAAGTGCGGACCGAAGAGAGCCCGCCATCAGGGCGCAGGATTTGTCCTGTCATGAACTTGGATGCATCGGATAGCAGGAAACAAACCAGCGCGGCGATATCGGCGGCGTCGCCCACTTGTTGGAGCGGGTGGCGTTTTCCGGCGGCCTCGCGTTTCATGTCTGAATTCAGCAGGCTGCCTGCAAGCGGGGTGTCGGTGAGCGAAGGGGCGATCGCGTTGACCCTGATTTTTGGGGCGAATTCCGCCGCGAGCGAGCGGGTCAATCCTTCAACTGCCCCCTTGGCGGCGGAGATCGAAGCATGGAAGCCCATGCCCTGATCGACCGCGATGGTGGAGAACATCACAATCGAAGCCGTGGGAGCTGCTTTCAGCGCGGGCAGGGCATTTTGGATTACGGTGGCGGCACCGAGGCAATTGATGCGGAAATCCTGGAGAAAATCCTCACTTGTGAGCCGATGGAAAGGTTTGAGCGAGATGCTTCCGGGAAAATACACCAAGCCATCCAAGTGAGGTGGAAGCTCGAGCGGGGTGGGGGATTGGGCATCGAAGGGCTGCACGGCGATCCCGAGCTCGGTGAGTGGCTGCGGGTGGCGGGCTGCGGCGATGATCTGATCGCCCTGCGCCTGCAATTGGCGCACGGTTGCAAGGCCGATTCCGGAGTTTCCTCCAATCACAAGAATGGTTTTTGGCATGGCGCAAGGTGGGGCGCAATCCACCCCGGTCAAGGCGGGTATGGCGATTTCACCGCAAGCGCTGAATTGTAGCGGCACCGTGCTGGAATGAACTTGCCCCGGGGCGGGAAACGAGGGTCCCTTTGGCGCATGACCGAGAGCGAAGTGATGGCGGTTTGCGGTGAAGATGGCATCCGCAAGATGGTGGCGGCGTTCTACTTGCGGGTGCGTGAGGACGATCTGATCGGGCCGATGTATCCCGACGGTGACTGGGTTGGCGCGGAAGAACGCTTGGCGGAGTTCCTGTTATTCCGGTTGGGCGCTTCGCAAAAATACATCGATACGCGCGGGCATCCTCGGTTGAGAATGCGGCACATGCCATTCCGGATTGGAGTGGCTGAGCGGGATCGTTGGCTGCAATTGATGGCCTTGGCGATGGACGAGACAGAAGTTCCGGCACTTGCGCGCGGATTCCTGGATCCGTTTTTCGCGCAGGTCGCCGATTTCATGCGAAACCAACAGTAATAGAAGTTCCTGCATCTTGGGTCATGCGGCGCTTCCCTCACCCGGCGCCATGGGCCTCATTCGATGAGCGAATCCGAGGGGCCGGATCTTGGAGGGGCCTCACCCGTCTGAGGGCGGGATGAGGGAGCGGCGGGCGTGTTTCCGGGTACCGGGTTTTGCGGTTTTGCATCGATGCCGAAGGACTGAAGCCACTTCTCGGAAGTGCTCGACTGGTCGAGGGCTTCGCTGAGGATTTTGGCGTTGGCTCCCTTGCCAGCTTTCAGAGCTTGGCTCAACATGTCGCGGACTTTCGTGGTGTAGGATGTCCGCACCCGGTTGGCCTCTGCCAGAAACTCGGCGTCGATGCGCTCCTGCCGGGATGCGCAGTCTTGAGCGATTTTCGACATGTTGGGCGAAAGTTTGATGCCGCTGCTGAGCGGGACAGCCGAGGGGACCCGGTTTTTGGAAACGCTGGTTTTGAGCAGGGAAACATGAGGTGCCCAGGTGATGTTTTCGCTGCGGGGGAGCCCTTTGAGCCAGTTGTCGAGATCCCAGGTGAAGGTTTTTGCGTTGGAGGCAAGTTGATCGGATCGTTTGCGATCCGCAGTGGTGACGAGATCGCGGGCACGATTGGTGAGAGCGTCGAACTCCGCATTTCCCGAAGGACTGGCAGACGTCTCAGGAGCGCTGGCAGGAGTCCCCTTGGAATCGCTGCTCCATTCCAGAAGGAAACCCGATGCGAATTGGGTCGGCGGGAGATGGTCGAGTCCTGTTGCGGGGCGGATCACGACGCGACGGTTCGTCGTTTCATCCTTCACGCCGCTGGCCCACTTGGGGGTTTTCCAGGGTTCTCCGCTCATCCATTGCCAAGCTCCGGTCATACGGAAACCACCCAGCCAGATGCCGTTTGGAGCGTTTGCTTCGGTGGTGATTTCGGCGATGTCGGTGAGTTCGTAGTTGTCGGAGGGCACGGCGAGGATGGCTCCGGCGCTCTGTGCGACCTTGAGGGCGTCCTCCCAAAGTGCGGGTCGTGCGACGTAAAGGAAGTGGCGGTTTCGAAGGACGACAGTCCCCGGGGGAAAGGCGGGGGAGCTGGACTTGAGCGATTGGCTGGTCTTGGCGAGCAGTGTTTCGAGCTGAGATGGGTTTTTTCCATCATTGCGCCATTGGAGCACAAAGGGGAGTTTGCGCTTGAGTCCCTCGCCGCGGAGCAGGCCGTTTTTGTCGAGTGCGAGATATCGCCCCGTGCCGGAGGGTTCCTTTTTGGGTTTCCAAAGCTCACCATCGGCCAATCGCCAATCGCTGCGTCCGCTGCGGGCGGCACCGATCCAGATGCCGATTTCCTCCGAAGCCATTTTGGACAGCAGCCAGCCAAGATCTGCGCTGGCATTGGGAATTGCGACACTGCCCCCATGTTTTTCGGCGAACCAGGATGCTTCCGGCCATGACATGGCGTCCTTGACGAGGAAATAGGCATGATCGCCCTGGGATACGCTGCCGACTGGCAACTCGCCGCGTTCTCCGGCGTAGAGGTCAGTGCGCAAGCGGGCGAGGGAAGCTTCGGGAGATTCGCTACTTGGCTTTGGTGTGGGGGCTGGGGTAGTGGTTCCGGTGTTGCCGGCGGAGGCGTTTTTTCGACGTTCTTCCGCTTGTTTGAGTTCTTCGAGGCGTTTTTTTTCTTTTGCCGCTTGGCTTTCGGTGACGGCATCCGCGTGTTCGCGTTCACGCTGTGTTTTGGTGCGCTTGTAGTTCTCCCATGCAAGCGAGATCGCATACAACAGACCACCGATGATGATGAGATTGCGGACGAGCTTCCAGTTGAAGCCGACCTTGATGGTGGGCGGCGGTGGAGCCGGGTCATCGGCGGCATTGGCGCGCGCGGGTGTCGCTTGACCTTTTGCAGGCTTGGCGAGTTTCTCCGAAACGGGCGGGGCGGCCGCAGGCTTGATCTTGGTGGCGGGTGCCATCCCGGCGGCCTTGGGCGTGCGCGACGCGGACGGGGAACCGGGCAGGCTCGCGGAAAAGGATTTGACGTCTGAAAATCGTTTGGCCGGGTCCGGGTGGGTTGCCTTTTTCCACAAGGCATCAATGGCCTCGCCACATTTCGAGAGCGTGGAGGGGGCGGGTGCGCCTTCACGATGAGGATGCCCGGTGAGCAACTCATACAAAATGGCTCCCAGTGCGAAGATGTCGCCGCAGACGGAAGGTCCCTGCTTCAAGGTTTCCGGGGCCGAATACGACGAGCCGACGCCCTGCGCGGCGCTCGGTTGCCCGTGGGTGGAACCGAAATTCCCGACTTTGGGTTCGGCCTTCTGGTTGAGCAGGACGTTGCCGGGATTCAGGTCGCCATGGACAATGCCATGCTCGTGAGCGTGGGTGAGACCGGCCGCAATGCCATTGATGAGACCGAGCGCCTGCTTGACATCGACCTGCTGTCCTTTCGCCGAGCGGGCCAATGATTTCCCGGGGACGAATTCCATCACGAAATACAACATGCCATCCACCAGTCCCGAGTCATACACGCCAATCAGATTGGGGTGGTTCAGCCGCGCCATCATGCGGGCGGTCACTTCGAAGGATTTCCGAAACTCCGCACTTTCGCTGACGTGAGGCGAGAGGAGCTTGATCGCCACCTGACGATCCAAGGACCGCTGGTTTGCCATGTAAACCACGCTCAAGTCGTTGGAAGCAATCAAGGCCTTGAACTCAAACGCCGGAAGCAAGGCGTTCATGGTCTCCAATGATGGGGCGGTGAAGTTGGGCGGGGTCATGCCGATGGGGTGGAGCGGGAGTTTGTGGTTGGAGGAAAGCGGATGATAGAAGAGCTGGTTCGCGGGGTCAACCCAGACCCTGATGGTAGATCAGCCATTCCGGAATCTTGATCGATGAGTTATATTCGAAAAACTGCAAGTGGCGCTTGGCGGACGAAGCACTCCGGCCTTCCGGAATTTTTCAATTGGCGTGTCCGCCCATCCGGCGCAGCTTTCCGGCGAAATTCCGCTCCTATGAACGATCCCACAGAAATTGCACTCACCGGTGCGCTCGCCTTGGCGCTGGCGGTGATGATTGTTTCCGTGTGGGTGCGCTCGATTCGCGATTCCCGGATCGTTTCTGGGTTGTCCGAGGTCGAACTCGATCCTGTGGATCCGACTGGAGAGCCAGTGATCGCTCATGTCGAGCAAGCGCCGCCATTGCCCGGTAGCGGCCGGATTCCCACGTGGTTTTATCGGCCGATGGACATCGTGGGGCTCGGATTTGTGTTTCTGATCTTCTCCGCCCTGATCCTCAGTTCCTTTGGTGCGGCGGAACCGGCCCGAACCATGACGCCGGGACTATTGATGGTGAACATCGGTTTCCAGTTCGTGCTAGCCGGGATCATTGTGGTTCCGATCTCCTTCCGCGTGGGGCTGGTCACCTGGCTCGGGCTCCGTTGGCGCGAGTGGCCTTGGGTGCTGCTGATTGCGCCGCTCACCGTGATTTTCATGTGGATTCTGTTCGGTGGGTTGCAGATGTCCGGATACCTCGATTGGATGGAATCCCTCGGCGTGGAAACCGTGCAGGACTCGGTGAAATTGTTGCAAGAGGCCAAGGATCCGTTGGTGCTCGGATTGATGATCGTTGCCGCTGTTGTAGCGGCCCCACTTTGCGAAGAAATTGTGTTCCGTGGTTATTTTTACCCGGTTCTGAAGCGAATGGCTGGCACTTGGCCCGCGGCTTTCTGCTCGGCACTCGTTTTTGCCGCCGCCCACGGCAGTCTTACAGCCCTGCTGCCGCTGTTTATCTTCGGACTGGTGCTCGTGTTGGTGTATGAAAAAACCGGCTCGATCTGGGCTCCCATCGCCGTGCACTTCTGTTTCAATGGAGCCACCGTGCTCGCCCAACTCGCTGCCCGCATCTTCCATGTAGAGGTCCCGGTATGACGACTCTGCGCGATATTGGTGAGGACGCTCTGATCCAGCGCCTGATCTCTCTGGTGCCACGTTCTCCAAATCCCGCCGAAGGCCCTGGTGATGATTGCGCTGTGATCGACCCCGGCCCTCATTCGGATTCCCTCACCTTGCTGAAAACCGATGCACTTGTCGCCCATGTCCATTTCCTCCCGGATGCTCCCGCCCGCAAGGTCGGGTGGAAGGCGGCGGCCCGCGTCGTGTCGGACTTCGCCGCCATGGGCGGGCGGCCGGAACGCTTCCTCATCACCCTCGCGCTGCCTGCTGAAACGCCGGTCTCTTGGGTAGAAGACCTTTACCGCGGACTCGGTGATTGCCTCCTGATATTTAATTCCACCCTCGCCGGAGGAGAAACTTCCAGCGTGCCTCCGGGGTCGGCTGCGGTGATTTCCATCGCGGCCACCGGCACCGTGCCCCGCCAGCACCTGGTCCTTCGCTCCGGTGGACAACCCGGCGATTTCCTGTTTGTTACCGGACAACTCGGAGGCTCCATCCACGGAAAACACCTCGATTTCACCCCGAGAATTGAGCAAACCGATTGGTTGGTCACCAATTTCAAGCCCACTGCGATGATGGATCTGTCCGACGGGCTGGGCAAGGATCTGCCACGGCTTGCGTACGCTTCGAAGTGCGGATTCCAACTGGATGAGACACGCATTCCCTGCACGCCGGGCTGCGACCTCCGCGCGGCGATTGGCGATGGGGAGGATTTCGAAATCCTGTTCGCGATGTCGCCAGCCCAAGCAGATGCGCTTGAGCAGGCATGGTCCCAGCGGTTTCCGGATCTGCCTTTGAGTCGGATCGGCCAGCTTACGGCCACTCAGGCCACACCCGATAATTTTCTAACGGGGGGCTGGGATCATTTTGCGCGCTAGGCCCCCCGGGCGACTCCGCGCCCTTTGTTCCTCCCGCGATCTCGGGAGCTTGTCTGGAATTTCTTTCGCAGGAACCATCGGGATTCTCCAGTAGGAATGCCAAGGCTGTCGCGCGTCGTTCTATCGGCGAAGTTCAAACCCAGATTGAGATATGAAATGTTTGTTTTCCATCCTGTTGTCCGTGCTCGGGATCTCGCTCATCCGTTCTGCCCCAGTTGGCATGGAAGAGGGCTTCCAGCAGCCGCCACCCCAGACCCAGCCATGGTGCTACTGGTATTGGATCAGTGATAACATTTCCAAAGAAGGCATCACCAAGGATCTTGAGGCGATGAAGCGCTTCGGCATCGGCGAGGCACTCATCGGCAATATCTTTCAGGACAATCAGCCGGTGGGACCGGTGAAGGTCCTCAGCGAGGAATGGTGGAGCCACATCGAACACGCCATCCGCGAGGGCGGACGCATCGGGGTGAATATCGGACTTTTCAACTGCCCTGGCTGGAGCCAGTCCGGCGGACCATGGATCCGCCCGGAACACTCGATGCGGCATGTGATGTCTTCCGAGATCCGGGTGAAAGGGCCGGTGAAATTCAAGGACAAGCTGCCCGTCCCCGGAGAGCACCCGCAGGACATCGCCGTGCTGGCATTCCCCGCCCCGCGACATGATGGGGATCGCTTTGAGGCGCTTTCTCCCAAGCTGCAAAGCAGGCCCGCTCTGCGCGATGCCGCGAAACTGGTGGATGGAAATCCCGACACAGTTGTCGAGTTTCCTCCCGGAGTTCGCAAGGCTCCTGTAAGCATCGATCTGGAGCTGGCGACGGATCTAACAGCTCGCACCTTGAGGATTTTTCCATCGGCGGACGCCTTTGGCGCAGACGCGGAATTGCAGGCGGAGCAAGAAGGCAAGGAATGGAAGACCATCGTGAAATTCAGATGCGACCGCAGCAACCCGGCGATCGGTGTGGGACCGAATCCGCGCGGGCCGGTGACAGTTTCCTTTCCTCCGACGACCAGTCGCAAGTTCCGGCTCGTGTTCGCCAACTTCTTCGGGCGCACTCCGAAGTTATCATTGTCGGAAATCGAACTCAGTAGTCGGGCGATGCTTCCGTCCTACATTGAAAAACAACTCGGCAAAATGCATCCCACCCCGTTGCCCTTGTGGGATGCCTATGTGTGGCCAAGTCCTGCGGAGCCGGATGATGCCTCATTGGTGGTGCCTGAGAAGGGCGTTGTGGACATCAGTTCCCATCTCAAGGATGGGATTCTCGAATGGGAGGTGACAACAGGGGATTGGGTGATCCTGCGCAACTGCATGATTCCCACCGGCATGACCAATGCCCCATCTTCGCCGGAAGGACGCGGACTGGAAGTGGATAAAATGAACCGCGAACTCGCACAAAAGCATTTCGAGGCATTCGTCGGCCAACTCCTCAAGCGCATGCCGGCTTCCGAGCGCAAAGCACTGACCCGCGTGGTGGCGGACAGTTATGAAATGGGATCGCAGAATTGGACGGATGGATTCGGTGAGAGTTTCCAACAAACTTATGGTTATGATCCCAAACCCTGGCTGCCCGTGTTGAGTGGTCGCATTGTCGGCAGCGCGGCACGCAGCGAGCGTTTTCTCTGGGACCTTCGGCGTCTTGTAGCGGATCGTGTGGCGACTGACTATGTGGGAGGTTTGCAGGAATCCTCTAGGAAACACGGCCTTGGATTGTGGCTGGAAAACTATGGCCACTGGGGATTTCCAGGCGAATTTCTCAAATATGGCAGCCACTCCGACCGCATCGGAGGGGAGTTCTGGGTCACCGGCGATCTCGGCTCCGTGGAATGCCGCGCGGCCTCCTCATGCGCCAACACTTATGGCAAACCATTCGTTTCTGCCGAATCGTTCACCGGCGGGCCGGCTTTCCAGAATTCACCCTCGGCCCTCAAGGCGCGTGGTGATTGGTCGTTCTGTGAGGGCGTGAATCATGCGGTGATGCATGTCTATATTCACCAACCCTCCGAAACCAGAATCCCCGGCATCAATGCGCCATGGGGCACGGAATTCAACCGCCACAATACCTGGTTCGATCAAGGCCGGGAGTGGATGGACTACCAACGCCGCTGTGCCTGGATGCTGCAACAAGGATGGCGCGTTGCGGATGTTGCCTACTTCATTGGCGAGGATGCTCCGAAGATGACAGGAATCAGGACGCCCGCTTTGCCCGCAGGCCGCGATTTTGATTATATCAATGCGGAAGTCATCGAGCGCGATCTCAGCGTCAAGGACGGCATGCTGGTCCTGCCGCATGGGGTGAAATACAAACTGTTAGTGCTGCCACCCGAAGACACGATGCGGCCTGCATTGTTGAAAAAGATCCAACAACTCGTGCTTGCGGGTGCCACCGTGGTCGGCAAGCCACCGGTTGCCTCGCCCAGCATGAAAGATTATCCGGCTTGCGATGAAGAAGTCCGTCGTCTCTCCGCCGCCATCTGGGGCGACGCGGATGTTTCCAAACTTGGAGAGGTCAATCTCGGCAAAGGCCGCGTCATCTGGGGCAAGGAACTGGCAGAAATATTCAACAAGGACGGATTCCCGCAAGATGTGGCCTACCCTGTTGCGGCGGCCGACGCAAAGTTCCTGCATACCCACCGTGCATCGAATGAAGCTGATATCTATTTCATATCCAACCAGAAGACCCGGATGGAGAAAGTCACCTGTGCTTTCCGCATCACGGGCATGCAACCGGAGTTATGGGATCCGGTCACGGGCAAACATCGTGCTCTAACCGATTTTCGTGAGCAGGATGGAGTCACGCTGGTCCCGCTCGTGTTCGATGCCGCCCAATCGTGGTTCGTGGTGTTCCGCAAGCCAGTGACAGTCAAAGAATCCTCATCACTCAATTTCCCCGAATTGAAGACCGTGCAAACACTGGAGGGTTCGTGGCAGGTTGGCTTCAACGAAGAACGCGGCGGCCCCGGAGTGGTGAGTTTCGATGCACTGGTCGATTGGATTTCCAGACCGGAGGAAGGCATCAAGTTCTATTCCGGCACCGCAGTTTACCGCAAACGCTTCAAGCTGGACGATTCCTCACTTCAAGCCGGAAACCTTTATCTCGACCTCGGCACCGTGCGCGATCTTGCGAGTGTCCGCCTCAATGGCAAGGACCTCGGAACGGTGTGGACCGCACCCTGGAGATTGGACATCCAAGGAATCGCCAAGGTGGGAGACAACGAACTTGAAATCGCCGTCACCAATCCTTGGAACAACCGTCTCGTCGGCGATGACAAATTGCCCGCTGACAAACGGATCACCTCGATTTCCTTAAGAACCGTAAAGGACACATCGCCGCTGCTATCCGCTGGCTTGATCGGGCCTGTGACGATCCAATCAGCGCCCTGATTTCTTCTCCTATTCCCTGACTTGATGCGAAATAGCGGCAGTTGCTGCCTTCGGAAGTGTTTGTGCTCGAATGAAATAGGGGGGAGCGTGGGCCAAGGGCGAAAAGGCTGCATGCTCACCCACGTAATCTTTAAATCATACGGAGGTCTTGCCTTGCTAGGTGCGAGGCCTGCTGCCATCCTCCCGCTTTCTCCCAACGCCACCATGCCTCAACCACCCTTTTATGTCATCGGTCACAAGAATCCGGATACGGATGCCATTTGTTCGGCGATCGGCTATGCTGCCCTTTTGCGAGCGGTGGGTGAAGAGCCGAATGCCGTGGCCGCACGCTGCGGAGAGATTTCCCAGCGCACCAAATGGGTGCTGGAACGCGCTGGTCTTGAGATTCCCATGCTGATTACCGACGTGCGCACCAACGCGGGCATGATCAGCCACCGCAATGTGATCAAGGTGACGGTTTCCGACACCTTCCTCACCGCTTACCGCCGCATGCTCGAAGCCGAGATCCGCTGCGTGCCGGTGGAGGATGAGGATGGCAAACTGTGTGGAATTCTGCGTTATTTCGATCTCCTCCGCCTGCTTCTCCCGGCCGACACCGTGGGGCTCAGCGTGCGGACGGTCCATGCCTCGCTCGCCCACATCGCTGAGACATTGCAGGCGGAAAGCATCGGCACGGATGCTCCCTTACCCGAAAATGAAGAGGACTTGATTCTCCTCGTCGGTGCCTCCTCTCAAGCCACCGTAGATCGCCGCCTCAAACAGGCTGCCAAGGATGGAAATATCGACCGTTTCCTCGTGATCTGCGGTGACCGGCCCATTGTTCAGCGCTACGCAATCGACAACGGGGCTCGCGCACTACTCGTGACGGGTGGCAATGCCGTTTCGCCGGAAATCCGGCAACTTGCCAAATCCAAAGATGTCGTGCTGCTCGGCTGCGCTACCGATACGGCCAGCGCCTCCACCCTCATCCGCTGCTCGCGCACAGTCCGTCACGTGATGGAGCGGGAATTCAAAACCGTGATGCCGGTGGAGCCCGTTTCCCGCCTCCGGAAACAACTTTCCACCACCGATCAGGACCTGTTCCCGGTCATTGATCCCGGCAGTGGCAAGATGCTGGGCGTGCTTTCCAAATCCGACCTCGTCGATCCTCCGCGCATCCGGCTCGCGCTGGTCGATCACAACGAATACGCCCAAGCCGTCAACGGCGTGGAGGAGGCGGAAATCACCGAAGTCATCGACCACCACCGCCTCGCGGGTGATCTGGTTTCGCGTGAACCGATTCGTTATCTCAACGAACCGGTTGGTTCCACCTGCACCTTGGTCGGTCGGAAGTTTTTCCATCGCGGGCTGATGCCTCCGCCCGGGGTAGCCATGTGCCTTTGCGGCGGCATCGTGTCGGACACTCTTTGTCTCACCTCCCCCACCACCACCCTGCTGGATCGGGAGATGCTCACTTGGCTCAGCGGCGTGGCAGGAGTGGATCCCAAGAAATTCACCGATGAGTTCTTTGCCGTCGGCTCGCTCATCGCCAATGGCACCCCGGACGAGATCCTCAATGCCGACCGCAAGGAATTCACCGAGCAGGGGCTCACTGTGAGCATTTCCCAAGTGGAGGAACGCGATCTCCACGGATTTGCTGCGAGACGTGATGAGCTGGAAGCCTGTCTCAAGGAACTCCACCAGTCACGAGAATACAATTTGTCCATCCTCGCCGTGACCGATGTGGCGCTGCATCACAGCATGATCCTCGCCGTGGGGGCGGAAAATACGGTAGCTCAGCTTCCCTTCGAGCGGGTGGATGAAACGCTTTTCCATGCTCCAGGCGTGGTCAGTCGCAAACGCCAGATTTTCCCCGCTGTCTGCGAGGCGATTCACCAATCGCGTTGCACCAAGGCCCCGTGCAAAACCGATTTCCATGGACGCGCATTGGGAGCCCTTGTTCGAGCGCTTGCTCATGAGCCACATGGATGGCGATGCGGCTCACGATCTGCAACACATCCGGCGCGTGGTGACCAATGCCCGCCGCTTGTGTGTCGCTGAAAATGCAGACGAATCCGTGGTTGTGCCCGCCGCCTGGCTTCACGATTGCGTCAACGTCCCGAAATCCTCTCCAGACCGCGCGAAAGCCTCGCGCATGGCGGCGGACCAAGCGGTGATCTGGTTGGAGGAAAACCATTGGCCGCATGACAATCTTCGGGCCATCGCCCATGCCATCGAGGCCCACAGCTTTTCCGCAGGCATTCCGGCAGAGACCCTCGAAGCGAAGGTCGTCCAGGATGCCGACCGCCTTGACGCCCTCGGAGCCATCGGCCTTGCCCGCACCCTGATGCTCGGCGCGACCCTGCAACGCGAACTCTATCATCCGGAAGACCCGTTCGCCAGTGATCGGGCGGCGGATGATTCAATTTACACCATCGATCACCTTTACTGCAAACTCCTCACTCTGGAGTCCACCATGCAAACCGCCACCGGTCGCAACGAGGCCCGACAACGAACGGTTTATCTCCGGGACTTCCTTGCCCAACTGGAACGGGAGATTTCCTGCGAGCCCGTGAATGAGGAATTGAAATGAGATGGTTGATTCCGTGCATTTCGATCCGGATGCTCCCACGCATGTTGGGCATTGCAGGTGCGGGTGCTTTGGTCGCCGGTATCTATGGGGTGATGCATGATCAGTTAACTTATACCATCTCCGAAGAATACTTCACCAAACTCAAATTCGATCAATTCCGCTATGCGGATTTCGGGCTTCACCCGAGAATCTTTGTGGCAGAGATCGGCTTTTTGGCGACTTGGTGGGTTGGGTTTTTCTCGGGTTGGTTCCTGGCGAGGATCGCATGCCCGAAATGGCCACAGGCATTGGCCGTGAAGCGTTGTGCCGTCGGATTTTCATTCATATTGGGATCAGCCATGCTGGCGGCGGGAATCGGTTTCGTGTTGGGGTGGTTTCATTCAGGCGATTACAGCCAGTGGGATGATTTCTGCGCGCCTCTCGGCATCGTGGATGTGCGTGGATTTGTATGGGTGGCCTACATTCACAATGCCAGTTATATCGGAGGCATGGTCGGCCTTGTTGCTGCTGTTATCCATCTTCGCCGGAGTCGGCCGTTGCCGACCGTAAACGAAAGGTTGATGTGATTTTGCAACCGTAAAGCGATTTGCGGGTGGTCACGGGCTGGCGACCCGCAGGCGAATGAAGCTTTTGTCGGAGTGCGGGATGCTGCCGGAAACGGTTTGCAAATCACCGGACGTGGCGATCACGACGCCGGGTGCTAGCGGTGTCCATGATGTGGCATCGAGGTTCCCGCTGTGCTGGATTTCAAATTGATAACCAGTGTCGAAAGCGCTTTTGCTGCGGGTATAGGTGAATTTCAGACCTGCTGTGGATTTTGTGAGGCTTGTCCGGGTGCGTGTGGCGGCGTGGGGGCTTTGGCCGGTGGCGAATTCGAGGAGGTTGGTTTCACCGTCATGGTCGGGGTCGGAGTTATCGGAGGCTTGGCCGTTGTTTCCGGTAGTTCCGAAATGGAGCTGGCGCCATGTTTCGATAGAAGAGGGAAGGGGGCCGACCTGGATGCTCACGGTGTTGCTTGCGGTGAGGCCGCCGAGGCGGAAAACCGGTTGGCTGGCGAGCAGGGAGATTTCCTGGGAAGTGAGAGCGGCTTCGATGATCACCGCTTCGTCGAGATGGCCATGGAACCAGCGGGAGGACGCTGCGGATTGGGCATGACCGCCGATGTTGAGGGCGTGGGCTGGGTTGAAGTTGAAGGGGATGTTGTTGGCGGATCCTGCCAGGCTGCCATTGATATAATAAGCGAGATTGCCGCGGTTGGCAGATATGCGGGTGTAGGTGACCGCGACGTGGTGCCATTGTCCGGCGGGCGCGATCTGCCCGGATAGGAGGTTCATATCTGCTGCGCTGCCATTCCAATGGGCGAGGCCGATCCTGCCGCTGCCGGATTGACCATAAAGCTGAAGTTCCTCCTCGCTGCCGAAACCATTGCCACTCCCGAGGTGGAGGATGAAATCGTCGTTGTTGGTGTTTGCGCGCTTGAACCAACAGGCGAAGGTCCAGTGCTGATCATTCAGGTTGAGATCGGCGGCATCGATCGTGCGGCGGAGACGGGCCGCATGGTTGTCGCCATTTTCAGTCAAGCGCAGCGACTGGGTGCTGAAGGCGGCCAGCGCGGACGGTGCATCGGCGACCATTTGGGCGTTGCCGTTGCCGATGGTGCTGAGGGTCGCAGGACGCAGTTTCATGGAAGCATCCTGAATGATGCCTGCACTGACATCATCGGGTGATTCCATGGCATAGTAAGCATGGATTCGAGGATCGTTGCCGAGATCGGTGGAAGTGTATTGGAAGCTTGCCGGCCCCTTGAAGCCGGAGTTCGGGGTGAAGCGCGCGGTGCGGCCGTCCGACAGGAGGATGACATTTCCATTGGCCGGACTGCCGACTTTGAAAAGAAGGTGAGAGGTGGGCGTTTCCGCGTCGGAGACGAGGGTTCCGAGGTCGATATCGACCGCCGTTCCAGGCAGAGTGGTCGCGTTGCCCGGATTGGCGGTTGGAGGCGAAGCCGGCGGGTAGTTTGCCTCGATCTCGAAGGACTCACTGGTGGTGGAACCGTCCGGATCGAGTGCGGTGACGACGACCGTGGCGCTGCCGATTTTGTTAGGAGTGAGATTTGCGGTCAGCGTCCGGCTGTTTCCGGAACCCGTGATAATGAGATGGGCATCCGGCAGCAGGGCTTGATTGAGCGAGCGGGCGTTCAGAGTGATGCTGGCAATGGGTGAATTGTCGGTGACGGTGAACGGTTGGTGGATCACGGCACCGGGAACGGCCTGTTGATTGGTAAAACCGGCGATGACAGGTGGAGTGTAACCCGCGCCGATGTAGCGGGCGGTCGAGTTGTCCGGCAGTATTTCAGTGAGCTTCAAGCCACGGGCGGGATCGGGATCTGCCTCGACGAGCAGGCGGCGGCCATCGGTTAGACTGACTTCGGCGGATGTCGCGGTGGGATTGGTGATGGCGGTGACAGGGTTGGTTTGTCCGGCTTTGAGCGGGAGGAAGAGCGTGAGGAAATGTTTCGTGCCGGTGCCCGTCAGAGTCTGGGTAACGGTGGTGGCGGGTGTCTGGGTGCCAGCGGAGAGGTTCGGTTGATCCCAGCCGAGCATTTCCGAAAGCACGGGAGTGGTGGAACCGCTGTTCGAGAGGCGGGCGCTGATGTTTTCCACATCAAGTCCGTCGCCGAGGCAAGGAACGACGGCGAGGTTGGCGAGGCCGGGATCAGTAGTGACGACGGTTTGGGTCACAGGATCGAGGGAGGTGTTGGGAGAGAGGAGATGCCAGCGTGCCTGATAGGTGTGGGACGTCGTCGTGCTGTTCGGCACCATGGTGTCGGCGACGAGATAGAGGTCCGGTTTTACAAACAGAACGCGGCGGGTCTGGGTGGCAGGGCGGTTGCTGTGACTCGATCCGTAGCCGCGGTCGTAGATTCCGGCGGCAAAATCGTGGGCATGGCCTGATTCCCAGCGCATGTTGACAGGGCCCTGCGATTGGTAGTCGCCATCGGTCGGCTGATAGGAGCCATCGCCGCCTTTTTGGGCCAATCCATCGACGGTGATGCAGTTATGCGAGTAGCTGCTGGTTCCCCAGGTGCGCCAGATGCTCGATTCGTAGGAACCGCCGCCGCTGTCGAAGAGCAGTTCGCGGCCATGGGCCCAGATAACAATGTTGAGCTTGTCCTCGTGGCGGTGGCCGCTGGATCCGAGCGGGCCCGCATCAAAACAAAGGAAATGGGCGTTGTTTTCCCAACCCGAGCGCATGGCGGCATATCCGGCGTAGGGAAAGCTCCACGATGTTTTCGCGGGTTTCGTGCCGCCGCCGCTGGTCCATAGGAAATCGCTGCGATGGGGAAACAACGAGTGGCCTTGTTGCAGATAGGTGCGGCTGTCTTCGTTGGCGGCTCCGCAGTCGTTGAAGGGCGGCATGAGACGGCTGGGGGCGGAATTGTAGAGGAGGAACTCGTAGGCTTTCTCCGTGCTTTCGATATAGCCGGGGGGGAGATCGGTCAGGCGGTTGTTCAACGCAGCGAGTTGATGGATGCCCGCGATGAAACCGAGAGTTCCAATGTGGTAGCGTGGCGAAAGCTCGATGTGAACGCCGTCCGGATAGAATTGGAGTGACTTCTGAGCATCCATCTGTTGCACGGCATAGGCGCGCCATTCGCTGGCTTCTTTGAGTTCGGGAAACACGGTGGCAGTGGTGTAAATGCCGTTGAGTTCCCAAGCGTCGATGTTGAAATTCAGCGCAGCTCCGATGGAATACGGCCGGAGGTAACGGGTGTTTTCGATGGTCGATTTGAGATATAGGATGACATCCTCGTCCGCGAGGGATGGCGAGAGGACGAAACGCAGAAAGGTGTCCGGCCATGTGCGCATCCTTTCGGCAGCC
The DNA here is from genome assembly GCA_040399845.1 of Luteolibacter sp. Lineage (GTDB taxonomy): Bacteria > Verrucomicrobiota > Verrucomicrobiia > Verrucomicrobiales > Akkermansiaceae > Luteolibacter. Next base: position 9,312 of record JBBARN010000010.1, on the reverse strand, counting down.
TGGATGGTGGCCCAAGAAGAAAGAATGCTCTGGCTGTTGGAGGGGGCAGGGCACTGGGTGATCCAACTGCGGAGTTGGCGGGTCCATGCGGTCACGTAGTTCTCATCCCCCGTGCCCCAGTAGGTGGCGCCGAAATTCGGCCAGAAGTTCATGCGATTCATTAGGCTCACCCATTGCGAACTTGGGTTCGGTGTGTAGAGCCAGTCGATTTCACCGTTGGGAAACGATTGGGTATAGCCACCGAAGGAAAAAGTGCCGGCAATCTGGCTGTCCGCAGAGGATTTGTTGAAGGAGACGTTGGGGGTGGGATTCTTCCAATCGTAGAGCCAGTTGATGTTGGTTCGGGTTCGGAGATAAGTCGCGAGGGCTCCCTTCGCAGCGGGAAAATCTCCCGCTTGCACGTGGAGTTTCACGGTTTCCAGTCCGGGATAATCGAGATGAATCGCACTGAAAAGCTCGGCGTCGCTGAGGGTGGGGGTATAGTCGTCGATGACCAGATAAAGGGTGTTGCCGGTCACTTCGAGTCGTGCGCTCGTGGGATTGGACGTGGTGAGTGTGAAGGTGGTTGGTGCCGTTCCGTTGATGGAGCCCCAGGAAATGAGTGGGAATTTCGTTCCGATAGGACCCAGGTTGGAATCCGCGATGATGTGGAGGTGAGGGGTCGTGGTGAAATCGAGAGTTCCGGCAACATTCAGTGGTGCGAGGGTGGTGCTGGGGGTGATGGTGCCAAAATCGAATTCCAGATCGGAGGCGGTGCCGCCGTTGTTGATGGTCAGACTGGCGCAAGACCAGCGCTTGGTTTTGTCCGTGATGGAGACACCCAAGCGGGCGGTGTCTCCTGCGGTGGCGGCGAGTGTCACGGCGCTTTGGGCGCACGAGCCACCGGTGATGCCAATGAGCCTGCCTGAGTTGATGGTGGTCGTGCCTGTATAGATGTTGCTTGCGGAAAGGCGCCAGGTTCCAGTGCCTGATTTGCGCAACTTGTTGGCCTGTCCGCCATTGGCGATGACACCTCCGACATGGCAGGGTGCGGTGGAGTTTCCAGAAAAAATCAGGGTCCGTGAGGCGGAACCGGCGTTGATGTTTCCATGGAGCGTGAGTGATCCTGAGTTGCAGAGAATGGTGGTATCTCCTGCCCCGGTGCTCATCTGGATGTTTCCATGGATGATGTTATCTCCGGCAATGTTGCGGATCGGGGTTCCGCTCGTGATGTAGTTGATATTGCCGGGGATGGTCAGATTGCCTGCCGAGCCGTCCAATTCCAAAAACGACGATCCATTGCGGATGAAAACGGTTTTGGCTCCAGTTCCGAGCGCGCCGCCATGGGTGATGCGCAAGGTTCCTGAAGCGATGCCGCCGCCGGTGTCGCCGAGCACGACATTGCCACTGAATGAGTTGTTACCTCTGAGAATCAAGCTGCCCGTCCCAGCCTTGGCAAGTCCTGCCGAACCTGCGATGATCGAGGAAATATCCGAGATGACCCCGCCCGCAGTGGTGATGGTCGGCGTGCTGCCGTTGAGCGTGATAGTTTGGCCCTGGATGCTGTAGCCGGTCGTGTTGAAGGCGAGGTCGTTGGCAGTGATTCCGCCGTTGGCGAGGCTGACGGTGCCGGGACTAACGCCGAACACGGCGTCATCATCCACACCGCCTGCTGCGGGCCATTTCACGGAGTTGACACCGTTGAACCATTGGATCGTATCATTGGCGTCCCATGTTCCCGAGCCGCCATTTCCGGTGGGCCCCCATCTGAGCGATGCAGCAGATGAAGGGGTAGCAAGTATAAGTGCGAGTGCGGTGGTCAAGGCAATCGCTGATTTTATGAAACTGAGCAAACTTGAAATGATATGAGGTTTTGCCACGATAGCCACCCTCGGCAGCCTGATTGAAGTTAGGAGGCCTGCTCGATTCGTCAACCAAGCCGGAATCATCCTTTTGGACGAGGTTGGGAACGCTGACGACAAGCGGAGGGAGGCATTTTGGTTTTTCATGGACGCCGGATTTTCAGGGAACTCATGTTGAGCCTTTCCTTGGTGGGGGCGCGTGTTATGGATGGGCCGTCATGGCTACCAGAAAATCAAAACCCACCTCCAAGCCGATCAGCGTCGCGAGTCTGTTGCGAAAGCATTTTAAGGTGGCGAATCTGCATTTGCTCGTAACGGCGTCACGCGCGTTCCCGATTGCCGCGCGGGTGGACCTTCAATGGGCTTTGGCCGATGTGCTCGATGGCGACGTCGTGACGACTCATCGCTCGGGGATTCAGGCTGGTTATGCGTTTCAGACCTTCACGTTCAGCATGCTTTCTTTGGATCGTCAGGACGCGCCGGTGATTGCGCCGCTTGAATATGAGGATGTGGACATTGGTGAGGCGGTGCCGGTGCGTTGCCTCAAGTCCACGATGTGGCTTTGCCAGCGGGGAGGGCATCGTCTTGCGATGCTGCTGACGCCCATCCTGAAACACGCGGAAGTCGGCGGATGGCAGGTGGAAATCGCGATGATGCCCAAGGACGGGCACCCTGATTTCAGTGGAAGTCTTCTCCAGGAGTTGGAGAGCCGGATTCACCAGGCGCAGTCCTATCGCGGCAAGGTGATCTCTCTGGAGCAGCGGGACAATTATTCCGGTAAGGCCGGTGGCGTGCGGGTTCACAAGCTGCGGTCAGTATCCCGCGAGCAGGTGATCCTTCCGGAGAAGACGCTTCAATTGTTGGAGCGCAATGTTTCCGAGTTTATCAGCCAACGCGAACAACTGCACAAGCTCGGCATGAGCATCAAGAAGGGCCTGTTGTTTTACGGGCCGCCGGGCACTGGCAAGACGCACACGATCCACTATCTCGCCAGCCAATTGCCGGATCACACGACCTTGCTGATCACTGCGGAGCAGGTAGGTTTGTTAGACGAGTATATGCAACTCGCCCGCTTTCTCCAGCCTGCGATGGTGATTCTTGAGGATGTGGACCTGATCGCCCGTGCGCGCACGGCGATGCGCAATCCTTGTGAGGAAAGCCTGCTGAACAAACTGCTCAATGAGATGGACGGCCTGCGCGAGGATGCCGCCCTGTTGTTTGTTCTCACCACCAACCGCCCCGAGGAATTGGAAGCCGCGCTGGCGGCGCGCCCCGGGCGGGTGGATCAGGCGATTGAATTCCCGCTGCCGGATGCCGATGGCCGCCGCAAGTTGGTGCAACTCTATGCCGGCGAACTCAAGATCAGCACCAAGGTGGTGGCTACGCTGGTCAAGAAAACCCAGGGCGCGAGTGCTGCCTTCATCAAGGAACTCATGCGCCGCTCCGCCCAGTTCATGATCCGCTCGGGGACGACAACCGAACTGCAAGCCAAGCACGTGGAAGGCGCGCTCGACGAAATGTTATTCGCCGGAGGCAGCCTGAATGTGAAACTGCTTGGCGGCGCGGAAGGCTGAGTCTTGCAACCCGCCGGTTTATCTCTCCAGCAGGATTGAATCCCCCAAAACCACGAGATCCACACTGCCTTTGAGCGTTTTGTCGAGGAACGGTGTGTTCTGTGACTTTGATTTCATGAACGCTTTGGTGAACGTGGTTTGCTTTTCGGGATCGAAGAGAATGAGATCCACCGCTTGTCCCTCTGCGATGGAAACCGCAGGCAGTCCCATGAAGCGGCGTGGTTCGGCGGAGAAGCGTTTTACGATCAGATCCCAGCCGAATTTGCCGGTGGCGACAAAATAATGATACAATGAAACGAGTGCGGTATCCAAACCGGTGATGCCATTGGGTGCGCTCACGAAATCCTGCGATTTCTCGAAAGGCGTGTGGGGCGCATGGTCCGTGGCGATCAGATCGAAGGTGCCATCGATGAGCCCTTCCAAGAGCGCCTCATTGTCAGCCTTGGTCCGCAGCGGCGGGTTCATTTTGTAATGGGTGTCATAATCGCCGATGTCTTCATCGGTGAAAAGCAGATGGTGCGGTGCCACTTCTGCGGTGACCCGGACATCGCCGCGTTGTTTCCACCAGCGGATGGTTTCCATGCCGATCTTGCTGGAGACGTGTTGGATGTGGATGTGCGCGCCGGTGGCGTGGGCGAGGCGGATATCGCGGTCGATGATGATTTCCTCGGCACAGGCGGGTGATCCCTTGATGCCAAGGCGGTAACTCATGGCCCCTTCGTTGAGTGCCCGTGGGCCGGCCAGTTCGGGAACTTCGCAGTGACTGGCAAAAAACATCCCGAATTCAGTCGCATACTGCATGGCACGCATCAGCACGGCGGGGTCGCCGGTGGTGTCGCCATCGTCAGTGAGCATCTTGACTCCCAAATTGCGCATGCCATCGATGCCCGCAAGTTCCTTGCCGTGGCGGCCTTTGGTGACACAGCCGGAAGTATAAATTGGGATGCGGGAGCTGCGCTTGGCAATATCCAACACATTCGCAACCACGGTGGAGGAATCGATGGCCGGGCTGGTGTTTGGCATCATGACCACTCCGGTGATGCCGCCGTTGATCGCCGCTTCCGAGCCAGAAGCGATGGTTTCCTTGGCTTCGAAACCGGGCTCACGGAAATGCACGTGGGCATCAAACATCGCCGGCATCAGAATGCGACCGGCGGCGCCGATGATGCGGGTGTTTTCCGGGGCGCTCAGTCCTTTGCCGATTTTCTGGATGGTGCCATCGGCAATCAGGACGTCTCCCTCAACGAGCTCGGGAGAATGTTCGGAAGCGATGCGTGCGTTTTGAATGAGAAGACTCATGATGGAAGATGGATTGGTGGTGGTGCTGACCTTTCGGTTAGAAGGCACCATTCAATTTGCGGCCGGTCCAGAAGATTCCGAGCAACACAATGATCGCCACCAGGGTGGCCCAATGCGACCAGAGGGGGATGCGGGATTCCAGTGGGCGCGGCTCGGGCAAGGCGGTGATTTCCTTGATCAGATCGGCGAGTTGATCCGGTTGGATGACGCGGCCACGGGAAACGCGGGCCAATTCTTCGAGCACTTCCGGGCGGGCGGGTTGGCCGGTTTTTTCGATTTCCACGCCTTGGGCGAGCAGGGTGGTTTCGAGCGGTTTGTCTTCGGCACCGGAGGCGGTGGCGCGCAGTTTCCATGTGCCCGGGAGGTCCACCTTGAAGCGGCCGCTGAAGGCACCCCAGGCGGTTTCGTTTTTCTGGAGTTCGATGCGTTGGGTGCGGCCGTCTGGAGCGGTTAGATCGATGGCGACCGTGCCTTTGTCGAGCGGTGCGCCGTTGGCATCGAAGGCATTGGCGTTGATGGTCACCGTGGCTCCGGGTTCCGGGCGCTCCGGGGTGAAAAACACGCGGACGCGCTGGCCGGAAGCCATGTTGCGCTGATAGGACATCCAACGCGCGACCTGGCCCCAGAAGCGGTAGTGATAGAGATCCTCCACGCCGCGCCGCCAGCGCCATGCGGAATCGATGCCCATGAAGAGCACCTTGCCATTTCCGGCGGGTTTGGTGACGAGCAGTGGGACGGGTCCGAATTTTCCACGGCGATTGCCATGCACGGCGAGCACCTCCGAGCCGCCCTTGGCCTTGATGACCGGAGCATGCCAATAGAAACCGGGAAGTCTGCGCCAAATCGCCGGGTTTTCCTCCTCGTTGTCTCCCAGCATGGTCAGCAGCGAGGTGCTGCCTTCGCTGGTGAGGGTGAGCGGAGAGGCAACGGACTCGGCCATGCCATTGCGGTGGTCCTCATCGAGAATCACGGGCATGAGATCCGAGAGTTCGGTATTGAGCAGCGAAAACTGATTGCCCTTGGAACCGGGCAGGAAAACGACACCGGATGCCTGGTTTTCCACAAGACCGCGGATGAGGGCGCATTGTTCATTCGTCAGTTGATCTTTGGCAACGCCGACATCGCCGATGAAAATGACATCATATTTGGATAACTCTTCAAGGCTCTCCGGAAACTTGTCGATATAATCATGCCCACCGCCGGGGCCAAGAGCCGGGTGGAAGAGAAGACAGGCGAGTTCGACGCCGGGATCGCGGGAAAGTGCGTTGCGAAGGAAGCGGTATTCCCAACGCGGTGTGCTCTCGATGACAAGCACACGGATTTTCTCCGGCCTTCCGGCGATGGTGAACTTGCGGGAATTGTTCGCAGCGATCAATTCGCCATCTGCGACCGGGATGGAGAGTTCGAGGATGGAGGATCCTTCTTTTTCCAATCGCCACAAAATGGATTCATAGGTTTCCGCATTCGGTGGAATGATGATGTCCTTGGTATGCTCGCGGCCGGTATCATCCCGCAAGCGGACGATGGTTCTCACCTGGCGGTCCAGCGATGAGCGGATGGTGAAGGGAATCTGCACATTCTCGCCGACGATGCCATAACTCGGTGCGGAAACTGATAGAAGATCGAGATCCGGCAGACGCACCTGGCTGCCGACAGGAATCGGGAAAACGGGAACACTGCGCAGGCGAAGTTTCTGGGCGGCGGCGACCGGTGGTTGGCCGAGATTGTAATCGCCATCCGATAGCAAAACCACGGCGCGGAGGTTGCTTTGTTTTTCGAGAACTTCGGAGAGCGGTTCTTCGAGATTCGTGCCGGAAAGCGCGGCGTTTTCGGGATTGGGAGTGGAAAACGGCAAAGCTAACAACTCGTTTGCGCCGTTTGCTTCGAGGGGTTTCCAGAGATCAGAGGCGAGAGCTTTGTTCACCCAATCGGCACGCGAAACAATCTTGGCCTGATCATCGAGTGCAGCTGGAACCGGGGCATCGATGGTAGTCATCGATTTGGAATCATCCCACAGGATGGCGATCTTTGGCTTGGTGTCCGGGTGGATGACCGTGAGCCACTCGGGCTGCCATAACAGAATCACCACAGCCAGCGCGGAGAGCATGCGCAAGATTTCAAGGGCGGCGGTGCGTCCGCGGTGGGGACTGCGTTTCCACGTCAGCCAGGAAATGGTCCCGATGAGGATCAGGGCAATGATGCCGATCCAAAGTGTGACAGGAGTGGGGGAGAGGTGAAGCACTAAATTATAAGCATTAAATTTGAAACAAAGAGTGGGTAAGCCTATGCAGTTGCTTTTTGCGGCAGCGCATCGGCGACGGATTTTTTCGGCAGACAGAGCAGGGCCTCAGCAAGCAGGAAGCACAACACGCCGACAAGAAATGCGCGCCAGACATCGCGGGATAACGAGGGATCATTGGCTTGGCCGGCTTGATCGAGGAGCGTGTAGTTCGTGCCGTCGAGCACGCCATCCAGCGCTTCGCGGGTGAGGATTTCCGGCGAGTCTTCTAATGGTGGGCGGTTTAGGGCGAGGAGCCGTTCGCCGAGGCGATAGACACCTGCCTCGTATTCGGCATTGGCGGGATCCGGCGTGCCGTAATCATCGAGGCGGGTGCGGGTTTCTCCGGGCAGGGTTCGCGCGACATCGGAGCCGACGGTGGCGAGGTAGGAGGCATCGAAACGATCATTTCCCGCATGGATGATGCGCTGCACGGCAGGAAGCAGGACATCGGCATCGCCAAGATTCGACCACGTATAATCGGGCACTGACCCGAGAAACCACGCAGTGCCATGATCCACGATGCGGCGGGCGAGCAGCGGCTCGCCATCTTCCCAACGGGCAAGCGGGGTGGCATCGCCGAGCGGCATTTGGCGGCGGATCGCCTTGAGGCGGGTGGCGGCGACGGGTGTGCCGTCGATGCCATCGCGGAGTGGTCCGTCGCTGCGGTTCCAATCCTTGAGAATGAAAAACTTCCCGGCGGGGGCTTCAGCAGCATCCGACCATTTGATATCCACGAATGTGATATCTCCCGGATTGCCCGGAGCCAGAAACACCACCTGGCCACCGGCTGTTAGAAAACGTTGCACGGCCTCCGCAGCGGCACCGCTGGGCAGGGGCGCGGCCCAGAAAATAGCAGCGAGGTCCGGGGTGATGGCGGTTGCGGCCTGGGCGGGATCGACCCGCTGGGTGCCGAGGTTTCCAAAGCCTGGCGGCGAGGCGGCAAGCGCGAGGTAGTCGGCAGTTTCCCCGGCGCTGGCGACGATGAGGGATTTCACGGGGCGCGACGGGCCATAGGCGAAAAAGGCAGCGTTGTCCCTCACATTGCCATCGGCGGGAATGGAAATGGAGCCGTGGCCGGTATCGCTGCCGGAGGGCAGTGGCACGCGTTTTTGAAAACGCAGGGACTGGCCAGGCAGGGTGAGGGTTTCAGTGGTGCGGGAGCCGTTGAGATGGGTGGTGAGCGGGATGGTGGCCGTGCCACGGGCTTCGCCGGATCGCACGACTTCCAGATCCAACAGCAATTCATGGCCCGAACGGCGCGAGCCTAACAAACGCACACTCGAATCCGAGGCGGTGGGTCCGGTGAGCGACAGCACGCGGATGGCAGGTTTCTGCGGAAGTGCCGCGATGCTTGCCCGAGCCGCCGCCCAGCGTTCGTCGTCCGGACGCCAGTTGGATGCCTGAAGGTCAGAGGCGAGCCAGATTTCCGCTCGCCCCTGGGTTTCTGATAGAAATTCCGCCGCACGCGTCAACATCGCGGGGAAGTCCGCAGCGGTATCGGTGGCTCCGGTGGCGGAGAGTTCTGTGAGGATGTCCGGCGATGGGATTTCCTGGGGTTTGTTAGAGGCGCTGTCGATGAGAACGAGTCGTGTCGCACCGAGATCGGCGACGGCATCGCGCACTTTGGAAATGACAATCTGCCGCCGTGCTTCGAGTCCATCGCCGGGCTTGATTTCCATCGATGAAGAACGATCGAGCAAAAGCACCACCGTATCAATCGAACCACCACCCCAACCCATGAGGCCCGAGGCGATAGGGCGCGCGGCAGCCAGTGCCAGCGCGGCGATCCCCAAGGCACGGCAGGTGAGGATGAGAATGTGGCGGAGTTTCTTCTTCCCACGCGACTCACGCGATGCCTTGAGCAGAAACTGCATCGCCGCCCACTGGATCGTCTTGTGCCGCCTCTTGTTGATCAAATGAATCGCAATCGGCACAGCAGCCGCAGCGAGAAACCAAAGGAGGATGGGGGAGAGGAAAAGCATTCGGTTAGAAATATTTTAACGCAAAGGCGCAAAGGTCGCGGAGGGACGCAGAGGAAGAGTGGTATTTGGTTTCTTGTCTTGTGTCTTGGGTCTTGAAGTCTTGTGTCTTCGTCAATGTTTTGACTTTGGCAACCTGGCGGTGAGGAAATCGCGGAGCAGGGGCTCCAGGGGTGTGTCGGTGGTGACGAGTTGATAGTCTGCTGAGGCGTCGTGGCACTTGGCGCGGACTTTGGTGAGGAAATCGCGAAGGGCGGATTTGTATTCCTCGGCAATCAGATTGGGTTCGGCGACGAGGGCGGTGCCGTCTTCCAGATCGACGAAACGATGGGGGCGAT
>JBBARN010000009.1:0-94994 GCA_040399845.1 Luteolibacter sp. | reverse complement strand
GCAAAATCAAGGCTCAGGACGCAACGTGCCAAGTCTGTGGGACGGCAGTGGATCGATTTCTGGAGAAATCCGGTGTCACCTACGATCCGTGCTGTCTCGATTGATCCCGCCCCCGATGGCATCCCTCCGGGATGCGGTGGATGCTTCGTTCGATGATCCGGTGGTGTCGCTTCGCTCAACCACCGGCTACAGGCTCGGATCCCGCTGGGATCAAGAAGCCGAGGCCGTGCGTCGCTCTCTGCCGAATCAGCGAGTCACCGATACTGCCGGCTCCGCCCGGCTTAACCTCGTCGTTCATGGGTTGAGCGGTGAATGGAGCCGGGCGACATGGACGCTTCCGCAGGAACGGCCGGAAGGTGAGTGCGGCGGCGTTCATCAATTCTACACGCCCCCTCCAATGCCCCTAGCCAGCCAATCGCCCTGCTGTGGAATCATGGCGGGGCGTTAGGGGCTTGTCGAGTGGGTCGCTTGCGTGAGCATTTCAGGATTTCTTGCGTTTTCACCGTTTGGTGAAAGTTGCGATTATGGTGAAATCGCTCCTGATTTTCATGGAATCGGGCCGGCTGAAGCCAGCGCTCCTTGGCACCTTTGGCTGCCTTACTCGGAAAACTGATACCGCAATGCGGACAAGCAATAGAGCGTGGCGGTCTCGACCCGGAGGATGATGGAGCCGAGGGAAACGGGGTGGAATCCGGCGGCGATGGCGGCTTCCACTTCTTGGGCCGTGAAATCGCCTTCGGGGCCGACGAGGAGGGTGGCGGCAGCGGTGCCGGGGTGGCCTTGCAGGGTCTCGCGGAGGGGCAGGGCACCGGGGGCGAGGGAGGCGATGATTTTGAGGGCGGGGGCTTCTGTGAGAGAGGAGATCCAGCGATCGAAGGGCAGGGGATCGGCGATTTGTGGCAAGGTGTCCTGGCCACATTGTTTGCAGGCTTCCAGCGCGTTGCGACGCCATTTGTCGGACTTGCCTTCGCCGGGTTGGACGATGGTGTTTTTGGTTACCAGCGGCTGGATACGGGCGATTCCGAGTTCGACGGCTTTCTGGACGATGAGGTCCATGTTTTTTCCCTTGGGAATGGCTTGGGCGAGGGTGATCTCCGGGAGGGGAATTGGGGGAGATTCGGGTTCGCCAAGTTTGAGGGAAACGTGGTCGCGGGAAACGGTGAGCACCTCCGCCTTGGTCCGCCGACCCTCGCCATCGAAGACGGTGATGGTTTCACCTGCCTTGATGCGAAGCACCTGCGACAAATGGCGGGCCTCGTCTCCGGTGAGAGAGGCGGATGGCCATTCGGAAGCCGGGAGATGGAAGCGGGCCATGGGGGGAAAGACTCAAGACTTGAAGACGCAAGACACAAGACAAGAAGAGAGATGGGCATGCGCTCGGTATTTCATCTCTTGCGTCTTGGGTCTTGCAGTCTTGCGTCTCTCTTACAGATCAAAAAACCGTTTTGCCTTTTGGAAGAATCCTTCTTGCATCGGTGAGTTGTGATCGCCGATGGATTCGGAGAAGGCGCGCAGTTTTTCCTGTTGGTCGCTGTTGAGCTTGGTGGGCACTTCCACTTGGACACGGACGTTGAGATCGCCGCGGCGGCCGTTGGAGAGGGAGGGCATGCCCTTTTCGCGGAGTCGGAAAACGGTGCCACCCTGGGTGCCGGCCGGGATCTTGATGGAGGATTGGCCATCGAGCGTGGGGACCTTCAATTCGCCACCGAGCGCCGCCACCGAGAAGGGGAGGGGCACTTCGCAGAAAAGATCCGCGTCGTCGCGCTCGAAGATATCGTGATCGCGAACGTGGAGGAAGACATACAAGTCGCCTGCCGCTCCACCACGCACGCCGGCGTCGCCATTTCCGGAGGAACGGAGACGGGTGCCGGTATCGACCCCGGCGGGGATGCGCAGCTTGATGCGGCTTTCGCGTTGGACGCGGCCTTCGCCCCGGCAGCTTGAGCAGGGATCGGAGATGGTTTCGCCATTGCCGCGGCATTCCGGGCAGGTGGCTTGCTGGATGAAAATGCCAGCCTGGCGGGCGACGACACCGCGGCCGCCGCAGGACGAGCAGACTTTGACGCCGCCGGAGCCTTTGGTGCCTTTCGAGCCGCAGGTGTCACAGGGGACGTAGCGCTCGATTTCCAATTCTTTTTCGACCCCTCGTGCGGCTTCTTCGAGGGAAATTTCCAAATCGTAGCGCAGATCCGAGCCGCGTTGCTTGCCGGAGCCTTTGCGACGTGAACCGCCGCCACCGAAAAACTCCTCGAAGCCACCGCCGAACGCGCCGCCGAAAACTTGAGAGAAAAGATCCATCGGATCGTGGAAACCGCCACCCGCAGGACGACCGCCACCACCGCCGCTGAAGGCAGCGTGGCCGTAGCGATCGTAAGCAGCCCGCTTGTCGGGATCGCTCAGCGCCTCGTAGGCTTCGCCGAGTTCCTTGAACTTGTCTTCCGCGGTGTGATCGCCGGGGTTTTTGTCCGGGTGGAATTTGACCGCGAGCTTGCGGTAGGATTTTTTGATCTCTTCGGGAGAGGCATCGCGGGCGACGCCGAGAATTTCGTAATAATCGCGTTTTTCAGCCATGGGGAATTAAGCCGCGCCTCCTTCCGCAGGGGTGGGGAGCTTGGAAACCACGACGCTGGCAGGCCGCAGGAGGCGGTCGCGGAGCTTGAAACCACGGCGTGTGACGCGGAGAATTCTGCCGTCCTCACCGGCCGAACAATCTTCCTGGGCGACGGCATCGTGGAGGTTGGGATCGAAATTTCCGCTGGTAGGAATTTCTTCGACTCCTTGGGAGGTGAGGAATTCGTTGAGCTGGCGGCGGACCATGTCCATGCCGATGTAAATCATCGACTTGGCATCTTGGGAGGCGGCCTGCATGCCCATTTCGAAATTGTCGATGACGGGGATGAGATCTTCGAGCAGACGCTGGTTGGCGTAGCGGATGGCTTCCTCGCGTTCGCGGGCGGTGCGCTTGCGCAGGTTGTCCATTTCCGCGGCAGTGCGAAGGGAGACTTCCTTCCATTTGGCGGCTTCCGCTTCCAGTTCCTCCCATGGATCGAGGGTGGTGGTTCCCTGGGCGGCTGTGGTTTCTGGGGTTTCCTCCGGAGTTTCAGCGGCTTGGGGCGGATCGTTGTCGTCTTGCATAGGGGGATAGCTGTAGCCGTGAACGCCCCGGCGTCAACCCCGGGGACGCGTGTTTTGTTGTCGGCCAAAAGGGTCTGAATTCCGGGTATCCTTGCGAAAACAGTCCCTTCCGGCAAGATTGAGGCGGTGAGTCGCTAGGGCGAAACGTCAGAATCGACTCGGGAACAGGCGCTTGGAGGTTTCGGCCTCCGTGACGGCTGCCGATTTCCCCCGCAGGATAAAAAATTTCCAAGAAAAAGCAAATTAGGGCTTGTCACGTGAGGTTTGCGGCCTAGATTCGCTGCCCCCGCAACTCGGCCCGCCGACTTTTATAGAGGCGAGTCATTCAACAAAGGGAAAATTTATCGGGTCAGCTCCGGAGAAAAGCTTCAGCAAGGTCTTCCTTGTCGTTGCTCCGGTTTGTCCCCATGCAAAACCAGAACCACGCAGGAAATCATGCCGACCATCAATCAGCTCGTTCGCAAGGGACGCCTCACTCCGGCCGAAAAGTCGAAGTCACCCGCTCTCGTGAACTGCCCACAGCGCCGCGGAGTTTGTCTTCAAGTAATGACCCGCACGCCCAAGAAGCCGAACTCGGCTCTCCGGAAAGTGGCCAAGGTGCGCCTTACCAACGGATTCGAAGTCATCGCCTACATCGGCGGTGAGGGCCACAACCTCCAGGAACACTCGATCGTTCTCGTTCGTGGTGGCCGGGTGAAGGACCTTCCAGGTGTCCGCTACCACATCGTTCGTGGTTCGCTCGACACCCTCGGAGTCGATAAGCGACGTCAATCGCGTTCGAAATACGGTGCGAAGCGTCCGAAGCCCGGTGCTGTCGCCGCTCCTGCCAAAAAAGGCGGGAAAAAGTAATCCCCATTCAATCCTAACTTTACCCACTCAACGCCATGCCACGCCGCAAGCGAGTTTTTGTCAAACCGGACCGTCGCGATCCCCGCTACGACAGCGCCCTCGTCGGTCACCTCATCAGCAAGGTGATGACCGATGGAAAGCGCTCTCTCGCGCAACGCATCGTTTACGCCGCGATCGACCGCGCCAACGAAGGAATCGACACGGTCGATCCGCTGGAAGTCATCACCCGTGCGGTGGAAAATTCCAAACCACGCGTGGAAGTGAAATCCCGCCGCGTCGGTGGTGCCACCTACCAAGTGCCGCTTGAAGTCGCTCCGGATCGTTCCGAGTCGCTCTCCATGCGCTGGCTCGTCAACTACGCCCGCAACCGCAAGGGCACCCCGATGCACGTCGCTCTCGCCAACGAGATCAAGGACGCTGCCAACAACCAGGGAGCTGCTGTCCGCAAGCGTGACGACGTTCACAAGATGGCCCAGGCCAACCGCGCCTTCGCCCACTTCCGCTTCTAATATCGATACGCGCTCCGCACTTTCCCGTCCGTGAATCCGAACAGTCCAAACCGCCAATACGTGCTCGAGCGCACCCGGAATATCGGGATCGCCGCGCACATTGACGCGGGCAAGACAACGCTCACCGAGCGGATTCTGTTCTACACGGGAATGATCCACAAAATCGGTGAGGTGCACGATGGTGCCGCCACCACCGATTGGATGGAGCAGGAGCGCGAACGGGGAATCACCATCACCTCCGCCGCCGTGACCACCGAATGGTGGCAACGCGCAGAAGAGGGGACCGTGAAACTCTTCCCCGAGCAGAAACAACGCATCAACATCATCGACACCCCCGGCCACGTGGACTTCACCGCCGAGGTGGAGCGCTCGCTCCGGGTGCTCGATGGTGCCATCGTCGTTTTCTGCGGGGTCGCCGGAGTTCAGCCACAGTCCGAGACAGTTTGGAGACAGGCCACGAAATACAACGTCCCGCGCATCGTGTTCGTCAACAAGATGGATCGTACGGGAGCTGATTTCGACAACGTCTTCAACGAGGTGAAGGAAAAGCTCGGTGCTAACGCCGTCCGCATCCTCATCCCGATCGGCTGCGAAGATCACCTCACCGGCCAGATCGACGTCGTCAACCAGAAGGCCGTTTATTTTTCGGACGATGACAAGTTCGGTTCCACCTACACCATCAAGGAGCTGGAAGGCGACTTGAAGGAGATCGCCGCCGAAGCCTATCAGGAACTCGTCAACGCCGTCGCCGATGTGGACGATGTGGTTGGTGAAAAATTCCTGATGGAAGAGCCGGTCACTCTCGAAGACCTCAAGCAAGGCATCCGCCGCGCCACCATCGCCAACAAGCTGATCCCCGTCGCCGGTGGTTCCGCTTTCAAAAACAAAGGCGTTCAATATCTGCTGGACGCAGTCGTCGATTACCTCCCGAGCCCGCTGGACATCCCGTCCGCCATCGGCATGGATCCCGACAATGAGGAGCACCAAATCGAAGTGGTGACCTCGGACAACGAGAAGTTCACCGCTCTCGCTTTCAAACTCTGGGCTGACAAATTCGTCGGTAAACTCGTTTTCTTCCGCGTCTATTCCGGTGTCATCAAGAAGGGCGACACCGTTTACAATCCCCGCACCCGCAGATCCGAACGCGTCGGCCGCCTGATTCAGATCCAGGCCAACGAGCACAAGGACATTGATGCTTGTTACGCCGGAGACATCGCCGCAATGGTCGGCCTGAAAAATGTCACCACCGGTGACACGTTGGCTGCCGAAAAACACGACGTCGTTCTCGAACCCCCCACTTTCCCGGAACCGGTCATCTCGATGGCTGTTGAGCCGAGAACCAAAGCCGACCAAGAGAAACTCGCTCTTGCCCTGGCCCGCCTCTCCGAAGAGGACCCGACCTTCATGGTCAAGACCGACGAGGAAACCGGTCAAACCATCATTTCCGGCATGGGTGAACTTCACCTGGAGATCATCATCGATCGCATCCGCCGCGAGTTCAAAGTGGAGGCCAACACCGGCGCTCCGCAAATCGCTTATCGCGAAACCATCACCGCCGCCGCTGGTGGCGAAGGCAAGCTGGTGAAACAATCCGGCGGCCGCGGCCAATACGGCCACGTCATCCTCTCGATGAAGCCCAACGAAAAGGGCAAAGGCCTCACGATCGAAAACAAGGTCGTCGGCGGAACCATTCCGAAGGAATACATCAGCGCCGTCATGAAGGGCGTCAACGAGGCCATGACCAACGGCATCATCGCCGGCTACCCGGTCATCGATGTGCACGTTGAAATTCTCGATGGCTCCTATCACGATGTGGATTCCAACGAGAACGCTTTCACCATGGCCGCCATCTTCGCGATGAAGGATGGTTTCAAGAAGGCCAAGTCCATTCTGTTAGAGCCGATCATGGCCGTCGAAGTCTCCACTCCGGATGACTATCAGGGCGACGTGATGGGCGACCTGAGCCGCCGCCGTGGTCAGATCCAAAACACCGAATCCAAGGGCAAGCTCTCCATTGTGCATGCCAATGTCCCTCTCAAGGAAATGTTCGGCTATTCCACAGCCGTCAGAACCTTATCCTCGGGCCGCGCTTCCTATGCGATGACACCATCGCATTTCGAGCAAGTCCCAAACAATATCGTCGAAGAGATCGTAAGCGACCGCTTAGGCTGATTTCTCGCCCTGTAGACCCACCACGTAAACCGTCCAACAACCTTCTCCACCATGGAAAATCAGAAAATACGCATCCGCCTGCGCGCCTTTGATCATCGCGCGATCGACCGCTCCGCCCAAGAAATCGTGGAGACCGCCAAGCGCACCGGCGCCCGTGTTGCCGGCCCGATCCCGCTTCCGACCCGCATCGAGAAGTTCTCCGTCAACCGCTCGGTTCACGTCAACAAGAAGTCCGCCGAACAATTCGAAATCCGCACCCACAAGCGCCTGCTCGACATCGTCGATCCGACCGCCCGCACCGTGGACGAGCTCAAGAAGCTCAACCTGCCCGCCGGTGTTGACATCACCATCCGCATCTGAGTTTCCGCCATCAGGACTCTCAACTCTCAACTTTCAACTCTCAACTTCTTCACGCCATGTCACTCGGCCTTCTCGGCAAAAAACTCGGTATGACCCGCCTGTTCGACCAACAGGCAGGGATCATGATTCCCGTTACCGTCATCGACGTTTCCGGCAACACCATTCTGCAAACCAAGACTCCTGAGAAGGACGGCTACAGCGCCGTGCAGGTCGGCTATGACGACCAGAAGGAACACCGCTCGATCAAGCCGGACCTCGGCCGCTTCAAGAAGGCTGGTTCCGCGCCCAAGCGCTTCGTTCAAGAGTTCCGCTTCGAGACCGGAGCCGCTCTTCCCGAAGCCCACACTGGCATGGAAACCTTCACCGCCGGCCAATGGGTTGACGTGATCGGCGATTCCAAGGGCAAGGGCTTCCAAGGTGCCGTCAAGCGCCACGGTTTCGGTGGTCTCAAGATGACCCACGGATCCATGATGCACCGCCGGACGGGAGCCATCGGTTGCCGCTCCACACCAGGTCGCGTTTGGAAAAACCAAAAGATGCCCGGTCACATGGGAACCACCAAGACCACCGTGCAGAACCTCAAAGTCGTCGCCGTTCGTCCAGAAGACGGTGTCATCCTCGTTTCCGGAGCGGTCCCAGGCACCAAGGGCAGTTATGTCACCGTGCGCGCCGCCAAGAAAAAGACCGCCTGATTTCAAGGCATTCGTTTAACTCTCAAGATTCCAAGTCATGTCCGCCAAGTCACTCACCGTCGAAGACGCCCAGGCCGCCAACCTCGTGCTGGTCGGTCCGGAAAAAGGACGCCAAGCCGTTCACGATCTCGTGACCGCCTACCGCGCCAACCGCCGCACCGGCTCCGCCTGCACCAAAACCCGCGGCGAGGTTTCCGGAAACAACAAGAAGATCTTCAAGCAGAAGGGCACCGGCAACGCACGTCACGGTGACAAGCGCGCCCCCATCTTCGTCGGTGGTGGTGTCGTCTTCGGCCCGCGTCCCCGCGATTACTCGAAGAAGGTCACCAAGACCGTCCGCAAGCTCGCCCTACGCCGCGTCCTCGGCGACCTCGTCGCCGGTGGCAAGATCAAGACCGTGGACAGCTTCGCCATCGCCGATGGCAAAACGAAGTCCTTCCTCGCCGCGATCAATGCGATCACCACACCGGGCAAGATCCTTGTGGTTTCCAATTCCTTCGATGACTCCACCTACCTGGCCGGCCGCAACGTCGCCCACGTGCAACTCGTCACCGGAGCCGACGTCAACGTCGAGCAACTCCTCCTCGCGAACTCCGTCATCCTCGTCGGTGACGCACTTCAAACTCTTGCGCAGCGCAGCGCCTGAACCCCGGACCCCACACCGAGATCATGAAAGACATTTACCAGGTCATTAAAAACGTCCGCCTGAGCGAGAAGGCCACCCTTCTCCAGGAGACGAACAACGAAGTCACTCTCGAAGTCGATCGCAAGGCCAACAAGCTGGAGATCAAACAGGCCGTCGAGACACTCTTCGGAAAAACCGTCGTGGGAGTCCGCACCGCCAATTATGACGGGAAGCTCCGCCGCCAACGCCGCGCTGATGCGGGCCGCACCAACCACTGGAAAAAAGCCATCGTTCGTCTGAAAGAAGGCGAGTCGCTCGATCTCATCTAAGCGATTCCAGCTGTTCCAATCGTAAAACTTCATCGTTCCGCGAGTCATGCCACTGAAAAATTTCAAGCCCATCACCCCATCCGCGCGCTACAAGAATCTCCCGTCCTTCGAGGAGATCACCAAAAGCAAGCCTGAGAAGAGTCTTCTCACGCCCCTGAAGCGCAGCGGTGGCCGTAACAACACCGGCCGCATCACCTGCCGTCACATCGGCGGTGGCCACAAGCGCCACTACCGTTTGATCGACTTCAAGCGCGGCAAACAGGACGTGCCAGCCACGGTCGTCGGTATCGAATACGATCCGAACCGCACCTGCCGCATCGCCCTCATCCAGTATGAGGACGGCCAGAAGTCCTACATCCTCGCCCCGCTCGGCCTGGAAGTCGGTGCCACGGTCATCTCCGGACAAAACGTCGCCCCCAAGACCGGCAACGCCATGCCGCTCAGCGCCGTGCCACTCGGAACATCCATTCACAACATCGAGCTCATCCCGGGCAATGGCGGCAAGGTCGCCCGCGCCGCCGGCCAGCTCGCCGTGCTCTCCAACCGCGATGGCGGCTGGGCGCTCGTGAAGATGCCTTCCGGTGAAATCCGCCGCTTCAACGATCGTTGCTTCTGCACCATCGGCCAGGTCGGCAACCGCGATCACATGAACGAAACCTCCGGCAAAGCGGGCCGCACCCGCTGGCAGGGCGTTCGTCCGACCGTCCGCGGTATGACCATGAACCCCGTCGACCACCCGAACGGTGGTGGCGAAGGCAAGTCCAAGTCCGGTGGTGGTCGCCAGCACCTTCTCAGCCCATGGGGCCACGCAAAGGGCCAGAAGACCCGCAACAAGAAGAAGACTACCGCGGTCTACATCGTCGAGTCCCGCCACAAGCGCAAGTGATCCGAGCCTAATCTGAAATCTCAAATCTGAAATCTCAAATTTCCTATGCCACGTTCCCTAAAGAAAGGCCCCTACGTTGATCAAAAGCTTCTCGCCAAGATCGACGCCGTCGCCGACGCCGGATCCGACCGCAAGCCCATCAAAACCTGGAGCCGCAAGTCGATGATCACCCCGGACTTCGTCAGCCACAACTTCGCCGTGCACAATGGCAAGACCTTCGTTCCCGTGTATGTCACGGAAAACATGGTCGGTCACAAACTCGGTGAATTCGCCCCGACCCGTATCTTCCGTACTCACGGCGGTATTGGTAAGAAGTAAGCCGTTTCCACTTTTCCCCGCACCATGCGCCCTGCATTCCATTCCAAAGCTGTCGCCGCCGCCCTCGTGCTTTTGGCCTCTGCCGGGATGTGTGCCGCGCAAGGTGCTCCAAGTCCGGAACAACTCCAGGAAGTCATCATCGACCTTCAGGACCAAAACCAGACCCTCCAGCGCAGCCTCGCTGAGGCGAATCGCGGGGAAAAACAAGCGTCCGAACAACTTGCCCAAGTCCGTGAACGGCTGGAAGCACTCGGCAAAAACCTGCTCGATGGTGGCGATGACCGCCTCATCCAGGCCGCTGCCGACCTGCAACTGGCCAACGAGCGGATTACCGGCCTCGAATCCTCCGTCACGCGTCTCGCCGCCGCCGTCAACGACTACCTCCGCCAAGCGGTGGTTTCCGATCCGGACGCAAGACTTCGTGTGGAAACTTCACTAAGAGAGCTTGACGCCGTCCTCGGACTGCGGCAAAAGCCCCGGCCCGATGTCCGGAACGGCTCTCTCCAGCAAGCCCGTATCGTCAGCATCGATCAGGAAAGCGGCATGTTGGTTCTCAATATTGGCGAAAGCCAGGGAGCCAGAATCGGCATGACCTTTCAACTCACCCGCGGGCAGCAGCCCTACGGTAAAGCCATTCTCGCTGATGTCCGCAAGGGCGTCAGCGGTGTGTTTGTCGAAAACCTCGCCAATCCCGCCGAAACACCCCGTCCCGGCGATCTCGCCATCCTCGAAACACAAGCCTCAGCGCAGTAACCACTCACGTCCGTCCATCCATGGAAGTCAAAAGCACCAGCAAATATGTTCGTCTCTCGCCCAAGAAGGCGCGTGACGTTGCCCGTGAAATTCAAGGCCTGCCGGTATCGAGCGCCCTCGACATTCTCACCTTCACTCCGAAGAAAGCCGCTCAACTGATCGGCAAGACCCTCAAGACCGCCATCGCGGACGCTGAGAACAATTTCTCACTGGATACCGGCACCCTTGTCATCAAGGAAGCCGTCATCGGTGCCGCCCCCACCCAGCGCCGCTTCAAGCCACGCGCCAAGGGTTCCGCCGGCCCGATTCTCCGCCGCTCCAGCCACATCTCGATCACCCTCGTGGGCTCCGCTCCCGAGAAGAAAAAGAAGGTTGCTCGCAAGGCAGTCTCCAAAAAAACCGAAGAAGCTCCCGCCGCAGCACCTGCCGCAACGGAAGAACAAGCCTGAATCATTCCCTTCTAACATTCCTCACCGAACATGGGCCAGAAAGTAAATCCGATCGCATTCCGCCTCGCAGTCAATAAAGACTGGCGCTCGAAGTGGTATGCCAGCGGCAAAGACTACACCACCAAGCTGCACGAAGACCTCGCGGTCCGTGGCTACCTCAAGAAAAAGCTCCAGAACGCCGGCCTCGCCCGTGTCGTGATCGAGCGTGCTTGGAACAGCGTGCGCGTCACCCTCCACACCTCGCGCCCCGGCCTCATCATCGGTCGCCAAGGCAAGGAAATCGAAGTGATGACCAAGGAAATCGGCGACATCTGCAAAGGTGCTCAGGTCAAAATCGACATCATCGAGATCCGCAAGCCCGAGCTCGACGCCCAACTTGTTGCCGAGCAAATCGCCGTGCAACTCGAACGCCGGATCAGCTTCCGCCGCGCCATGAAGCGCGCCCTGCAAACCGCCATGGAATTCGGTGCCGATGGCATCCGCCTCCGTTGCGCCGGTCGCCTCGGCGGTGCGGATATCGCCCGTGCTGAAGGCTATCGCGAAGGCAAAGTGCCTCTTCAAACTCTCCGCGTTCCTCTCGACTATGGCTTCGCCGAAGCCCGCACCGTTTACGGCATCATTGGCGTGAAGTGCTGGGTCAACAAGAAGGAAGACGACGGCACCCAAGGCGGTGGCAGACCCCAAGGCGAGCGCGGTGACCGCGGCGGCCGTGGTGGTGATCGCCGCGGCGGTGGTGATCGCGGTGGCAACGGTGGCGGAGATCGCCGCCCGCATAACCGCAACTGATATTCTCAAATTACAACTTCACACATAACTTTTCCAAGGAGGACTGAGCCATGCCTTTGATGCCCAAACGAACCAAGTTCCGCAAGAGCCACCGCGGAAGCCGCTCCGGTAATGCCCAGAGCGGAACCACCGTCGCCTTCGGTGACTTCGGCCTGCAAACCCTCGACCGCGGCTGGATGACCAACCGCCAGATCGAAGCCTGCCGTATCGCGATCAACCGCTCGCTCAAACGGAAGGGCAAAGTCTGGATTCGGATTTTCCCGCACAAGTCCATCACCTCACGTCCGCCAGAAACCCGGATGGGTAAAGGTAAGGGTGCCGTCGAAGGCTGGGTAGCCGTGATCCGCCCCGGCAACGTGCTCTTCGAAGTCGGTGGTGTGCCGGAATCCGCAGCCAAAGAAGCGATGCGTCTCGCATCCTACAAGCTGGGCATCCGCACCCGCCTCATTACCCGCAATCCGCACGCCTGATCCATCTTTTACCTGTCTGAACCATGGCCAAAACCAAAGTCAAACCCGTCGGTGAAATGTCTCCCGACGAACTCCAGCTCCAACTCCGCGAGTTGAAGCAGGAAGCCCTCAACCTCCGCCTCCAGAAGGCCACCGGACAACTTGAAAACTCCGCCCGCATCCGCCAGGTGCGCCGCGAGACCGCCCAAGTCATGACCGCGATCACCGCGAAGTCCCTCGCCTGAGACACGATACCAACGCCTAACATATTCCTATCATGAGCGATACTTCACCGGACACTCAAGTCCACCTTCGTAAGACCCGCGTCGGCGTGGTCATCTCCGACAAGATGGACAAGACCCTTGTCGTCGAGCACGTCGCCCGCGTCCCGCACCCACGCTTCAACAAGATCGTCAAGCGCTCCAAGAAATACTACGTGCACGACGAAAACAGCCAGGCCAAGATCGGCGACCGCGTCCGCATCGTCGAGACCCGCCCGCTTTCCAAACTGAAGCGCTGGTCCCTCGCCGAAGTGCTCACACACTAAAAGATAGAAGCTGAAATGCTGAGAAGCTGAGACGCTGAAATGGCTCCGCTCACTTCAAAAGCAAATCGGCATTTCTTCATTTCAGCTTTTCAGAATCTCAGTTTTTCAGCTTTTACCTCACTACCGCAATGATCCAGATGGAAACCATGCTCGCCGTCGCCGATAACACCGGTGCCCGCAGCGCAAAAATGATCGGCGTGCTCGGCAAACGCAGCCGCACCGCATGCATCGGCGATGTCATCACCTGCCACGTCCGCGATTCCATCCCGACCGCCGCCGTCAAAAAGGGCAGCGTCGTCAAGGCCGTCGTCGTCCGCACCGCTTACCCGATCCGTCGCGCCGATGGATCGATCCTCCGCTTCGATTCCAACGCCGTCGTCATCATCGACAAGGACAACAACCCACGCGGCACCCGGATCTTCGGACCCGTCGCCCGTGAGCTTCGCGAGAAGTCCTTCATGAAGATTGTTTCCCTTGCTCCCGAGGTTCTCTGAAGCGTTCCACACCATTTAACATTTTCATCCCCATGAGCCGCATCAAGACCCACGTCAAAAAAGGCGATCAAGTCGAAATCATCACCGGCAACAGCAAGGGCAAGCGCGGAACCGTGCTACTTGTGAACGCCGCCAAGGGCACCGTCGTCGTCGAAGGCGGCCGCCCTGTCAAAAAGGCCACTAAGGCCACTGAAGCCGATCCAAACGGTGGTATCAAAACCATCGACGGCTCCGTCCATATCTCCAACGTCAAGAAAGTGGGCTGAAGCCGATGCTTCCGCCCGCGCTTAAGCGCAACCAACAACCGCGCTGACCCGCAAAACAAATGAGTACACCAGCAATGCAACAACACTACCTCGAGAAGGTAGTCCCGGCTTTGAAAAAGAAGCTCGGTTATGAAAACGTCCATCAGATTCCACGCCTCGAGAAAATCGTCGTGACATCCTGCATGGGCAAGGCCCCGGACCGCAAGGTCGCCGTGGATGATGCCGTCAATGAGATCCAGAAGATCACCGGCCAACGTCCTTCCGTCACCTATTCGAAGAAGGCCGTCGCCAACTTCAAGCTCCGCGAAAACGAAGTGCTCGGAGCACGTGTCACCCTCCGCGGTGCACGCATGTGGGAATTCCTCTATCGCTTCATCAACATCACCGCGCCGAACATCCGCGACTTCCGCGGGATCTCCTCGAAGTCCTTCGACGGACGCGGCAACTACGCAGTCGGCATCCAGGAACAATCCATCTTCCCGGAAATCGAAATCGACCAGATCAAGCGCCAGATCGGCTTTGACCTGATTTTCGTCACCTCTGCCCCCACCGATGCAGAAGGCCGCGCCCTTCTCACCGAACTGGGAATGCCCTTCCGCGACATGAAGAAGGCAAACGAAGTGGAAGAACCCGCCGCAGTCTGATCTGCCAAACCAAAGAACCTTTTAAAGAATCACCACCATGGCAGTTCTCACCGACCCTATCGCCGACTTCCTCACGCGTTTCAAAAACGCCGCCCGTGCCGGCAACGAGGAATTCTCCGCACCCTATTCCAAGATCAAGGCGGACATCGCCAACATCCTCAAGGAAGAAGGCTACATCTGGAACTACGAAGTCGTCACCGGCAAGCGCACCGAACTCAAGGTGAAGCCGAAGTTCGTTGATGGCCGTTCCGTCCTCACCGATCTCAAGCGCGTCTCCACTCCCGGCCGCCGTCATTATGTCGGCTCCACCGAGATCCCACGCGTCATGTCCGGCCTCGGCATCTCCATCCTTTCCACTTCGAAAGGCGTGATGTCCGGCGGCAACGCAAAACGTCAGAAACTCGGCGGCGAACTCCTCGCCAACGTCTGGTAAACCCATAACTCGCGAAAGGAAAACACTACCATGTCACGAGTCGGACTCAAACCAATCTCGCTTCCTGAAAAAGTCGCCGTCAAACTCGACGGCCGCAATGTCGTCGTAGAAGGCCCCAAGGGCAAACTCGACTTCACTCTTCCGGACGGCATCTCCCTCAAGAACGAAGACGGCAACGTCATCGTTTCCCGCGCCTCTGAGCAGCGCCAACACCGTGCGCTTCACGGCACCGCCCGCAGCCTTGTGCAGAACATGATCATCGGAGTCTCCCAAGGCTTCGTGAAGGATCTTGAAATCCACGGCGTCGGTCTTCGTGCCGCTGTCAAGGGATCGGATCTCGATCTCTCCCTCGGCCGCTCGCACCCGCTGCTTCACCCCATCCCTTCCGGCCTCACTGTTACGGTGAACGAAAACACCAAAATCAAGGTGGAAGGCATCGACAAACAAGTGGTCGGTCAATTCGCCGCTGAAGTCCGCGGTTTCTATCCGCCGGAGCCTTACAAGGGCAAGGGTGTCCGCTATGCCGGTGAACACGTCCGCCGCAAGGAAGGCAAGAGCGTCGGCAAATAATCCGATACCGTCGCCCACAACTACCAACCATTTTCGGCACCATGAGCACCATCAATCGCAAGTCGATCCGCCAGCGCATTCACAAGCGCATCCGTCGCAAAGTCAATGGCACGGCAGAGCGTCCACGCCTCGCCATCCACTATTCAAATCAACACATTTACGCCCAGGTCATCGACGACTCGGTCGGCAAGACTCTGATCTCCGCATCCACCATGGACAAGAGCTTCGAGAATGCCTCATCGAACATCGCGAGCGCCCAGAAAGTCGGTGCCCTCCTTGCAGAGCGCGCCAAGGGTTCGAACATCAGCGCCGTCGTCTTCGACCGCGGCGGTCACCTCTACCACGGTAAAGTAAAAGCCCTCGCGGATGCAGCGCGTGAAGCCGGCCTCCAATTCTAACGCTCTGACCAGTCACACATCATGGTAACAATTCCAGATAACGAAACGCCCGCCCCAGTCGAAGCCGCAGCTCCTGCGCCTTCCCAAGCTCTGGGTCCGGTCGCCAACTCCGGCCATCAAGGTGGCTATCAAGGCAACCGTGGCCAAGGCGGCGGCGGTGGCGGATACCAAGGCGGTGGCGGCGGTGGTCGCGGCCGTGGCGGTCCACGCCGTGAAGAGCGCCAGGCTCCGACCGATTCCGAAGGCAACGAGCTTTCCGAAAAGGTGGTCTTCATCAACCGTTGCGCCAAGGTCGTCAAGGGTGGTCGTCGTTTCAGCTTCTCCGCCCTCGTCGTCTCCGGCGACAAGATCGGCAAGGTCGGCCTCGGCTTCGGCAAGGCCAACGAAGTGGCAGACGCGATCAAGAAGGCCAGCGAAGGTGCCCGCAAGGTACTCAAGCCTATGAGCATCGTCGATGGCACCATCCCTCACGAAATCTACGCCGAATACGGCGGCGGCAAGGTCTTGCTCAAGCCCGCATCGCCGGGAACGGGCATCATCGCCGGTGGTGGCGTCCGCGCCGTCTGCGAAGCAGTCGGCATCCGTGACGTCCTCGCCAAGTCGATGGGATCCTCCAACCACGCCAACGTCGTCAAAGCCACCCTCAAGGCTCTCTCCCAACTTCGCACCCGCGATCAGGTTCTCTCCGGTCGTGGCAAGAAGAAGAAGGAAAAGGCCATCTGAGATAGAAGACTTCAAGACACAAGAGAAGAGCCACAGAATCGTGCTTCCGCACTTCTTTTCTTCTCTTGAATCTTCAAGTCTTGTGTCTTGCGTCTCCACCCAGCCCGAACTGATAATCCATCACCAGTAATTCTCATGAATCTCCATTCCTACAGCCCCAATCCGGGAGCCAAGCGCGGTAACAAGCGCCTCGGCTGCGGCGAGAGCTCCGGCCACGGCAAGACCGCTTGCAAAGGCAATAAAGGTCAAAAGGCCCGTTCCGGCAGTGGTACCCGCGTCGGTTTCGAAGGTGGCCAGATGCCACTTCACCGCCGCCTTCCCAAGCGCGGTTTCAATAACTTCGACTTCCGCTATGTCTTCGGCGTCGTGAACGTCGGCGATCTCGACGGCCGTTTCGAGGCGGGCGCGTTGATCAACGAAGAGTCTCTCCGCAAGGTGGGTCTCCTCAACAACCGCTGCGACAAGGTCAAACTGCTTGCCGATGGCGAGGTCGAAAAGGCCTTCACCATCGAGCTGGACAAAGTGAGTGCCTCTGCCCGCGAGAAAATCGAAAAGGCTGGCGGCACCATCAAGGCGTAACCGCTTGATTCACCCCGGCTCCATGTCCTGATTTCCGGTGGGGAAGCGCTTGCGCGCTTCCTCATCGTGTATATAACCCGCGCGTCTCTTTCTCTATCCACCCGTTATGATTTCCGCCTTTGCCAACACTTGGAAGATCCCGGAGCTCCGGGACCGCATCCTTTTCACCTTAGCCCTGATCGTCATCATTCGTCTCGGAGTGCACATCACACTCCCCGGCGTGGATGCGACAGTCATCAAGGCCTGGATGGACGATCTCCAAAAGGCGGATCCCACCAGCCCAACGGGCGGGATCACTGCGCTGCTCACTGTGTTCTCCGGTGGCGGACTCCAACAGGCCGGTATTTTCGCACTTGGCATCATGCCCTATATTTCTGCATCGATCATGGTGCAGCTGATGACGGCTGTGGTTCCCAAGCTCTCCCGCCTCGCGCGTGAGGATGGCGGTCGCCAGAAGATCACCCAATACACCCGCTATATCACGATCGGTATCGCTTTGGTGCAGGGTTTCTTCGTTGCGAAGTCGCTCACCAATCCTGGCAGCATTCCCTACATGGCAGGCATTGAGCGCTTTGGGAACCTGGTACCCAATCCGGACTATATCTGGATGACCCTCACCGTGATCACGATTGTCGCTGGCACCGTGTTGCTGATGTGGATCGGCGATCAGATGACAGAGAAGGGAATCGGTAACGGCACTTCCATCATCATTACAGTTAATATCATTTCCGCACTCCCAGGGGCATTGATTCAGGCATGGAAGTATTTTGTCACCGGCGACAATGGTCCTTATCGCGCCATCATGATGGTAGTGATGATCATACTCCTTCTCGTTGTGATCGCAGCCACGATTGCCATCACACAGGCACAACGTCGCATCGCGGTGCAATACGCAAAACGCGTTGTCGGTCGCAAGCAGTTCGGCGGACAAACCCAGTATCTGCCGCTCAAGGTAAACTACGCGGGGGTCATGCCCATCATCTTTGCTTCGGCAGTTCTCTCGCTTCCTCCCATGATGCTGCAGTGGTTCTTCGCAGGACAAGGCTGGGCCACCAAGATTTACGGCGAGCTCGTCGGCGGTGGGACATGGTATTATGTGCTCGGTGGTATTGGTATCTTCCTGTTTTCCTACTTCTGGGTTGCGATGATGTTCCAGCCTTCGCAAATCGCTGAGGACCTCAAACGCAATGGCGGCTACATCCCCGGTGTGCGTCCTGGCAAGCCAACTGCCGATTTCCTCGACTTTACCATGACGCGTCTCACCTTTGCTGGTGCGATTTTCCTGACACTGCTCTTCGTGCTTCCCGTCCTTACCGGCAAACTGGTGGGTCTGCCTCCAGGGTCACTCGTGCTCCAGTTCTTTGGCGGCACTTCGCTCCTTATCATGGTGGGCGTTGTCCTCGATGTGATGCGCCAGGTGGAAACCCAGCTTTTGCAGAAGCATTACGACGGCTTCCTCCGCAAGGGTAAACTCAAGGGTCGTTATGACCGCCTTGCCCAGAACGGTGGAGCCGCGCCACGCACGGCGATTGTTTACCTCTGGACGGTGATTGCGGTGCTGATCGTGATTGGAATCACCGCTTATATCTACAACAAGATCCATTGACGCCCTCTGGAGCCAGCCAACTTCGCATCGTCCTGCTCGGGCCTCCGGCATCGGGTAAGGGCACGCAGGGCAGGCGGTTGGCGAAGGTTCTGCAACTTGGTTACCTGAGCACCGGTGCACTGCTCCGCGAGCAGGTTGAAAACCAGACGGATCTTGGTCGACTTGCCGAGCCCATCTTGGAACGGGGCGAGTATCTTCCAGATGAGTTGATGTGTCGTATCATCGCCGAATGGCTCACCTGTCAGCAAACAGGATGGGTTCTCGATGGATTCCCACGCAGCTTGCCTCAAGCCGAGTTTTTGGATGATTGGTTGGGTGCGAGGCGGATGCGTGTCGACCGGGCGATTTCCCTCGAGGTTCCATTCGACGAGTTATTGAGCCGGATTCAATCGAGAGTGGAGTGTCCACAGTGCCGCTGGTCCGGCCAAAAGTCGCAAGCCTTGCCCCAGCAGCGGTGCCCTTCTTGCAAAACTCTGTTGGTGTCCCGGCCCGATGACAATGAGGCGAATTTTACCAACCGTTATCAGGAATTCGTTCGGCTAACCCATCCGCTTGTGGGGTATTATGGCCAAACAGGAAGACTGCTTGCCGTTGATGCCACCGTGCCTCAGGATGACGTGACGACGAATCTGCTCCACTTGTTGCCTCCCCATGTTCCTCGTTCCTGACTGTTTGATTTCCTACATCCAATCATTTTCCGCCATTCATCCCGTGTCCCGCAGAACCCGCATTCCCATCAAGTCGCCGCGTGAAATCGAATTCATGCGCAAGGCCGGTTCGGTCGCATCCTCCATCCTTCAAGCCCTCGCCAAGCAGGTGGTTCCGGGCAGGACCACTGGTGAGATTGATCAACTTGCAGCCGAACTGATGCGCGAAAACGACTGCAAGAGCGCATTCCTTGGTTACCGGGGATTCCCTGGTTACACCTGCATTTCGGTGAATGAAGAAGTCGTTCATGGGATTGGTGGTGCCCGCAGAATCATGCCGGGCGACATCGTGAAGATCGATGTCGGCATCGTCAAAAGCGGCTTCATCGGTGACAATGCTACCACTGTGGCCGCTGGGGATATTCCTTTGGAAACCAAGCGGCTCCTCGCTGCCACCGAGCAATCCCTCTTTGCTGCCATCGAACACGCCCGTGCCGGTCGCCGGCTCGCGGATCTTTGTGGCGCGGTTGAAGAATTTGTCGCTCCCAAAGGCTTCACGGTTGTTCGCGAATTCGTCGGTCATGGCGTGGGACGCCGCCTTCATGAGGAACCGCAGGTGCCGAACTATCGCCCGCAAGGAAAATCCCCGATACTCATGTCCGGGATGACGCTGGCCATCGAACCCATGGTCAACGCTGGTGTTCCTTCGGTTCGGATTCTCGACGATGGCTGGACCGTCATCACCGAGGATCGCAAACCTTCCGCTCACTTTGAGCACACGGTGCTGGTGACATCCGGTGAGCCGGAAATTCTCACCTGGCGTCCCCGCGAGGCCTTGCCGGAGATGCTCGGCTTGCCACCCTGGTGAGCCCCACCAGGCAGCCGATTCGCGACAATTCTCGTGACGGCCATCAGAAGAATTGTCGCGGGATTGGCACTTGGAACCCTGTCGCCGCCCCGCTTTGATTCCCGCGTGGACATGATCCGGATTCGCGGCGCGCGGCAGCACAACTTGAGGAACATCGATGTCGATCTTCCCCGCGGCAAACTCGTGGTCATCACGGGCCCCAGCGGTTCGGGAAAATCCTCGCTCGCCTTCCACACGCTCTACGCCGAGGGCCAGCGGCGATATGTGGAATCGCTATCGGTCTATGCGCGGCAGTTTCTCGATCAATTGGAGAAACCGGACGTCGATTCCATCGAAGGACTCAGCCCGGCCATCGCCATCGAGCAGCGTGCCGGCGGATTGAATCCCCGCTCGACGGTGGCCACGGCGACGGAGATCCATGACTACCTTCGCGTCCTTTGGGCAGCGGCCGGCGTGCCGCATGATCCGGTGACTGGCGAGCGGCTCCAGCGCATGGGCGCGGCTGACATCGTGAATGCGCTCGCCGCACTTCCGGAAGGCACGAAGGTGATGTTGCTCGCGCCCGTGCCGCCCGAGGAGTTGATTGATCCGGCGCGTCTGTTAGGAGATCTCCAGCGGCAGGGATACATTCGGGTTCGCATGGATGGCGAGGTTTTGGAAATCGAGGAGGCTGCAAAATCCTGGCCTGAGTCGGCGCCCGTCCTGGAGATCGTGGTGGACCGCTTTGTCGTGCGTCCCGGCGTGGACTCCCGCATGGCGGATTCGGTGGAAACCTCGCTGCGACTTTGCGGTGCGGAAGCGCGGGCTGCCGTGCAGGAACCGGATGCGGATGCATGGCGGGACCTCACTTTCCAAACTTCCTATCGCAATCCCGCCACCGGTTTCATGGTGGGCGAGCTTTCTCCCAAACATTTTTCCTTCAACTCCCACATCGGTGCCTGCGAGGCCTGCGGGGGACTCGGTACAGAGATGTTCTGTGATCCGGCCCTGCTCATCGATGATCCATCCGCGCCTCTCCTCAAGGGCGGCCTTCGTGGGTGGTGGCCGGAGAAATCATCGCGCGCCGGGCAGTTTGTCAGCGAAACGCAGTCCATCCTCCGCATGTTCGGTCTTGGTGATGATGCCAGCGCGGATTATCTAACAGATGGGGCGCGGAACTTGATGTTTTTCGGAGGAACCCTCGATACCGGATGGAAAATCGGCCGGGACAAGAAACCGCAAACCAAAGCCTTTGAAGGTCTCTCCCGCGAGGCGCTGAGGAGATATCATGAAGCGAAAAACGATCTGACACGCCGCCGTCTCTCCCGCGTCATGGCTCATCGTCCATGTCATGTTTGTGGAGGCCGCCGTCTCAAACCCGAGTGGCTTGCCGTGCGCATCGAAGGTGCGGATGAAACATGGCTTGGCATTCAGGAGTTCTGCTCGCTCGGAGTGTCGGAGGCGATGCGCTGGCTGGAAGGATTCAACATGGAGGAATCCCGCGCCGAAGTATGCAATCGCCTCGTTCAGGATGTCCGCAAGCGTCTCGCCTTCCTGGAAGAAGTGGGATTGGATTATCTGACTTTGGATCGCAGCAGCGGCACGCTCTCCGGTGGCGAAGCCCAGCGCATCCGTCTTGCCACCCAACTCGGTGCGGGATTGTCGGGAGTGATTTATGTATTGGACGAACCCAGCATCGGCCTTCACGCCGCCGATACTGGACGCCTGATTCGCGCACTGCTCCGCTTGCGTGACATTGGCAACACGGTGGTGGTGGTGGAACACGATGAGGAAATCATCCGCGCGGCCGATCACGTCATCGACATCGGCCCCGGTGCAGGCACTGCGGGTGGACTTGTTCTCGCCTCCGGTCCGCCCATGGAAATCGAATCCGCCACCGGCCAATGGCTGCGCGGAGAAAACCCAAGTGTCGCCCCCCATCCGCCGACCGGTCTGGGCCTCGGTTCGCTCGTGATCCGTGGGGCGAGTGAGCATAACCTCAAAAACATTGATGTCGCCATTCCTTTGGGACGCTTGGTATGTCTATCAGGTCCAAGTGGTAGTGGCAAATCTACCCTGGCAGATGATATTTTGCGGCGTGCCCTTGCCCGGCATTTCCATAACTCCGGAGAAATACCGGGTCAACACGATCGCATCGAAGGACTGGATTTGATTGAAAAGTGCGTGGTGGCGGATCAATCGCCAATTGGCAGAAGCCCCAGATCCAATCCGGCCACGTTCACCGGTGTGTTTGATCTCGTGCGCGATTTGTTCACCAAGCTTCCCCTGTCCAAACAACGGGGTTATGGTCCCGGACGATTCAGCTTCAACGCTGCGGGCGGACGCTGCGAACGCTGCCAAGGCAATGGACGATTGAAGATCGAGATGCATTTCCTTCCTGATGCCTGGGTGCCATGCCCTGCTTGTGGAGGCCGACGCTTCAATCGCGAAACGCTTGAAGTGACTTACAAAGGAAAGTCGATTTCCGATGTGTTGAATCTTCAAGTGAGTGAAGCCTTGGTCTTTTTCCGTCCTATTCCGAAGATCCGGGCCATCCTTTCCATTCTCGAAGAACTCGGCCTCGGGTATCTCAAACTCGGCCAAGCTGCGAACACGCTCTCGGGTGGCGAAGCGCAGCGATTGAAACTCGCCGTCGAACTCGCCCGACCGCAAGCTCCGCACACCCTCTATCTCTTCGACGAACCCACCACCGGCCTCCACTTCGGGGATGTCGAGCGTCTGTTAGGTGCGTTCCTCCGCCTCCGCGATGCCGGGCACAGTGTGTTGGTGGTGGAACATCATTTGGATATCATATCATCTGCCGATTGGGTCATCGAACTCGGCCCCGGCGGCGGCACCCACGGTGGGAATCTCGTCGCAGAAGGGCCTCCTGATAAAATCCGGAAAAATCCGAATTCACCCACCGGTCGCGCGCTTCAAAGCAAGGCCAGGGACCTCCTAGGACCAAGGCAGGGACCGATCCTTCCTGGCCCGGCGTAGCCTTAGCGAAGACGGCCGGGCGGTCCTGCGAAAGGCAAGCGAATGACAAAGTCGACGTGAGACGTTCCGACCCCGCATCGACTCCCCATTCTCATCCCTTCCGTGCGGACGGCCCGGAATGCCGTGGCTGCTGTAGCGGCGAATCCGCAACCTTGACACCTGCCCGATCCTAGCTAATCTAGCTAATCATGATCAGTGCCAACATGCATGAGGCAAAATCCCGCCTTTCCGAGTTTGTCAAAGCCGTCGAGGAACGTGGAGAAGTCGTCATCCTGCACCGCAATGGCAAGCCCGTGGCTGAGATCCGTGCGATCGTGCCGCGTCCGGTCAATCGTCGCCTTATCAAGCCCGATCCATCACTCCGGGTGAAACTGGCACCGGGATACGATCCCGCCGAACCCCTGAGCGATGAGGAATGGCCGGAGGATTGCCGATGAGATTGTTGCTTGATATGTGCTCTCTTCTGGCCTTGGCGGGACAAGCTGGCAAGTTGTCTGGTGCCGCGTCCCGGGCACTCGAGGCCCCGGAAAGCGTATGGGCCAGTCCAATCACGGCTTGGGAAATTGCCATTAAGGCAAAGGCCGGGAAATTGAACCTAGCCGTTCCTCCGGAAGAATGGTTCCAAAGCACCTTGGACCGTTATCAGATTGAACAGATTCCAATCGACGTGCGCCTCCTCTGTGCCGCCGCTGATCTGCCGCTCATCCACCGCGATCCTTTCGACCGGGTTTTGGTCGCTACTTGTCTTTCCCACAAGCTCGCGATTCTGACGTCGGACCGGGTCATTCCGGCTTATCCTGGGATTCAGGTGATATGGTGAACTGGAGGCGGCCGGGCGGTCTTGCCTGCCTTCTGGCTGCGGAATGAATTCCGCGCTCCAATTGTTAGATCTTTTTGAGGACGCCGTTGGAATCGCCGAAGTGTTTTTGGGGGGCTCCGAATTCTTCGAGCATGCGGAGATAGAGGTTGGCCATGGGGACATCTTCGCCGAGATCGACGTGGCGGCCGGGGGTGAAGGCTCCGCCGCCGTGGCCGGCGAGGACGATGGGGAGGTCGTCGTGGTTGTGGCGGTCGCCATCGGAGATGCAGCCGCCGTAAACGATCATCGAGTTATGCAAAAGCGATTTGCCATCGACGTCCTCGGTGTTCTTCATCTTGTCGAGGAAGTAGGCGAGTTGATGCATGTAGAAGGAATCGACCTTGGCGATCTTTTCCAGATTGTTGGGATTCCGTTGGTGATGGGAGATGCTGTGGTGGCCATCGTTCACGCCGATTTCCTTGAAGCTGCGATTGCTGCCATCGTGAGCCATGAGGAAGGTGGAGATGCGGGTGGAATCGGTTTTGAAGGCGAGCACCATCATGTCCATCATGAGTCGGAGATGTTCCTCATAAGTTCCCGGCTTGTCTTCCGGCGCGGGCACGCCGGGGTCCTTGGGGATGCCCATGGCTTCGGCTTTTTCGATCTGGCGTTCGATCTCGCGGACGCCGGTCAGATATTCATCGAGTTTGCTGCGATCGCTGCGACCGAGATATTTTTTCAAAGCGCGGGCGTCTTCCTGGATGAAGTCGAGCACGGACTTTTTGGATGCATATCTCATCCCGAGATTTTCCGCACGTTCCTTGGCGGAGCCGGAGCCGAAGAGCCGCTCGAAGACCGAGCGTGGATTGGACTCCGGAGTCATGGGTTGGTTTTCGGAGCGCCAGGAGAGATTGAACTGATAGGCGCAGGAATAACCGGAATCGCATTGGCCAGCCTTGCGCACGCCGTCGGCGGAGAGTTCGAGTGAGGGCAGGCGGGTGAGGTTTTGGGCGGCTTGGGCAGCGATCTGATCGACGGAAACGCCGAGTTTGATATCCGAGCCGGCGGTTTTGCGGGCACGGGAAGAAGTGAGGAAGGTGGCCACGCCGCGTGCATGGTCGCCGGCGCCATCACCGCCACCGGAGGCGTTTTTCTGCTCGAAGCCGCTGAAGATCTGGAAGTCCGCGCGGTGGGATTCGAGTGGCTTGAAGGTTTCGCCGAGTTTGTAGTTGGTGCCGGTGCCTTTGGGGCGCCAGAGTTCCATGTTCACACCGTTCGGGATATAAAGATAGGCCATGCGCAATGGCGCGCCGCTGGCAGTGGTAGCCACGGCGCGGGCCCCTGTGCTGGCGGCGGCGAGCGGGCGAAACGATTCGAGCGCGGGAAGTGCGACTGCGGCACCGAGGCCCCGTAGGAATCCGCGGCGGCTGTGTAAGGGAATCGATGAGCTCATGGTGGTGATTATTTATTTGGGATGGAGAGGAAATGCAGCGGATTTCAACTGTCGCCACGGCGTTTTTGGAAGGGTGCGCTTTCCACGATACCTTGGATGAGTTCGCGGAGGCTGCCACCGTTTTTTTCCATGCGGCGGGTGAGTTGGTCGATGGTGGTGGAGTCATAGTATTCCACACCGCGGCCGATGGCGTAGGTGAGGAGTTTCTCGGAAATGCAGCGGTAAAGATCCTGTTTGCGTTGGCTGGCGAGCACATCTTTCAAATCGGCAAGGTCCTTGAACTTCTCGCCGGTGACAAGCTTGCCGGAGGTGTCGATGGGTTTGTCTTTTTCCTTGGTGCGGAATTGGCCGAGCGCATTGAAATTTTCGAGTCCCAATCCAATGGGGTCCATGCGGGCGTGGCAGCCGCGGCAGTCGGGTTTCTTGCGATGGATTTCCATCATCTCACGCATCGTGGGATTTGCATTGCCCGCGCCTGCGGCATCCTCGAGCGGCGGTATGCCCGGCGGTGCGGGCGGTGGCGGTGTGCCGAGGATGTTGTCCAAGACGAAGAGCCCGCGTTTGACCGGCGAGGTGCGGGTGGGATTGGAGGTGACCATCAATACCGTGCCCTGGGTGAGCAGTCCGCCGCGCTCGGGGTGTTCTGTGAGATCGACCGCCCGGAACTCTTCGCCCTTCACGCCATCGATGCCATAGAACTTCGCGAGGCGTTCGTTGAGGAAACTGTAACGTGCGGAGATGAGTTCTTCGGCTGGCCGGTTTTTCCGCAGGATGAAGTCGAAGAGCATTTCCGTTTCCTTGCGCATGTCGCCGCGGAGTCGCGGATCGAAAGCGCGGGCGGCGTCGCGATTGGTATCGAGGCCGAGGATGGATTTGGCGGAAACAGGGACCGTTTCGATATCGCGCGCTTGCAGCCATTGGCCGACGAAGTTGGTGACGAGCCGCTCCGAACGCGGGTCAGCGAGCATGCGATCGACTTGTTTTGTTAGATTGGTGCGGAGTTGTTTTTTGAAGGCAAGGCTGAGCAACTCGTCATCCGGCACCGAGCCCCAGATGAAGAAGGAGAGGCGTGAGGCGAGGGAGTATTCATCAAGCGGCACGACCTTGGCGGGATTGTCGGGCTCCGGCTGGATTTCCACCCGGAAGAGGAAACGGGGTGAAGCGAGGCAGGTGGCGATGGCTTGTTTGATGCCATCCTGGAAGTCCTTGCCGGGTTCGCGGGAAACCTCGTTGGCGATCTTGACGAGGCGGTTGATGGTGAGGTCATCGAGCGGCTTGCGGAAGGCGCGGCTGACAAAGCTCCGCATGATTTTGCGGGCATATTGATCGCGTGCCTTTTTATCATCAGGCGGCGGTCCATCCGGGAAGATCATGCGATAGCCTTTTGCATACTCGCGCAGTTCGCCACCAATGGGGCCCTGGATGATGACCCGCTGGATGGTGACGAACAATTCTTCCTCGCCATCCTTGGGGCTCTTGAAGGGATCGACGGTGATCTCGATGCGTTGTTTGCCTTTTTTCAGTGCAGCTTTGCCGGTGAGATCGATGACCCGCCGTTGGTCCCATCCCAAGGTGACGCGGTCCACCCGATTTCCTCCGGCTTCGACACGCATCCGTGCCTCGTCGGTGGTCGCCTCGGTGGCACCGTGGATGGAGTATTCCACTTTCACCTGATACTCACCATCGACCGGCACTTCGTGATCGACGCCGACGACATGTTTCACAGCGAAGGGCAGCCATGCGCCGTTGATGGATGGTTTGTCTGATGAGGAAAATTTCCTGCCGTCGATGTCCACGCGAGGGACCTGTGCGGACGCGCCTTTCGGCAAAGCGAGGTCCACCACCTCATCGGCGGCGGCGATGTATTTTTCCATCAGCAGGGGCGAGATCGAGAGCACGTCGCCGATGTTGTCGAAGCCGTAGCCGGTGTCATCGGCAGGAAAAATTTCGCGGGTGTCATACTCCACGCCGAGCAGGTCAAATACGGCGTTTTGGTATTCCGTGCGGTTGAGGCGGCGGATCGTGACGCGGCCGGGATCCGGGTTGGCGGGATCGAGTTTGAAAACATCCTTCTCGATCCAAGCCATCAGCTCGCGTTTTTCTTCGAGTGTCGGTTGGTCCTTGTCCGAGGGCGGCATGATTTGGCTGCGGAGATTGTGCCAGACGGCGAGCCAGTGTTTTTTGTCGTTCAGGTGGCCGCCGAGGTCCTTGAACTCGTCCATCGAGAAATCGCCCTTCGAGGAACCCTCCGCATGGCAATCGAAACAATAGTTTTCCAGCAGCGGGACGATTTTCTTGCTGTAGGTATCCGTCGGGCTTGCCGTGACCACGCTGGCGATGGCGGCCCAGCAGGAGGCCGCGATCACGCGGAAAAGGCAAGGGGATGGTGGGCCGGAAGTCATTGATCGAATCAAAGCATGCTGGAAACGGGCCAGATCGTTCGTCGCTTTCAAATCAGCGGCAAAGGTTTGACATCGGTGCCTGAAAATCAGAAATCGTGGCCATGTACGAGGCCTCAGGAAAAATCAAAGTCATCAATGATACGCAGAGTTTCCCGAGCGGTTTCTCGAAACGCGAGTTTGTGGTCACCACCTCGCACGACAAATACCCGCAGGATCTCAAGTTCGAGGTCGTGAAGGACAAGTGCCAGATGCTCGACACTTACGCTGTGGGGCAGGACGTGCAAGTGAGCTTCGACATCCGTGGCAATGAATACAACGGCAAGTATTTCGTGAATCTCTCCTGCTGGAAAATCCAGTCTGGCGGCGGGGGAGGGGAAAGCTCCGGCGGGCGTCAGGTTTCTGAAGCTCCCCGCGGTGGCAGCCGTGCGAGTGGAGAACCCACGATGGCGGAATTGCGGAATGAGGATGATTTCGATGATGATGTGCCCTTCTGATTTGGAACGTGCCAGCAAGGCACGTTCATGAAACCATCCGGTCGGGCGCACCTTGTGGTTGGAAATCGAAGTCCATTTCGAAGCGGGCGACGTCTTTCAAGAGCTTTGCATGGGGAGCGGTTCTGATGACCATGCCATCCAGATACATCAGGCTTTTGATGCATGGAAAGGCTCCTTGCGGAAATGTCATCCCGCAGTTCACAGCCATGCGAACGGTCCTCATCATTTGCTGGGTGAGGCTGGTTTCTGAGACTGACTTGTTCTCGAATCCATAGTAGAGAGTTCGGAAATCCCTCTGGAAATTCGCAGCCTGTGATGCGGTGAGGGGCTTCAACGACAAGGCAGCCAGTTCGTTCGCGGCGCGGCTGTGATCCCCCTTTCCGAGCAGGACCATCATTCGGAACAAGCCCGCCGCGAAGGTTTGAGGCACGGTTTCGATGTTGGCATTGTCGAGAAACCAGAATTGGTCCTGATGCCAGATGATGTTGCCAGGATGGAGGTCGCCATGGAACTCGCCACGGACAAAAAGAAAATAGCCATGGATCCGGAAGAGATCGAGAATCGCTTGATATCCCGGTCCTCCGGAATCCAGCCACGAGGCCAGGGTGCGGCCTTCGACGAAGCTGCTCGTGAGCAAGCGCTCGTCACTGAGCTCCGGAAAGTATTCAGGAAAATGAAGCCTCCGCAAATGAGGCAGGTTTTCCGAGCCCTCGGCCGCCAGCGAAGCAAGTCGTGCCGCACCGTGGATCTCGGATTTCAAATCCATCTCCCGGAGTGTTTGGTGTTCCACTGTCGCCAATGCATCCATCGGGTCTGCCAGACGCCTTAACTTCGGATAGAACCGCAAGGCCCAACGGAGCCATGTGCGCAGACGGTGGACGTCTTTAAGGAAATCATCGCGAAGGTCGCGCTTGAGGAGCTTGATCGCAATCTTGCGGCCATCTTTCAGAACCGCCCGGTGCACTTGGCCCAGTGATGCGGATGCGATCGGTTGCCGGTCCATTTCGGCGATTTCCGATTTCAGCGGATCCCCTGCAAGTTCGTGCCAGCGCTGATCGAATGCTGATTCACTCAGGCATTCCACATTTTCCAACAGGCGGGACAATTCAAGGCACTTCCTGTCACCCAGCAGATCCGGGCGCAGTGCATACATCTGGGCGATTTTCACCGCCAGCAATCCCATGCGGTTGATTTCCCGTGAATCCACTTCCGCCTTGGGCGAAAGAATCGCGTGAAACAATCGCGGGATGTCCAGCGACTTCATGCATTGCGCAGGTATTCGGAAGCGAGATCGACGGCTTGGTAAGGCACTCCGAATTGTTCGCAGATCAGATTCGCGCTGATGCGGCCGGATTCATAGATGGTCGGCAGGCCGCTGCCCGGATGCGTGCCACCGCCCACGAGATAACAATTGTTATATCCTTGATAACGGTTGTGGGGACGCATGTAGAGCATCTGGGTGAGCGTGTGGGCGAGGTTGAAGGTCGCTCCCATGAAGATAGAGCCGCTTTGCCAATCGTCCGGAGTGATGATCCTGCGCGCGATGATGTGCTTGCGAAGGTCCTTCATCGAGGTGCGTTCCTCGATGCGGCGGAGGATCTTGTCGGCATATTCTTCCTTATGGCTTTCCCAATCGAAGCCGTGGCGGGTGTTGATGGTCGGGACCAGGATGTATAATCCGGACTGCCCGGCAGGGGCCACATGGGGATCGGTGACGCAGGAATTCCTGACATAGATCGACATGTCGTCAGAGACATGTTTTTCGCTCTGGATGTCCGCCACATTGGCCCGGTAGTCATCGGCGAACAGGATGTGATGGTGAGGTTCATTTTCATAAACCTTGTCCACTCCGAGATAGATCATGAAGGTCGAGCAGGAGAATTTTTTCCCGCGGAGTTTGTTTTCCGGGATGTTGCGATCGCCGAACAGGCTGGTCGCGGCGTGGCCGTAATCCGCATTCACCACCACGGCATCGGCATCGATGCGTTCGCCGTTGGCGAGGATGGCACCGGTCAGGTCGCGGCCGCTGCTGGTGAGTTGTTTTACAGGAGCCTCAAGCCTGAGTTCGCCTCCCAGCTTGGCGAAGCAATCCGCCATGGCGTGGGAGATGCGGTTGAGTCCACCCTGCACATGGTAGACTCCATATCGATATTCAGTGAAGGAAAGGATGCTGAAAAGGGCGGGGCAGTGCCATGGTGACATGCCGAGGTATTTCGCCTGGAAGGTGAAGGCCAGCTTGAGTCGTTCCTCATCGAAATAGTCACCCAGCACATCATGCACACTGCGGGTGGTGAGCACGTGTGGCAGCGCCTTCATCAAGGTCGGTCGCAGGAAGGACGAGAGATTGTGGTAAGGGCGTTGCAGGCACGGGTAGATGCTGCGGAACTTGATGGCGTGATCCCGCATGTAGCGCTCGAACCCATCGCTGCTTCCGGGGAAGACCCGCTCGATCTCGGCGGACATCCGTTCCGTGTTGCTGTAAGTGTGCAGGGATGTTTCTCCCCAACTGAGGCGGGTCATCGGGTTGAGGTCCACGAACTCCAGATGATCCTCGCTCTTGCCGCCGATTTCGCCGAAGATTTCGTCGAGGCAGAATTTCTGGTGCAGGAAGGTAGGGCCGAGGTCGAAGGAAAATCCATCCAGCTTCAGCTCCGCATTGCGCCCTCCGACGTGTTGGTTTTTTTCGACAATCGTCACGCGGAATCCGCGGTGGGCGAGCAGCATTCCGGCAGTGAGACCGCCAGGGCCCGCTCCGACGACGAGGATGTGTTTCTTGTTACCTGAAGCCATGGTGATTCAAAGATCGGCGGACTCTATATCGTTCCGTGCCGAAAGCAAACCACCACCACGATTTTGGGAAAATCGACCGAAATGCCTCAGAATACGCGTCTTCTGACTCGGGCTTGGGGTGAAATGAAAGCAAGGGCGGGACTTTCATGTATTGGCTGCGACTGTTCTTTTGTCTTTCCCATGAGTGCTTTTCTCCGCTTTTTCCCTCTGAAATTCGCCATGCTGGCTTCCATGTGGATGCTTGTTCCGCCAGCAAACGCTGCCACCTCCAAGCCCAATATCGTGTTTTTTCTGGTGGATGACATGGGCTGGCAAGACAGCTCGGTGCCGTTTCACAGCAGTCGCACACCATTCAATGATTTCTTCCGAACGCCAGCGATGGAGCGCCTCGCGGCGGGCGGCGTGAGGTTGACGCAGGCGTATTCCTGCGCCGTATGCACGCCGACCCGGGTCTCCTGGCTCACCGGGCGGAATGCCACTCGCCACCATGTTACCAATTGGACCTTGAAGGGAGAAACCTCGCGCAAGTCCGACCGCTTGCTTCCTCCACCATGGAAAATCGACGGATTGCAACCGGGAGAGGCGCCGACGGCGGCGGAAATCCTGCGCAAGGCAGGATACCGGACCATCCACATCGGCAAGGCCCACTGGGGCGCAGTCGGCACCGACGGGGCGGATCCGCTCAAGCTGGGCTTCGACGTCAACATCGCCGGCCATGCCGCAGGTGCTCCCGAAAGTTTCCAAGGGCTGGATCGCTACGGTGAGGGCAAACCCGGCAAGGAAGTCTGGGCCGTGCCCGGATTGGCGGACTACAAGGGCAAGGACATTCACCTGACCGACGCCCTGACGACCGAGGCCTGTCGGGAAATGGAGACTAGCGTGAAGGCGGGAACACAACCGTTTTTCCTCTACCTGTCCCACTACGCCGTGCACTCGCCCCTGCAACCGCATCGCCCCTATATCGATCATTACAAGGACCAACCGGTTGCGGAGTCAGAGAAGCTCTACGCGTCGATGGTCGAGGGGATGGATGCCTCGCTTGGGAAGGTGATGGACAAGTTGAAGGAATTGAATGTGGCGGACGAGACCTTGATTGTTTTCTACACCGACAACGGCGGCGTCAGCCATGTGCTGCGGGGGAAAAACATCCTCGGCAGCGGGACCGATACCCACAATCTCCCGTTGCGAGAGGGCAAGGGGTCGGCGTATGAGGGCGGCATCCGGGTTCCTGCGATCGTGTCATGGGCGGAAAACAATCCGGCGAGTGAAATACAGAAGCGGGTTCCCATCCTTGCCAACTCGAAGTCCGACCGCCCGGTGATCATCGAAGATTGGTTCCCCACATTCCTGCATTGGGCCGGAGCGGCGTTGCCGACTTCAGCGGTCGATGGCGAGAACATCACTGCCGCCTTGTCCAATCCGGGGGAAAACCCTCGGACGCGCCCCCTGTTCTGGCATTTCCCCAACGTGTGGACGCCCTATCCGGCGGATCGCCACGTGGGCTATCAGCCGCACAGCGTGATCCGCTTGGGGGATTGGAAGGCCATTTACTTCTATGATGCCGAGATATGGGAACTCTATGACCTCGGCAAGGATCCTGGCGAAACCCGAAATCTCGCGTCCACTGAATCCGAGCGCCTCACCAAACTCGCCCGTGCGCTATTGGATCGGTTGAATGAAATGAAGTCGCCGCTGCCGGTGGATCGCGCCACCGGCAAACCGCGCCCGCTTCGTTTGCCTTCCGAAATCCCACCATCATGAAACGCTTCCTGCTGCTGCTCTCCCTGGCCGTCCTGCCAATCGCCCGCGCGGCCCCGCCCAATGTGGTGGTGCTTTTCTCCGATGATGCAGGCTATGCGGACTTCGGATTCCAGAAGCATGCCGATACCGCACTGGCCGCACTCACACCCCGTTTGACCTCGCTGGCCAAAGCAGGCGCGGTGTTTTCACAAGCCTACGTGACGGGTGCTGTCTGTTCCCCCTCGCGTGCCGGAATCATGACAGGGCGCTATCAGCAACGCTTCGGGCATGAGAAAAACATCCCGCAGAATTATATGAAAGGCGGCCTGCCTCTGAGTGAGAAGTTGGTGGGAAATCATCTCAAACCCCTCGGATACAGCATTGGCCTGGTCGGCAAATGGCACCTCGGCTATCCGGACGCCTATCAACCTCGCGAACGTGGATTCGATCATTTCAATGGGCTTCTCCAGGGAGCGAGATCGTATTTCCCGCTCCGGAAATCCTCTCCGCATCAGGGTATCTTCGATGATGGCAAGGAGACGCCCGAAGAGGGATACACCACCGACCGCATCGGCGAGGCGGCCTGTGCATTCATCGAAAAAAACAAGGCCAAGCCGTTCTTCCTGTATGTTTCCTTCACCGCTCCCCACGGCCCGCTGCAGCCGAAGCCGGAAGTCGCCGCTGCGCTCAAGGGATTCTCTAACAAAAAGCGGCTCAACTATGCCGGGCTGGTGAAATCCCTGGATGATAACTGCGGGCGGATTCTGGATCGCCTCGATGCGCTGGGCCTCGCCGACAACACTCTCGTTGTGTTCTCCAACGACAACGGCGGGCAGACCTCGACCGGAGCCATCAACACGCCTTTGCGCGGAGCGAAAGGCCAGGTTTATGAAGGCGGCATCCGGGTGCCGATGGCCATGCGTTTGCCGGGGAAAATCAAGGCAGGCAGCATCATCGATACGCCTGTCATCACACTCGACTGGCTGCCCACCTTCATCGAACTCGCCGGTGGCAAGGTGGAGGCGGAACGCAAACTCGATGGGCAGAGCCTGCTGCCGCTGTTGTCAGGAAACCCGGATGCTTTTCCCAAGCGCACTCTCCACTGGCGGACGAGCGGGGCGAAGGGACCGATCGCCCTGCGGGATGGGGATTGGAAACTCATCGATCGCAACAAGGGAAAAGCGCAAGGACCGGAGTTATACCATCTCGGAAATGATATCAGTGAAACCAAAAACCTCGCTTCCGCCGAACCCGAGAAACTGAAGGAACTGATGGCCAAACAAGCTGCTTGGGAATCCGCTCTGACCGATCCCTTGTGGTGACCGCTCAGCCCAGCCTGCTCAGGGCATAACCATAAGCGCCCAGTGCCACCGCCTCGCTGGTGCCAAGACGTGACATGCCCACGCCGAGGCGTTGCAGCGG
Organism: Luteolibacter sp.; assembly: GCA_040399845.1. Lineage (GTDB taxonomy): Bacteria > Verrucomicrobiota > Verrucomicrobiia > Verrucomicrobiales > Akkermansiaceae > Luteolibacter. The sequence continues at coordinate 60,828 of JBBARN010000009.1, read as the reverse complement.
ATCGTATTCGATCAGTTGATCGCTCTCCGGCACGCGGATCGTGCGGCTTTCTCCCTTGAGGAAAATTTCAAGCTCCGCAGGATTTTCCAGATTGAAGGCAGGCGAGGCGAGGCGGCGATAGATGCCGGTGGGGCTGTGATAATCCGCGTTGAGTTCGGTCATCAAAGCGGGAAGAAAATGCCGCCATGCGCCGGAGACCCCGCCGCCGATCACGGCGAGACCGTCCACCAGAGTGAGCGCATTGCCCATCGCATCGCCCGCGACCACGCCCAGACGGCGGAAGGCCTCGATGGCGGCGTGTTGATTTCCCGGGTGGCTGCCGTCCGCGATGTCCGAGATGATTTTCGGCTCCGGCGCATCTTCAAAAGCGATGCCCGCCTCAGCCGCATAGGCACGGCGAACGGCGCGGATGCAGGCGCCTTCCTCCGCATTCATCTCCGGGTGGAGCCGATTGCGCAGCAGCCAGATTTCCGCCGCCATGGAATTGTCGCCTAGGAACAACTCGCCATTGCGCACGATTCCAGCGCCGAAGCCGGTGCCCAGCGTGATGCCGAAGAGGTTGTGAAAGCGCTTGGAACTGCCGGATTTCTCCAGCAGCCCGTTGACGTGGGGAAGGAGCCCGCCGAGCGCCTCGCCAAAGACGAAGAGATCGCCGTCGTTGTTGATGAAGGTGGGAATGCCGAATTTTTCCTCAAGCATGGGTCCCAGCGCCACACCGCCGCGGAAACCAGAGAGGTTGCGGAGATCGCCGATGATCCCGCGCGGGTAATCTGCCGGAGCGGGAAATGCAAAACTGATCGCCACCGGCGGCTCGGGGCACAGGGCGCGGACGCGCGAGAATCCCTCTACCAGATTGCCCAAACACTGGGCGAGATCGTTGCCATTCGAGGGCAGCGCGATGGTTTCCGTGACCGGTTGTCCACTCCGCGTGGCGCTGAAGCGGAAATTCGTGCCGCCCGCGTCGAGCGTCATCACAATGCGTGGATCGGTGGAGAGATTCATGGCGGGGCAACGTCGGTTTCTGGAAAATCCAGACCACGCGGGGTATCCAAGCTGCCCGGGCGGAGCAAGTCCAAAGCAGGAGAAAGCCGTCGCAATGTCCCTTGCAGGTTGATTTCAAAGGGATTCCATGTGCCGAAGTGAGGGAATCCGCTTGCCAAGTGGGGCCTCAAGCGATACCCACTCGCCCCCACCGCAAGGAATGCGGATTCCGATTAGCTCTTATGAAGTTGGCGAAATTGCTCAATGCGGACCAGATCATTCTGGAGATGAAGGCCGTGGAGCACTGGCCCGCGATCACCGAGCTCGTGAATCATTTGGTGGAAAGTCAAAGTCTTCCCGCCGACCAACGTGAGGAAACCCTCGCCGCCCTCAAAGCCCGCGAAGATCAGGTGAGCACCGGCGTCGGCTCCGGAGTGGCCATTCCGCACGCGTTTTCCGACCAACTTGAGGATGTCATCGCTGTTTTCGGACGCTCAAAGTCCGGCATCGATTTCGAGGCGATCGATAACGCGCCCGTGCATTTCATCATTCTCTTCATCGTCCCGCGCAAGGATTACCACCTCCATCTCAGGACCCTGGCCGCCATTGCCAAAATGTTCACCAACAGCGAAGTCCGCCGCCAACTCGGCAAGGCGGATTCGCATGACGAAATTCTCGCTATTCTCGACTCCAAACCGTCCCGTGTGGCTGCTCCCGGCACCTGATCACGCCCGGGACCGCATCCTCACGCCATGACCATCCTTCAGGAACTCGAATCCCGCCTCGCCGCCGCCCTCACCACGGTTCTCGGCGAACCCGCATCCGCCGCTGTCACGCCTGCTGCGGACTTGCGATTCGGCGATTACCAATCGAACGCTGCCATGGTGCTTGCCAAACAACGCAAGACCAACCCGCGCGCACTGGCTCAGGAAATCATCGGCCACCTCGCACTCGATGGACTCGCCACCGCAGACATTGCCGGCCCCGGATTCATTAACTTCCGCATCCTCCCCACCGCCTACGCCGCCAAGGTCACCGCGCTGCTTGCCGATGAAAAACTCGGCGCGCCTCCCATCGGCGAAGGCCGCACGGTCGTGGTCGATTTTTCCGCTCCCAACGTGGCCAAGCCCATGCACGTCGGCCACATCCGCTCGACGATCATCGGCGATTCGCTTTCACGCATCGCCCGTTTCCTCGGTTTCAAGGTCATCGCGGACAATCACATCGGCGACTGGGGCACGCAGTTCGGCATGATCCTCCATGGTTGGAAAACCCTGCTCGATGCCGAAGCGCTCGAAGCCAATCCAATCCCGGAATTGCTGCGCATCTATCGCGAGGTCAACGCCGCCACCAAGGCGGATCCCGCCGTGCTGGAAACCTGCAAAAACGAACTCGTCAAACTCCAGGCAGGCGATCCGGAAAACCTTGCGATCTGGCAGCAATGCATCGATGTCTCGAAACGCGGACTTCAGAAGATCTATGATGTCCTCGATGTGAAGTTCGATCACTGGCTCGGCGAAAGTTATTACAACGATCGCCTCGCCGGCCTTGTGGATGAGTTTCTAACAAAAGGCCTTGCCCGCGAAAGCAACGGAGCCATCTGCATCTTTTCCGATGGCACCAAAAAGCCCGAGGAGGATCCCTTCATGGTCCAGCGCGAGGATGGATGGACGGACAACCCCGCCATTATCCGCAAGGCCGACGGCGGATACCTCTACGCCACCACCGACCTCGCCACCATCCAGTTCCGCATCGATGAATGGAAGGCGGATCAAATTTGGTATGTCGTCGGTGTGCCGCAATCGCTGCATTTCCGCCAGATCTTCGACGCCGCCGCGCGCTGGGGGAAAACCGGAAATTTTCAACACGTCGCATTCGGCTCCATCCTTGGCGACGATCGCAAGTTGATGAAAACCCGCTCGGGCGACAACGTGCAGCTCACCGATGTGCTGGATGAAGCGGTCGAACGCGCGGCAAAAATCATCGCCGAAAAAAGCCCGGACCTGCAAGCCGATGAAGCCGCGGAGATCGCAAGGATCGTCGGCATCGGCGCGGTGAAGTTTGCGGAGTTATCACAAAACCGACTCACCGATTATGTGTTTGCCTGGGATCGCATGCTCGCCCTGCAAGGCGATACCGCGCCCTATCTGCAATATTCATCCGTCCGCATCCGCTCGATCTTCCGCAAGCTCGATGCTCCCTTCGATGCTGCCAGCGCGACCATCACGCTCAACGAAGACGCGGAAATCCATCTCGCGCGCCTGCACGCCCGCTTTGGGGAATTGCTGCCTTTGATCCTGGAAGACTTCCGTCCCAATCTTCTGGCCAACTATCTGTTGGAACTCGCCCGCGCCTTCCACTCCTTCTTCGAAGCCTGCCCCGTCCTCAAGTCAGAAGACAGCATCCGCGACAGCCGCCTCGCCCTTTGCGAACTCACCTCCCGCATCCTCACCACCGGCCTCGGCCTATTAGGCATTCAATGCCCTGAGCGGATGTGAACTTCCCGGGCTCATTCGGGTGGACATCGGGTGGCCAGAAGCACCATGTGGCATTCCAATGCACCCGCGGGCAGAGGACACGCTCGAAAAGATCGCTCCGGACAAGCACAGGATAGCGGCCGAAGTCCTCGTTGAGAATCAATTCACGCAGCTCGGGAAACTGCGGGTTAACATGGCACACATCTCATCACACCGCCACCGGGGCCTTGATGTGCGGATGCGGATCGTAGTCGTCGAGGCGGATGTCATCGATGGTGAAGGCATCGATCTCTTTCACCAGCGGATTGATCCATAACTTCGGCAAAGCCCGCGGCTCGCGGGAGAGCTGGAGTTGGGTTTGTTCGAGGTGGTTGGTATAAAGATGCAGATCGCCGAAGGTGTGGACGAAATCGCGTGCCTCGTAGTTGCAGACATGCGCGACCATCTCGGTGAGCAATGCATAGGAAGCGATGTTGAATGGCACGCCGAGAAACAGATCCGCGCTGCGTTGATACAGCTGGCAGGAGAGCCCGGGGCGTCCGCCATCGATCGGTTCGTGCACATAGAACTGGAACAAAAGATGACAGGGAGGCAGTGCCATTTGATGGATCTGGCCGACGTTCCAGGCGGAAACAATGTGGCGGCGCGATGAGGGATTTCCCAACAAGCCATCGATGAGCAAGCGGATCTGATCCACCGTGCGGCCTTCCGGCGTGGGCCAGGACCGCCACTGCTTGCCATAGACCGGGCCGAGCTCGCCTTCCGCGTCCGCCCACTCGTCCCAGATGGTCACGCCGTTTTCCTTGAGGTAGCGGGTGTTGGTTTCTCCCCGCAGGAACCACAGGAGTTCGTGGATGATGGAGCGGAGATGGAGTTTCTTGGTGGTGAGGCAGGGGAAACCCTCGCGCAGATCGTAGCGCACCTGCCGCCCGAAAACCGAGACCGTGCCCGTTCCCGTGCGATCCGAGCGGTGCTCGCCGTTTTCCATCACATCCCGCATCAGGTCGAGGTAGGTCTTCATGCAAGGGATCAAGCCACGCTCGCCCCGTGCCCGCAAGGGGATAACCATCGAAAAATCCGTCGGATGGCTTCTTGACGGATCAAAGTGAAGGGCACAGATTGTTCGAATCTCAAAAGGAGAAAACCTTATGGAAATTCACGGAACAGTCAGGGATGTTTTGCAAAACAAAGGCGGCGAGGTTTTCACAACCCAGCCGGGAACCACGGTCTATGAGGCGATCCGCCTCATGGGCGAAAAACAAATCGGCGCACTCATCGTCGTGGAGGACGGGGATGTCGTGGGCATCCTGTCGGAACGCGACTACAGTCGCAAGGTCGTCTTGCAGGGCCGGACTTCGCGGGACACGACCGTCGGCGAAATCCTCACCCCGGCCGTGACCGTGAGGCGGCGCGATGGCATCAGCAAATGCATGCAACTCATGACCAGCAACCGCATCCGCCACCTCCCGGTCGTCACCGAGGACAACCGCCCCATCGGCATCATTTCCATGGGCGATCTGGTCAACTGGGTGATGCGCTCGCAGGAACATACCATCCTTCAACTCCAAGGGTATATCTCCGGGGAATATCCGGGGTGATGGGGAATGCTTTCCGTGGGTTGAAACCTACGGCCACGTTCGGCTGTCACGCTGTGACAAATGGATGCTCAGCGCTCTCGGATCGGCGGCGGAGTCGGCTGCGAATCCGGTTGGCCGGCGATGAGTTGGGCGAGGAGTTCGCCGCCGCGGGGGAGGACGGTGAGGCGGGCGTTGCTGCCGATGACTTTCTGGGTTTCCAGAATCTCGAACATGGCTTCCGCGACTTCAGGGTCCTGGGAAATTTTCTGCAAGGCCTCGCCAACGATCTCCGGGCGGATGGCGGCGGCTTTGGCAAATTCCACGGCAGCCTGGCGCTCGGCGGTGCTGGTGATGATGCTGACCTGGTTGGCACCGTCCTGTTTGATGGCGGAGGTAACCTGGCGCAGACGGTTGACCACCTTGCTTTCGATCTGGCGGATCATGCCGAGATCGCGGAAGTGGACTTTGCGGATATAAATGGAGCCGAGTTTGTATCCCCATTCGTGGGACTTGGGGGAAACTTCGTTGCGGACGTTGTCGCTCATCGTGTGGCGGTTTACCATCATCTCGGCGAGCGGCATGTTGCTGAGGCAGCGCACGGCGGAGTTGCTGACGTTGGCGGAGAGCGAACCGCGCGGATCGCTGTTTTTGAAGAGGAAGGCAACGGGATCGCTGATGAACATTTCATGCCAGATGCCAATGCCCATCGGCGCACCTTCCTCCGAGTTGACGGGTTGGCTGCGGAGGTATTCCTGATCGAGCCGCATGTCGAGCACGTGGCAGGTTCCCAGCCAGTTCACGATGAATGAGGCGGGGCCGAGTTTGAGTGGAAGGATGTGCAGGCCGGGTTCATCGATGGTGGCGAGAACGCGACCGAAGAGCACATAAACATTGCACTGTCGCTCCTGGACGATCGCATAGAGCCCGAGGATGCGGGCGATGCCGAACAGGATCGGAAACCCGATCGAGCAGGCGAAAAACATCACTGCGGCGGAGATGAGGAAGTTCATTTTTTGGATTCCACGAAGACTTGTTGGGCTTTCTCGAAGAGGGCGAGGCGGACGTTGCGGACGTAGGCGCGGAGCGACTCGCTGCCGCTGTTGCGCAAGGCCATGAGCTGGGCGGCGAGGCGGTCGAGCGGCTCGACCTCGGCCTGTGCACGCAGGGTTTCGATTTCCACGGCGCGCCGCGATTGAACGATCTTCTGATCGGCAGATGCCTGGGCCAGACTGATGTCCGATGAGACCTGGTTGTAGGCAGTGTTGATGGCAGCAAGTGCGGATTCCACTTCCGGCGGAGGATCGATCGATGTGATCAAGGTGGCATCCAGCACGATGCCATATCTGGCGGCGGAAGAGGAACATTCCTGATCCATGTGCTCATTGAGATCGCGCAGGTTTTTCCGCAGGTCATTGATGGAAATGCCGATGACCGATGCGCTGTCCGGCGTGCCTTCCGTGGCTGGGGCCTCGGGAGCCTCGAAGTTGGCAATGCGTTCACGCAGGACCGAGACGAAGTAGCCCATGATGTGGGCATAGGGGTTTTTGATGCCAAACAGAAATGCATATAAATTCCGATCCGCTACGCGGTAACGGATTTGGCCGGTGAGGCCGGTATTGAGCTGATCCTTGGTGACGGCTTCCAACATGGAGCCATTGTAATTGGCCGATGAGTCTTCCGGATCCCATGCCATGTTCACGGTCTCGGTGGAAATGGATACCTTGTGAACCTTTTCCCAGGGCCATTTGAAATAGGGGCCGCCCGGCATGATGACCCGCACCTGCGGATAACTATAACGTTTTTTCTGATCGTCACTGAGCATCTCCGAAATGGGATCCTCCAGAGTCGTTAGATTTCCAACGCGCTCGGCACGGCCAAAGCTGGTTTTTACCGCGCGTTCATTTTGATCGATCGTATAGATTCCCGCAACCAGATAGCGGATGAGGAACCAAACGACGAAACCGAAGATACAGCCAAAGATGATGGACATGTGTTTTTATTCCGAACTGTCCGCATCCTGACGAATGGGCACGGATCTGCCAAGAGGAATTCCGCGCGGGGATTCCAATGAGTGTCACGAAATCGAAACGCGTCCATCCTTTGGACTTCGACAACATGTCGTTTGGGGACAGCCGAGAGGATCGCGCCACTCCTTTGGCTGCGGCGGAATGAATTCCGCGCTCCCAGTGGGGATCACTGGCTTAGGCAAGCGGTGCCAAACAGTGAGAAGCCGCCGCTTTCTTCGATCTGCACGTCGAGAATCTGGCCGATGAGGCGGTCCGGATCTCCATCGAAGATAACGATTTTGTTATGGGGCGTGCGGCCGGAGAGGCGGGATGCGTTGGTCTTGGAGGGTCCTTCGCAGAGCACTTGCTGGCGGGTGCCGACGAGGGCGGCGTTCTTTGAAATGGCGATGCGGTTAACCACTTCGAGCAGGCGCTGGTTGCGGCTTTCCTTTTCCGGCTCGCTGAGTTGGCCCTCCATCTCGGCGGCGGGGGTGTTGCGGCGTTTGGAATAACGGAACACGAAGGCGTTGTCGAATTGCAGGCGCTCAACGGTATCGATGGTGGCCTGGAAGTCCTCTTCGGTTTCGCCGGGGAAACCGACGATGATATCGGTCGTGATCGCGATGCCGGGACGCGCGGCTTTCATTTTCTCGCAGATCTCGACGAACTTTTCGTTTTTATAAGGTCGGCGCATTTCGCGAAGGATGCGGTCCGATCCGCTCTGCATGGGGAAATGAATGTGCGAGCAGAGTTTTGGAAGATAAGTGAATGCCGCCACGAGGTCATCGCGATAACCGATGGGATGCGGTGAGGTGAAGCGGATGCGCTCGATGCCTTCAACTTCATGCACGGCCTCCAACAACTGCACAAAGGGAGATTTGTTATCGATTTTCGGAAACTCCGTTCGGCCGTAAAGATTCACGATCTGGCCTAACAGCGTGACCTCTTTCACGCCATTGGCGGCGAGGTGGCGGACTTCGCCCACGATATCGGCGATGGGTCGTCCGCGTTCCTTGCCGCGGGTGTCCGGCACGATGCAGAACGAGCAGCGCATGTTGCAACCCTGCATGATCGAGACAAATGCCGATGCCTCGCGGGGTTTGGCAATGTGATCGCGGATGGTGTTTTGTGAGCCTTCTTCCTCTGCCACATCGCAGACGGTGGCACCGCGCAGCGAGTGGCTGGGATCGTCCATGCGGGCTTCGAGCCGCTGCTTGAGGATGGTGTCCACGTATTCGAACACCTTGTGATATTTCTGCGTGCCCACCACCACATCGAGACTGGGCACGGCTTTGAAAAGCTCATCGCCACGCGATTGGGCCATGCATCCCATGAAACCATAGACCACGTGTTTGCGATCACGGCCCTTGAACATCATGGTGCCCATTTTTCCGAGGGCCTTCTGCTCGGCTTGATCGCGCACAGAACAGGTGTTGATGAGGATGGCATCGGCCTCGTTTTCATCCGGGGTGACGGTGTAGCCTCCTTCGCTGAACATGCGGGCGACTTGTTCGGAATCGCGTTCGTTCATTTGGCACCCGTAGGTTTTGACGTAAACTTTTGGCATGGGATCTCAGGGTCGGGCGCGCAAACTAGACAGGATGCGCCAAGGGTTCAAGGCCGCAGGCGGGATGGGAGCGCGGCTTACTTCGGTTTGGTGACCGGCTCGATCCAGGCGAAACGCTTCCGCATGGAAAGGGCGGCTTTCACGCGCTCCTCAATGCTCATCCGGCTGACGCGTTCGATTTCCGCACGAAGAGCCGAATCCGCGGACGCACTGCGGCGGCGGCGGGGAAATTCCGGCTCGGCTTCACTCATGAACACAGCATGAACCGAGCGTCGGAATCCGGCAAGCTCCCAAGTCAGGCTGAAATTCAAGCCAGCTTGAGGCGCTCGTCGGAGGCAAGTTTTTCGGTGAGTTCGGGCCAACCGCCGGCAACTTGAAGGTTGAAGCACTCAAGATAGAGCGTGAGCAGCTTGGGATCGAAGAGGCCGACGAGGCGATCAATGGTGGAAGCGAGGCGCTCGGGGTCGAGTTTCTTCGGGAGATCGCCGACGACAGAGCCCTTGCCGTCGTGAGGAATGCCCATGCCGTCACAGAACATCGCGAGCATCGATTGCTGACCGGCCATCAGGTAGGCTTGCAGGAGGTGCTCGCCGATGGTGTCGCACGCATTGATTTTCAATGTTTTGTGAACCCAGGCGTATTGCTCGGTAAGCGGCTTTTTCTCGATGAAAACAGGGCGCAGCTTGCGGTTGTTGGCCAGAGTCGCGACGGCGGATTTGTAAACATTGCGATCGTTGGCGCGGAACCAATCGAGCATTTGAGTGACAATGATTGGATCGACAGCGGTGTAAAGTTCGTGGGCTTTCACGGTAGGAAGAGGATGTGGGGCGGAAGTCAACGTGTTCGGCGGCACCGTGGCAAGGTCGGACAATGGGAAAATTGCAACCGACGGACATCCGAGCAGAAGGATCCAAGCGAAATCGAGGGAATCGAGGGACCAAGAATCGCGATCGATGCCACGATCGACACACTCAGGAGGGGGAACGGAAGCGCTCGGGGACGAAGGCGAGGTCGGTGGCTTCCGCGACGGCGAGGGCGATTTGTCTGTGGATGACGGCGAGCGGGACTGGCGGTTGGTAGTCGCGCAGGGCGGCGCTGAGGGCGTCTTCCGGGCTGGCGGAACCGGTTTTGAGCGAGCGGTAAAGTTTCACCGAAAGCGCCTCCGCCGCGCCGGGGGTGAGCAGGTCGGGGATGGTGGCGCGGAAGTTTTCGGGTAGCGATTCGGCGAGAGCGACGCCCCTGCGTTTGGCGAGGGCTCGCAGGAGCTGGTAGCCTTCTTCGGGCGTGGCGGTGGGAAAAATCGGGATTTTTACATCGACGCGGCCCGGGCGCTTGAGGTCTACCTCCACGAGGTCCGGCCGACTGGTGGCGAGCGCCCAGAGGATTTTGCCGCGGTTGCGCGAGTCGCTCATGCGTTCGGCCATCATGCCATAAACCCGGCCCGAGACGCCGGAATCGCCGGAGTCCCCACTGCGGCGGCCGAGCGCTTGATCGGCCTCATCGACGAACACGATGCAGCGGCCAAGCGCGTCGAGCAGACGGAAGATTTTTTCCAGATTGCTCTCGGTGGAGCCCACCCACTTGTCGCGGAAATTCTTCATTTTCACCACCGGCACTCCCGCTTCTCCGGCGAGGCACTCGACCATAAAGGTTTTGCCTGTGCCGACGGGGCCGCAGAACAAATAGCCCATTGGCAGCGCGGCGAGATCGCCCGCCTGCCAGAGCGCGATGTCTTGGCGTAGCCAGTCTTTGATCGCGGTCTGGCCGTGGAGGTCGTTGAGGCTGCGGTCCGGTTTGACGAACTCGATGAGGCCTTGCGCGTCCTTTTCGATCAGGTCTTTTTTCAGTGCAACAAGGTCTTTGGGCGTGAGTGCCTTCGCGTGGTGTTGGCGGGATTGAAGAAGGGTTTCGATGGAACCCAGCGAAGCTCCCGCGAGCGCGGCGGCGGGTGGGGAGTAGTCGCCGGCAAAAGGTTCGAGCGCGACGGGATAGAGGTTTCCCAAATGTTTCAGCGCGGGCAGCAATTCCGCCTCGCGGGGAAGCGGTAGGGAAATGCAGGACGCTTGCGGATTGCGGGCAACGAGCGGGTGGAGGTCGTTGAGGTTTTCTGTTAGAAGAAACGTTGCACAATGCTGCTCGGCGATGGTGCTGTCCGCCGCCCACTCGCGGAGCTGGCTGGCGATGGCGCTGAGTTCGTAGTTTGCTCCACCGGCGGATGGGGGGACGATTAGACCCGCATTTCTAACAATCACTGCCACGCGGGTAGCCTTTTCCGGTTTCAGGCGGGCGATGTTGGCGCAGAAGCGGAGATAATGCGTGAGCACGATGATGGCCTCGCGCGGGGCCTTGGGCAAGGTGGCCTCCTTCGCGGCAGGCGGCCATTCGGCAAAACGATCTCCACCTTTTTCCACGCGGATTCCATTCCCCAAATCATAAGTGATCACCACATCGAAGCGAACCAGAAGCCTGTCGCGCAGAAAAGTTTCCAAAGCCACCAAACGCGGTGTGCCCCCTGCAACAGGAAGCAACAGGCGATCGTCGACATTGCCATGCAGAATGAACTGCGAGCAGGCCCCGGATTCATAAAGATCAATGATCTCAGTGGCCCAGGGTGGAAGGTCGGAGGGGTTCGGCGTGCTCATGGGGATGGGTATACGTGAAAATTGTCAGATCCGATCCCAAACCGCCAGAGGAAACCCCATGTGGTAAAAGCGTTCCGTGCGCCCCGTTGGGGCGCGTGATGGTGGATGCCGAATTGCCAGGGTTCCCGTTGGTCACCCTTCGCTATCACCGTTCACGCCTTTGGCGTTGGAGATGGGAATCCCAACGGGATCAACGGTGATAGCGAAGGGTGGAACCCTGGTTGATGCGATCATGATGATTCGCGCCCCAAGGGGGCGCACGGAAGGCGTTATTACCCTTTAGTCCCACACATACTTCTCATCATGCGAGATCCCGTATTTCGCCAATAACCGGAGGTATTCATCTTTGAATGAGATGGTCCGATGATGTTCCCTTTGATTTCCGATGTATTGCACCACGCTTTCCTTGTGGCTGGGGCTTATTGAGAATATTCCGTAGCCTGCCTGCCAATGGAACTCTTTCGGCCGGGATCTCTCCTCGTGAATCCATCGCGACGAGCCCGATTTGATTTCCTTTACCAAATCCGCAACGGATATCGTGCGAGGAAGGGGGAAAAGCAGATGGATGTGATCTTCGACAGATCCTGCCGCTAACAGATCTGCTCCGCAACGTCGAATCACACCTCCGATGTAGGCATGGAGATCGTCCCGCCAATCATCCGCAATCCATGGTGTGCGGTCTTTGGTTGAGAAGACCAAATGCACGAGAAGATTGGATAATGATTGCGGCATCCTTCGCTCATAGGAAAATTCTTTATCCGATTCAACCCGAGAAATGAATGAACCCTCCGTGCGCCCCGTTGGGGCGAGGATTTCCGACGTCACCTTTCCAGGGTTCCCGTTGGTCACCCTTTCCAGGGTTCCCTCTGGTCACCCTTTCCAGGGTTCCCTCTGGTCACCCTTCGCTATCGACGTATGTCCCGTTGGGACAATCCAAAGGTTATGCCCTTAGGGGCACTACTCACTGCGGATTCATTTCCTTCTTCACCTCGCCTGTGGGCGCAGGGGATTCGTTGCCGGGGACGGCCATGCCGAGTTCGGCGGCGAGGTCGGCGAGGGCAATGTCTTCGAGGGCTTCGCGTTCGGCGGCTTTTTCCTGGAAACGGGAGGTGTCGATGCTGTCGCGGGCGACGCGGGCGCGGCCTGCGGCTTTGGTGTTTTCCTCTTCGACCATCTGGTGGAGGCGGTCGAGCGTATCTCCGGAGCCGCCGATGGTGGTGAGCATGCCGCTGGCCATTTCGTTCATCTCGGCGAGGGCTTTGTTCATCTTCATGCCATCGAGGTCCTTGCGCAGGGCTTCGATTTTCTCGCGGGCTGTCTTGATGGCGATGTCGCGCGACATGGTGAGTTCCTTGTAGGTTTTCTCGGCATCGGTGAGCTGGGCGCGGTTGTCGGCGAGGTCCTTGCGGATGCGTTGGAGTTCGAGCGCAATCTCACCGGCGAGGCGCTGGTTTCCGGCGCGCAGGTTAGCGGCGGCCTTGGCCTTGAGGTTGGCTTCCTCGGCTTCCTGGCGTTTAACTTGGGAGATTAGTTTTTCGCAAAGCCCGGCATGGGCGGCGAGGCCCTGGTTGAACTGCGCGATCTGCTTGCGGAGATTTTCCTTCTCAAGTTCTAACAGGGCTTCAGGATTGCGTTTTTCAAGTCCGGAAACAAAGAGACCGAGGAAGCCACGGAAGATGTTGGAGAGGCGGCGGAACATGGTGTCAGGGATGGTGGATGGTTGTCAGGAGATCGGCTATTGGGAAATGACGGCGCGTTTGGAAGGGTTGCCTGTTAGAAGGGGCGGTGCGGGTTCGTCATCATAAAACTCGGAGAAGGAGGTCTCGGAGAATATCTTTTCGGATGATTGGAGAGATTCCGAAATGCTGTCAATCTGGGTGCTGAGTCCGGCGGAGTCCGACATGGTCATGCCGACTTCACAGAGATGGGTGATTTGTTGCTCGGTCTTGTCGATTTCCGCGGTGACGAGTTCGAGATTCTCGCCAGCCTTGCGATGGTTTTCCAAACGTTCGCGGATGGTAATGATGCGCTCGCGGATGGAAGCGGAGAGGCGGCTCTCGGGCAGGCCGGATGTTTGATCGCGGTTCTGAGCGGTGGCGAGTTGCTCCTCGGCCGAGCGGAGTTCGTTTTCGATCTGCTCGCGGCGGGTGGCACCGAGAAATTTCTCCAAGCCGGAACGCTGGTGGAGGAGCTTGAGAAACAACCACAGCATTCGATCGAGCGATTCGCCGCGCAGGTTGTCCACGCTGGAGCCGCCTTCCTTGGTGGCCATGTCGTGGCGGAGTTTGACGAGTTCGGCACAGCGTTGGCGGAGGGTGTTGAAGCGGCGGGCGTCTTCCTGATTGAGGAAGGCCATGAGCTGTTGATAGCGCTGGTTGGGATCCACCGGCAGGGGCGGTGGAATCTTGGTTTGACCTTTGAGGATATTCTGAAAACGCGGGTTGAGGCCCAGAAATCCGAGGTATCCCAGCTCGGCTGCGGCGATGAAGGGAAACCACAGCAAGGGGGCTCCACTGAGCACCGCTGCACCGGCCGCGGCACCGAGACCGAGCAGGTGCCAGCGCCAGGTGAACGAGCGCTTCAAGGCAGCGCCCAGCCCCTCGGATGATCCGGATTCCTGTTTCAAGATGCTTGGTTATGTTTTTCCGCCTCCAATTTGTCGAGCAGCGAGCGCACGTGGCGGACGGAATCGAGGAAGGCGGGTTCCTGCTGCATTTCGCGTGCCGGACGATCTGGCGGGGCCACGGCGAGCTGGTGGGCGATGGTCCCGGGCGAGGGGCTGAAAACGAAAACTCGATCACCGAGATAGACCGCCTCCGGCACATCGTGGGTGATGAAAAACACGGTGGCCTCCAACTCACGCCACAGCGAAACCAGCAGATCCTGCATGCGCTGGCGGGTCGTCGGATCAAGCGCGCCGAAGGGCTCGTCCATCAGGATGATGCGCGGATGCATGATTAGGGTGCGGGCGATGGCGACGCGCTGGTTCATCCCGCCGCTGAGTTGGTGGGGGTATTTGAGTGCGTCTTTTTTCGGGTCCAGGCCGACTTTGCCGATCCATTCCCGGGCGCGATCGCGGCGTTCTTTTTCCGGCACCCCGGCGCATTCGAGCCCGAAGGCCACATTGTCGAGCACGGTGCGGTGGGGGAAATTCGCATAATCCTGAAACACAAATCCGCGGTCCGGACCGGGCGCGGTGACGGGTTCGCCATGCACCATCACGCTGCCGGAGGTCGCGGGAAACTGTGGGGCGAGTCCGGCGATCAGGCGCAAGACCGTGCTTTTCCCGCAACCGCTGGGCCCGAGCACGCCGATGAACTCGCCGATTTGCGGCGTGTTTTCGACAGAGAAGGTCACATCCTTGATGGCCGTGAAAGCGCGGTCCGTCCCGACATCGAAGGTCTTGGTGACATTCTTGAAATCCACGACCAGCGGTGCCCCGGCAGCCGGTGGAGCGGCGTCCTTGAGTTCGCAGGCTTGTTCGTTGGCTGACAGTTCAGTTTTCGCCATGTTTGATATGCGGGAAAAGTTGGCGCTGGAGCAACATGATGGAGCGGTCGATGCCCCATGCGACCATGGTGATGATGAAAAGGCAGAGATAGATGTGCTCGTTGAAGCCGCGGCGCTGGCTGTTGATGATGAGTGCGCCAATGCCGGTCTTGGCATTCACCACTTCGGCAAGCATGATGTATCCGAAGGCGAGTCCGAAGATGAGTCGAAGGCTGTTGACAATGTCCGGCAAGGACAAGGGCAGGATCACCTTGCGCAGCACCTGGTGGGCGGCGATGGGAAACCACAAGGCAAACCCAAGCACAAACCCCACCCCGAATCGGGCGATGGCGGCGGCGGTGAAAAGTTGTGAAGTCCAACTCGGGCCTGGCTCGGCGGGCGTTTCCGCGAACATGGAAGTGCTGCGATTGAGAAACTGCCAGCCGATCATGATAAGCAAACCATAGATCAAACCGGCGATGATCCCGATGCGCAGGCCCTTTTTGTGAGAGCCGTGGGCACCGAGCGTGTAGGCGGTATCGATGAAACGATCTGGCACGGCATTGACCGTGTTGACCGTGTCAAAAATCACAAAGGCAATCGTCGCCAGAAAGATAAACATCACCTTGTTGAACTCCCCAAGGCCGAACCATACCATGGTCAGGGGAATCAGGGCGGCGATGGGAATGCTGCGGCCGAAGATCACGATGGGTTTGAAAAATGCATTCACCCGCGGATAACTGCCGGCGATGATTCCCAGCGGCACGCCGATAGCCGCAGCTAACAAAAACCCGCCGATCACGCGGCCGAGCGAGATCACGATGCTCAATGACAGTCCGCGTTTCCATAACTCCGGAAACGAGGAGAATGTTTCTCCCGGACTGGGCAGCGTGTAGGCGTCCACGAGGCGCGAGTCCCCCTCGCCGAGGGTGAGGAGCCACCAGACGAGCAGCACGAGCCCGATGCAGCCCGCACCGAAGACAAGACCTTCGGCATAACTTGGCGCATCGCGGATGGTCAGGGCGCGCTTCCACCAACTGCGGGAGTGGGTGGAAGCTGTGGGTTTTTCGGGTTCGCTCATGGGCGAGGATGGAAACACTTACTCGGGATTCTCAAGCGCGATCACCTTGATTTCCACGCGGCGGTTGAGAGCGTGGTTGTTGGGATCGTTATCATCGAAGGGCCGGATCCAGCCCGCACCATCGGTGGAGAACTGGTTCACATTGAAGTTGGGAAACTTCTTGAGAATTTCTGTTTTCACCGATGCGGCGCGATTGCCCGACAGATCCTTGACCATTTGCTCGCTGACCTGGCCTTTCATCGAGGCATCGGTGTGCCCCTCGACCACGATGTTGGCGGCTCCATACTGGGCGGCGAGCTTGCCGACTTCCTCAATCACGGCATCCACATTCGGCTCGTAGGTTTTGACGACATCCTTGCCGTTTTCACGCACGGTGATGGTTTTGCGGAGGTCCCATGAATTCGGATAGAAATGCAGGGTGACCACCTTGGTGAGGATCTCGGAGCCTTCCGCCTTGATTGACTGCACGGTCTTTGGCGCAAAGTTGATCTGATATTCGTTGCGGCTGGATTTGTAGGGATCTTCGTTTTCCAGTTTCTGGAGAATCGAGAAATCCATCACCTTGTCGAATGAGACCGGCTGGGAGATGCGGTTCATTTTGCGATAGAGAAGATAAGCGGTGTTCCAGGTGCGCTCGAAGTTGGCGGGGTTGTTCTGGTTCATGAAAAACTCGCGGTTTTCCGCATAGTTCGTCGAGTGCGCATCCGCGAGCATGCCGAGGGTGTCCGCTTCCGGAATGGAATAGAGTTTTGCCATCTGGGCGGCGGCTTGTTTTTTGCCATCTTCAGTTTTCATCTTTTCCATGCCCTCGAAGATCCCTCGCACGAGGCCTTCGCAGATGTCCATGTGATCGCGGGCAAAGTCACCGCGGGCGAACCAGACGTCGGCAATGAGCTTGTTGGCGGTGGCCGTGCTAACAAGCATGTGGTTACCCTTGATTTCGCTGAGAGTATATATATCCGGTGCCCACGAAACGCAGGCGGCGATCGACTTGTCCGCATTGAAGGCGGCAGCGGCTTGGAAGGCATCTTCGGTATAGATGAAATCCACTTCAGCCGGTTGCACGCCGCCATTCACGAGGGCGTTGAGCAGGAAATACTCGGAAGGCGAGTTTTGGGCGAGGACCACCTTTTTGCCTTTGAGATCGGAAATGGTCGGGCTGTTAGGATCCTTGGCGGAACTGCGGCGGATGACAATGCCGTCACCACCATTCGAGAAGTCCACCTGTTGGAACACACGCGGCATGATGCGCGGATCCTTTTTCAACTGATCCATGAACAGCGGCAGCATGTCGAGCGTGGCCCAGCCGATGTGGACTTTTCCGGCGGCATAGGCGTCGCGCATGGCAATGGGATTGTCGATGAGGACCAGCTCCACCTTGAACGGTTCGCCTCCGGGCGTGGTCCAGAGTTTACCTGGCTCGGCACCACCGTTTTGCAGGATGATGGGTGCCCAGCCTGCCCAGACGTTGAGGGCGAACTTGACCGTGCGGGCATTCATCGGCTCATAGCCGCTGGTCTGGGTGATGGGAGGAAGTTTCTCGCTGGGCTTGAAGACATATTCCTTCACCGTGGTCGGCACATTGGCATCCGATGCCTCGACGGCCTGCGCATCAGTTAACTCTTCTTTGGAGATGGTTCCAGGCTTTGCACCTTCATCTTTGGGAAATAGAACCGTCCTGAATCCATAGGCCAGAAGGCCGAGGATCACACAGGCGAGGGCGATAAAAAACAATGGTTTCGGGCGGGCTTCATCACTCATGGCGTCGCGAGAATGTCATGCAAAACCCAGACATCAAGCCTTTACCCATTACAATCCCACATCCTGATTCCATGTTAGATCAAGTGGGGCGGATCATCTCGAAGAGGGAATCGGTTTTACAATACCAATTCGGAACCGACATCCGGCCGATGGGATGGAAGCGCTCGCCACGCACCCGCAGCGATGCTGAATCAAAGAACTCTTCGGCGATCTGGACTCGATGCACGATGCCAAAGACCAGCCGGTTTTCTCCGATCCGCTGGATGGAATGAAGCTTGCACTCCAAGGCCGCCTGAGCGGCTGCGATGCGTGGAGGGGAAACGGCCGACGATGGGCTGGTGGCGATGCTCTCGATTTCGGTCTCACTCGCACCGTAGGGATGGGATGCGGCAGTGCGGACCATGGCTTCCGCAAGGTTTTCGTCCACGAGGTTGATGACAAACTCGCCGCTGCGTTCGCAGTTTCGCGCCGTGTCCTTGGGCGAGCCATCGTCCCGATCCCCGGGCGCGAAGATGACGAGGGGAGGGGAGTCGCCGAAGACGTTGAAAAACGAAAAAGGAGCCGCGTTGACGCTGCCATCCTCGTTGAGCGTGGTCACCCAGGCAATCGGGCGCGGGGTGACGATTCCGGCAAGAATCGGGTAAGCGCGGTCGGCGTGGGTTGTTAGGAGATCGAGTTCCACCATGGCGGACCCAATGTGGGTGCTAATCGGGAAATTTCCAGCCTTGTGGCACTTCTTGTGCAGCGGATTGCAAAAGATCCGGGAAATTCACCGTAGAATGCGGGCGTTGCCGGGCTTGCGTTGCTCCCGGAGATTGCTAGACTTTCCCTCACCTTCATGAAGTGCCGCCTTTTTTCCGCCGCGGGAGTGCTCCTGCTTGCGTCCTTGCCTGCCGCAGCCCAGACCGTATCCGCCGTTGAAACGCAGCCGGAGTCCAAACGGATGGACTTTCTGGAGATTCTCGCCGCGGGTGGGA
Source organism: Luteolibacter sp. (assembly GCA_040399845.1). Taxonomy (GTDB): domain Bacteria; phylum Verrucomicrobiota; class Verrucomicrobiia; order Verrucomicrobiales; family Akkermansiaceae; genus Luteolibacter. The sequence continues at coordinate 42,270 of JBBARN010000009.1, read as the reverse complement.
TCATGATGTATCCGCTGGCCCTCCTGTCGGTGGCGGGGGTGGTGTTGGTTTTGATTTATCTGCTGACGATCCGGCGCAATGCGGTGGTGAGCGACCGATTCATGGATGCCGCCGAGGCGATGATTCGCAAGCGCGACTACCTTGGACTGGTGGCCTACTGCCACCGCCAGAATGAATGCATGGCCCGTGTGACCCAGAAAACCCTCGATTTTCTCACCAAATACCCGATGGCCTCATTCGGTGGGGTGCGTGAGGTGGCTGAGGCGGAAGGCTCACGCCAGGCGGGCTTGCTGAGTTCGCGAATTACCTATCTGGCGGATATTGGATCGATCGCTCCGATGGTGGGGCTACTCGGCACCGTGCTCGGCATGATCAAGTCGTTCCTTCAGATTTCCTCTGGGGATGTCCAGGGCGTGCGCCAAATGGAACTCGCTGAGGGTGTTTCCGAGGCACTGATCACCACAGCCGCCGGTTTGATGATTGGCATTCCTGCGTTGGTATTCTACTCGATTTTCCGCGGGCGGGTGCAAAAATACATCGCCGAATTGGAAGCTGCCGCCACCCATCTGATGGCCCTGCTTCATTCGCAAGTGGAGCGCCAGCAGCTGCCTGGGCCGCAGAGCTCCTCCCACCGTGCCCGTGAAGATTACGGCATGCCCGTTCCCTCACCACTTGGTGGGGAGCGCCAGGATGTCCAAGGAATCTGAAATTTCCGCGCATCATGAAATTTTCCAGCCGTCAACCGGAGCCAGCGGGCATGCAATTGGCCCCGATGATTGATATCGTATTCCTGTTGTTGATATTCTTCATCGTCACATGGCAGTTCAGCCGTTCCGAGACGGAACTCAACGTGGCCGTGCCAACGGCCGAGGAAGGCTCCGAACTGAACCGTCCGAAGGGGGAAATCATCATCAATGTTCTGCCCGACGGCACCATCCGCGTTGAGGGGGCCACCGTTGACTTGCCCCAGTTGCTCGAAAAGCTGGCCGCCATTGCCAAACAATTCAAAAACCAACCCGTTCGCATTCGGGGGGATGGCAATGTCGCCTACCAACGGATCGTCGAAGTCATCGACACCTGCCAGAAGGCGGGAATCTGGAATATTTCCTTCGCCACCCAGCGCCCCACGCCCACCCAGTGAAGAATGACGTGGCGGATTGAATTCCATCGCCCAAATCCCGATTTTCGGTTAAGTTCCGCGCATCTTGAAACGCTACCTCGCACCCCTGCTCTTCCTCGCCTGCCCTGTGACCGCTCAGGTCCCGCGCGCAGAGGTGGTCGATCCGGCCTTGGCACCTAATGCCGCGAATGACTTTTTCCTCCGTGGAAAGAATCTTTACGACTCGGCACAGGCGGCCACGGACCTTGCCAATCGCGGTGCACTTTACCAACGGGCGGGCCAGATTTTTGCGGAATACCTGACGGAGTTTCCGGACCACCCGAACGCCGAAATGGCATGGTGGTATCTTGGAAACAGCTATTATCAATCCGGCCAAATCGAAGATGGAAAACGCTGTTTCAGCACCCTGCTGAATCGTTATGGCAGGGGGAAATGGGCCGCTGCTGCAGCCTACACCCTCGCGGCGGACCACTACAACCGGGGTGAATACGCGTTCGCGGCACCGATGTTCGAGCGCTACGCGGCCAATGCCGCCAAACCCGAGGAACGCCCGCGCGGCAATTACTTTGCAGGGAATTGTTATCGTCTTCTCGGGCGCGACCGCGAGGCCATCGGTGCCTTCAACAAGGTGGTGGAAGATCCGGCAGGTGGATTGTTTGCGCCCCAGGCCAAGGTGGCTCTCGGCCATCTCGCCATGAAAGCCGGGAAAACCGAGGAGGCTTTCGGGATCTTCGAGGCTCTCGTCGCGGGCACCCACACTCCAAAAATCCGCGGCGAGGCTGCCCTCCATGCCGCCCTTGCCGCCACCAAACTCGGCAAGACCGATGTTGCGGACCGCTATCTGTCGCTGGTCCTCCGCAGCCCAGGAATGGAAGATTTCCGAGCCGATGCGCAAACGGCACTGATGACCAATTACTTCACGATGAAGGACTATAAAAAGGTCGTCGAAACTTTCCGCACCAGCACCATCAAGTCCTCAGGTGACAAGGAGGCCGCCCGCCTGATGGTGGCCGCCCGGGCCTACATGCGGCTCAAGCAGCCCACCGAGGCACTTGGATTGTTCCGCGAGGTTGAGCGCCTCGTAAAACCGGAAATGGACCTGGCCTTCCAAGCCTCCTACTACCGGCTGCTTTGTTTTTTCCAAATCGAAGGCCGACATGTCCCGGATCAGGTGGATGCGTTCCTCCAGCTCTACAAAAAATCCAGGCCGGAAGATCCTCGCATCCACACCGCCATGCTCATGAAGGCGGAGACCCTTTTTGCCGCCAAAGACAATGCCGGGGCCGCCAAAGTTTACAGCGAGATCAACGCCAATGTGATCAGCGAGAAAAACAAGCCCGGTCTGTTCTACCAGCGGGGTTGGTGTCTTTCCGAGGCGGGTGATCACCAAGGTGCCATCCGTTCGCTCAGCGAGTTCATCAGCCGCTATCCGGATGATTCACGATTACCGACGGCGCTTGCCAAACGCGCAAAATCCTTCGTCGAGATTGCCGAACCGCAGAAGGCCATCGCGGATTTCGACCGCCTTACCGCCGATGGAATGCCATCCGACCTCAGCTCGTTCGCCTGGTTGGAATCCGCCCGCATGCGGCGTGGCGAGAACAACATCCCGGACATGATCCTCCGCTACCAAGGGCTCCTCAAGCACGTTGCGGACCTCAGCGAGAGCCATCAGGCGGAGGCCAACTACTGGATCGGTTGGGGGCTCGTGAAAACCAATGCCGCCCAGCAAGCCATCCCCCACCTCGATCTCGCGCGCAAGCTTCGCTCCGAGGCTTACAGCAAACATGCCGGCATTCTTCTCGCCCTCGGCTACTTTGCCTCGCAGGACGCCGGGAAATTGCTGGATGAAATCAAGCTCGCCATAGACGGGAAATATGAGGCGGATATCCCGGATCAAATCCTCCAATGGGCTGGCATGCAGGCTTACAATTCCGGCGATTACACGATGGCTGCCAAGTGCCTGGCCTTGATTGCCAGCCCGGATGAACCCCGCGCCACCGCCAAGGAAGTCTGGCGCTACCTCGCCAAGGCCCGGATCGAAATAGGCGACTTCCAAGGTGGACTCGCTGCTGCCGACAATGTGCTCGCAGTAGAGGACAACCCGTCTTGGAAGGCGGATGGCATGCTCGACCGCGGTCGTGCGTTGTTTGCCCTCGACCGCGCCGGCGATGCACGCAATTCCGCCGAGGAAGCCCTGGCTCTTCGCCCTCAGGGCCGCACCAGCGCAGGTCTCCGCATCCTGATGGGAGATCTGGAAATGAAAGCGGACGATGCTTCCAAAGCCGCCGCCGAATACCTGATTGTCTACAATTTCCATGAAGACAAGGACCTGAAACCACTGGCTTTGCACAAACTCATCGAGGCCTTCGAAAAACAAGGCGACAAGGTGGAATCAGAAAAATACCGCCAAAAGCTCAAGACCGAGTTTCCTGAGTGGAAACCGCGATAATCCGCTGATTTTCTTGTTTTTAGCTTCCGCTTGCGGGCTTCCCTCATTTGATTCGCCCGCAGCTTCCCCACTTTCTCCATATCCAAGCTCAGATCGATTCCATGATTCCACCATCCTCCGCCGCCTCTGCTCCCAAGCCCGCCAAGCGCAAAGCCGCCCCGGCATGGACCACCGAGCAGTCCGCCGAACTCTATGGCCTCGAATCGTGGGGCCACAAATTCTTCGGTGTGAACAAGAAGGGCCATGTCACCGTTCGCCTCGAAGATGATGAGGCCAGCAAGGAGGTTTCCCTCTTCGAGGTCATTGAGGGATTGCACGATCGCGGCACGCATCTTCCCGTGCTGCTTCGTTTCCGAGATCTGCTGCATTCGCGCATCGCGGAAATCAATGAATCCTTCCGCAAGGCCATCAAGGACACTGGCTATCGCGGCGAATACCGCGGCGTCTATCCGATCAAGGTGAACCAACAACGCCAAGTCATCGAGGAAATCGCCGAGTTCGGAAAAAGATATCATTATGGTCTCGAAGCCGGTTCCAAGCCGGAGCTCATCGCTGCCCTCGCGCACATGCATGATCCGGAAGCCTATATCATCTGCAATGGATACAAGGACGAGGAATTCATCGACCTCGCACTGCATTCCCAGAAGATGGGGCTCAAGATCATGCTCGTGCTGGAAATGCCCAGCGAGTTGGAACTCATCCTCGAGCGCTCCCGCAAGATCGGCGTGCTTCCCAATCTCGGCGTGCGCGTCCGCCTTTCCACCCGCGGTTCCGGCCATTGGCAGGACAGCGCCGGTGATAAATCCGTCTTCGGTCTCAACGCCGCCCAGGTCATCGGCGTGGTCGATCACCTGAAGGACGCCGGTTATCTCGGCTGCCTGAAAATGCTGCACTATCATCAAGGTTCGCAAATCCCCAACATCGCCGCCATCCGCGAAGGCGCGACGGAAGCCGTGCGCATGTATTGCGATCTCGTCAAGGAAGGTGCACCCATGGGCGTGCTCGACATCGGAGGCGGCATGGCGGTGGATTATGATGGTTCGCATACCAACTTCCACTCGTCCTGCAATTACTCCGTCGCCGAATACTGCACGGACATCGTCGAGGTGATTTCACAAATCTGCGACAAGGCCGGCGTCACCCATCCCAATCTCATCTCGGAGAGCGGACGCGCCGTGGTCGCTTATTACTCGGTGTTGGTTTTCAACATCCTCGATGTCACCAGCGCCCAGACTAGCGAGCTCGCTCCCATGGTTCCACTCAACGCGCCGCAGAACCTCAATAATCTCATCGACGTCAACAAGACGCTCAGCAAAAAGAACCTTCAGGAAAGCTTCAACGATGCGGTTTACTACCGCGATCAAATGCGCGCGCAGTTTTTCTACGGCAGCGCCACCCTCCGCGAGCGCGGTCTGGCAGAAGCATGGTTCTGGCACATCCTCACCCGCATCTCCAACCTCATTGCGGAACTCGATGACATCCCGGAAGACCTCCGCGAGTTGTCGTCCACGCTCGTCGATTTCTATTACGGAAATTTCTCTCTCTTCCAATCGCTTCCCGATTCCTGGGCCATCGATCAGCTTTTCCCCGTGATGCCCATCCACCGGCTGGATGAGAAACCTCGCCAGCGCGCGGTGTTGGCGGACATCACTTGCGATTGCGATGGCAAGATTGACCGCTTCATCGACAAGGAAGACGTCGCCAAGATCCTTCCCCTCCACGAGCTCAAGCCGAACGAACCCTACTACGTCGCCGTGTTCCTCGTCGGGGCCTATCAGGAAACCCTCGGCGACCTCCATAATCTGTTAGGTGATACCAACGTCGTCGGTGTGCACCTCGAAAAAGGCAAACCCGTTTACACCCACGAGGTGGAAGGCGATACCGTGGCGGACGTGCTCACTTATGTGGAATACGATCCCAAGGAACTCGTTTCAAAATTCCGCAACTTCGCCGAAAAAGCCGTCACCGATGGCCGCATCTCGCCCAAAGAGCGCCGGGAAATTCTCGACCTCTACCGCGAAGGCCTCGCCGGATATACCTACTTCGAAAGCTGAAGCAACGAATCTGCGGGTTTCACCGCTATACATTGCACCTCCTCGCTGGCCTTGAATCCTTCATAATCCGGGCAACCCCGACGGAGCCCCCCAAGGTCGCGCAGGGCGACCATAGGGTGGTCTGGGCAACCTGCTCCTTGCAGACTCCTCGCTCCACGGATTGCGTTCGTAGTCAAAAGCGTTCCGGTCCATCAATTGCACGATGATATCATCGTCCACTTTGCCTGTTGATCATCTTCATCACGAGTGAAGTCCCGGCCTGCCCATGTTCCAGTGCCACAGCGGCAACGCTTCGATCTTGAAGTATCATATCAATTGAGAGTCGATCCAAAAATGGTCGATTCGCGCTGACGTGAGACGGCAATCAGACAACTTGCGTGGGGCACAAGGTTTGATCCTGTCTTTTCCGGATTGGCCCAAGAAAATGACGGCTGCGGCGTTTCAAATCCATAGTTTGCTGTATTCCCGGATCATCCTGACCCGTAGCCAAAGCAAGCATGTCAAACCCAACCCATATCATGGCATACCACAAACGACTCAAAACCCAAGTGGAGGCGGAACCCACACTGGATGTTTCCTCTCTCATCGATGTCTGTTTTTTGCTGCTCATCTATTTCATCGTCACCTCCACCATCACTCCGCGTGAATCGGATTTGGGCATGGGCTTGGCCGCGAATCGTCCAAACGTGGACACACAGGTCGATTTGGATCCATTGTTCATCCGGATCGAGGCATCCGGAGCGATTTTGACCGGGATGGATGGACTCGATTTGCCGATGGATTCGGATGCTTCCAGCCGCGAACTTCCTTTGCTTGGAAGTCACTTGGACATGTATGCCCAAGCCGCCAGAGCAGCGGGTTCTTTGCCCTTGGTCCGGATTCTCGCCGATGGCGCAGCCACTCAACAACGCGTCATCGACGTGCTCAACGCGCTGGCGGGCTCAGGCATCAGCGCAGTCGCCTTCACCGACCTGGTGGACTTCTAACGAATCGATTCGCCCGCGCGACAATTCCTGTGACGGCCGTCACGAGAATGGTCGCGGTTGAATTTCGTCAATGATTCCTCGAGTGGGGATCGTGATCGAGCTTATCCACCTATCTGCTACCGAAGACTCACCGGTGGTCCGAGGATCTCTTTCATGATGATGGCACGCCGGAGTTCTGCGGGTGTCTTCAATGCAGTGCGTATGGATGGAGCGGAGGAAACGACGGGGATCGCGCCTGTTTGGGATGAAGCGAGGCGTGCCCGTGTTGCAGCCGCGCCCCCGGTGGTGTTGGAGCGGGTTTCCTTGATTTTGCGCAGTCGCTCCTGCAAGTCCTGCTGCCGTTTGAGCACAGCCGCTGCCTCACCTTCGCGTGAATGACGGAGAGCCTGCTCATTTGGCAGAGGTGGAGGAACCTGTGTGTATTGAGGGAATGGAGGAAGTGGCGGCGGTGGTACGTAAGGCGGCGGAGTGTCATAAGGGGTGTTCCAAGTTTCCTCCGGGCCGAATTCCTCCTCTTGGTCCCGTGGCGCAGCGCTGTGCCCCCCTCGTTCTTCTCGCTCTGCCATCTTGGCGTCGAAGCGATGCTTGAGCCAAGAGGCAAAAGCAATGCCCACCAATGCCACGATCTGGAAGTTATCAAATAACCAGTCCATAGGGATAGGATGTGAGATTAAAACCATGGGGAAACAGGTTCCCCATGGCACAAGCCGGGTTGGAAATCAGCTCCCTTGTTGCGAGATGCTGCTGCGCATTTGAGTGTCGGACTTCACGTTTTCCATGCGATAGTAATCCATCACGCCGAGTTGACCGCTGCGGAAGGCTTCGGCAAGGGCGAGGGGCACTTGGGCTTCGGCTTCCACCACCTTGGCTTTCATCTCGGCGACGCGGGCGACCATTTCCTGTTCGAGTGCCACAGCGGCGGCGCGGCGGATTTCCGCTTCGGCCTGAGCCATGTTCTTGTTTGCCTCAGCTTGGGCTTCCTGGAGTTGGGCACCCACGTTTTCACCGACATCCACGTCGGCGATATCGATGGAAAGAATTTCGAATGCGGTTCCCACATCGAGTCCACGATGAAGCACGACTTTGGAAATGCTATCCGGTGACTCTAACACGGTTTTATAGGTTTCAGCAGAACCGATGGTGGTCACGATGCCTTCGCCGACACGGGCGATGATGGTTTCCTCCTTCGCACCACCGACGAAGCGGTCGAGGTTGGTGCGAACGGTCACTCGTGCACGCACCTTCACCTGAATGCCATCCTTGGCCACACCATCGATGGTCGTGCGGCCGGATGCGGGATTCGGGCAATCGATGACTTTGGGATCCACCGAGGTTCTCACAGCCTCGACCACGCTCTTGCCGGAGCCCTTGGTGGCAAGGTCGATGGCGCAGGCGCGGTTCCAATCAAGAGTAATGCCTGCCTTTTGCGCGGCGATGAGCGCTTGGATGGTGGGGATGACGTTGCCACCGGCAAGGAAGTGGGCCTCGATGTCATTGATCGGAATGTCCACACCCGCCTTCTTGGCGGTGATGCGGGCGTCGACCACCATGCCATAAGGCACCTGCCGGAGGCGCATCGCGATGAGGTCCGTGAATCCCACGTAGGCTCCGGCCAGCCAGGCTCGCAGCCAGACACTGAAGAAGGAGAGGATGATTCCGAACAATAGAAGCCCGAGAATGGCAACAATGATCAGGGCTACGGTGGGGAGGCTAATAATGGCGGCTAGGGATTGCATGATGTTGTCAGTTGGGGTTGGAGAGGGAAACGATGAGGCGGAAATTGTCAGCACCGGTAACTTCGAGAGCGGAACCGGCAGGTGCCTGACCCGATTGGCAGAATGCTTCGTAGCGGGTGCCATCGATCATCACATAACCACTGGGCGAGAGCATCGTGAGTGCTTCGGCGGATTTTCCCACGAGAGCCAGAGCCTCATTGCCGAATGCCGCGCTCACGCCGGTGATCTCGCTGGTGAGAAAGGCTCGTTTCCCGATTCGGGTATTTGGCAGAACGCGGAACTCGATGAACAGCGCGATGGCCGTGAGAAGTAGTGCCACACCGACAGCGAGCATTCCGCCGATTGTGCCGAATTCCGTGAATGACATCACGCAACCCGCGAACATTAGCAATCCACCGATCGTGCCGATGATGCCACCGGGGATGATGACTTCCACTGCGATGAGGCCGATGCCGAGTGCAAACAACAGAATGATCCAAGTCATGATATCACCTCCACGATTAAACTGAACTCGGAAACTCCGCAGATACGGATTTGAGCTCCCGCCTCGGCAAAACCGACCGCGAGCCTTGCTTCATAACGGTTTCCGGAGACTTCCACCTGCCCGCTAGGAAAAAGAGCGGTCACGGCTTTGCCGGAGAGGCCGATGAGGTCTTGGCGACTGTTGGCCTCGTGCGTGTTTCCATACAAGGGCATGGCTCGTGCGGGAGTGCCGCCGACAGAGGCATGGAGCACCATGCCACCCCATGGGCCGCTGTTGGGAAGGAAACGGAGGATGGCGAGGAAGATGACCAATGCGAGTGCGGTCCCGGTAAGCACATTGGCGAGAGGGCGGAGCAGGATGTCTCCCGAGAAAGAAATCGGTTCGCCCGGCCATAGGTCCAACATGGCCCAAACCAGCGAGCCAAGAATCAGCGCGGCTCCAGTCAGTGCGGGAACCAGCATTCCCGGGAAAAAGAAAATCTCCACGGCGACCAGCAAGACGCCTAACAGAAAGAACAGAATCGGTTCATGACCGGAGAGTCCCGCAACGTAATGGCCAAAGAAAACGATGCCCAGCATGATCACTCCGGCAGTGCCGAAAATGCCGAAGCCCGGAGTCTTGAATTCGATGAACAAGGCCAGCAAACCCAAGCCCAACAGAACCGGTGTGATGGCAGTGAGATACTGGGCGGCCTTTTCCGACCATGAGACTTCGAGTCTCAATACGCTGTAATTGCCTTTGCCGTGAAGTTTGTCTAACAGATCGTCGATGCTGTCCGCCACGCCTGCTCCCAAGAGGGGTTGTGGAGGCTCTCCATAAAGTTTGACGGCTTCCTGAGCGGTGAGGGAAAGCAACTCTCCCTTCTTCTTGATCACTTCATCGCCGATCTTGAACTCCGATTCCATGTCAATCATCGCCGAGATCACCTCGCCGCGGTAACCTTTGCCTTCCGATATGGAGCGAACGCGCGCTTTGAGATAACTAACGATTTTTCCCCGCATGGTTTCATCGATCTCGCCGCCAGTGGAAAGCACAGGGGCGGCGGCACCGATTACACCACCCGGAGCGAAGTAGATTTCATCGGTTCCGGCGGAAATCAGAGCTCCCGCAGAAATGGCCTCACGGTTGATATAAGTGACCGTCTTGCCTTCGAATTTCTCCAGCGCCTTGAGCATTTCGAAGGTCACGTCGAGCGCTCCACCCGGTGTTTCCATATCGAGCACGATGGTATCGACCTTCTGCTCGATGGCCTCCTTGAGTCCGCGGCGCAGAATATAGAGCTCGGGCTCGGCGATCTGGGCTCGCACGGGGATGACGACGATCTTCGCGGGGCCGGATTTCAGCTCGGCTACAGGAGTCCCCACTTCCTCCGCACTGGTTGGACTGGCGGGAAGGAAGGCGAGGACTGCGGCGGCGATGCATGTCAAAAACCTCTTCACTCGCCGCACTATGGAGGCCCCCGTTCTCACAAGCAAGCTCCCGTCTGTTGGAAGAATCGGGGAATTTTCCAAAAGCGAAGTTATCTTCCGCCTCCATTGGATGAGCCCCGCTGTGCAAACAACCAACGGATGACCTCGGGATCGCTGTAGGTCCGGGTCCACGAGTCGTGCTCGATGTCAGGGTAAATCGTCAACTTCGGGGTTCCTCCGGCGTTTCGAAGGGCGGTAACCATGACTTCGGTGCTCGACACTGGCACCATCGGGTCGGCATCACCATGAAAGGCCCACAGCGGGACCGTTTTGAATTTTACCACCAAAGCAGGATCGCCTCCGCCGCAGATGGGGATGGCGGCGGTGATTTTGTTCGGCACGCGGCCGAGCAGGTCCCAAGTGGCGTAGCCGCCCATCGAGATGCCGGTCACGTAGAAGCGCTTCGGATCAATGGGCTGTTTCGTGCGCGTTTCATCGACAAGCGCCAGCACGGCTTCCAGCAGTGGATTCGGTTTGGTGGCTTCGGAAAGCTGCATCGTGCCGCGATCAATCGGCGACCACCAACGGCCTGCCGGACATTGTGGAGCGATGAGGAAACAGGCATCTCCCAACTTCTCCGCACCCTCAATGATCGGAATCACCCCATGCTTGAGCTGGGCCTTGTTGTCATCCCCGCGCTCTCCTGCGCCGTGCAGGAAGAGAACGAGCGGGTAGGTTTTTCCGGGTTCCAAAGTTGCCGGTACGCTCCAGCGGTATCTCACCACCGTGCCATCAGCAGCTTTCCACTCGCGCGCTTCCGGTTCCGCCCCCAGCAATATTCCAGATCCCATCATGGCAAACATCATCATTCCCCGCATGGAAGGGAGCGTAGCAGGGGAAGGCGGATTTCAAAGGGGAAAGCTCGCGGACGGTTGCCAGTCCGTCGATTGCGTAAACGCAGTGGAATCGTCGGATGGTTCAAGATTCGAGGCGAAACTTCTTGTGACCATTCGCAAGGCGCTGCGCCACTATTGCCAAGTGTTGTCTTGATACTTCTCTCCTTGGTCGGGTGTGTTTTTTTCGATGATCGCACGCAGTGGATCCGGAGCGGAAAGGATTTCCTCTGGCAAACCCCAAAGGCTTGCGAACGCCTTGCGGCGTTGTGCTTGTTCGTCGGTTTCACCTTCAGGGTTGGGTTTCGGGTTGTTCTCCCGTTTGAGGTGGTCACTCCAGCGGCTCACATCGTTGAACAATCTGTAAAAGCGACTTTGCCATAGTGCTTCATTCTGCTGGGCCTCGTTGAGCCAGCCAATCAAATCCAAGCGATCCACCGCAGCCAGCCGCGCTTCCGCACTGGCGGAGTCCTGTTCCACACCCACTAGAATCGAATGCCAAACAACAAGGTAAACCGATGACTCCTCAAGTTTGCCAGCCTTGTGGCAATCAGAACACCAGAAACCTTCCTGAACGATTCCCGTGAACACTCCGCCACGCACCAAGGACCCGATCCGGTAGTCCGCCATCAAGTCGTCGAAAGCATGGGTCTGATAGGTATGCTCCTGTTTTCCGCATTTGGGGCAAACAAGAGGGGTTTTCAGGTGGATGGTATCAAACATGCCCATGGCCCGGAGTGTTGGAGGTTTGCTATTTGTGTTTCGCTTCGATCGCTGGATTCGTTGATGGCGGCAGATAGTTGTTGGATGCGACCCTGTTTTTGCCAAGTCTCGCGGGCGCGGTCGAGGGAACGGGAGGGATCGGACAGCTCCTGCATGCGTTCATAGCCAACTTTGGCGAGCCAGAGTTTGATGGGCTCTGCCTTGGGGCTGGGGACGCTTTGGACGAGGCGGAGGAGGGTCTCCGCATTGGCGACTGTTGTCGGGTAATTCTTCCCGTCAGCCGCTCGCATTTTGAGTTGGTTACAATCTGTAACCAACTGGCTTCCCCCCTTTTTGAGCCTATTCTTCAGCACCTTCCAATAATTCTGAGCAGCCTTGTAATCAGGCTGTTGCGTGAGCACCTGAATGATGTCCACGACCGAAAACCACCAGCTTTCGGTTTTTTCGTCATAGACGCGACGGATTTCGTGGCCTTCGAAGACGGCGAGGTTTTTATCCATGATGTGTGGTGGGATATGTTCAAATGAACGCTACTCGCAACGCGGAGTAGGTCAATCGAAAATTCAGCTTTGGATTGTGGAAATGGAAAGCTGTTTGAGAGGTGGAGCCGCCCGTCAATCGCCGCAACTCGGCGAAATGGTCCGGTGGATTCGATTCCGTGGGTTTGAAACCCACGGCTACCTTCATGCAGTCGCTCCGCGACGAAGAGTGCTTTGCGAGAGCGGTTTCAGAAATCCGCGAACAGATCCATTTGGGGCGGATTCGGTTTGGGGAGTTCGTCCTGGTCTTGGACGGTGTTTTTGGCTTTGGGGCCTTGTTTCTTTTGCTCGGGTTTTACCGAGTGGAGTTCAAGGTGGGAGAGGATGGACTTGGCGCGCTCGACGACGGGCTTGGGAAGGCCGGCGAGTCTTGCGACCTGGATGCCATAACTCTTGTCTGCGGCACCGGGGAGGATTTTGTGGAGGAAGATGATTTCCTCGTTCCATTCTCTAACCGCCACATTGTAGTTGGCGACGGCGGGTTTGGTATTCGCGAGGTCGGTGAGTTCGTGATAGTGGGTGGCGAAGAGGGTGCGGCAGCCAATGCTGTCGTGCAGGTGCTCGGCGACGGCCCAGGCGATGGAGAGTCCGTCGAAGGTGGCGGTGCCGCGGCCGATCTCGTCGAGGATGACGAGCGAGCGGTCGGTGGCGTGGTTGAGGATGAGGGCGGTTTCACTCATCTCGACCATGAAGGTGGATTGGCCGCGAGATAGGTCATCACTTGCGCCGACGCGGCAGAAGATGCGATCTACTAGACCTAACGTAGCAGATTCCGCCGGAACATAAGCACCGATCTGGGCCATCACGGCGATGAGGGCGATCTGGCGGATATAGGTGGATTTACCCGCCATGTTGGGACCTGTTAGAATTTGCAGGCGGGCGGTTTCAGGATCGAGTTCGGTGTCGTTGGGGACAAACTTCACATCAGTTAGAGTTTGTTCTAGCACCGGGTGGCGGCCGTTGGTGACGAAGAAGCCTTTTTCCTGATTGAGGACAGGGCGGCAGTGGCGATGAAATTGAGCAACTTCGGCAAGGGCGCAGAGAACATCGATTTCCGCGACGGCGGCAGCGGTTTGCTGGAGGCGCGGAAGGTGGGTGATGACTTGGGAGCGGAGTTGGGCGAAGAGTTCGGCTTCGAGTTGTTTTGAACGTTCTTCGGAACCCAGCACCTTGTTTTCCATCTCCTTGAGCGCGGGAGTGATGTAGCGCTCGGCGTTGGACATGGTTTGCTTGCGCGTGTAGTCGTCCGGGACCTTGGCCAGATGGGAAGTGGTGATTTCGATGAAATAACCGAAGACGTTGTTGAATTTGATCTTCAACGAATCGATGCCGGTACGTTTGCGTTCGTCTTCCTGAAGTCGGGCGATCCAGTCCTTTCCGCCGCGTGAGGCGTTGCGGAGTTCATCGAGTTCGGCCGACCAGCCATCGCGGATGATCCCGCCGTCGCGGAGATTGGAGGGTGGTTCGTCGGCGAGGGCGCTCGACAGGAGGGTTGTTAGATCGGTGAAGTCGTGGAGGTGACTGACGATTGATGATTGTTGATTGCCGATTTCCGATTTGAAGAGACAGGCAAGATCCTCCTTGAGGGCGGGGATGTGGCTGAGGGAGATGCTGAGGGATTGGAGGTCGCGGGCGTTGCCGGAGTTTTGGGAGAGGCGGGAGGTGGTGCGCTCGATGTCGCGGATGCCTTTGAGGGACTCGCGGCATTTGGAAAGGAGGAAGGGTTCTGCGAGGTAGGCGGCGATGATGTCCTGGCGCTGGGTGAGTATTGTTAGGTCACGGAGCGGGTGAAGGATCCAGTCGCGCAAAAGGCGTGCGCCCATTGGCGTCGCGGTGCGGTCGAGCACGCCTAACAGCGTGTGCTGTTTGCCAGAGCGGGATTCGACGAGGTCGAGGTTGCGTTGCGAGGCGGCATCGATGAGGACATGGTCGGTGTTTTCCCGGACCTTGGGCGAGCGCAGGTGTTCGCAGGGTCGGCGGAGTTGATGGATTAGGTAGTGCAGGATGGCACCGGCGGCTCCGCTGGCGGAATGCAGGTTGGCGCACCCGAAGCCATCGAGCGAGTGGACGTTGAAATGTTCCTTCAGCAGCGTGTTGGCGTGCTCGGGGAGGAAGGCATAACCATCGTAGGCCATGCAGTTGGTCAGCGCGCCGAATTCGGCGGTCTGGTGATCCGGGATGAGGAGTTCGGATGGGGAAATGCGCGAGAGTTCGTCGGTGAGTAGGCCGAAGTCCGCGAACTCGGCGATAGTGAACTCGCCGGTGGTGTGGTCCACGCAGGCGAGCCCGGCGGTTTTTCCATGACGGAAGACGGCGGCGAGGTAATTCGGGCGTTGGTCGTCGAGCAGGGTGAGGTCGTCGATCGAGCCCGGAGATAGGATGCGTGCGATTTCGCGTTCGACGAGTTTTCCGGGTTTGGGATCGGAGGTTTGCTCGGCGATGGCGACGCGTTTGTTGGCCTTGAGGAGTCGGGCGATGTAGCCTTGTGCGGCATGGTAGGGCACGCCGCACATGGGAGTGCCGCCGCGTTTGGTGAGAGCGACGTTGAGGATGGGGGCCGCAGCTTTGGCGTCCTCGAAGAACATTTCGTAGAAATCGCCGAGCCGGTAGAAAAGGATCACGTCAGCGGGCAGGGATTTCCGCATGGCGTGGTATTGGGCCATCATCGGAGTAAGCGCGGGCTCGGACATGGGCGGAGACTGGCTGGCTGCGAGCCGGGAATCAAGGAGGCATGATCATCCCGACCCAAATGGACATCCTTATTCCCAGATGCATTGCCCGAATCGGGTTCTTCAGAGGCAATCGCAACCCACACACTGCAGGGCTGCATTCACCGCCGCAACCTGCGCGGCGATGCGATCCTCCAGCTTGGCGCTACTTGGAGTTTCGAAGGTAAAGGACAGCGGGCATCCGGAATTGGAGAGATAAATCGCCTCCGGCCAGCCATCGGGCACATCAGCCTCCGCCGCGTGGTAGATCCAGCCTGGGCCTCGTGCGATATGGCCGTCGATTTCCGGCCCCGGTTCTGCAACAAACCATGGAGCTACGGCCTTGAGAATGGCTTCCGCCCGCTGGGGTAAGTCGTACTCAAGATTGATTTCGTAAAAATAGAACCCTACCGAATCCCAATCCTCGTGCAGGGAGAGAAACAGGTCGGGGCTACCCCATGAATCCAACCAAGCGACATGTGCCTTGGTTTCGAGGGTCGATTGGTTCCAGTAGTCGCGATTCAGGTCGATTCCGTCCGCATTGCCGCGAGTTCCCCGAAAGAGACCCGTCGGATTGAGTGCCGGGCATATTGCCCATTCCGCGTTCGATTCAGGGAAAAAACCTCTCTCCATCAGCTCCAGCAGGGCGAGGGGACCGGCGGGCTCGTCGCCATGGATTCCTGATGACACATACACGCGCGGGCCGCAGCCACTGCGCTGCCATGCCTCGATCGGCCCTGCTGCTGTTTCCGCGATGACGTTTGACTGGAAGCCGGCCTGCCGTGCGGCAAGACGGAACGCGGGAAGGAAATCCGGCCAGTGGAAATCGCCATTCATCGCCGCGAATGATGAACGACGCCTCGCATTCGGGCAACCATGGAACGAAAGCTCCCGTCTCATTTTTGGAGTCTTTCTGCTTTGGATTGTCGGCCGGATTTATCAAGATCCTGCCATGAATCGTGCGGAATGCTCTTCGATCGGTCGGCAACTCGTCTTCCATCAAACGGGAAAACCGGCGGAGGTCCTCGAAGTTTTACCGTTCGAACTCCAGTCACCTGCTGCTGGCGAGGTGCTGGTTCGAATCCTCGCCGCTCCGATCAATCCAGCGGATCTCAATACCATCGAGGGCACCTATGGGGTGAAGCCCGTCTTGCCGGCCGTGCCGGGAATCGAGGGATGCGGAGTGGTGGAAATGAGTGGCGCGCCTGGATTGAGGGCCGGGGACAAGGTGATGTTTCTTCGGCGGGCCTCCACGTGGTCCACCCACACAACGATTTCTGCGGATTCCCTCTTCAAATTGCCGCAGGAAATCGATCCGCTTCAGGCTGCCATGCTCAAGGTCAATCCTGCTACGGCTTGGCGGCTCTTGCATGGGTTTGAGACACTTCGATCCGGGGACAGCATTGTCCAGAACCTTGGCAACTCCGCCGTCGGCAGATGTGTGATTCAAATTGCGCGGGATTTGGGAATCAGGACGGTTTCTTTCGTTCGCCGCCCAGAAGTGGCCGATGAACTGCGCGAACTTGGAGCGGATGAGGTTTTCATCGATGACGAAGAGGGTCTCAACGCGGCCAAAGATGCACTCGGTGGTTCGAATGCGGCTCTGGCATTCAATGCGGTGGGCGGTGACAGTGCCCTGCGGCTGATGAAGCTTCTGCGCGAGGGAGGCACCCATATTACCTATGGGGCGATGGGAAGAAAGCCGGTAACGTTGCCGAATGGACTGCTCATTTTCCGTGATCTCCGCATCCGCGGGCTTTGGGTCACCCGTTGGGTGGATACTGCCACAACCGCCGAGATCCACGAAGTCTATCAGAATCTAACAGATAGAATGTTGGGTCGAAAACTGGTGCAGCCCGTAGATCAGACCTTTGTCTTGGATGCCTTTCATGAGGCACTCACACGGTTGGATTCGTCGGAGCGCAATGGCAAGGTCTTGTTTGCGCCCGGATGTTGCAATGGGGGCTTGGATTCATCGATTGATCCAAAGGTCCACGTATCCTGAATTTCCCCTCAATTGCGGGGATTGAGGGATCTTGATTCCGGGGCATGATCTCCACCGTCCGCCACAACTACTCCGACACGGCCGACAGCTTCTCCACATCCCCTTGCCACCATGAAATACCTGCTCCCCATGCTTCTGCTCACCGCGCTTCCTGTGTCTGCCGGTGTGATCATTACCTTCGCCGAAGATCCCGCTGCTTACAACTCGTCACTCTCCGGGACCGAGGTCTATGACTTCAACGATCTCAAGCTCGGTTACAACTCCGGGGTCACTTGGGATGGAGTCGGAAAATTCGACCAACTCCAGATCATGCGCGCTGATTCCTACGGCGGTGCACCGGACGAAACCGCTCCAAAGGGTTCCCAATACTCGGTTCAGGGCATCGGCTCCAAAGTCATGACCACCACGCTCTATCTCGCGGAAGATTCCTCTTACTTCGGGATGTGGTGGTCCGCCGGTGATGCCCGCAATGTGATGAGTTTTTATGATGGCGACAGCCTCATCGCCCGCTTCACCACTGCCTCGCTGATGGCCCCCCTTCCGCCGGAATACGATGGCAATCCGATCAATCGCAAGGTGAACAGCGGTGAGCCTTATGCGTTCATCAATTTCTTCGGTGATGAAAAGACCACCTGGGATCGCATCGTGTTCAGCAATGATGGATCGAGTGGTTTTGAATCCGATAACTTCACGACCCGTGTGGATGCGTGGGATCCGGCCAAGGATGGTGCACTGCCGGGCACTCCGGTAGCAATCGTTTCTGGAACCGAGACCAAGCTCATCACAGAAAAGGACCTCGTTGACACCCGCTGGAGTTTGGATGAAACCACCGTAGCTCATGCTCCAGGAGCTCCGGTTCCGCCGTGGACATTGCTTGCTGCCTTCGGGGCTGTGTTTGCCATTCGCAAGCACAAGAACAAGCGGCCCGTCGCCGCCTGATTGATTCCGGAATCACCACCATCCCACACCACCGATGAACGGGATCTCCATCTCTCCACAGACCCTTCGCACCTTGTGTGCGGCGGGTTTCGTCGCGGCGGCGGTGTGGTTCACCCAATCCCAGGATGCCCTGCGGGAAATCACCCGGCCCATAGTGATTTCGATCGTCAATGCGATCGGCATCAGCGCCGCAGACAAGGGCGATGTCATGACCATCGGCCAGTTGGAAGTGCCATGGACCCGTGATTGTGCGGGGATGAACCTCCTGCTCATCATGCTCGCTCTCGGGGTGTGGGTAAATCGCGAAGAGCCATCCGTGATTCGTTTCTGGCTCCGGGTGGCCGCCATGGTGCCCGCCGCGTTGGCTGCCAATGTTCTGCGCGTCCTTACCCTGATTGCCTATCGAATGGTCGCCTATCCAGTGGTGGAAAGTCCGCAAACCCATTACTTCATGGGATTCATCTGGATGGTGCCCTTCATCACGCTCATTACGCCGCGGGCTGGACGTCCTGCATGGCATCCATTGTTAGAAACGCTGCAGGCCGCCGCAGTCGTGGCGCTGTTGGCTCCGATGACTGGCATGCCGAACGGCAGCCTCATCACGGTGGCTGTCATCATGGCCCTCTGCCAATGTCGCTTCAGGTTGGATTCTTGGAATTGGCGTGCTCCACTTACCCTCTTGTGGGTCGCCGCCGGAGCGGGAGTGGCAATGGTGAATATGGAATCCTTCTGGCTGCCATGGCTGCTGTGCTGCCCCTTGTTGTTAGATCTCCGATGGTTGTTCTCGCCGGCTGGAATCCTTGTGATGCTCTCCACCCAATCGATGTTCGCCATGCAGTCATGGGCTCCCTATCTGGGATGGTTGGGAATCGGCCTCGCGGTCTGGGCATTGTTGAAAAAAAACGAGGAAGATCCAGCGCATCCCGCAGGGCGAAGCGATGTTTCAGACGATTCCGGAAACCGTTTTTTCCGCCTGCGTTCATTGTTCGCCTTAGGAGCTGCCACTTGTTTCATGGTCCCATTTCTCGCTTCCACATGGTTATCCATGGGGCGGCTCAATTGGCAGCCACCGGAAACCGTGCGCTCCCGCTCCATCGGGCATCAGGGATTTGAAGTCCAGATTCCCGGCCAGCCACAGGGCATCGCGCTGGTTTGTTATGCAGCTGAAGGTAAGGACCGGCATCATACCGTACAGGTTTGCCTCAAATATCGCGGCACCGAACTCGAACCCGTCGCGGAGGTTTCTGGAGTCTATTCCGATGGCAAACACTGGCTGCGCGAGTTCTTCTTGCACGAAGGGAAACTTTTGAATCAATACCCGGACTACCTAAAAAGCACCTTCCGTCCGGGATCCGATCCCGGGGTTCATGTCATTTGTATTGCGCCTCTCCAGTTCGGCCCTCCATCCAAGTTCGCAGAAACTGCCGATCACCTCGCAGAATCGCTCCACCAACATAGCGAAGCAGGAAACGCCCAGCCCTAGCACCAGTTTTTTGGCCATCGCCCGTGCCGTCGCTACAACTCGGCCCGCAAATCGTCGCCCGCGCTGCCCGACGCGAGCTGGGGATGGACCCGATCCTCCTACGTGCAAAGCGCGAAGTGAGGCATGGATACGCTTTGCCACAACATGTGTTCACCGGTCGGCACCTACGCCCATGCCGATGCCTGATAAGCCAACTGCTCGCTGCCACTCCGCCTCCGACCTCTTCCGTCACTTTCTGGCCGAGGACTTTTCACGTTCAGAACTGCTTGGTCATGAGCAAGAGCGGGAATTTCAGAAGTGGAAGGCGACGAAGGAATGACTCCGGAAACACCGTTTGCGGGGCAGACACCGCGATAGGCCGGGCTTTCAGCCCTCGATTCCGGAATCGATGATTCACCCAGGCCGTTGGCCTGGGCTGTCGTGGGGTGGGACTTTGGCCCGTGGGAGGTTTTTCCGATATTTTTCAAGAGTGCCGCGGTATTTTCCGGCGGGATCAGTTTCCGTTCACGACCTCGTCGCACCTTTCGCACAAGCCGCTTTCCAGCAGTGGTTCGTGTTTGCGACAACGCGGGCAGAGGGGATAGTCGGTCTTCTTCGCGGTGGCGGAGAGTTCGCTGCCGACGCTGGCGCTGAGGCCGGCGATGATGAAGAACTCGGTGGCGAATTCGCGGTCGTTGAGCAGGGGCAAAAGCGCGGCGTCGCTTTCCGGGATGGTCAGCGTGACGTCGGCCTCGTTGTTGCGGGTGAATTCCTTGGCCTGCACGCGGGCTTCGATGGCGGTTTGGATGGTGTATTTGATCTCAAACAAACGCTCGGCCTGCGTCGTCGCCTCGCCCGGCACGAAGGCGGGATTGGCGACGGGGAAGTCCTGCTCGTGGATGCTACCGCTGGTGAAGGACGCATGTTCCCAAGCCTCGTCGGCGGTGTAGGCGAGGATGGGTGCGAGCAGCTTTGCAATGCTGGTGAAGATCTCATGCATCGCCATCTGCGAGGCACGACGGCGCGGGGAATCGGCCGCATCGCAATACATGCGATCCTTGGTGGCATCGATGTAAACGGCGGAGAGGTCGGTGGTGCAGAATTGGTTGAGGGAGTTGAAAACCTTGCGGAATTCGTAGGTCTCGTAGGCCTTGAGGCACTCGGCGGTGACGGCGTGGAGGCGTTCGAGGATCCAGCGGTCGAGGAGAGGGATCTCAAATTTGAAATTTGAAATTTGAGATTGCGAAGCGTCGAAGCCGTCGAGGTTTCCTAACAGGATGCGCAGGGTGTTGCGCAGGCGGCGGTAGGGTTCGGCGACTTGTTTGAAGAGATCCTCGCCGAATGGGACTTCGTTTTGCCAGTCCACGGAGGAAACCCAGAGGCGCACGATGTCGGCGCCGTACTTGTTATAGAAGTGGGCGGCATCGATGGGCTTGCCGGCTTTTTCGGCTTCGGACTTGGAGAGTTTCTTTTTATCCTTATCGACCACGAAACCGTGGGTCATCACGGTTTTGTAGGGTGCGATTCCGCGATAGCCGACGCTGAGCATGAGCGAGCTTTGGAACCAGCCGCGGTGTTGGTCGGTGGCTTCGAGATAGAGATCGGCAGGGCAGTGAAGCTCCGGATGTGCATCGAGCACGGCGACATGCGAGCAACCGGAATCGATCCACACGTCGAGCGTGTCGCGGCATTTTTTCACAACGGCGGGCAGGCCGAGGCGGGCGGCGATGTCGGCATCGCTGTGCTCGAACCAGAAATTCGTTCCTTCGGTTTCCACCAGGTCCGCGACCTTGAGGGCGAGTTCGGATGAGAGGATGGCTTGGTTGTTTTCATCGAAAAACACCGGCAGTGGCACACCCCAGGTGCGCTGGCGCGAGATGCACCAATCGGGACGCGATTCGACGGTGCCGTAGATGCGGTTGCGGCCCCACGATGGGAGCCACTCGACCTTGTCGATCTGATCAAGTGCCTGGCCACGCAGGGTTTCGAGTGAGATGAAGAATTGTTCGACGGCGCGGAAGATGATCGGTGTCTTCGAGCGCCAGCAATGCGGATAGGAATGTTTGTAAACCTCCCGGCCTAACAGATGTCCGCTTTCGGCGAGGATTTCGATGATGCGGTCGTTCGATTTGAACACATGCACGCCGACGAGTTCATCGAGACCAACCTCGGCGGTGAACTTGCCTTCGTCATCGACTGGCGAGAGCACGGCGAGGCCGTTTTGCTGGCCGGCCACATAGTCGTCCGCGCCGTGGCCCGGGGCGATGTGAACCACGCCGGTGCCGGTATCGGTGGTGACGAAGTTGGCGAGGATGACCTTCGAAGTGCGATCGAGGAAGGGATGCTTGGCGAAGAGCCCTTCGAGTTGGCGGCCTTTGATTTCCTCAAGCGTCTCGACGAGGGCGAAGCCGGTCTTGTGGTGGAATGCCTCGATGAGTTCGCGCACCATCACGAGGGTTTCCTCGCGATCGGCGATTTCATTTTTGAAACGACCGACGACATAAGTGAACTCCGGATGCACGGCGAGGCCGAGGTTGGCGGGGAGCGTCCAGGGCGTGGTGGTCCAGATGACGATGGAGGCGTCGCGGTCGGTGAGAGGAAATTTCACGAACACCGCAGGGCTTTCTTTGTCGGCGTATTCCACTTCCGCTTCGGCGAGGGCGGTTTGCGCACCGTAGGACCACTGGACCGGCTTCTTGGATTGATAGACGCTGCCGTTTTCCACGAGCTTGGCGAAGACGCGCAGGATGCTGGCTTCGTAGCCGGGATTCATCGTGAGATAGGGGTTCTGCCAATCGCCGAAAACTCCCAAACGCCGGAACGAGCCGCGTTGGATATCGATGAACTTTTTCGCAAACTCCGCACAACGGCGGCGGATTTCCGCAGGTTCGAGGCCAGCGGTTTCCTTCACCACCTTGAACTCGATCGGCAGCCCGTGGCAGTCCCAGCCGGGGATGAAGGGCGTGGTGAATCCGGCCATCGTCTTGGATTTTACGACGAGATCCTTGAGCAACTTGTTGAGCGCGGTGCCCATGTGGACGTCGCCATTTGCGAAGGGAGGGCCATCGTGGAGGATGAATTCCGGGGCATTCTCGGCGCGGCGGCGGCCGATGATTTTGGCGTAAAGTCCGTCATGTTCCCAACGCTCGAGGCGCTTCGGTTCGTTCTCCACAAGATCCCCGCGCATCGGGAAGGTCGTTTGCGGGAGAGTCAGCGTGTCTTTGTAGTTCTTGGCGGATTCGCTCATGACGGGGCGCGGACGCTAGCAACGCCGCCCCCCGGGGTCAACCACGGGAAAAACATGGATTTTCCTTGGATCCAGTCTGGAAAACGGGAGGCGACCTGCCAATCTCCCCAGTGGGAAACGCCGGAGACTCTGTTTGAAAAGCTCCCAATGTGAAGCTTTCTGTGGCCATCACCGTAGTTCCTCCGCTCTGCAAACCGGCAGGAAGACCGCTGTCCTGGTTTTTCCATGACAACGTTGCCTCGACTTCGATGTCATCGCCGAAAACGTATTTCGGATTGAACAACTGCAAGGCCAGCGCGGCATTCACCGCCTCGCGATTGGCCGTCGGATCTGGCGAGGAGGATTATAGGAAAATTTCTGGAATCACGGTTTCACGATCCTCATCCGGTAGAACTTGGCATCATCCGTCGAATTCAGGTCGGTGATGGTGCGCACGTTTCCGGCATCGCTGGAGCTGAATCCGGTGAGTGGCAGCCAGCCTCCGAGTGTGGTGCTGGTTTCAACGACGTAGCTGCGATCTGTTAGGCGGGGTGAGAAGTGAAGCTGGATTTGGGCCGGAAGCCCGGGTGCTTGCCCCATATTCTGGATGAAGCGCGAATTCCGATTGGTTGGGATCACGCCAGCGATGAACTCGAAGTCATTCGTTTGCCCGTCACCATCCGGATCGGCGGTGGGGCCGCAGATGGATGGCTCGTTGAGGGCGATGGAATCAAAGAACTGCTGCTGCCATTCGCCCATCGCGCCGGGGGTGAATCGTGCATAAGATCGCCCGTTCGTGGCTATCCAGAACTGACCGCGCTGATGCGGATTGAGTGCAACGTAGGTAGCGTTCGGGAAACGGAAACCCGCTTTGGTGCATTCCCGCCAGAGGCTGCCATTGTTGGAGGAATAGTAGATTTTGAAATGGGTATCGCCGAATCGTTTTGCACACAGCAACACTTGGCTGTCATAGGCATCGATGGCCCGCACTTCGGAGAAGCCGGTGTTGGAGAATGGCGTGTCGAGATAGGTCCAATTCGTTCCGTTGTTGGTCGAGGAAGCAAGCCCGAGATGACCATTCATGCCGCCGAACCAAAGCCGTCCCGTCACCGGATCGCGGGTGAAATAGCCCCATGCATTCCAATCATAAAGTTTGTTGTTGGAAGGGCCGCCGCTCGAATGTCCGGCGGAGGCCCATGTCGCACCACGATCATTCGAAATCAGGAAACCCACTCCGTTGAGCCATGCAAACCGTCGCGACGGAGTGCCCGCATCCGCCTCCATGAAAACAAAATGGCTGAACTCATCCCCCCAGTTTCCTCCTGCGGGGACGCCGGTGGATTTCGTGAATGCCACTCCACCATTGGTGCTGCGGTAGATGCCAGAGTTGGCGTTGGATGTATCATGCACGGCGATAAGGATTTCATTGGCATCGTCCGGAGCCACGCAGCCACTGATGATTTCACTCCCGGATGGCAGGCCGGTTCCTGTCACACCCGCCACATGCGTAAGCGACCAATTCACGCCATCATTGACGGTCGTTACGATGGAAGCGCGGCCCGCATTCGGCCCGAAGAAAGATCCACCGATGAAATACACTTTCGGCGATGCATTTCCCACCACAGGTCCCACCAGTGCCTCGGTGGCATAGGTCATGCCCACATTGCCAAACGTCACCGGCAAACTGCGGCGCGGGTTGCGCAGGGCGAGTCCGGTTTCACTTCCATCGGTAGCGATGAATCCGATCAAATCCGCCACCGGCATGTATACTCGCAGCGGATCATTCGGATGCCATGTGGGTTTCCATGTCACCACCTCCCCAATGCCGCGGGTCATATAACTCACGGTGGCTCCCGCATCGTTGGAAACAAAAGGCCCGAAACCGTTCGGCAGATACCAGCGATTTGCATCCAGCGGATCCTGATGCAGCGATCCCCGCGACCAACCCGGACTGGTGTCGCTGGTCAGCATGGCCGGCGGCCGTGTGCCGGTGATCGTGAGCGGGACCGTGGTCCACGAGGCACCTGCATCGGTGCTCTTGCGGGTCGGCCCGCCGATCCATCCCAGCACGATGGTCGAGCCATCGCGCAGCACATGACACATGCCGACAGGACCATTCGCGCTGAGTCCTCCAAGAACCGTGGATGTGATGTTGGTCCAGGCGGTTCCGGTGCTGTCAGATTTGTAGAATCGATTGTTAGACCCATCCTGCACTGCGGCAAACATCACACCACTTGGCAATCGCGCCAAGCGGGTGACGGAAGTCGTGGCCGCATTCACCGGGATGGCCGACCAAGTGATCGTCCCACCCGCGCCGCGTGTTCCTTTGTAGAGCGCGCTGGTGCTGCCGTCCTTGATGCCACCGACGAAGATCTCGTTCGGAAATCCCGGATGCACGTGAACCACATGACCGATCAAGCCATCGAACAAAGTGCCACCTTGCTTGCTCCAATTGCCAGCTGCACCGCCGGTCGTGCTGCGCCACAAGCCGTTCTTGCGGCTGATTGCGAAAATTTCCTGATCGCCCGAGCCCGGCGTGATGGCAAGACACTCACCTTGCCAGCGGAGGTCGTCGTTGCCGGAAAAATTCACGTTTGAAAGCACCTGCGTCCATGTCCCGCCGCCGTCCATCGAGCGCCATACGCCGCGTGCGGCATCGGTTGCCACATAACTCGTCCCCACCGCCTGATAGATCACATCCGCCGAAGTTTCACCGACTGCCAGTCCTTGCACGAAGAGACCGGCGCTGCTCGTCATGTTTCCTGAAACAAAACGCCACGAGCCCCCCTGATCATCGCTTCGATACACGCCGCCGACATCGGTCCGCGCATAGAGCCTGCCGCCCGAATGCGATGCGAAGCCCGTCAACCACCCGCCCGCATCCAAATCCGTTTGCCGGAAAACCCCGGGCTGCGCTGTGCCCACCGACGACGCCGCCTCCACAGCAGCACACCCGAGAATGGCGATTCCCAACAGAAAACTCCGAAGCCAACGATTCCAATGACAGCGATCACTCACAGGCTGATCCTACCGTTTTTTCCCCGCCAATTACAGAGAATCTTCGCGCCTCGACACGAACCCGTCGTTTTCCTGTAATTCCGCGCCTCTTCCCGGAGGAAATCGGCCGTGGCGGCATGGGCGTAGTCTATCGTGCCCGCTTCGCCAGCCCAGATGAACGCGAACGATTTCACCGCGAAGCGCAGGCCGCCGCACGACCGCACCATCCAGGCATCGTCGGCATCATCGACGTAGGGGAAACTGAAGGCGTGCCGTGGTTTTGCATGGAGCACATCGCCGGCGAGAGCTTGGAGCAGCGGGTGCGCGAACATCCGATGGAATCCAGCGAGGCAGCGCGTTGGTTACGCGATGTCGCGCGCGCCGTGCAACACGCCCACGACCACGGCGTCCTCCATCGCGATCTCAAGCTATCCAACATGCCTGGGCCATCAACCCATCCAGCGAGTTCCGCAACGAAGCTGCGGACTGCATTGCGCTTCCAGCCATCGGCAAGATGAAAACCACACAGCTCACCTCACCGAACTCCTCCGCCTGACTCCCCCATCCCACGCCGGATGGGGGGGGAATGTCACCTGGCTTTTGATGCTGATGCCTCTCACCTTCTTGTCCACACCGCCCTCGGTTGCGTGATGCGCTGGGACCTCACGCAACTGGAACAGGAACTCATTGGCTTGGAATGAAAAGTTGAAAAACAGCATACTCTTCTCTAACAGATTTGAATCGTGACGTAGGACCTTCGAAAAATATTCGGAAGTTATCATTTATTGGGTTGACGGATCGATCCCATTCCCATATCTCCTTTGAACCTTCAGCAAGTCATGCACACCACATCACATCCCCATCAACCCAAGCCGACCCGGTGGTCGTCCTTGTCGGGCATGTGTATATCCATGCATGCGCCCCTCAGCGAGGTCCAGTTTGGTTTCCGATATATTCTCAGTTCCGAGAAAGGAAAACCGTCACTGGCTTTGGCAGAGGATAACCTTACCAAGGAGGCAGGCAGGTAGTTCAGATCTGATTCAGATCATCGATTTTTTCGAGAACCCCGCCCGCTTCACCAGCCGGCGGGGTTTTTGTTTTCCTGCGATTTTCCCCTGATTTTATAGGGTTTTCCTCAGCCGGGAGCCCGTTCATTCCAAACCACAACATCCATTTTCCCATGATCCAGAATTGATCCCCAACACCGGACGCAAGAACCCCGCCACCAGCTGCAACTGATGACGGGGCTATGATCGGCCGCCAATCCAGCATCGTCCCGCGAGAGACGGACTGTGGGTGAGCAACCGCAATGACGGTCGCAATCCACAGGTCCACTGTCAAGTGAGTCATGTCATCATGACTGGCTAAAGGACCTGCATTGCCCGATTCCTGGCGTCCTGGTGAATTATTACAAACCAGAGGCTTGCAGTTATATCTATCTGCCCCGGGAGGTGCGCCTGAAACACCGAAAGATCCGCCGAGAAATCTCCTGCGGGTGTGAGTCCTTCACCGGACTGGCAGTGGTGTTTGTTTTCATTTTTCACGAACGGAGCGCTGACTTCAGCCGGCGAGTCCATCATTTCATCCTCGCCGGCTAAAGCCAGCGCTCCGTTCACCTATCTTCCACAATCGCGGAGTAGCCAAGTGGTAAGGCAGCGGTCTCATACGCCGCGCATCGCCGGTTCGAATCCGGCCTCCGCAACCATTTTTCGGATCACAGTTCATGGATCGTGGATGATGGATGTCATCGCACATCAACCACGATCTGCAATCTGCAATCCACGATCTATCTTTCGCGCGCGAGGGAGTCAGCAAACCCGCCTCGTTTGGAGCGAGGAGGCACCCGGGGCTGCACCGGGGCGCGCGACCATTTTTTATCATGCTCCATTAGTGTATCAGCTAACATAGCGGCCTTTCACGCCGCAGAAGCCGGGGCGGCACCGGCATGGAGTGCCAATGTTTCCAAAAGGGGCGGACGTCTCGTCCCCACAAGCATGGACGAGAAGTCCATGCTTCTCAACATGTTGACCATGTTGTAACAGTTAGCATCCCGCCCTGTGAAGGCGGCAGTGCCGGTGCAATTCCGGTTGGTCAACCCAAGTTTTAAACGGAGCGCTGGCTTCAGCCGGCGAGTCCATCGTTTCACACTCGCTGGCTGAAGCCAGCGCTCCGTGGCCCGACCATCCCGGTGTAGCCCAATGCAGAGGCAACGAGCTCAGACCTCGTCCAGTGCAGGTGCAAGTCCTGCCGCCGGGACCATGGAACGTGAACCGGCCAAGCGTGCCGGGTTTCCCTGCTAAGGAAGTCGTCCCGCCGACCGCGGGATGGGGTGCAAGTCCTCCGCGTTCCGCCATTTTCCATTTTCCAAAGGACCTGAAGCTTAGACAGCGAAGCAGCCGGCTTTTAACCGGCGGAGCAGGGCGCACATCCCTGCGGGTTCACCAATTTGCCCAATGAAAACAAACACCACTGCCAGAGACCGGCATTTCCATTTCCAACCAACCATTTCATGAAAACCAAAGATCTCATCCACCTCGGCGTGCCCGATGGCGGAGAAGCCATGCAACTTGCCCACGAGTTCATCCGCGAATTCATCGCCGGTGGAAACGATGGCGCTGCCTTGCATGATGACATTTTCCACATCGTCGCCGATCCCTCGGCGTTCTTCGATGACCCGCTTCGCGCGCCATTGGCCCGTGCCCTTTACCGTCCGGCCTTCACGCCGCGTGCGAAACTCGCGCCATGGAGTCAATGGGGAACCGACCTCGAAGCGGAAGCCGTCAAACAGATGGCCAACGCCTGCGCGCTTCCTGTCGCGGTGGCAGGTGCCCTCATGCCGGATGCGCACGTGGGTTACGGTCTGCCAATCGGTGGCGTTCTTGCCACCGAAAATGCCGTGATTCCCTACGCCGTCGGCGTTGACATCGCGTGCCGCATGAAGCTCACCGTCTATGATCGCAAGGCAAACATCAGTCCGGGACAACGCGACCGTCTGGCTCAAATCTGCCAAAGGAACTCAAACACTTGGCATGGCTCACGCTCGATGAGGCTGATGGACAGGAATACTGGAACGCCATGAACCTGATGGGAAACCACGTCGCCGCATCATGAACTCATCCACTTCGAGAAGACTCAAGACTTGAAGACACAAGACGCAAGAAAAGAAAAAACACCATTGAACGATCCAACAAACACATAACTCCAGCAAGCCACCGGACTTCTTCCTCTTGAATCTTGAAGTCTTATGTCTTGCGTCTCCACTCCCATGAAAGACATCCTCCACAAAACTACCGTGCTGGTTCTCAACCGGAACTGGCAGGCGATCCACACCAAGACTCCGGCTGAGGCCTTCTGTATGATGGCAAGCGGCTCCGCGACGGGCTTGGATGTGCATGGGGATGATCATATCTCTCCGGTGCGTTGGGAGGATTGGCTGAAGTTGCCGATCCGTGACGAGGATCATGCGGTCAACACCCCTCGCGGTGCGGTGCGTGTGCCCACAGTGATCGTCGCGGCAAACTATGCCAAAGTTCCAATCTGTCGGCCACGCTTCGGCGCTCGTGGCATTTGGGAGCGCGATGGTGGGGTTTGCCAATACACCGGCAGGATCCTCAAACCCGGTGAAGGCAACATCGACCACATCGTGCCCCGCTCGCGGGGTGGTCCATCATCGTGGGAAAACTGCGTGCTCACCCACCGCGAAGTGAACGAGAAAAAAGCGGACCGCCTCCCTCACGAAGCGGGTCTTCGTTTGCTGCGCAAGCCCTCAACTCCGCGCGCCGTGCCGGCCACCGCGATGATTCGGAATCTTCACGGCATCCGCGACTGGCAGCGCTTCCTGGATGCTTGTTGATCTTGTAAAACGCGACAATTCTTGTGACGGCCGTCAGGAGAATTGTCGCGAAGTGGGTTCAGTCCGGATGGTTTTGGGTTCGAGGTCCGCTCCATCGGGCGAGCATTTCGGAAACTGCCTTTGGCCGTGACCATGCGACGAACAGGCCAGCCGCTCCTGCGACGAAACCGCAGACCCAGAAAATCTGTCCGTAGCCAAGGTGTGCAGGCCCCGAGAGCAGGCTTTGGGTGATCGCGGCAGCAGCGATGCCCACCCATGACAGCCAACTGGCGGCACCTTGGACCGCGCCCTTGGTTTGCGGGGAGGGTCGGTGTTGCAGGACGGAAACCACTGGAACGATGAAAAAACCGCCGCCCATTCCTAACAGAAAGAGCGCTGCGGTGAAGCCCGCTTTGGGGATCTGCGGCCATCCGAGAATCACCCCCGCAAGGGCCATCAGACAGGCACCTACAGGCACCAGTCCATATTCGATCCGGCCCCGCGACAAGCGACCGGCAAGCATGCTGCCTGCGCCGATTCCAAGGCTCAGCGCCGCTTGCAACCAGGCTTGTTCCGTGGGCTTCAGGTGAAACACCTTCTGGGCGTAGAGTGCGAGGTTGATTTGGATGAGCGTGGCAACGAAGAAGAATGCAGTGTTTCCCCAATTGGCACGCCATAAGTCGGGATCCGATTTCATCACGCGCATTTGACCGAGAATCTCTCCAGGGATGTTGTAATTGAATTTTCTAACAGGATCGCCAGCAGGGACCGGAGAGATTCCGCGACTCACCACAAACCCAAGCGCTGCCAGTGCGGCGAGTATCAATCCCGAAATCCCCTCGCGACCCGCCATGGACTCCGCCAACCATCCTCCGGCGAAGGTTCCGAGGATGATGCCAATGAAAGTCAGGAGCTCCAGAAGTCCGTTTCCTGCTGACAGTTTCGAAACCGGCAAGACCTCCGGCATGATGCCATATTTTGCGGGTGCGAAGATCGTGCTGTGCACTCCCATCAGGCAGATCGCGCAAAGTTGTAGGACCTGGCTTTCCTGCCAGAGTGCATATGCTGCGAAAATCATGATGAAGATTTCCGCGAGTTTTACCGAGATCATCACGGAACGTTTGCTGAAACGGTCCGCCATCCAGCCACCCATGGTTGAAAAAAGCAGGAAGGGAATGGCAAACAACAACGAGGCATGGGATGCGAAGCGGTCTTTTTCCGCATCTCCCAGCGCGGTGGATGCGAGAACCGGGAAGATCACCAGCCAGCGCAGTGCGTTGTCGGAAAAGGCTCCTTGAAATTGCGTGAACATGAGGCTCCGGAATCCGCGGGGCCACGGCGAGGATGAATCAGTGCTCATGGTTTCAGGAGTGATTTTCGTTGGATGACAGCGGGCACAGCTTGCGAAGCGCGAGGTGGGTAGGCACAAACACAATCCCGATCAAGACCGAGATCCATGCGACCAGGTAGGAGCCTGGCGACAGCCAATCCTGCGGTTTTGCATCATCCATGCCGAACACATAATTCACATTTCTCGGCAGATTGGAATCGGCCAACTGTGCCCCGGCGGGTGGAAGGAGAAAGAATGCGATGAGACAAAGAACCACGCAGATGAAGGTCCACCCCAGCAGCGCGCGACGATCGTATCCCAACCGCTTCACCAGATAGAACAAGAGGAATGGCAGCCAACCGTGAAACAATGAGAGTCCTCTCAGAAACAGCGATCTGTTTTCGTCGAACATGTAGGAGGTCATTCCAGTGAGCGTGCCGCCACAGAGTTCCACCGCGAAATCGAGACACCAGAGAGCTTGTGGAACCAGAATGCCAACAGCGGCCAGCGAAGTCAGTAGCGCGTTTTCCTTCCACATCGCCAGCAATGTCAACAGCAAGGCCACATCACAGAAATAGAGGAAGTTGGTGGGCCCATAATGATACCAGTAAACAGGAATCAGGACCGCCATGAAGGCCGTGTAGGCGACCTTGAGCCACAGAGGAATGCGGGATTTCGAAACATCAGGCAGTGGAGTTGAGTGCATGGGAACTGGGAAATTTCATCCCCGTTCTATCACGCGCTTTCCGGAACGCTGAATGGATAGTTTCCATGCAAACATCGATTTCCTCCATGGAGCGTTTCCCGCCATCGTGGATCCTTGCTGCCGGAAAGATCGATCGCGCCACCTTGCCCGCGCAAACATCTGCAAGCTCGCCTTGGATTTCTTCCTGGGTGAAAACCCCATCATGGATCGGGATGAGAATTTCGCCCGTGACGGAAACGTTTTGACAGCGCACTGGCCGCCCATCATGAAAGTGCCTTCCTTGGCTTCGCATCTGCTCCCCTTCCCAACGTCATGACTTTTGCTCGCTTCATCCGCCTCCTTGTTTGCTGTTCCCTTGTTGCCGCCAGCGCGAATGGGCAGCCAGTCCCCAAATCTCAGCCGCCCGCTGCGGATGCCTTGCGAATCGGGGCCTGGAACATCGAACACCTCGGAACCAACCGCCCGCCGCAGAAGGCGGATGAGTTGGTAAAATACATCCTCGCCAGCGGTGTGGATGCGATCGCGTTGGCAGAAATCAAAGATGACGATCAGGTTACCGGCGAGGAACCCGGCAAGGCCCCATGGAAAAACAAGGTGCTCGATGAGATGCTGCCCTTGCTCAAACAAGGCACCGGCGATGAATGGCGCTACGAACTCACCGATCCCCAACCGATCAATTTGCGCGTGCAGATGACCGGCGTCCTGTGGCGCACGGGGCGCATGACCTTGGTGGATCGATTTCGTTTTCCCGTCAAGGGTGGCACCCACGATGGCGATCCGGAGCTCACTTACTGGACCCGCCATCCGGAGGCCTTTGTGTTCCGCGCGGGCAGTGTTGCGGACAAGAAAACCGACTTTGCACTGGTTCCGCTACACATGAAGAGCAACTCGGATGGGGATGCTGGCATGAAGATGCGCAAGATCGAGGCCGAGCAATTGATTGAGGCCATGCCCGCTTTCGAGAAAAAGTTTCCCGGTGAAAAGGATCTCGTGTTGTTGGGAGATACCAACATCAAGGGCGGCGAGCAGGATGTGCCGCAGGTGTGGAAAGACTTCAAGGACCTCAACTCGAAGGAAGCAGCGACATGGGTCGGGAACCGTTATCCGCCCGCGCCCTTCGATCGGATTTTCGTGCCAAAACAACAGCCCGAGTTCTCAAGTTCGGCGCAATCCATCCACGGCCCCTATCCCATCGAGGGAATGACTGAAAAGCAGTGGATCAAGCTTCATAACAAAAACCACTCCGATCATATCCTGGTGTGGTGTGACATTCAGATCATCGCCGATGATGATTGAATGCGAGGTTTCAGGAAGCCTCCTCGGAGTTTAACAATTCGCCTGCGATGCGGGTCCATTCCTCCGCGATGCTGAGAGATGATGGAGGCATGCATTTGCCGGCGCGAGAATACCAATAGGCGGCATTCGAATCATCGCCCTCTTCGCGATGGAGATAGGCATGGATCCATGAACCCGCAGTGCCGGGAAGGTTCTGGCAAAGGTCGTGCGCGGCATCCCATTGACCGGCTCTTGCCAGCCAAAGTGTCTTGGCAAGCTTGCTAAGCCCGGCAGGTGGTGTGGCATCGTTGGCGGCGGAGTTCGAGAGTTCGGCGGCGGTCATGCACAACGCTAGCACGCCCGGGACGCATCAGACAAGGGGGCTTGCCAAGGGGATTCCGGTGTGGAGGATCTTCCTGAAATTGCACCCGGTTTTTCATGAAAAGGCATGGCGACTCCGCAAACAGGAGCGCAGGGGGCAGTTTCCACCATCCATCGATTCGTCATGATCCAGAAGCTATTGCTGCTCGTTCCCTTTTCCCTGCTGCTCATCCAATGCGGATCCGGATCCGGCCGTTCCGGAAATCCGGCATCATCCGCGCGTGGCCTGCCGCAGATCATCAATGTTTCTGCCTACGATCCCAAGGAGCGTCAGCGTGAGGGTCGACCGTATTCGGAACACGACGTCTCCGCGTTGCGGGCCAATGGCGCGAGCGCCTTGATCGCCCGCGCCGGAAAAGGCGGCGTACTGGATGAAAAATGTGCAAACTTCCTCGCCGCCACCGACCGCGCCGGAATGTTGCCGGGGGTTTACTATCGACTGCAGAATCATGTGGATGCCGTGGCGCAGGCGGATCAATTCGTTGCCCGCGCCCAATCGCTGGCACGCGGCCGGGCATGGAATGCGCCATCGCTTTTGCTTTGCGGCGACTTCGATGCGAACTCACGCATGTCCGACATCCTGCGATTCATGGACCGGGTGGAACAACGCAGCGGTGTGGTGCCCGTGGCTTATCTGGAAAACAGCACCCATCTCAAGGACCTGTTGAGCGGCGCGGATCCGGCGACCAAGGCGCGCCTGAGGCGCATGCCCTACTGGGTGGCCTTGTATGCGCACGACAGCGGTGCCGGTTCCAAATATCCCGCTCCCGGCCACCCCGACGGACTGGTGCGGCAATACGGGGTTTGGTCTGATTGGTCGATCTGGCAGTATGGTGGAGTCGATTGGGAAAAAGGTCGCTCGCGGCCCAAGGTCTATCATCATGGAGCGTGGAAGTTTCCGCTTTATTTCGGCAATCTCGACCGCCCCACCGAGCGCAATGTTTTCAATGGTTCGCCCTCGCAAATGTTGAACTTCTGGAAGCGCCACGGATTGCCCTTGAAGTGATTTATTTATCTAACCGATCCCGCATGAAAGCCCTGCTTCTCTCACTCGTCGCCACCCTCGCACCGCTCGGCGCGCAACCCGCCATCCGGGCTGCAATCGATGATACTCAACCGGGTTTCCGCGATCTCGGCGCGGAGGACTTCGCCAAGGTCAACAGCGCCGACGACACCTGGACCTGGAAAGATGGCAGCCTGCACTGCACCGGCCAACCGGTGAGCGTGATCCGCACGGCAAAGCCAGTCCGCAACTTCGAACTGGTGGTCGAGTGGTGCCACCTCAAGCCCGCTGGCAACTCCGGCGTCTTTGTCTGGGCCACGCAGGCCTCGATCGAAAAACTCACCACCGAAGCCAAACCCGGCCTACCGGAGGGCATCGAGGTGCAGGTGCTTGACCCTGCGTTCACCGAACGCATGGCTGCGGCGGGCAAGAAAACCGATTGGTTCACCACGCACGGCGATGTCTTTGCCGTGGGCGTCAAGCTGACTCCTTTCCCGCCCTTGTCGCCGAATGGCAGCCGCAGTTTTCCGCGACAGGAACGGGTCAAGCCGCATGGGGAGTGGAATCATTATTATATCCGCGCGATCAACGGCGAGATCCGCTTGTGGGTGAATGGCGAGGAGACCTCGGGAGGCAGCGCCGCCGATCCGGCAGAGGGATACCTGTGCTTGGAAAGTGAAGGCTCGCCCATCGTTTTTCGCAAGCTGCGCATTCGCGAACTGCCGTAGCGGAAATCATCACTCATCCACCATCGGCAAGGTTTCCTGTTCGAAGTCGCCACGATCATTCCGATCCGCCATTTCACGGATCTCATGCATCACATCCTCCAACAAGGGAGATGATATCAGTTTATCTAACAATTTCCGGTCGTATGGCGTGAGCGGGACCTTCTCCTTCGCAGGCCGCCATTTCATCCGGAACGCCCCCACCTTGCGCGGGGTGGCTTCGCGCAGTTTCAGAAGGATGTGCCAACCCGCGGGATCGGTATCGCCAAAATGATCGTGGGGGAGATCCACCGGAAGTTTTTCCAGCAAACAACGGAATGCCGGGGTCGGAAACGAAGTTGAGGCAATCAGGGTGCGCCGCTCCGTGTTTGCAGCGGCGTATTGCCGGAAGCTGGTCTTGCGGTTCTCGATGCTGAGCAGTCGTAGTGCCGGGGTGGTGACGCGCACACATCGCGCAAGATCGGCGGCGGAAATGAGCACTTGGCTCAATCCATCGAAATCATGAACACTGCCATCCGGAAAATGCAGGCAGACGGGTCCGTGAAGTTCCACATGCCCCTCACCGCAGACCAGTCCGAGCGATTGATAACTCGTGGGGCAGCCAAACATCCGGGTGAGCCCGAATTCGATGCTGCGTTGGTGGCGTTCGAGAGCCTTCGAATCCAGGCCGATTTCCACGCTTGCGCTGCGGACGAGGGTGCCCGGCAACCACTCGCGGGAGCTAAGAGTTTCGAGCAATCCGAGCATGGCCCGGAGCCGCTGCGGATGGGCCCAGTCGAAGGGGCGCAGTGAGCGTCCAGCGGTGAAAGCCG
The DNA here is from genome assembly GCA_040399845.1 of Luteolibacter sp. Classification (GTDB taxonomy): domain Bacteria; phylum Verrucomicrobiota; class Verrucomicrobiia; order Verrucomicrobiales; family Akkermansiaceae; genus Luteolibacter. The sequence continues at coordinate 6,473 of JBBARN010000009.1, read as the reverse complement.
TGTGGAGAGAGCGACAAGAATCAGCCCATTCCACCGGGAAAAGCGGATGAGTGCGGGCGGAGAAATGGGTCAGAATTTCCAAGGATTCTTCGAGGAGTTCCTGGCTGGAGGCTGCGCTGAAATGGCCGCGAAGCCAGGATTCGGAAGTCAGTGGCAGGGTGATGCGCTCGATCAGATATCGACGGTAACGATGGCGTTTAAGGAGGAAGTGTCCGGCTTTTTCCAGTTCCTCCACCTCACGCCCTGCCGTCGCCTGATCCTCGGCGCTGGTGATGCCCGCGTCGTGCAGCAAGGTCGCCCAATCCCGCGTGAATGACCGGCTGCTTGCAGCGATGCGCCTGCCGCGAGCCGCCTGCCATTGGCGGTGCAGCTCCACGAGCCATCCGGGACTCCGCGAAGGCCGCAGCTCACTCGGCTTCATTGGAGAGCCCGGGAAATTTCTCCGCACCTTGGATTTCGAGCGAAGTCCAGGGCGAGTCCGCGGATGCCAGCACGCTGGCGAGCGGCGATGCCGAAAGCACTTCGCCCGAGGCATTCCGGAGCGCAGCCACGGTGGCGGCGGGATCGAGGCGGTTGAGCGGATACATGGCGTAGCCAGCCCCGATGTCGATTCCGTCGCTGGCGCGCATTTCGAAATGCAGGTGGGCAGGGTAGTAGCCATTCGCGGTGCCGACCGTGCCAATTTTCCCGCCCCGGGCGACGAGCGAGCCGATCGCGACGTCGATGCGGTTCAGGTGGGCATACATCGAGTGCAGGGTCTCGCCATCCGGCGCGCGGTGGCCGACGACGATGATTTTCCCCCAACCGGGAGAGGGTTCCCCGGTGTAGAGCACGAGTCCGTCGGCCGTGGCGAAAACGGGATCGCCGAGGTCGGTATTCATCCCGCCGATGCCGTTCAGGTCGTCCCCCGTGTGGTGGCCGCCACGTTTTTCGTTCATCTCCCAGAATTTCTGGGCGTTGTAAACGAGCCCGCCGTGCTCCGAGCCCATCGGCGGATCGAAGCGGGTGGCGGTGGGAATGCTGACCGTTTGCCAAGCGGAAAGAAAATGAAAGCGGTGGTCCAGCTCGCCGCCGGCGGGCATCGAGAGCGGGACAGCGGCGTCCTGGAAGCCGATCCGCTCGCCCGGAGCCTTGTTGCCGACACGGGAAACCACCACCCCGACGATCACCGCTACGGCGACCAGGGTGAGGAGCACCATCAGATTGGGCGAGGGCTTGCGCACGGCGGGATCATGGAAAAGCGCCCGCCAACAATCAAGGCTCCGGTTTTTTCCCGCCTTCCATCTTTGACAATCCGGGATCGGGGCGACAGTTTCGCGCCGCAAACCAGCAATTCATTACTCCCATGGCCTACGATCTCATTGTCATTGGTGGCGGCCCAGCCGGCTACGTCGCCGCCATCCGCGCCGCCCAACTTGGAAAATCCGTCGCTTGCGTCGAGGCCGACCGCGCCGGTGGCACCTGCCTCAACTGGGGATGCATTCCCACCAAGGCGCTGCTCAAGAATGCCGAACTCTACCAGACGCTCACTCACAAGAGCGCCGAATTCGGGTTGAAAATCGAAGGCCTGTCCTACGATTGGTCCGCCGTGATCGGCCGTTCGCGCAAGGTCTCGGACCGCTTGGCGGGCGGGATCGAGTTTCTCTTCAAGAAGAACAAGATCGACTACGTTCGCGGCTTCGGTTCCATCGAAGGCACCGGCAAGGTCGGAGTGACCGCGGCCGATGGCACACGCTCGGTGCTGGAAACCAAGGACATCCTCATCGCCACCGGCTGCAAATCCCGCGGCCTGCCACCGCTTCCCTTCAATGGCATTTCGGTGATCGGCTCCAAGGAGGCGATGACCCTGCCTGTGCAGCCACGCGAGATGATCATCATCGGCGCGGGCGCGATCGGTGTGGAGTTTGCTTATATCTACAACGCCTTCGGCACCAAGGTGACGCTGGTGGAAATGCTACCGCGCGTGCTGCCAGTTGAGGACGATGAAGTGGGCGATGCGTTGGAAAAATCACTCATCAAACAAGGCATCCGCTGCCTCACCAACACCAAGATCACCGCCATGGCCGATCATGGTTCGCACGTGGAACTCACACTCGATGGACCCAAGGAAAACGGCACCATCCGCGCCGATGTTTGCTTGGTTGCCATCGGCATCCAGCCCGTGCTTCCCGGCGGAATGCAGCCCGCCCTTTCCGAGCGCGGTTACATCCAAGTCGGCGATCGTTATGAAACTTCCATCCCCGGCGTGTATGCTGCGGGCGACATCACCGGCCCACCGTGGCTGGCGCATACCGCTTCCTTCGAAGCCGTGCAAGCAGTGGAAGGTCTTTACGTCGAAGGCCACAAGCCCCGCAAAGTCACCAATTTCCCGGGCTGCACCTACTGCCATCCGCAAGTGGCCTCGGTCGGAAAAACCGAGCGCGCGCTCAAGGAAGCCGGTGTCGAATACGTCGTTGGGAAAATTCCCTTCGTCGCTATCGGTAAGGCCATCGCCTCGGGCGAACCGGAAGGATTCGCGAAACTGCTCTACGGCAAAAAACACGGCGAACTGCTCGGCGCGCACATCATCGGTGAAAACGCCACCGAACTCATCGCCGAAATGGGCTTGGCGCTTGATCAGGAACTCACCGCCGAGGAAATCCACTCCACCATCCACGCGCATCCGACGATGTCCGAGGTGATCCACGAGGCCACGCTCGCTGCGGAAGGCCACGCGATCCACTTCTGAGCGAGTTTGAAGCTTGGAGCGAAGAGCTTTGAGAAAGATTTAAAGCCTCTGCCGGTGCATTGCCGGTGGAGGCTTTTTCATTTCGTTGCATGCCTCAATCGGGTGACAGTGATTTTTCCTCGAATCGCGGTAGTATGGTGCCCTGCACATGATCCGCCGCCTGTTCCTGCTTTGCCTTTTCCTTCCGACGCTCGTTTGGGGAGCCACTTCCCAACGTCAGATGGAAGACCTCGATCGTGGTCTGGTGGCTGCGAAACAGGTCGCCGGCAAGGTGTTTCTCAGTTGGCGTTTGCTCGGCACGGATGCACCGGAAACCGCCTTCGATGTCTATCGGGTGAAGGATGGAAAAAGCACCCGCTTGAATGACAAGCCGCTCAGCGGAGGCACCTGCACCATCGACCCCGAAGTGGCGGATGCCTATTTCGTGCGCAGTGTGCTTAAGGGTAAGGAAGGTGCGGCATCGGCTCCCTCCAAACCACTCGATCAACCTTACATCGAGATTCCCATCAAACCCATCGATGACTACCGCCCCGGCGATGCCTCGGCGGCGGATCTGGATGGCGATGGACAATATGAAATCATCCTGCATCAGGTTTCCGGAGGACGTGATAACTCCTTCAATGGCATCACCGGCACACCCGTGCTGGATGCCTACAAACTCGATGGCACCCACCTTTGGCGCATCGATCTGGGCATCAACATCCGCGAGGGCGAACATTATACTCAATTCATCGTCTATGATCTCAATGGCGATGGAAAAGCCGAACTCGCCTGCAAGACTGCCGATGGCACGAAGGACGGCAAGGGCGTGATCATCGGCGATGCAAACAAGGACTGGCGCAACAAGGAGAGCGATACCCAACGCTTCGGCCGCATTTTATCCGGTCCGGAGTTTCTCACCATCTTCGATGGCATGACGGGTGCCGCTTTGAAAACCGTCGATTACATCCCCAACCGTTATCCCATCGATGGCTGGGGCGGGAGTGGGGGCAATGGTGGAAATGACAGTTATGGAAATCGCTGCGATCGCTTTCTCGCCTGTGTGGCTTATCTCGATGGCAAGCGCCCGAGCCTCATCATGTGCCGCGGGGTTTATGGGCGCATCGTGATCGCCGCATGGGACTGGCGCGACAAGGAACTCAGTTCCCGCTGGATTTTCGATACCGGCATTGGCAAAGCGCCTTACAAGGACGCATCGCCCTACTCCGGCATGGGCGGTCACTCGCTCGTGGCGGCGGATGTGGATGCGGATGGCAAAGATGAAATCGTTTATCAGGCGATGACCGTGGACGACAACGGCAAGGGCCTCTACACCACCGGCCGCCGTCATGGCGACGGGATTCAGTTGGGCGACTTCGATCTGGATCGGCCGGGCCTGGAGTTATATATCACTACTGAGAACGAAAATGAAACCGCCGCCTGGGGTGACCCCGGTGCGGGCATGCACGACGCCCGCACCGGCAAACTGCTCTGGTCGCACAGCCCGGGAGTGGACATCAGCGATGGCGTGGCGGCAGACATCGATCCGCGCCATCCCGGCAGCGAAGTGTGGGGTGGTCGCGGACCGCTGCGAACCGCCCAAGGCAAGGAGATCGGCAATGCTCCCCGCCATGCCGATTGGCTGGTGTGGTGGGATGGCGATCTGCTGCGGGAAACTTATGGGAATTTCTCCGTCTTCAAATGGGATTATGAAAAAGCCCGCGATTCAGTGCTTTTCACCGCCGAGACTCCGAGTTCGCGTGAAGGACGATTCCGTCATTCGGGCATGCGGCCGAATCTATCAGCTGACTTGTTAGGCGACTGGCGGGAGGAAATCATGGTGCCATCTCCGGACGGAAAATCGTTGCGCATCCACACCACCACCATTCCCACGAGTCACCGTCTGGTCACCTTGATGCACAACCCGCAATACCGCCTCTCCGTGGCTTTGCAGAATGTTTCCTACAACAAGCCACCGCACCCGAGTTATCACTTGGGCGTGGGCATGAAGGGAAACAATCTGAGCGAAACCAAAACCGCAGAGCTCATTCCCGCAGCGGCGCTCATTCAGGCTGCGCCGGGACGATGAGCGTGGGCACAGCCGCCTTGCGAACCATACCTTCCGCGACGCTGCCGAGCAGCAACGAGGCGATCACGCCGTGACCGTGGGAGCCAAGCACCACAAGGTCCGCGCCGATCTCCTTCACGTAGTCGAGCAGAGTATGCAGTGGCGCGCCCTCGAGGATCTCCGTGCTGGCATTCGGCAAGCCGGGGCTCACTTGGGCGAGCAGCTCTTCCATTTTCCGCGCAGCCCGTTTTTTCGCCTCTTCCTGATAGGCATGCAGGGCGGGAAACTCGTCCGGCGTGAAACCATAGGCCGTGTAGCTCGGTTCCGGCTCCACGACATGAAGCAAACGCAATTGCGCCCCGAAGGCACTGGCCATCCGGCTGGCCATGGCGAGCACGCCGGTGGTGGCGTTTGAGAAATCCACTGCGACGACGATTGTTTTCATAACAATTGCAATGAACCACCGCTGAAACACGAAAGCAACGGGTCATTGATCCATGCGCGGAAAAAGCCAAGGCATGCGCAATCGAGGTTTGGCAAATCCGGCTCCTTGTTCCAGATTGCCGCACCATGATCCGTTTTCTCCACACCCGCATCCGTGTCCGCGACCTCAAGAAGTCCGTTTCTTTTTATGAGGCGCTGGGTTACACGCTCCGTGAGTTCAAGGACTCCCCCCAGGGCAACAGCCTCGCGTTTCTGATCCTTCCCGGAAACGACGCTTTCCTCGAACTCTGCCACTCCCCTGACTACACCGCCACCTGCCCGGAGGACCTGATGCACACCGCGCTCGGCGTGGATGACATCATCGACTACTGCGAAAAGGTCGAAAAAGCTGGCATCGAAATCTGGCCATCCGGCTGGCGGGAGAAGTTTTCCTCCGGCGCCCGCAAGATGGCCTTCGTCACGGATCCCGATGGCTACGAGGTCGAGATCCTGGAAAACTGATCACTTTTTCGCGACCAGGGTCACCTGACCTTTTCCTTCCAGCAGTCCCGTTGACATAATGGATATGGGGGAGGTGATGGTCAGGGTGTTTCCGGTCACCTTGGCCCTGAAGTTCATGGCCATGTTCAAGCTGACTTCAGTGAAAATGAAGTCACCCTCGAGCTCGAGGCGCACCGGTTTGGGCGTTCTCCCGGCAAAGCCATTTGCGGTCGGCTTGAGTAGCACGCTGGAAGGACCGGAAGTCGTCAGCGTGCCATTGAGTCCGAGGTCATTGAACTGCTCCAACACATTGGCCCACCGTGCCCGGTAAAGGGGAATGCGGTTGTCTCGAATCGTGATGCGACCATTCTGAGCAAAGGCGTCTTGGAGAATTCCTTGGGGAATCTCCACCACCCGGTTGTTCACCGTGACCGAGCCGGATACGCGGGTGACTTTGTATACCCCATTCGGCGGAGCAGCTTGGGCAAGGGGCGTCGCGAGGACCGCCGGCATCAATCCGAGGATCGCCATCGCAATCCAGCGCCCCCGTCGCTGTGTGAAGGACCTTGGAGCGGGGCTGATGCTTGGTGATGAAGTTTTCATACATCCCTACCATCGGCGCGCAAACCGGCACGGGTCAAATTGTATTCCGGAAATCGTAAATGTGGGCTCATCGCACCGGCAGCGCATTCATCATCCGCTCCCTGCGGGCGTTGCCGAGTAAGCGTAGTCCGAAGCGCCGTGTGGAGGGCTTTGCCAGGGCGGATTCATAGG
>JBBARN010000008.1:86121-96452 GCA_040399845.1 Luteolibacter sp. | reverse complement strand
GAAAAAGCTATAATCTAGATCTGGCAGCGATTATGGCCACGCCTGCCAATCGCCCCCCTCAAAATCAGCTGTTCCGCCTGACTGCCGGGTGCGACTGCGAATGAAATCCAGGCACCAGAGGGCCGATTTTCGATCATGACGCATCCGTAGTTGTAAAATCTCCACCTCGCTTATCTGCATCTTTAGTTGTCGGCCTTTGAGTTTTCGCCCAATAGCAGGGAAAGCCGCTTGATTTGCAGGCAGCTCCCCGTTTCCACATCGACTTCCATAATGGCTCCACAGAGCCGGACAGGGCCTTTGGCGATTGGAAAGCGGGTTGGCATACCTGATTTGAAGCGCCAGACCACGGATTCGATGTTTCGTCCAAGAACGCTTTCCTCTGGGCCGCACATGCCAGCGTCGGTGAGGTAGCCAGTGCCTCCGGGAAAAATGGTTTCGTCTGCCGTCTGGACGTGGGTGTGGGTGCCAATAACAGCGGAGACTTTGCCATCGAGAAGGCGTCCCATGGCGATCTTCTCGCTGGTAGTCTCCGCATGAAAGTCCATGAGAATGGGACCAATTCCATCGGCACGGAGCCGGGCGGCTTCGGATTCTGCGGCAAGGTAGGGGTTTTCCAAGGGTGGTTGGATGAAAGAGCGTCCCTGAGCCTGCATCACGGCCACTCGTCCTTTTGAGGTTTCCAAAACCACTGTCCCGCTCCCTGGGGTTCCTTCGGGATAGTTCATTGGCCTGAGAAGACGAGGCTCAGTGGGGAAATAATCGACGATTTCCTGCTGGTCCCAAACGTGATCGCCGGTGGTGATGACAGCAGCCCCGGCGCGCAGCAGATCGATGGCGATCTTGGGTGTAATCCCCTTTCCTCCTGCAGAGTTTTCGCCGTTGACGACGATGAAATCAATAGACTCCTCTTGTTTGAGGACTGGCAGTTGTTCGATCACCGCCTTACGGCCGGGCTCACCGACAATATCGCCGAGAAAGAGGATGCGAATGGAAGGCATGTCAGGAAAAGGGATCAATTGGAGAACCATTCCGGCAAATCCGGGTTTTGTCGCGCCATCCTCCACAATTCGGTTGGCCCGACAACCCTATTTCCCTATTTCCCGAAAGGGACGGCACCAACGCCATCACCAGGGGATGCATTTACAGGTCGGGCGGTTGGCTTGCATGATACCCGTCGAAACCCAGCCAAGAATCCAGCTTGGTTCCAAGCAGACACAAGGATTGATTTTCGGATAACAGGTGGTCAAGGAAGGTGCGTGAAAGCCGAATTGCCCCCGTGTCATCGTTGTGGCCAACCATCAGCGACGGAGCTTGCAGGCGAGACCTGGTGTGAAGGCTGCCTGCATGTGGCGGCGGCATGTTGTGGCTGTTGGGAGGGCGATGGTGAGCGCCTTGAGCGCAGCATCCCGAATGCGCCTCCTGACGCCCCGTCGTGATCCCTTCTATCAGCCAGAGGCACAAACGACTATCGCAGCGCTTGAGCGATTTCAAAAGTCTCCGCCAGCAGGCTGTGCGCAGCCCAAAACGAAAAATCAATATTCGTCATTCGAATCGCCGCTGATGAAGGGACGAGACATCCCTTCTCTTTAGTGGGGGAATCAACCGTTGAGGACCCAGCCTTCGCGGTATTTGCGGGAGAGGAACTCGTTGGCTTCGGGGGCGTTGGTGACTTTGCCGGCGATGGGATCGTATTCGATTTTCTTGCCGACGCGGTAGGCGACGAGGCCGAGGAGCATTTGCTCGATCATGTTGGCGCTGTATTCGAAATCGCAGGCGGTTTTGAGGGCCGGATTCTTGCAGGCATCGATCCACTGTTGCTGGAAGTGGCCGACGGGCGGGAGTTGGTTTTCCTTGCTACGGGGTTTGTAGTAGGTGAGGTCCGCATCGCCGCCGAAGGGGAGGATCATGCGGCTGGTGAAATCGGTGACGAGAAAACCCTTGCTGCCTTTGAAATAGGCTCCGTGGTCGATGGCCTTGAGGTCGATGGCGCGGTTGGGCGAGCGGGGCATGATGCCGCCTTGATACCAGCTCACGCGGATGGGTCCGCGCCAGTCATTGGCGGGGTAGTCGAAGTGGGATTCGCATTCGACCGGGGTGACGTCCGGGTTGAAGGACTCGCCTTTGGCTTCGGCGGTGGTGGGGAGACCGGCGTCCACGGCATTCCAGAGGATGTCCATGGTGTGGCTGCCCATGTCGCCGATCTGGCCTGCACCCCAATCCCAGAACATGTTCCATTCCAGGCAGTTCATGCCGGGGCCGCCCTTGAAGTAGGCGGGATTGTAGGGGCGCTCGGGCGAGGGGCCGAGCCAGAGGTCCCAGTGGAATCCGGCGGGTGGTGCGCCTTCGGCAGGGAAATATCCCGGGCGGCGGATTTGGCGATTGCCCCAGGCGGCGGCGGATTGCAGCTCGCCGATGGCTCCGTCCCGGATGAGTTCGCGGACGCGGTTGAAATTGGGGTCAGCATGGCGCTGCATGCCGACCTGGGTGGCGAGTTTGTCTTTTTTCGTCAGCCAGTTCGCGCGGACGACGCGGGCTTCCTCGACCGAGATGGCGAGGGGTTTCTCGCAATAGACGTGAAGGCCGCGGTTGAGTGCCCAGTTGGCGATGAAGGCGTGGTGGTGATCGGCAGTGCAGATGACGACGGCATCGATGTCCTTTTGTTCAAGGCACTTGCGCCAATCGGTGTAGGTCTTGGCTCCCGGGAAGCGCTTGAGGGCATCCGGGAAGAAATTTTCGTTGATATCACAAAGGGCGACGACGTTTTCGTGGCCGATGGAATCGTAGTGGGCAAGGCCCCGGCCCCACACGCCGATGAGGGCGATGTTGAGCTTGTCGTTGGCTGAAGCCGCCGCCCTGAGCATTCCGCTCGGAAGGATGGTGAATCCGGCAGTGGCGAGTGTGGAGGTGTTGAGGAATTTACGACGGTTCATGGTGCGATGTTGGTTTTGATGACCACAAAAAAACCGCAGGCGGGCGATTTGATTCGATCCCGGCTGCGGTTCATTTGATTTTGAGGGTTGGAGATCAGCCGGCTTTGCCGAAGACTTCCACTTCGATGTAATGGTTCATCTCGTTGGAGGTGTTGCCATTGCTGTAGAGGCGGACGTAGCGGCCCTTGGAGCCCTTGCCATCGACGACGAGGCCGAAGCGGGACTCAACGTAGGGATTGTCTCCACCTTTGCCCATTTTTGCGGAGTCGTCGTAGTCGTTGTTGTAAACGGTGGTGACGCCGGTTTTGAATTCCGGATCATCGGAAACCTGGACGATCACATCGTTGTAGGCGCGCTTCTGGGAGTGGAAGTGCCAGAGCCAAATGGCGGAGACGGTGGAGGTTTTTTCCAGGTCGATCTGGACCCACTGAAGGCCATCGAGGAGTTCCACGAAGTAACCTTCGCCAGCTTCCTTGTCGCCATCGGTGACGAGGTCAAGGGTGCCGATGATGGGGTTTTCGTCGCTGGAAGTGACTTTTTTGCCCTTCGAGAGGAGCTCGGTGCCGGCAGGAACGAGGAACTCGGGGGCCTTGCTGGGAGCCTGGACGAGGTTCGGCACATTCATCGGCTTGGGTGTGCCTTCGATGAGTTCGGGCGGGAGCTCGGTGGTGAGCGGGACTCCGCCCGGGGTGCCACCCGAGGGTGCTGCGGCGGCCGGTGCGCTGCTGCCTGCGGGTGCATCGGCGGCGGCATCGGATTTTTTCTCACCGCAGCTGGTGAGGGCGAGGGCGGAAACCGCGCAGAGGGCGGGGAGGATGTATTTGTTTTTCATGTTAGACGGAGAGATGTTCGGTTTTGAATTCGATGGGCTGGCGGCTGAGGGCGGAGGGATTGACCCAGAAAATGGGGGCCTCGCTCTCGAACGCGTGACGGGCATCGCAGTTGAGCTTGCCCTTGCCGCGGACGGCATTGAAGAAGTTCTCAAGGTGCGGTTGGTGGGCTGGCTTGCCGAAGCCACCGGGAAGGTCGAAGATTTCCGGCGCGGCGGACTCGTAAGAGGCGACGGCTCCTTCGGTGGCGGCAGGCTTCGGCGGGGCGGGCTTGCGGACGAGGAACCCACGATCCACGAGATTGTCCCAGGCTGGCGCGCTGTCCTCGCGATAAATCGCAGAGCTGGCGGAAATTTCCGAGATTTTCACCGTGGCTTGGGTGCCCATGAAGGCCTCATAGAAACCGCCGCCGTAGCTGGTGGTGGTGAGCACCTGATAGAAAGCGCGGACGCTGCCTTCGGGCGTGTCGTAATCGAAGATGCACATCACGTTGTCGAAGTGCTCGCGTTCCTTGAAATACGAATTTCCGCCGGAAGCATAGACTGACTTGGGAGCGGTGCCAATGAACCAGTTGAAGATATCAATTTGGTGCGCGCCGAGGTCGGAAATCGGGCCGCCGGAGAGGTCGCGGTAGGTGCGCCAGTTCATGAACTGGTGCATGTCCTTGAAGCCGTAGCGGGTGAGAATCGCAGGATCGATGGCGAGTTTCTTGCTGTAGCCGATGTCGTTGGAAGCGCCGAGCGAGCGGTTCCACTGGGCGTTGGCATTGGTGAGTTGGCCGCAGATTTTGTTGCCGTTGATGAGCTTGTTGAGCGTGTAGCGGTAGCGCGGGTTGCTGCGGCGTTGGTGGCCGATCTGGCAGAGTTTGCCGGATTTTTCCATCGCTTTGACCATGGCACGGGCACCGTCGATGGTGTTGGACATCATCTTTTCGCAATACACGTTGAGTCCGGCATCAAGGCATTTTACCGTGTGGGGTGAGTGCCAGAAGTCCGGGGTGGCGATCACGACAGCGTCCAGGCCTTTTTCGGTGGCGAGGAGTTCATCGATGTCCGTGTAGCCCTTGGGGGTGTGGCCTTGGAGGGCGCGGACCTTGCCGATGCCACCTTTGAGGTTGTAGTCCCAGATGTCGCAAACGGCCTGGAAGTGGAGTCCTGGGATGTTGGCCATGGCCTCAAAGAGGACGCGGCCTTGTTTTCCCATGCCGATGAGGGCGATGTGAATCTTGTCGCTGCCGTCAGCATTGGCGGCGCGGAGGATGTTGGGGGCACCGAGCACGAGGCCGGCACCGACGCCAGCGAGACTCTTCGAGAGAAAATCGCGGCGGTTGAGGGGTGAAGTTGGGGAAGGTTCTGGATTCATCGGTTTACCATTTCTTGAGGATAGCCAGACGATTGTTCTCCGCAAGGGCGAGTGCTCCCGCGATGAGGATCATGTGGATGCCTAGCCAGGAAACACCGTCGTCCTGTTTGATGAGGATGAGTCCCCAAGTGAGGCTGATGTAGAGCAGGCCGAGCAGGAAGAGGGAGGTGCGATAGGCGAGGCCGAGCAGGATGGTGATGCCAAGGACGATCAAAGCCGGGCCGAGCACTTTGTCGTAAAGCGGGAGCGCGAACTTCATCATGAGCGGTTCCGCTTCGAATTTCTTCATCAGTGCTGCTGGCACGCCATGGTAGTTATCCAAGGCATAGAACTTCAGCGAACCGGCGGCGGTGAGCCCTTCTTCGTTGGCGACTCCATCGACCTTGACGACTTGGTCCGAAGACTGGGTGCCGGCGAATTTTTCCACACCGGTCTGGATGGCGCGGACGGCTAGCCAGATGCGGAGGAGGAGGGATGCGTAGATGAGGGCGAGTTTGTTGGTGGAGCAACAGGATTCTTCGTTGGACATGGTCTTTTAGTGGTGACGTGAGAACGGGGAAATGGTTTCTGATTTCTGGTCGGGAATCAAACGGTAATACGGGCGCTGAGGCGGGGATGGGAGGCTTGTTCGGCATTGCCGATGACTTTTTCCGCCTTCGGGTCCCAATTCAGTGGCTGCTTGGAATCGAGGGCGATGATGGCCAACTGGCCGAAGGATGCGGCCCGGTGGGCGGCTTCAGCGGGAGCGACCGTGAGTTTGCGGGAGCGCACGCAGTTGATGAAATCCTGATAATGGCTGGGCGGCTTGGTGTCGAAGTCAGCCGGGACATTGCGGAGCATCTCGCGATCGGACGCCTCAAGTTTCCCACGATTGACGTGGATCCAGCCTTTTTCACCGGTGAATTTGGTGCCGCCGAAATCACTGCGGACTTCGATCGTGCGGCCATCCTCGAAGGTGCCCTTGTAGGCGTATTTCACATACGTATCGAAGAACTTGTGAGGGCCTTTTTCACCAGTGCCTTCCACCTTGACTGGGCCGGTGCCGTCGAGACCGAGCGACCACAGGGCGATGTCCACATGGTGGCCGACCCAATCGAGGAGCTGGCCGCCGCCGAATTGGTTGTGCCAGCGCCAGTTCCAGGGATGGATCATCGGGTGATAGGGGAAATCCTTCACCGGACCGCAATAGCCTTTCCAATCGAGGTGGGCGGGAGGCTTGCCAATGAGTTCCGGCCATTTGTCCTCGGGGGCATGTTGGCGCACGCTCATGCCGGAGGGGGTGCCACACTCGAAGCGGGTGATTTTTCCAAGTGTGCCATTCTCGATGAGCGCCTTGAAGCGGCGGAATTCGCCGCCCGAACGTTGCCAGCAACCGGTTTGCCAGACGCGATTGTTTTTCTTCATTGCCTCCACCAGCAAGCGCCCTTCGGCAAGGCCCCAGGTGAAGGGTTTTTCCCCGTAAACATCCTTGCCGGCATTGGCGGCGGCAATCCCGATGCTGGCGTGCATGTGGTCCGGGGTGGCGAGGCTGATGACATCGATTCCCTGGTGCTGAATGAGATCCCCGTAGTGGGCATACACCTTGCAATCCTGATTTTTGTAGAACTTGTCGACCACGCCTTTGGCGCGTGCGGCGGCGGTTGCGTCCACATCACAAACGGCGACCACGCGGACTCCCTTGATGTTGAGGAAATTTTTCATGTTCCCCACGCCTTGGCCGCCACAGCCGACGACGCCCATGACCACATCGTCATTGGCCGGGGTTTCCTGTGCCCGCAGGAAAACCATGGGCGCGAGCCCGAGGGCTGCGGCACTGGTCACAAGGAACTTGCGGCGTGGAATCGAAGTGGCGGCTTGAATCATGCAGTTGCTAGCAATACCCGAGTCGCCCCCGTGAATCTTTCAGAAAATGGACGAGTGGGAATGACGAAGCCCCGCCCTTGATCGTGGTTTCCGAATCAACGGTTTTCCCGGGTGTGTGGAAGCCGTTTGATGGCGGGTGGTGGTCTTAATTTACCGGTTAGGACGAAACTTTTGAAAAATTTCCCTCACTGGTGGATTGACAAGCAGCGGTGGAGGCCTAGAGTTCGCGCCCCGAGCCGCCCGGCGGACAATCTACGAACCTTCATTGAGGCCACAGCCATGAGCAAACGCACCTATCAGCCCTCCAAGCGCACCCGCAAGAACCAGTTTGGTTTCCGTGCCCGCATGGCCACCAAAGCCGGCCGTGACATTCTCCGTCGTCGCCGCCAGAAGGGCCGCAAGCGCCTCATTCCGAAGGGTGTCGAGCTGCAATACAGCCGCCACACCACGCAGCACAACTGATTTCCTGCGTTCCCGCCGCTGCGGGTGCCACGTGCATCCATGCCATGCGTCTTCCGCGGAAATCCAGTATGACGAACCGCGCAGACTTTGCGCGTGTGAAAAAGACCGGTCAGGCAAAGCCAGGCCGGTTTGTCATTTTGAGCACCTTGGTCGACCCTTCCTTGGGTATGTTGAGGACGGGTTTCATTACCACCAAACGCTGTGGCAAGGCGCACGATCGCAACCTGCTGCGGCGACGTTTTCGTTCACTGGTTCAGGTGCACGCCCCGGGATTTGCCGAAAAAGCGCGATTTTTGGTGACGATTGCCCGCCCCGGCGCGGCAGAGGCCACTTTTGCCGAGCTCGAAGCCGACTGGTTGCGCCAGGCTCGGCGGCTTGGCTTGTTTTCCCCATCCGATGCCCAGCCGTGATCCCAGCGATGTCCCGATTCGTGAGTGCTGTCATCCGGTTTTTGATCCGAGTAGTCTATCAACGGGTGCTTGGGCCGATGCTGCGGGTTACCTGCGGACCTGCGGCAGGATGCCGGTTTTCTCCCACTTGCTCGAACTATTTTCTCCAGTCCGTCGAGCTTCACGGTCCGCTCCGGGGCTCATGGTATGGAATTTGCCGGATTTTCCGCTGTCATCCATGGGGGGGGAGTGGTTATGACCCCGTCCCGCCGGGCTTGAGTGCAAAGGCTCCGGAACCATCTTGCTCCTGCCACCGCGAATCCCCGCATACCTAACATTTTCCCACCGCAACATGTACGATCGTAAAACCTGGGTTGTCCTCGCCATCTGTGGCGGGCTGCTTGCCGCCAACCTTTACTACTCCACCAAAAATCAGCAGGCCCGCGCCGCGCAACTGGCTCGCGAGCAGGCGGTTGCAAAGGAAAAGGCGGCCAAGGAAGGTGCTCCCACCGCAACCACTGCTGGCCTCACCGTCGAGACACCACCACCACCGACTGAAGAGGAGTTGATCGTGCTGAAGAACGATGAGGTGGAGTTCACGCTCTCCAACATCGGTGGCGGCATCAAGTATGCGGATTTCCTCAAAGAATTCGAGGTCGGCAGCAAGACCAGCCGGGTTCGGGCGAACCGTTTCGGCAGCGGCCCGATCGGCGGACTTGCCGGAGCTGGAGAGACATTGGAAAACGTGGCTTATGCCTACAAGGCGGATGAATCCGTGTCAGGCAGCAAGGCTGTTTACATCGCCAAGCTTCCCTCCGGACTTATCGCCAAGAAGACTTTCAGCCTGAATCAAGGCAAGGAGCCGGGTTCTGCCTATCTGATCGACTTCGAGCTCAAGCTGGAGAACACCGCCTCCACCGCGCTCAATCTCAATCAATGGAGCGTCTTCATGGGAGAGGCCTCGCCTCTCTATCAGGCGGAAGTCGCTCAACAGACGGGATTTTTCTGGCGCAAGAACGGCGGTATCCACTTCACGGACGGCAGCACCTTCAAGGGCGGCATGTTCAGTTCCGCAAAGTCCGTTGTGAACAGCCCGGATGGTGAGACCCTCGAATACGCGGGAGTCACCAACCAGTTCTTCGCCACCGTACTGCGGCCGAAGGAGCCCATAGCCAGCACCCTGTGGGCGAAGTCCTCGCAGGTCACCATCAATGGCGGCACCTCACCCGTCACCTCGGTGCGCGCGGGACTCCGCCTGCCGGACGTCGAGATCCAACCTGCGGAAAACAAGGCTTACCAATACCGCATCTTTGTCGGCCCCAAGCACAACCCGCTGCTCCGCAAGATGGACAAGCACTGGGGCGAGGGCTGGGGCGATGTAATGCAATACGGCTGGTTCTGGTTTGTCTCCCGGCCGCTGAATTTCCTGCTCAACAGTTATCATAACTTGCTCGACGGCGTGGCCAGCAAATGGTCGTGGGGTCTTGCCATCATCCTGCTCACCATCACCGTGCGCTTCGTGATTTGGCCACTGCACGCCAAGTCCACGCACACCATGAAGCGCATGGCCAAGCTCAAGCCGGAGATGGACAAACTGAAGGAAAAATATCCGGACGATCCGAACAAGCTCAACACCGAGATGATGGGGCTCTATCGGAAATTCGGTATCAACCCGCTGGGTGGCTGTTTGCCAATGTTCATCCAGATTCCGATCTTCTTCGGCTTCTACCGGATGTTGCAATATGCCGTCGAACTTCGGGGTCAGGGATTCCTGTGGGTCAATGACCTTTCCCAGCCGGACACCCTGACGCACATCGCCGGCATCCCCATCAATATCCTGCCGGTGGTGATGGCCATCTCCAGTTTCCTGCAAATCAAGATGACTCCCATGACGGGCGACAAGATGCAGCAGCGCATCATCATGTTCATGCCCTTCATGTTCTTCTTCTTTTGTTATAACTTTGCCTCGGCGCTCGCGCTTTACTGGACCACCCAGAACATTTTCTCGATCGGCCAGACCTGGTTGATGAACAAGGTCCCGGAGCCGGAGCTCAAGCCCGTGAAGGGTGCCGGCAAGTCATGGGTCCAACGCATGGCGGAAAAACAGGCCGAACTCCAGAAAGCAAAGCAGAACGGCACGCCAACCAACCTCCGCGATGTCACGCCGCCGGACAAAAAGAAGCGACCGCCGCGGACGGGGGGCTGAGGCCCCGACCCAACGGCATCCCAGCGCAGGTCTGAGGATGCCGCTTGGCTGTAGCCGGTTGGTCCGCCCATCCATCTTCCCCGGAAAAGTTGAACGCCGTCCCCCCCCCCGGAGAGACGGCGCTCCTGTTCTCTTCCAGCAGAGCCCGGAGGCCTGCTTCCCAGAGAAATCTTGTCTTGCATAGAAACCCACCGCACCCGAGGCGACTCTGCTGGCAGTAAAACAGCAAAAATTACATTCTGGTGATGTTGGTATGAACCGAAATTGACCCGCCTTGATAGCCGGAGCG
>JBBARN010000008.1:0-86021 GCA_040399845.1 Luteolibacter sp. | reverse complement strand
ACATTCTGGTGATGTTGGTATGAACCGAAATTGACCCGCCTTGATAGCCGGAGCGCTCGCGCTTCATGAGAAGACTTTACCACGAATTTTGATCCGGGGAAGTCAGTGAATCCCCTAAAACACTGTCGGGACTTCGTCCTACCAAAGAAAAGTGAGTCGTCTCCTATGTTGGCTTTGCCACCTGCCTGAAGGCTAAACCTGCTTGCTGCTGATCCGGGGCTTCGACTTCGTTTGATTCGCCATGAAACAGCGCAGTGAGACTCTCTTATTCGGTATGGCTTCCCAGAGGAAAGTTGAACGCCGTCTCCCCCCCCGGAAAGACGGCGTTCGGTTCTCTTCCTGCAGCACCTTGCGGTGTGCACACCAGAGAAGATCTCCCCAATCGCAGAAGCCTACCCCATGACAGGTCACTTCTGCTAAAAGCCTTTAGTTCATGAAAAACTTTCTCTTGTGATGAAATCCTTGCTTCTCGTCCCGTAAGGCAAGTCGCTCGGACTTCATGGGCTGAAGATGACACAAATCCCGGAAAATGGAAGCCGCTCATTGACTGATTCCGCTGTCGGGTATTCCCCCTACAATGGCAGATCGGGCCGCGCTGCAATCAATCCACCAACCCATGCCGCATCGCATATCGGGTGAGATCGACGTTGGTTGGCAGCCCCATTTTATCGGAGATCCGTGAGCGATAGGTGCCCACGGTTTTTTCGCTAAGCGCAAGTTCGGAGCCGATTTCCTTGAGGGTTTTCCCCGAAGCGATCATTTTCAATACTTGAAGCTCGCGGTTGGACAGCGATTCGTGGGAGCCATCGGACACGGCCCCTGAAAGCGAGCCCGCAAGGATTTCGGCCACTGCAGAGCTGACATAGCGCCCTCCGGAAAGGACGCGGCGGACAGCCAGCACGAGAACGTCTGCGGCGCTTTGTTTGGAAACATATCCGGAGGCACCGAGTTTGAGGGCCCGCACCGCATAATCGCGCTCAGGATGAGCGCTCACGACCAAGATGGGGAGCTCTGGTTTCGTGCTATGGACATCACGGATCAGGTCCAACCCGCTGCGCCCGGGCATGTTGATGTCGAGGATTACGAGATCCCAAGAATTGCCGAGCACTTCATCGAACCCTTGGGTCGAGTTGGAAGACTCGGCGAACTCAACCTCCTTGAAATGCTCCCGCAGCAAGGAAATCATTCCGCGCCGGATCAGCGCGTGGTCATCGACAATCAGAATTCTCATGAGTCATGGTCGTTAAGACCGGGAGGGACGATAGGGTTGCAGAGTGGAATGATCAAGGCCACCTCAGTACCATTTCCAGGCTTCGAGGAAAACTCAACCTTGCCACCCACGGCGGCGGCCCGCTCCAGCATGCCGGCGAGGCCAAGCGAAGCCGGATTGTCGAGGGCGGCGGTGTCGATACCCACGCCATTGTCACGAATCGTGAGGGACAACTGGTCATCGGTCACCTTGCATTGCGCTTCCACGCGGGTGGCTACGGCGTGGCGAGCAACGTTGGTCAAGGATTCCTGGAAGATCCTGAAAGCGGTTGTTTCCATTTCCGCAGGTAGCGCCGTTTCCCATTCCGTCATGTCCACCTGTACCTCGATGCCGGTGCGGCGGGTGAACTGGTTGGCTTCCTCACTCATGGCGGCGGTAAGGCCGAGGTGATCCAATGCCAGCGGTCTGAGTCCGGAGGAAATGCGTCGCACGGAATCGATGGTTTCGTCGATGGTGTCGGCAACCTCCACAAGATCGTCGATCAAGGGGTTGAGCGTGCGGTCGTTGCGATCCGCCAGCCGGTCCTCAATGAGCCGGAGCTGCATTTTGGTGCCGGTGAGAAGCTGACCGAGTTCATCGTGGATCTCGCGGGAGATCTTGGTGCGTTCTTCCTCACGCAAGGTCTGAATCCGGGCTGAAAGGTTGCGGAATCGTTCGCTCGAAGTGTGTAGGCATGCGAGCCGGAGCTCCTCAGACCTGCGCCACCCCCCGAAGGCGCGCCGCAATACCAGGTAGAGCAACAACCCGGTGGTGATGACAAAATTCAATCCTTTGAACGTCTGATAGAAAACCGTGTCTGCTTGCTTCCCGACCAGGCATTCCAGCAATACATCCGAGCCGATGATCCACGCACTGGCGAGCATCACATAGAAAATCGCAATCCGGACTTCCGGCAACGACAGCGGTCCCTTGAACCGCTCCGCGGTGGGTGCAGCGCCTCCCACGACGGAATCGATCAAACACGATGGTTTCCTGTAAAGTCCCACGACACTGGCAAGTTAAACCTTGCTGACAGGATGGTCGAGCCGTGAATCATAAAAACATGAATCTGAAGGATTGAACAAGGAGAGGTCTGCTGTCCTAGTCTTCTCCCGGGGCGCTGGAAGCGGACCAGGCGATTGGCCCGGCACCTGCTTTCCCCTTCCCGGTAACGTTGTCTGTTTCCATCACCCACGTCCAAACCCATGCCAGACGTCTGTCTTTACTTTCAGGTCCACCAACCTCATCGCCTGCTTCCGGTTGGAACGACCGAGTGTGTTGATTCTCTTGAGGATGTGGATCTGGATTCAACCATTCTCAATCGTGTCGCGGACCGTTGTTATCTGCCTGCCAACCGGATGTTCAAGCGACTGATTGAGAATCACCAAGGTCGATTCCGCATGGCTCTTTCGATCAGTGGCACCGCGATCGAGCAGATGGAACGCCACCGTCCGGATGTGCTCGAGTCTTTCCAAGACCTTGTCGCCGCAGGCGGGGTGGAATTGTTGGCGGAAACTTATTATCACTCGCTGGCGTTCATCCACTCCAACAAGGAGTTTGATCGGCAGGTCGATCTCCATTTGGAAAAGATCGAGCAGGTGTTCCATGTCCGTCCGCGGGTGTTCCGGAACACGGAGCTGGTTTACAACGATACGATCGCGGCCAAGGCGGAGACCATGGGGTTCGAAGGCGTCGTTGCGGAAGGGGTGGAGCGCATGCTTGGTGCGCAATCGGCCAATTTCCTTTACCGTGCGCCGGAAACCGCACGCATCAAGACCTTGCTCCGCAACGTCCGGCTCTCGGATGACATCGGCTATCGCTTCTCCGATCCCGCATGGGTCGGGTATCCGCTTACTGCGGAGAAATTTGCCGGCTGGCTGGCTGACTCGCCGGGGGATCTGGTGAATCTGTTTCTTGGCTACGAGACCATCGGCGAGCGGATCACTGACGATGCCGGCGTGTTCCAGTTTTGGGAGGAGTTTCCCGATGCGGTGGCAGACGCCGGATTGCAATGGGTCACGCCGACTGAGGCGGTGGATCTCTACCGGGCCTCGCGCGAGTATGAGTGCCGCTATCTGACATCGTGGACAGACACCGAGCGGGACCTTTCTGCGTGGATGGAGAATCCGATGCAGCGTGAGGCCATGGCTCGGATCCACAGTTTGGAGAAATCGGTGCATACCCTCAACGATGAAGCGCTGACTCACGCATGGGCCAAGATGTTGACTTCCAATCACTTCCAATGGATGTCCACCAAGGGTGGTGTTGCAGCGGCGAGGTCTCCTCAGCTTCCCTATCCGAGCCCCATCGATGCTTACAACCGCTACATCGAGGTGTTGGAATGCCTTGAATCACGCGTCACGACGGCATGCGCAGAAATGGGCTGCCGCTGCGCTTGAGATTTATGGCGAGGGTTTCAAGATACTCACGATGAAACGATGGATTTTGCTGCTGGCCTGTTTGGCTACTTCCAGGCTTTGGGCGGATCCAGCGATGAAGTTTCAGATCGCTCCTGAGCGGCCTGCCATGGAGATTCCCGGTGTCCATGAGGCGAGCGGCATTGCGTTTTCTCGGAAGACTCCCGGAAATTTCTGGGTCCTCAATGATAGCGGTGCGACTGCCGAAATCCACCTAGTCCAGGCCAATGGGCAGGCCTTGGGAAAAATCACGCTCAAAGATGCCCTCAATGTGGATTGGGAAGACCTTGCCGCCTTCGAATGGAAGGGGGAGTCGTGGCTGTTGGTGGCGGATATCGGGGACAATCAGGCCAAGCGCGACACCTGCACCCTCTACCTGCTGCGCGAACCGGCCCCTCCCAAGCCAGGCACGCTGCTCGATGCCCGACTGAACAGCGCGTGGCAGATCCGATTCCGATACGACGGCGGCCCGCGCGATTGCGAGTCAGTGGCAGTTGATGTCGCGGCGGGAAAAATCCTGCTTCTCAGCAAACGCGACTCGCCACCGCAATTGCACGAACTCCCTCTGACAAAGCCCGACAAGCACACTACCCAGACCACGCGCCGCATCGGCACCGCCACGGTGGAGGTTCCCATCGCAAGTCCGATTGATTTCCGCGATCAACCCACTGCCATGGACATCGCCGCCGACCAATCCTTTGCGGCTGTAGCGACCTACTACAGTGTTTTTGTTTTCCCCAAAGCTGCTTCCGAGTCGTGGCCGGAAGCTTTCGCCCGCAAGCCGCATGTCCTCGCTCCCCACCTGCTTGCCCAAGCGGAATCGGTCGCCATCTCCGCAGATGGCAAGAGCATCGTCACCTTGTCGGAAGGCAAGAAGACGCCGATTGTGAGTTATCGAAAATAGATCTCCGGGATCCATTCACACCTCTCACCACGCATCCGTCCGGAATGGCGATGCGGGAAGGCCTGCGCTGTTGTAAAGGTTCGCCCCCTCCGGATTGCTTTGGAAAGCATAGCGGACGGCGAGCGGCCGCTCCACATTCGGTGAGGAAACCATCACCGTATCGCCATCGATTCTCGCATCGGCCCAATGCCAGACGCGATCCTCGCCGGCGATGGCGAATGATTTCAGCGGCTCATCCTTCGTTTCCACCACGGGATTGCGTCCCAGTTTGCGGGCCACCATCAAGGTGCCGCCCGCACGATCAAACAAAATCCGGGCCTTGCATCCCTCGATCTTCATCTCGCGAAAAAGCGGGCCGCTGGTTTCCAGCTTCGCCTTGTCGTATTGATACCGGAGCGCCCACAAGGCGAGTCGTTCGCCGACATCCGCCTTGTTTTTGGGATGAATGTCCACCGCGTCCCCCAGATCCACCGCGCTGGCCATGCCGGTGTGGGGGATGGCCAGGCAGCGCCTTTGGGCATCGCGGATCAAGCCCCATCCGCCACCGGCGGGATTGGGATCCGGTTGCTGCCAGGCGGCGAGTTGAACATAGTAAAATGGCAACTCGGGATCGCGGAACCATTTCCGCCAATCCGCGATCATCGCCGCCTTTTTCTCCACATAAAGTTGCCCATCGGCATTGTTTTCCCCCTGATACCAGAGCACTCCCTTGAGTGCCATCGGCACGAGTGGCGAGAGCATCCCGTTGTGCAAAGTGACACAGCGGGGACGCGCGATTTTATCGATGAATGGAAAATCCGGTGTCAGTGGCAACAGTGGGACGGGCTTGCCATCCCGCAAGGCCGCGCGCGATTGTTGGGTCCAGGTCTCGATCTCCGGCAAGGCGTCGGCCAATTGCCTGCGGTAATTCGCGAGAGACTCCCGCATGACGGCGGCATAATCCCCGAGAGCGGGATGATTCAGCAGGGTTTCCTGACACATCCACAACTCGATGTTGGTGCCACCCACCGCGTTGGTGAGCAGTCCGATGGGAACCCCGGTTTCCTGATGGATGCGGCGGGCGAAATAGTATCCGACCGCACTGAATCCAGCGGCGGATGCCGGATTGCAAACCGCCCACTGGCCTTTCAGTTCGTCCGCAGGGGCGATGGCAAAATGGTATTCGCCGCGGAAATGCCGGATGAGTGGAAAATCGGCGCCGCGCAGCTCATCCGGCACCGCGCAATTGCCGAGTCCCATATCCATGTTGGACTGCCCGCTGCACAGCCAGACATCGCCCAACAACACATCCTTCCGGGTGATCGTATTGCTGCCGGAAATGATCAGATCCAGGGCGATTCCAGTGGCGGCTTGGCCTGGCAGTTCGACCTGCCATTTTCCATCGCCACCGGCCTTGGTGCGGGCGCTTTGCGCGCCGAGCGAAACCGTCACCTCCTCGCCGGGATTCGCCCAGCCCCAGATCGGCAGGGGCTTGTCGCGCTGGAGCACGGCATGGTCGCTGAAGATTGATGCCAGCTTCACTTCCGCCTGCAAGCCGATGGGCATGCAGGCGGCGAGAACGAAGGTGAACAAGCCGCGCATGGGCTTCAGTGGGCCATGCCCTGCTGCTCCTGAATGTATTCCTGTTTGAGACCCAGAGCTTCAGGCGCATGCAGCACGAGCATCTTCATCCGCACATCGGCAGGAATGGTTTTGCGGGTGGCTTTGGACACCACGATCATAAGCCCGATGGCAAGTGGCACCGACCAAATGGCAGGCTGCTCAGCAAGGATGCGCAGCAGCGGATGCGCTACCCAGAAATCATTGATCCCATTGAAACCGGCAAACAATTTGCCCATCGGCCCCTTGTCGAGTGCAAGCGTGGAGGCATTCACAATCGCTGCGGAAACCAGGGCGCACAGTCCGCCGGTGAGCATGCCCGTGGCGGCACCCGCCATAGTCATGCCGCGCCACCAGACGCTCATGAACAACAAGGGGAAATAACTGGCCGCCGCGATCGCAAAGGCTTGGCCAACCATAAAGTTGATTTCCAGCGGCTCCACCAAAGCTCCCAGCACCACCGATACACTGCCCACCATCACGGCGCACCACTTGAACATTTTCATCCGGTCCTGCGGCGAGGCTCCTGGACGCAGCATGCGGCCATAGACATCATGGGCCAGCGCACTGGTCATCGATACGAGCAATCCGGAAAACGTGCTCATGAATGCGGCAAAGGCCCCCGCGCAGGTGATCCCACTGAGGACCGAACCCAGAATGCCATACTTTTCGCGAATCAGGATGGGCAATTCCAGAACCACCTTGTCCGGTCCCTTCGAGCCGCTGGCCTGATAGAGTTCAGGAAGGAAATTGCGTCCCAGGACTCCGAATACCGGTGGAAACACATAGAATACCCCGATGAGGATCATCACCCACATCGTGGTTCTCTTGGCCGCGATGCCATCCGGGTTGGTATAGAAGCGAACCAGAATGTGTGGCAATCCCGCCGTGCCGCAAACCAGCGCGACGATCAGCGAAAATGTATATAACAATGAATATGGCCGCGATTCCTCCGGAGTCAGGCCCGCAGCTTTGGCCGCCTTGGTGGTCAACGGTCCGAATGGGGCGATCCATGCCTCGTCTTTGGGCGCTTTTTCCGGCAATGCAAGACGCTCGCCCTTTCCGGGTTCCACCGATTGGGTGATCGCCGGTGGTGATGCGCCATCATAGGCGGAGCGATTGTTGGAGAGGTTTTTCCCATAACCACCATAAACCGCGAGAAGCACGAAGATCGGCACCGAGATGGCGAACATCTTGATCCAATACTGGACCGCCTGCACCAGGGTGATGCCCTTCATGCCGCCGAGCGCCACGTTGAGCGTAATCACTACCCCCACCACGAGCACACCCACCCAGTAAGGCAGGCCGGGAAAGATATAGGCGAGAGTTGTACCCGCACCCTTCATTTGGGGCATGGTATAGAAAAACCCGATGAACAACACAAAGCACACCGCGATTTTGCGGAACAGCGGCGAGTCGAAGCGGCCCTCCGCGAAGTCCGGAATGGTATAGGCTCCGAACCTCCGCAAGGGTCCAGCAATGAACAACAAAAGAAACAGATAACCACAGGCATAACACACCGGATACCAAAGTGCGTCATAACCGGACAGCATCACCATCCCGGCGATGCCCATGAAACTCGCCGCACTCAGGTATTCCCCGGAGATGGCGGAAGCATTCCAGCCCACCGAGACGGAACGCCCGGCAACGAAGAAGTCGGATGCGGACTTGGAAGTTTTGGCCGAGCGAAAGCCCATCCAAATGGTCACCACCACGGTGATGGCCGAGAAAGCAAGAATCCAGTAATCGATTTGCATGATCGGAGAAAGTTGAAGTTAGCGCTGCTTCGCTTGGTTGCCCTTTTTGGCAGTCTCGACCTCGGCATTTTCAAGGGCGATGGAACGGGTGATGAAAACGCGGGCGATGATCCACACGTAGGGGAAAAACAAGACTCCGAGAATGAGCCAAGTCAGCGTGAAACCACCGACTCGCTGCGCCATCAAGGCCGGTGCGAAAAAGTTCAGGAGAGGCAACCCGAATAGCAGGAACAAAAAGGCGAGCGCACAGGCAATCGACAAGCGCAACTGCCGTTTCATCAGCCCCTGGAGGAACTGTTCGCTGTGGATAAAATCAGCTTCGTCATGCGGGTCGTGGGGCATCGGAGTAGGGCGTGGTTCGGGTTTGTCCGCATGCAATGGCCGTGCGGATGAAGCATGAAAACACGGGCCAGCCCGCCTGCCGTCAAGAACCATTTGGGAGTAGGCTCGGCAAACGGAACTCCGCGTGAGCGGCATCTCTTGGGCTGGGAGCAGGGATTTTCCTGCCTGCCGGATGTGGATTCGCCAATATCTCGGGTTGCGGGTTCGGCCCGGGCGGTTCAAGCTATCCGCCATGTGGACTGCTGTTCGTGAATTCGAGGACATTCGTTACGAAACAACGGATGAGGGGAAAATCGCCAAAATCACCATCAACCGACCCGAGGTGCGCAATGCCTTCAGGCCGAAGACCGTGATGGAACTGCTCAAGGCCTTCGATCTCGCCCATGAGGATCCGCAAGTGGGCGTGATCATCCTCACGGGAGCCGGCGATCTCGCCTTTTGCTCCGGTGGCGACCAAAAGGTGCGTGGCCATGCCGGCTATATCGGTGAGGACGGCATCCCGCGGCTCAACGTGCTCGATTTGCAAAAGAAGATCCGCTCGCTGCCCAAGCCGGTCGTCGCCATGGTCGCCGGGTATGCCATCGGCGGTGGTCACGTTCTGCACATCGTATGCGATCTTACCATCGCCGCGGACAACGCCCGCTTTGGCCAGACAGGTCCGAAGGTCGGCTCCTTCGATGGCGGGCTGGGCTCGAGTTACCTCGCCCGCATTGTAGGCCAGAAGAAGGCCCGGGAAATCTGGTATCTCTGCCGCCAATACGATGCCCAGCAGGCGCTCGACATGGGACTGGTCAACACGGTGGTTCCGCTCGCCGATCTGGAAAAGGAAACGCTCCAATGGTGCCGCGAAATGTTGGCCCACTCGCCGCTGGCCCTGCGCTGCCTCAAGTCCGCGCTGAATGCCGATTGCGATGGCCAAATGGGGCTGCTCGATCTCGCCGGCAATGCCACCCTGCTCTATTACATGAGTGAGGAAGGCCGTGAGGGAAAACAGGCGTTCATCGAAAAACGTCCGCCGGATTTCTCGAAGTTCCCCCGAGTCCCTTGAGTCGGGCGGCTTAGCCCCTTCCCTCGTCGGAAGCGAGTCATTTGGTGGGGGGCAGTCGAAGTGTGAGGCGCTCTCTTTGAGGATTGCGCCCGCGTGTTTTTTTTGAAGGATGGCGGGTGTATTAGATGATCGGAAATTTCGTTTTTCCGATCTGAGTAGAGCCCCCCATGCCGAAACCCATCCGAAAGTTCACGAAATCCCTCCGGGAATTGGGAGAAATCCAGGTCAATGACTGGGATTTCATGGCCTTCTTGAATCAGGACATCAAGGAGGTCGAGTTTGCGAAATCGCTTCGCAAGCTTGGGAATATTCAAGTGACGGAATGGGATTTCCGGACGGTCTTGCCAGCAGTGAACCGCTTGGCCCAGCGGGAAGTGGATGTGGTCGATTTGGTCCGGCGTGCCGCAGCCTACAAGGTGATGGACTGGGATTTCCGGGCTGCCGTTTCGAAAGATGCCCAGTCGCCCGATGGAAATCTGGATGACCTTAGCGAATCCCTCGCCAGGCGTGGCCCGCTGGATCCGAAGCAGACCCAAGCCGTAATTCTAAAATTGAGGGGCTTCCTTGAATTCGTGACCGTCAGCTTGGTGGAGGAGCCGAAGCACGCGGTCATCAAAGTGCGGGAAATCGCCCCCGGCGTGCTGCGATTCAAGCTGGTGTTGGTCAAGCGCGACCTCGCCATCCTGGTGGGAATGGGCGGGCAGGGGGGCACGGCAATTCGCAATTTGCTGAAAGCCGCTGCCGCCGCCCAGGGCATGAAGGCGTTGCTGGTGGTGCTTTCCCATGAAGAGGAAATTGCCGGCAAAATGCTGTAAAGCGCCCCCCCCCTTCCAAGCGCCGCATCAAAGCTTGTTTCCAGCGGGGTGGCATTTATCATTTCCGTGATGGAGTTATACGGGATCAAGGCTGAGACATGGATAGGCATTTCCCTGTTGCTGGCATTTGAGGTGGTGGGCATCCTCCATGTGCTGCATGCCCTGATGAATGTGCGCACCTCGCAAGGCACCATCGCTTGGGTGATCTCACTCGTGGTGGTCCCCTACCTCGCCATTCCCCTCTACTGGTTGCTGGGTCGCACCCGGTTTTCGGTGAATGTCGGCGGCCGCAGGCGCAATGATGAGCGACTGGCAAAATTGGCGGATTCGATGCACCAGGGGCTGCTCCAGTTGGAGGTGGAGATTCCCGAGGATGATGCATTCGAACGGGCGGCGCGCGTGCTCGGCGGACTGCCATTCACCCGTGGCAATCACCTCGAATTGCTGATCGATGGCGACGAGACCTTCGACCGGATTTTCTCCGCCATCCGCAACTCGCAGCGTTACTTGCTGGTGAATTTCTTCATCGTGAAAAACGACACGCTCGGCACACGCTTCCAACAAGCGCTCATCGAGCGGGCCCGCGCTGGGGTGAAGGTGTATTTCCTGTTTGATGAAATCGGTTCGCACAAACTTCCCCGGCCCTTCCTGCGCGAGCTCAAGGATGCCGGCGTGCAATGTTACTCGTTTGGGATCAATCGCTTCTGGTGGTCGAGATTTCAGCTCAATTTCCGCAATCACCGGAAAATCGTGGTCAGCGATGGCGAGCTTGCCTTCATCGGCGGGCTCAACGTGGGCGATGAATACCTCGGCCGGAACCAGAAATTCGGCCCATGGCGGGACACGCATCTCGCCATGCGCGGGCCAGTCGTTCAGGCAGTGCAAATGGTGTTCCTGCAGGACTGGTTTTGGGCCGCCAACCGCGTCCCAGACCTGCATTGGGAGGACCGCCCGCAGCCGCAGGATCAAATCGCTGCCATCATCCCCACCGGCCCGGCCGACCCGGCGGATTCGTGGCAATTGATCGTGGCGGAGGCGGCGAATTCCTCGCGCAAACGACTCTGGATCGCCACGCCCTATTTCGTGCCGGATGAAGGCGTGCTCACCGCCCTGCAAACCGCGTCCATCCGTGGAGTGGACGTGCGGATTCTGCTGCCGGAGCGGGCGGATCACCTCTTGGTGTGGTTGTCGGCGTTTTCCTACTACGAGCAATCGATTCCCTTTGGCATCCGCCTGTTCCGCTACCATCGCGGATTCCTGCATCAAAAAGTGATGCTCATCGACGATCGCCTCGCCGCGGTGGGCACGGCGAATCTCGACAATCGCTCGTTCCGCCTGAATTTCGAAATCACGGCGTTTTCCGTGGATTCCAAATTCGTGCAGGAAGTGGCAGCCATGCTGGACGAGGATTTCCGCCACGCAAAGGAAGCCAAGGTCGAGGACTTCACGGCTCGGCCCTTCCTGTTCCGCGCGGCATGCCGGGCCGCCCGACTGCTGGCTCCCATTCAGTGAAACGGAGGATTTCAGCTAGCTGGCAAGCCACAGAAATCAGCGAGAAACCACATTGCCGAGATCGGGACGTTGGCGGATGATGTTCGCCAGCATCTTGCGGCAATGATCAAACCCCGTGCGCTGGCTCAACAACTCGGCACTGCGGGTGAAGGACCCCCATTGCACGATGGTCAACTCTACGGTGCGGCGGCCCCACAGATTCATGATCTCCTTGTTTGGCTTGTAGATATCGACGGTGCCAGTGCCGGTCAGCGCGGAACCATAATCGTCCACCACGTAAAGATAGGGCAGGCCCTTGATGCGGAATGTGGTTCCGACCGGGTAAAACGACCAATCCGCCGCCGCACTGCGCACTTTGTTGGTGTAACGAAGGTGGGTGCCCGTGGCGTTTTTGCTGCCGTAAATCAGGTGATCGTCCTCGCTGCACGTGTAGGCGGTGGTCCGCACGATCCGGTTGCGCTCGGAAAACGAATAAACCGGCATCGAGTGCTTGTCGCGGGGCTTGCTAGAGGCCGAAGCGACCGCAGTAGTGGATGGCCCGGGCAGGGTGAAATTTTCAGGCTTCCCATAGGAAACTCCGCCGATCCGCGATTTGGGAATCACGTTCGGTGATCCTCCGCAGCTGGCGAGGAAGAGGGCCGAGATGGCCACAGTGATGAGGGAGGCGATACGGAAAATCATGCGTCAAGGGTCGGGAGCTTGAGAGGGGATGGAGCAGTTAGCGACTCATTCGAAATCACAAGTGCGGCTATCCCATAGGCAAACATTTCCCCGGGCGCAAACGGAAAATCCTCAATTCGAGTCACTTGGAGCGGCGAAGACTGGTTTTCAGCGACTTGAAGGGCGAAGAAAAATCAATCCGGGAAGGGTCGAAAAATACCATGTATTCACCGCGTTGCCGCTGGCAGCCACACTTTTGCCCCCGCACTGCGACCCGCTGGAGCCCGGAAAAATCCCTGCAAGCCCCGCCGCGTTTGCAAGTCCGCCACCGCGTCCACGGCCTTGGCCCAACGCCACCGGAAGCCTTCGTCGTGCAGGCGAAGCGGCTCCGCCCAGCGGCTTTTCAGGACCAGCTCGGTTTCCGTCCGCATCAGCCTGGCACCGATTTCCAACATCCAGCGCTTGGCTGGGATCCCGATGGGCATGCCCACCGATTCCCGGAAAATCCTCATCCACTCCCGGTTGGTCGGGAAATCCGGTGCGGTGACATTCAAGGTGCCCTCAATGAAAGGACTCTGCACCACAAACTCCACCGCTCGCAGGAAATCCTCCATGTGGATCCAACTGATCCGCTGTTTGCCGTCGCCCATCGTTCCCCCGAGCCCGAGGGAGGTCAGCTTTCGCAGCACGTCGAACACGGTTTCCTCCTCATTCGCCAGCACCATGCCAATCCGCAAAGCAACCTTGCGGGTCTCCGGCGGCACCATCGCGCCGAAAAACGTTTCTTCCCAGGCCCGTGCCACGTCGCAGGAGAATCCCTCTCCGGGCTCTCCCAACCAATCATCCTGCGGCTTGTCGAGCGCGTGCCGATACCACGTCGCCGTTCCGGCATTCAGCCAAACCTTCGGCGGTACCTTGCAGGCAGCAATCGCCCGGCCAATCGCCCGAGTGGATTCCAACCTCGATTCCAGAATCTCCCGCCGACGCACTTCATCGTAGCGGCAATTCACACTTCGGCCCGCCAGGTTGATCACCGCCTCCGCCCCTTCCAAGGCGAGTTCCCAGGGACCGGAGTTGCGGCCATCCCATTCCAAAAACATTCCGTCCCCGCTCCAGCCCTTGCGGTTCCGCGCCACCGCCACCACCTCCCGGCCTTGGCGGGTGAAATGCCGCGTCAAATAGCGACCGAGAAATCCGTTGGCTCCAAAAATGACAATGACCGGGTTCATGACTGATATGGGGGTCTGGGCGTTGATGTTGAGATAGTTATCGTTCTTTCAGAAATTTCCGAAATCAATTGAGACAATAAAATGCTGTGTTTGGAAATGGGGCTCAACCGAGCAACTTGGCCGCCATCTGCAAGGCGAAGCCGTGTTTCATGCCTGCGACCCGATCCGCCATCTTGGAGGCGAATTCGACGAATTCCTCCAGCTGCCGCATCTGATCGAAAAACGCTTTGCCTTCCGGAGTGTCAATGTCCTCGCTGATCTCCGCGCACTTGCGCAGAACTCCCAGTGCGGGATCAATCTCCCGCCGCTTGCGCTCGCGGGCCACGGTGATGAAAATTTTCCAGACGTCCTTTTCCGCCTCGAAATACTCACGGCGATCTCCCTTGCGCACCACAATGCGCACCAAGCCCCAAGCCACGAGTTCCTTGAGATTCGTGTGGGCGTTGCCGCGTGAAATCTCCAAGTCCGCCATCACGTCGTCCGTCGAGAGCGGCGCGGGAGCGGTCATCAGCAAGGCATGAATCTGCGCCATCGTGCGGTTGATCCCCCACTGCGTGCCCAAGGCTCCCCACTGGGCGACAAACTCGTCCCTCGCCTGTTTGAGCTGCTCTTCCGCTGTCGCGTTCATCTGTTTCAATGATTCCTGAAAATACGATTTTTGCAACCGAAATCGTCTTGGCTCACATCTTGCTTATTGTGAAGGGCTTCGAGGAAAGGGTGCCCGTGACAAAAGTGACACCCGATCCGAGATGCACACGTCCCTTTCCTGTAACTAGTTCGATTTGTTTGAAAGCCATCCCAGAAATGCCATGAAACACTATTCAGAATCCCCACCTTCACCGGTCCTGCATCGAAGCAATTCGAGACCGGGTGACCGTTCGCTTTTTTCTTCCATCTTCAGGTCGTTCTCTCCTCGACATGCTAGCTCCGTAGTTGCGGCCGCCGCAATCCTTACCGGGGCAGTGAATGCCCAAACTGCTTTGGTCAGTTGGGATTTTGCGGGCCTCACTGGCTACGGGAGTTCACCCCTAGCCCCCACGGCTGCTAGCCCGAATCTTACGGTGGCAGGGCTCACGCGTGGTTCCGGAGTTGCCACCACCGGCAATGCGGGTGCGAACGCCTGGGGTGGAAGTGAATGGAATGGAACGGCTCTCTTGACGACCTCGGCCGCTGCTATTGCCGATGGGGCCTTCGTCACCTTTACGCTCACCCCGAACACTGGATACTCGGTGTCTCTCTCGGGCATCCCCGCTTACAATATTCGCCGAAGCAATTCTGGCCCGACGACTGGACTTTGGCAATACAGCCTCGATGGCAGCACCTTCACGGACATCGATTTGCCGATCACTTGGGGAACTACTACCAGTGGCGCTGGAAACGTAAAAGACCCGATTAATTTGAGCGGTCTGCCTGCCCTTCAAAACATTGCCGCCGGAACCACGGTTACCTTCCGGGTGGTCAACTGGGGAGCGAGTGGAACCGGAACCTGGTATTTCAATAGCCTTGCCGCAGCGGGAAGCGACCTTGTCATCAATGGAACAGTCACGTCTGTGGGTGGCGACTTGCCTCCTTCGATCCTTCCTCCTTTGTCGCCTGCTGACGGAGCATCAGGGGTGTCGATTGCCGCCAATCTGGTTGCGAGCTTCTCCGAGAATATCGTCCCGATTACTGGATCCACCGGAAACGTCAAACTCTACAAAACCACCGGAGCTGAATTGATCGAGTCGTTTCCAATCAACTCCCCACAGGTGACCATCAGTGCCAATACCCTTACGATCAACCCCACGGCAAACCTGGAATACTCCATCGATTATTATGTCACTATCGACGCGGGAATGGTCGAAGATGCAACCGGCAATGATTTTACGGGGCTCAACCTCGCTACGGATTGGAATTTCTCCACTGAAGCAGCTCCACCACCTCCGTCGGTGGTCATCAACAAGTATTTGAACGGCACACCCGAACTGATCGAGCTTTTGGTCGTTGGAACCGGGGTTACGGGAACCACCGTCGACCTCCGCGGGATGTTTATCAAAGACTTCAGTGGCAGCATGGAGGTGGACAATGGTGGCAAGTTTGCATTCACCACTGACACTCTGTGGTCAAACGTTCCGGTAGGAACACTCATCGTCCTTTCCAAATCGGCGGTATCTAACGACACGACATCTGGCGATTTCAGCCTTTCCATCGGACTGGATGACCCGTTGTATTTCACTCCTTCTGGTGGGACATTCGACATATCAACTACTGACATGGTGATGATCAAGTCCGCCGCAGGTGGTGCCAATGGCGTCACGGGTGGCATCCATGCATTCGGTGGAGGGCTTGCGGGTTCCCTCTTCAATTCTTTCACTGGAGCCAAGTTGCTCTCATCCGGAACCACTGGTACCGGTGTGGCAGCGATCGCCACCAATGCCACATCCACAATCGAAGATTACAGTGGCACAGGAGCCACCTCTTCAGCCTTGGCGGCATCGGCGTTCGGTTCACCAAACAACACCGAGAATCTGGTCTACATCAATGCCCTTCGCGGAATCGTTCCGGGTGACGGATCTGGCGTGGCTTCCCTCACGAATGCGGCAGGGGCTTTCGCCGGAAAAAACATCTTTGATGATGCACAGACTGACAACCAGTCTGTGAAAATCTCTGTCTCCGCCCAAGTTCCTTCCGTCACACTCACGACTGTTGAGATTACGGTTCCAACTGGAATGGGTGTGGCGTCCAATGCCACGGTTACCGGAGCGGGTGCCGGATCTCCGGTCGTGGGCATCGCTTCTCAAGTTGTTACCATCTCTGGTCTTGCGGTTACCAACACCAACTTGATCGAAATCACGTTGGAAGGTCTCGATACTCCCGTGACGACCGCTGTAGATAACGGAAATCAGGCCTTTACCATAAAAACTGCCATTGCTTCCGGAACGCTTACTCCGATTTCGTCACAGCCTGTTGCCTACGTGATCATTCCAATCGAAGCCATCCGCGACGCCGATCCGACAACAGGCGTGGCTTTGGACCTGAATTCGATTGTGGCAATCGAAGGAGTCTGCACCGAGTCCATGTTTTACACGACCAACACTCTTGCTTATCTCCAAGAAGGAAACTTTGGAGTTGCGGTCTTCAACTCGAATCCGACTGGAAATCCCTTTAGTGTTGGAAAAAGATTCGCAGTGGTTGGGACGGTAGCCCAGTTCAGTGGAGTGACTCAGGTGGTTCCTTCCTCATTCTCCAATGTGGTGGATCTCGGGTTTTCCGCGAGCCCGACTCCGCTGGTGATCACCATTCCGGATTTGCTTCTCAATCCGGAAGCCTATGAAGGACGTTTGGTAACGGTTGAGAACCTCTCGGTTCCGGCTTGGGATTTCGGCGTTTCCACCACTTCCGCGAGCGCCTTGAGTCTGGACGATGCATCGCCTACACCCAACTCACTCACCATCGTATTCACCAATGCGTTTGGACCAACGACTGGTTCAGCAGTTGTGGCCAATGTTACCGGCATCTTCTCGCAGACCGATGGATCATCACCCTTCACCTCTGGCTATCAATTGTTCCCTCGTGACCCGGATGATCTGGATTCAGTGGTGTCCGGATACGCGGAATGGATTGCTCCCTTCTTCACCGGTGTCACTGACCCACTCATCATTGGCTTCGAAGCGGATCCGGATGGTGACGGTATTCCGAACGGAGTGGAGGCCCTTATTGGAGGAATTCCGAATGTTCCAGGCGTGAATGGCATTTCTGAAGTCACCAAAATAGGTGACATCTACTCATTCCTCTATGTTCAAGCAAGTTCTGTGCCTGATGGTATCGAACCGACCTACCAATGGTCGACGGATTTGGTCAATTGGCAGTCCTCCGGCGAATCGGCAGGTGGGGTTACCGTGACTCTTAACGAATTCGTCTATGATGAAGAATCCTTCACCTATGAAGTGCGAGCACAAGTCACCGCGGGAACTACCTCGAAGGTCTTCTTGCGTGTTGGTGCGCTTGACTGAGACCTCGTAGTTTCTGTTCTATTCCCAACCGGGCGGATTCTTCGGAATCCGCCCGGTTTTTTATGTCCTGACTTCTCAGGATGCCGGGTGGGTGTTTTGTGATGGACGGGATTTTCTGCGAACGTATCCACGGGCGGCTGGCTTGATCTCGGCCGAAACCCATGAATTTCAGCACCGCCTCTGCCATCGTTGTTCTCGCGTGCATTCCGCTTCGTTCAGAGGCCGCGAGCTATCCCTTGCTGACCCGACAGGTGACACCGGCAACGCCGGAAGCGCTGGTGAATGGACAGGGGGTAACGGCATGGACTGCCGCATCCCTCTCTCAGGTAACCGGATTGCAAGGGGCAAAACTCAGTGGGGTGCACGTCCTTGGGACGTTGGGAAACAATCCGGTGAAAGCAATCGTGACATTGCCGCCATCCGGTGTGGATCTTGATCTTGGTTTCAACGATTTCATCGATCTCGAACTCCAAGTCCCGGCAGGATTCGATGGCAAGGTATCGCTCGACTATAGGGCAGGGGAAAGGCATCGGATTGAAATTCCTACGAGCGCTCTTGCAGCGGACGGCACGCTGAAAAGTCATCGCCTCGATGTCGGGCTGGTGCCCCATTGGCGCGGTTTTCTAACCGGATTGGAATTGATCATCGAACCGGGAACCGTGTCAGGCCCCATCAGCATCGGCAGGATCCTGGTGGGTGACCGCCCCGGCGACGTGGTG
Organism: Luteolibacter sp.; assembly: GCA_040399845.1. Lineage (GTDB taxonomy): Bacteria > Verrucomicrobiota > Verrucomicrobiia > Verrucomicrobiales > Akkermansiaceae > Luteolibacter. The sequence continues at coordinate 67,778 of JBBARN010000008.1, read as the reverse complement.
GAGCCCAATCTTCAACTCAATCTGAAAGAGGGAATGAAGATCGAGGATCTCAAGAAGGTGGAATCCAAACATGGATGCATCTGGTGGCAGGAATCGCATGAAAAAGAAGGCTTCGATCCCAAGGTGATGCCACGCCGTGCCTTGAGGATGTTGGAAGAGACCTGGCAGATTGCGGTCAATCAGCTTGGATACCGCGATCCTTGCCTCGGCATCAATGAGCCCAGCAAGCTGCGGCGGAAAATCAATCATATCACCTGGCATGGTGGCTTTTGGATGAGTGGCGGGGATCCGCCCCATTTCAATGTGCCCGCGCCGGGGCTGTTGGATGAGGGCTGGGGAAATCCGGTGCCTCACGAATTCGCGCATACCGTGCAGGCCGGGCAGTTGAATTTCCTCAATGGCTGCCATTGGGAGTCCCATGCCAACTACATCCGCTTTTGCCGGAACCTTCATTTCAAGGACTTCAGCGGATTGGACACGCTCGACTATGGAGTGCTGTTGCGGAGCAATTACTATCAGGATCACCCGCGTTTGATCTATGCGGACTACCGCCCGTATTTCTATCTGGACAATGATCCGGACCAACTTGGTTTGCCGGCGGGTCTTTCCGCCATCCTCTGGAAGACCGGGAAAAAGGATGAATTTCTTTGGGAGCGACTGCCAACGGTGCTGCCAGCCGGAGTGACGCGGGAAACCGTAGTGGCCGGCATCGCGAGGTCCTGGCTCACCTTCGCCTTCCATGGCGGAAAGCACATTCACGACAGCCACTTCGGTCCGGATGCGGATGGGCAGTTGCGTTGGTATCGCTACATGTCTCCGCTGGAGCCGGTGGCGGACAAGCCCGGTTGTTATGCGGTTCCCTTGGCCAAGGCACCGATGAAGTTTGCCTGGTGCTTTCACGAGATCGACGCCAGCGGCCCGTCGGTGGAAGCGACTCTGGCGGGAGTGGACCTCCAGGGGCCGGATGAGGATTGGCGCTGGGGATTCGTGGCTTTGGACAAGCAGGGAGGCTATCAGGCGAGCGAGGTTTTCAAACCAGGCACCGGCCGATTCCAGGTGCCTGCCGAGCATGCCAAGCTCCTGATCTATGTCGCCGCCACTCCGGCCAATTCCACCTTGCGCTATCTTCGTCCCAGCCCGGAAACCGGCGTGGACCGTCACCCGGAATACCGGCGTTATCCTTATGAAATCAGCTTCCGCAATGCAGCTCCGGCGAAGCGGGAGCTTCCGTGCGAGGCGCCTACAGGCAAACCGCATCCCAATGGAGGAGGCTTCGTCGCGGACAGCGCCAAGGTGGAGGCCACCGCATTCGTCGGCCCGCAGGCACGGGTGCTGGGCAGTGCCAAAGTCCTTGGCAACGCGCGCATCCTTGATCACGCCGTGGTCCGTGGAGCCGCCGAAATCCGCGATGATGTGGAAATTTCCGGTCACTCGGTGATTCAAGGTGAAGCCCGCATCCGCGATGCCGCCCGCGTGCGTGGCCATGCTTTCGTGGGCGGACGCGTGCAACTCCGCGATCGGGCCCGCGCGGCGGATCTGGTGGATTTGCAGGAATCCATGGAAATCTCCGGCGATGCCTGGGTGCGGGGCATTTCCGCGCCCCTTCATGAGACCAAGGCGGGAGGCTATGCGATTCTCGATGCTGACTACGCCATGGCGTTTTCCCTGCAAGACGGCGTCCATTTCCATCACATCCCATGGGGCGGATGGTATTTCGATGAAGTCGCCGCCAAGCTGAGCAAACCGCGTGGCTTGGTGGCTTCCTATCGGTTTATCGAAACCGATGGTGCCCAAGCCATGGATGAATTCGGCGCACTCGTCGCCACCATCCGCGGCCAGCCACAGCGGGCGAAAGGGGAACTTCAACTCAAGGGAAAAGACCAATACGTCATCCTTGATCCCTCCATCACTGACGCCCCCGCAGCGACTTGGATGCTCCGGACCCGCCTCACCCATTCGAAAGCACAGCCCTTGTTTTTCATCAACTCTCTAACAGATGGTGGGATGGTGATGGGGGTGGATGCCCGCTGCCAGTGGGTCGCCGCCTTGTCCATCGCAGGCAAGGATCCAATGATCATGACTTCCCAATCCAAGGCACCAATCGATGAGGCGGTGAACGTCACGTTGCGGGTGGATGGAAAAACCGCCAGCTTGTTCATCAACGGTCGACCGGTTGCCACCCAGCCATGGCCACATCCCGCGTGCATGTGGTTCCGCGATGTCGGAAATCCCAAAACCAGTCATACCTATCTCGGACGCGATGGGAAGGGATTGGGCAATCCCTGCGTGCTGCTCGGATTCAAGGCATTCAATGTCGCTTTGACGGATGAGGAAATCAGCGCAATCAATTTGTGAATGCTGCTGCGATCAGGACCGGTGGGTCCATTCCGGCAGTTTCACGATTTCGCCGCCTTTCAGGGCGGATTCGTGGGCAAGGATGCCGGTGCAGGTGATGTTGGCGCTTTCGACGGCATTCGGATACGCGTCCTTGCCGGTCTTGAGCATATCCACAAAGCGGTGGGCAAGATGCGGATGAGATCCGCCGTGGCCACCACCTTGGGTGAAGGAAAGATGTTCTTCTCCTTCCTCACCGCCGTAGACTCCGCCGGTGGTGAAGTGCTGGATTTCCTTGGGCAGGTAGTGGGCGAAGTCCGGGCACTTCACTTCCGCAGGGATTTCCGGCTCTGGAAGCTTGGCAGTGTGGATGACCAGCGGATCGTGCTCGATGAGCGGCCACTCGACGGATTTCTTGCTGCCATACACTTCGAAGGACTCGCGGTATTGGCGCGCCACATCGAAGAGCGAACGGATGACTTGTGCGGAAAGATCGCTGTCCTTGATTTTGATATGACAGGTCTCGATCGCAAACGGAGAACCATAACAGGAATGCATTTCCTCGGCGATGGTTCCGGAGCCGAAACAGGAAACATATTCCGCCTCGGAGCCCATCAAGCCAAGGATGGGGCCCACGCAGTGGGTGGCATAATACATCGGCGGGAGGCCCGGCCAATATCCCGGCCAACCTTCCATGTCCTGCTGGTGGGTCGCCTTGAGGAATTGAACTTTGCCCAACTCGCCCTTGTCATAGAGCTCCTTCATGAAAAGAAACTCACGGGCATAGACCACGGTTTCCATCATCATGTATTTCAAGCCGGTTTCCTTGCAGAGATCGATGATCTGTTTGCACTCCTCCAGCGAGGTCGCCATCGGCACGGTGCAGGCCACGTGTTTTCCCGCTTTGAGAGCCTGGATCGATTGGCGGCCGTGATCGGGGATGGGGGAATTGATATGCACCGCGTGGACCTCCGGGTCTTCCAGCAGTTCCTCATAGGAAGTATATCTTTTGGCGATGCCGTATTTGTCACCAATCTCATCCAGCTTCGACTGGGTGCGCTGGCAGATGGCATACATGTTGGCATCCGGGTGCTTCTGATAGATCGGGATGAACTCGGCTCCGAAGCCAAGGCCGACGATGGCGATGTTGATTTGTGACATGGTCTGTTAGGTGGATCAGGGTTGGGAAAAAAGCTGTTGGAGAAAGGCGAGCCCGCGCGCGGCGAATTCATCTTGGGTGGGTGTGAACCGTTTCCAAATGCACACCGCTCCCGCAAGATCGCGGTTGTCCGGAGTAAACGATTCGATCACCACCGATCCTTCATACTGGATCTCCCGGAGGGCATCGCGGAAGGACACCCAGGGGGTGAGGCCGGTGCCGGTGACGCCCCGGTGGTTTTCACTCACCTGCACGTGGATGAGGTCCTTGCCGGCCGCGCGGATGGCCGCGGCGATGTCGGATTCCTCGATGGTCATGTGGAAACTGTCGATCATCACCTTGGCTGCCGGATGGTCGATCTCGCGGATCATCCGCAGAGAGTCGGCGGTGGTGTTGACCAGGTCGGTCTCGAAGCGGTTGATCGGTTCGAGCGCAATTGCCAACCCGTGCGCAGCGGCGTCCGTACAAACCGTCCGCAAGCCGGTGACGGCGAGGTCCCACTCGCGCTTGCGTTCGTCCTCGGGGAGTTGACGTGCCTTGCCGACTTCCGAATACATGGGGCCAGCGACAAATCCGGCATCCAATTCCGCCGCAATCTGGAAACAAGCCTTGAGATACTCGCGGCAATCTTCCCGCACGGAAGCATCCGCGTTCGTCAGGTCGCGCCCCGGGCCGAAGGCTCCGCAAACGTGGACGCGCAGGCCGAGATCACGCAGTACCGGCTTCAAGAGCGCGGCATTCACCAGCGACGGATCCTCGATCGGAAGCTCCACGGCTTGGAAACCAAGGCCGGCGATGGTTTTCAAAAGTTCCACCTGCTCCGAACGAAACGGAGAGGTCCACAGCCAGGTGCTGGCACCAAAAATGGGTTTCACGGCGCGGAAAGATTGGGAAGATTGCGATGGGTTTGAAAATGAGTGCTCAACGGCAAAGTGCCGCAAACCATACGCATTCCCGCGCCATTCGCTAGGAATTTGACGGCGGGTTTGTGTAGGATTCCGCCAACAACTCAGTCGCGAGCCTTGAGCACACCGACGAGATCGAGATTTCCCAACATCCGGCTGACCAGCGTGAACGAAGCGGCGGATGCCACAAGGACCACCAACACTGCGATGGAATACGTGGCTGGATTGATGAGAATCGGCAAACGCACGGTCTCGGTGCTGAACGAGGACATGATGAAAAGCGCCAACCCGCGCCCGAATAGGAGACCTGCCGGAAGTGCGAGCAGCACCAGCATCGCGAGTTCACCCACCAAGACTCCGCGCACCTCCGCAAGGCTGAAGCCTACCACGCGCAAGGTCGCGAGTTCCCGACTGCGCTCCGAGAGGGCAATGCGTGCGCTGTTGTAAACCACTCCGAACGCCACAATCACCGCCAACACAAAGTATAATTTCCGGATGATGCCGATGTTGTTGCCGGTGGTTTTCCTGAAGGAGGCGAGTTGGTCGCGCTTGACCATCAGGAATGCCGCCCGCGGCGTGTCCTTGATTTCCCGCATGAAGGCATCCCAGTATTGGTGATCCACCGCGAGATAGGCACCGTTCACCGTATCGCCTTCCTTGAGGATGCGCTGCAAGGCGCGAATATCCATGTAGGCCGCTACTCCGGCGAAATCCGTCACCAATCCGCGAATCGGCACGTCCACCGCCGGGCGGCGGCCTTCGAGCACCTCCACCCGCACCGCATCACCGATGCGTGCTCCGAGAATTTCCGCCAATTTTGCAGACATCAACAATCCATCTTCCGGCATCACAATCGGGCGCTCCCGGTCATCCAGCAAACGATTCAGATCCGCCCCGCGCGGGATGCCGGTCACGGAGAGCTTGCGCTGACGATGACCATGCTTGAGCCGTGCAGGCACGCTGCGGATCGGTTCCGCCCGGATCACACCGGGCAGATGCTGCAGATCGTGAAACCCTTTTCCCGATGCTGGTTCTGTTAGAAAAACCGCCACATCCTGCCGTTGTTGGCTGTTCCATTGGAAAGTGAGCAGGTGGTCGATGCTGTCACTCATTGCCCCGGGCAGGACCATGAGCCCCGTCGCCAGGGCAAGCCCGCAACACGTGAAGACCGCCTGCCATGGCCGACGCTCGATGTTTCTCAGGGCCATCCGGAACGTCGGGCTGAACAGGCGGGTCAGGCCGATCCGCTCGAACAACGAGGGTTTGAAATCCGCCGGTGGTTCCGGTCGCATGGCTTCCGCCGGTGGCAGTTTCACCGCCTGCCACACCACAGTCAGCACCCCAAGCACCGAGGCTCCAAGGCTGACACCCAAGGCGAGCCCCACCGCCCCGTAGTCCATCTGGAACTCCAGCCGGGGAAACCGGAAAAACTGGGTGTAAAGCCCCAGCAAGCCCTCCCCGAGATATCTGCCACCGATCCCTCCGATGACCGTACCAATCAAACCGATCACAAATACAAACTTCATATAATGCACCCCCACCTGCGGTGACGAATATCCCAAGGCCTTCATCTGGGCGATTTGCTCGCGTTGCAGGCGCACGATCCTCGCCAGCACCGCGTTGACCATGAAGGCCGCCACACTCAGGAACACCAGCGGATAGGCCACCGAAAGCGAGGTGAGAACACGCAATTCATCATCAATCCGCTGGGCGGACGCCTGCTCTTTTCGGGTATAACCTCCGCCGGAACCATAGCGTTCTAACAATCGGTCCATTTCCTCAATCACCGGTTCGGCGGAAGCTCCGGGCGCGAGGTCGATGCAAACATCATTGAAGGCCCCATCCATGTTGTAAGCCACCGCCAGCGCCCGATAGTTCATCCAGATCACGCTGAAACGATTGTGATCCGGCAGGGTTTCTCCCGCTCTTGCTTCAAATACAAACTCCGGCGAAAGCCCGATCCCGCAGATATTCAAACTCTCCCTACGGCCATTGATGACAGCCACCAGCGAGTCACCGGGTTTCAATCCGTTGGCATTCGCAAACGACTCCCCAAGCACCACTTCCCGTCGTTCATCCGGTCTGGGAAATCGGCCGGAACGCAGAAATACGCGATTCAGCCGTTGTTGGCCACCATCCTCCGGCAGCGAAATGATATGTCCTGTGGCGGGCTCCGCCAATCCGGGCAAATCCAGAGTCACATCCACCACCACGCGGGTCTCGATGGCGGCCACACCGGGCAGAGATTTCAAGCGATCCGCCGCAGACAAGGGCGCGCGTTTCAAGGTGGCGAACACATCCGCCATCGCGTTTTTTTGATAATACGTCTCGCGGGTGGATTCCAGAGTCAGGATCAAACTCCGCGTCATGATCATCATCGCAAGACCGCAGGCCATCACCAGCGACACCGCAACTACCTGGCCCTTCATCCGGGAAAGGTCGCGCAGCAATTTCTGGTCCAGTGGTGAAAACCTCAGCATGTTACCTCCTCACGCCCGTCTGGCATTCTGGACGCCAGTTTTTGCATGCCGATTAGACTCCCTACGCACCCCATCACTCTGACCGCGACCGAACCCAGCCGCAAGGGCAACTTGCTTATCGCCAGTTCAGGTCGGAAGAAAAAGGGTTCCACCGCCGGGGGAACCGGCGAAAGGGGGGCAACGATTCAGCCAAAGAATCAGGATGTCTGAAGGTGAGAAATGAGAAGCGCCCTTTTTCTGTTTCGGTCGATTGAAGATTGGTGGGATTCGTTGGATTCGTGGTGAATGCTTTTCTTTTCGGGCTGCGGAATGAATTCCGCGGTCCCAGTTAGCGTTCGACGAAGACTCGCATGAAGCGGCGGGGGTGGGCGGGGGCGTTTTTGGGGACGATGTCGGTGACGGTGACGCTGCGAATGGGGCCGGTGCCGGTTTCGGTGACGGTGGCGGCGGTGGGGACTCCATCGACGACGTTGGTGAAGAGGGCTCCGCCGGTGCCGCGGGCGATTTCCTGCCAGGTGCCGGAGGCGAGGTCGTCGGTGACGCGGACGCTGGTGACGACATCGAGGGCATAGGCATTGCGGGTGAAGGTGATGCCGAGGTGGGTGCCAGGCTGGATGAGTTGCGGGAGGCTGGCGGGATTGGCGGTGGTGGGAGAGGTGGCGAGGGCGTATTCGAGGAGATTGTTCAGGCCATCGTGGTCGGGGTCTGCGGCGTCCGCGGCATCGCCTGCATCCTCGGTGGTGCCGAAGTGGAGTTGTCGCCAGACCGGGATGTGGGTGAGCAGGCCGGCGACGGCGGTGGCGGACGGGGCGCTCTCGCCGGCGGGGTTCCAGGCGGTGACGATGTAGGAATGCAGTGCGCCGGGGAGGGCGGAGCTGTCGTTGAAGGCAGGGCCGAAGACGGTGGCGAGGGTTTCGTAGGTTTCGAGCGATTCGCCGCCGGGGCTGCCGCGTTTGACCGTGTAGTGGGAGGCTCCGGGCGAGGCGGTCCATTGCAGGGCGACGGAGCTGTTTCCGCCGCTGGCGCTGAGTCCGGAGGGGGCCACGGGAGGAACGGCGATGGTGAGGGAAAGCGTGCCGCCGCTGCTGTTGAGCAGGTAAACGTATCCTAGCGGGGCGTCCTCGACGGTGAAACTCGCGGCATTGATGCTGCCTACGCCGGTGATGAGCGGATAGGTGCCGACGGCGAATCCGGCGAGGGGCAGGACGCGGATTTTCGCGATGCCGGAAACGACGGGGGCGGAGCTGAGGGCGAGTCGGCCGGAACTGGTGCCGATGCCGGCTTCGAGGATCGCGCCGTTTTGCAGGGTAAGGGTGCCGCTGAGGGTGAGGATGCCGCCTTGGCCACTTCCCGGAGAAATCATGCCGCCGGTGTTCACGAGGGCGCTGCCATTGGACGTGCCGGTGCCGGCGAAGCGGGCGTTTTGGGAGATTTGCACGGCGCTGCTGCCACTCAGCGAGCCGCCGAGCATCAGCGTGCCGGCCTCGATGCGGGTGGCCCCGCTGTAGGTGTGGGTGCCGCTGAGGGTGAAGGTTCCGACGCCGGTCTTGGTGAGGGCCAGAGTGCCCCCTCCCCCGCCGATGGAGCCGGCGTAGGTGAAATCGGTGTGGAGGAAACCGACGCGCAACGTGGTGTTTCCAGTGACGCTGTTGCCATTGCGGACGAGGGAATTTGCCACGCCGGTGAGCGCGCCGAAATCGAAGGTGTTGTTTCCGGAGGGGACGTTGGTGAGGATTCCCTGCGCACTGCCTTGGGCGCTGGCGATGTGATAGGTGGCGAAGCGGCTGGCGGCGGCGGTGCTGGTGAGGGCGGTGGAATTGGAGGTGGAATTGTGGATGTAGGTGCCGCTGAAGCCGCTGAAATCGCCAGCCAGCGTGACGGTCGAGGTGCTGCGGATGGTGCCCCGGCCGGAACTGGGCTGGGAGAGGGTGAGGACCTTGTTGAGCTGGAGTTCCGCGCCGTGGGCGACGTGGAGGGGTCCATTTCCAAGCGTGCCGGAACCGGAGACGACGAGAGTGCCGGAGCCAACGGTGCTGGGGCCGGTGTAGGTATTGACTGCCCCGAGCGTGACTCCGCCACTGCCGACGGTGGTGAGGGCGGATGGGCCGGAGGAGTGATCGAAAATCGGCATCTGGATCGAGATGCCCGAGTTCGCGGCATGAAGCACGAGTTCGCGGTCCGCCCCAATGACCAGCGCGGTGCCCGTGCCGGTGCCGCCTTTGCTGAGGGTGAGCAGCCCGGAGCCGGAGTTCAGGAGGCCATCGAGGGTGAAGGTGACATTGGCGGCGCTGTTGCCCCAGATCTGGTTGGCGGCGGCACCGGTGTAGCGCACGGTGTGGGCGGCGCGGCTGACGCCGAGGGCGGTTTGGGCAGCGGCGACGTCGTAATTGTTGGAAGCCGGATTTCCGCTGGTCCAGCCGAAGGCGGCGGAGGCGGTGGCTCCGGTGAAGGGGCTGAGGGTGCCGATGGAGAGGCTGGCAAACTGGCTGGCCGCCCCGTTGCCGATGCTGGCCCAGGGGCCTAGGATTCCGCCGCCGGAGCTGCTGTTGTTGGCGAGGCCGCTCATGCTGGAAGTGACACTGCCCGCCCCGCGGAGGTGGAGGGTGGAGCCAGGGCTGCGGGTGAAATTTCCAGTCTGCAACGCGAGATCGGCGGCGGCGGAAGTTTCCCACACCTGATGGCCGGTCCCGAGGCGGAGGGAGGAGCGGATGAGGAGGTCATGGCTGGCCGCGCCGAGCGAGATGCCGCCGTTGCTGAGCGTAAGGGTTTGCGCGCCATCGAGGGTGACGGGGCCGGCGTTGGCAGCGACTTCGATGCCGTGCCATGCGGTGGCCGAGCCGAGCAAAACCGGGTTGGCGGCGGCGAGGCCGGTCCAGCGGGCGGCGTCGAGCGCAGTGGGGATGACGCCGGTGGTCCAGCTCGGGGCGAGATCGAGGTTGAGGGTATTCGGCGCCTTGCCGAAGGTGGCGGGCGGATGGGGTTGGGTAGAAATTTCCACCGATGGCCCGCTGCTGCCATTCGGGTTGGTGGAGGCGATGGCGTAATAGTAGGTGCTGCCATCCACGACCGAGCGATCGGTGTAGCTCGTGCCAAAAACCACAGTGGCGATGCTCTCGTAGGGCCCGCCGGGGTGATTGGAGCGGAGGACAATGTAGCCGGTGGCTCCCAGCGCGACATCCCAGGTGAGGGCGACTTCATTGCGGGAGGCGGAGGCGCGGAAACCGGTGGGTGCGGGTGGAAGTTCCAGGCCATCCGGGGCGAAGATGAGGGAGAGTCCGCCGGCCTGGGTTTGGAGATGGAAACTGCCGTATTCGGTGATCGGGCGGCCGCCGGAATCGGTGCCGACGGTCCCGAGGGTGAAATTTCCGGTCATGCCGGTGACGGTGAGCAGGGGCCAAGCGCGGATTTGTGACCAGAAGGGATCGGTGAAGTCCACCGTGCTGCCGGGGGCGTTAAACACGAGGTTGACCATCGCCCCGGCGGTCACGTTGACCGGGCCAGTGCTGAGGTGGGGGGCGGAGATTTGGTTTCCTCCGAGCGACCAGGCGAGGCGCGATCCGCCGGCAAAGGAAACGGCACCCGGAACGGATCCGCTGCCGGTGAGGGTGCCCCCGGCGGACACGGTGACGGCGCTGGCGGTGGCGAGGGAGCCTTGGATTTGCAGGGTGCCCGCGCTGACGGTGGTGGGGCCAGTGTAGGTGTTCGCGCCGCTGAGGACGAGGGTGCCGGGACCGGATTTCACCCGCGCGCCGCTGCCGCTGATGACGCCGCTGATTTCGGTGCTGGGGTTTTCGATGGTGAGGTTTTTGGGACTCGATCCGGCGCTGACCGACCCGGTGAAGAGCAGGTGGCCGCTGCCGCTGAAGGTGGTGTCCGCGCTGAGGGTGACCGGGTTGGAAATGGTGCGGAGGGAGGCATCTGCGGATCGGATGGAACCGCCGCGCAGGTCGAGGGAGCCGGTGCCGAGGGCGGAGTTGTGACCCAGCGCGAGGGTGCCGGCCCGCAGGGTGGTGATACCGGTGTGGGTATTGGCGGCCGAGAGTGTCCAGGTGCCGGTGCCTTCCTTGATGATGGAGGTGGTGGTGCCGGAATTGGAGATCACGCCGGAGAGTTTTCCTTCGCCGGAGGTGGAACCGCGGAGGGTGAGCGTTTTGTTGACGAGGGCGATGGAGGCGAAATTGGAGCTGAGTTCGAACAAGCCGTTTCCTGATTGGTCGAGGACAATGCCGGGTGCGCCCAAGCCACCTTGGAATGTGAGGACGCGGGAACTTGTCTCGCCATTTCCGGTGTAGATGAGCCCACCGGTGGAGCCGCTGCCACCCATGAAGATTTGTGAAACGCTGCCGAGCGAATTGGCAAACGATGGCACGCTCACCGCACCTCCGCCGATGATGGAAAGTTCTCCGCTGTGGCTGTTGTTTCCGGTGAGGGCGATCCGGCCGGTGCCGGCGATGGTCAGGCGCGATATGCCGGTGACCTCGCTGGATATTGTTAGATTGTTAGATGAGTGATTGGTCCATGTCTGGTCGGTGGCGAGTTCGACCTGGCCGCTGGTTTGGATGTTGACGCTGCCCGCAGCGTCGCCGCCATAGATGCCGGCCGCGCCGATTTCGAGATCATGGGTGCCACCAATGACGACGGGAGAGGGTGAGGAGAAAACCAGTGCATCGACCGAGAAAGCGGATCCAAGCGTGGTGTTCGCCGGGCCGCTGGTGAAGTTGACTTCGGTGTTGGCGGCTGGAATGCGGGTGGTATCGGTGGTGCCTGCGGGATCGGCGGACCAGTTGGTATTTCCGGAGTTTTCGCTATTCCAAACGCCATTCACATCACCCTTCCAATGAGCGACGAAAGGGGAATCGATGCCGGTCATGAGTCCGGCGATCTGCGCGTCCGGCAGGGCGGAGTCCATGATTACGAGGTCATCAAGGAGACCATCGAAGAGCGGGTCATTGGGCCACTGGCTTTTTCCGATATAGTTATGGGTGGTGGAAGACAGAACAGGATCGGGCAGGGTGCCTTGGGACTGGAGCACTCCGTTGAGAAAGATCTTGGCGGTGGAACCTTGGAGGGTGACGGCGACATGCTGCCAGCTTCCCGATGGCAGGGCGGGAGCAGAGATGGATGTGGTGGTGCCGGAGTTATTACGAAGTCCAAGGCGCATTTGGCCGCCGAAGCTGGGTGTGAGATAAAGGAATTGATCGGTATCATTTCCAAAATCGAAGATGCGTTGCCCGGCGGATCCGCCATCCCAATTCACCCATGCGCCGAAGGTGAGCCCGCTGCTTCTAACAAGTCCGGGAGGGAGTCGGAGATAGCGGTTGTTTCCATCGAGCCGCAGGGCCTGGCCGTTGTTTCCTGCGACAAATTCCGGCGCGCCATAGGTGACGGCGCGGTTGTCATGACCGGAGGAATCCCGCGTGTTTCCATCGAATTTCAGGCTCGTGATGCCGCGGCGGACGGCGAGCGGATAGGATTCCTGAAGATAGCCGATCGGGGATTTGTTAGATCGATAGAGGGTGCCTGCCGGAGTGAGTCCGCCGGTGGAGTATTCCATGAAGCGCACATGTTCCACATTGCTGTAAACGGCGTATCGCTCGATCCACGGCGTGTTGTCCATCATGTCGATCCAACTGGCGATGACGCTGGCGTTTTGTTCATAGCTGGGATCTCCGCAACCGGTCCAGTTGGCACCGTTGTTGAACTCGGTGACCCAGATCGGTTTCTGATAGCGATCCCAGATTTCCTGAAGCCATGCCTTGAGTTGTGATGCGGACATGCCGCACTGATAGAAATGAACTGGGATGTAATCGACACGCAGCCCTGCGGCGTTGGCGCGATCCATGAAATCAAACAGCCACCATTTGCCACCATCGGTGACGGCCGGCGCTCCGACTCGCAGTCCGGTCTGGAGCAATTCCGGCCATGCGGCAATGGCGGCATCGCGAGAGCCGTTGTTGAGCGTCTGATAGGAATCCTCGACGGGATTGTCCGGCTCATTGAAGCCGAGCAGGTGGGTGACGCCGGTTTTGTTGGATGGATAGGCAGGCCACCAGCGCTGTTGGCGGATGGGCACGTATTCCCAGTTGAGAGCGGAGTTTTTATCATTGTTCCAGTTGTAATGCCATGTGGCATCCAAGGCATCTGGCGAGACATCGCATGAGCCTTTTTTCGATACCCAGCGCCAGGGAAACACGCGGACGAAGCGGATCGAGTTATCAAGATTTCCAGGCATCGCACCGATGTTCACATCATGATCCTGGGCGATGTAAACCTTGCTGGTGCCGGTGCCATCCGCGCGGGTGCCGAAGGTCGCCATGAAACCGCGCTTGAGCTTGAAGGAGCTGATGTTTTCATACATCACGCCGAGGTCGTTACTACTGTCATAGTAGGTGTAGAGGTCGTAACGCCGGGAAGAACCGCGGAAGCCGGGATCGGTGAAGGTTTCGAGCGGTTGCTCGGCATTGGTGAAGGGGGTGATCAGGGTGCCCATGCCGTATTGCACGAGGCGTACATTGCCGCCGTGCACCGCATTCGCGCCATTGACCCGAATCTGGGCGAGATGGTTCGAACTGACGGTGGAGGGGCGGATGTTGTCGAACCACAACCACGACTCGTGGGAGTTGAGATGGATGGTGCTGCCGGAGATCGGGTTGGTGGTGCTGGTGATGTGGAGCTCGGACTTGCCGGTGAGGGTGACGGTGGTGTTGGTGAGCGTGGCGTGGGTCTGCACGCTGTCCTGCAGTGTGAGCTGGCCCAGCGCGCGGCCCGGCAGGAGGAGGCAGCAGATGATGGCGAAGAGGAAGCGATGCATGGAGGTGGGTTTGGGGAAATGGTCGGACGATGCGCAGAGACAAGATTGTCGGGCGGACAGCGGGTGGGTTTTCGAGAATCCGGGACTTCCCAAGGATTACGGAATTTCCGGATGTTTCCGGACATGAGGGAAGCAGATCGTTTCCCGAAAGGAGAGCCTTCAGTTCCTCCCCATCTTTCCGTCTTGATCGCGTGGGCACCCCTCCTAGGCTGTGGGACGAATGGAACGCCCGGAACCCGATACTCCGGACCCGCCAGACAGCCTGAAATCGGAGGAATTGCTGCCATTGGTTTACGACGAACTTCGTCGGCTGGCAGCATCCCGGATGATGGGCGGAATGCGGGCGATGACCTTGCAGCCGACTGCATTGGTCCATGAGGCGTGGATCCGTCTCGGGGGAAAAATCGACCGCAGTTGGGAGAGCCGCGAGCATTTCTTCAACGCCGCCGCCCTCACCATGCGGCGGATTCTCATGGATCGGGCGCGGCAGAAGGCAACGGTGAAACATGGCGGTGCGAACGCGGAGAACTGGATCAGCCCGCTCGATGCGCAGGATATGTCGGCGGACGAGCGCCTGCTGCTGATTGAGGAAAGTTTGAAGCGCTTCGAATTGGAGAACCCTCACGACACGCGCATTGTCATGCTCAAGTTTTTCGCCGGTCTCACCAATGACGAGGTGGCCGAAACGCTCGGAGTGAACGAAAAGACCGTTCGCCGGAAGTGGAATTTTGCGAAGGCACGCCTGTTTCAAATCCTCACCGAGATCGAAAGCGGGACTACCCACCCCGCGAAACCCTGATGCCATGTCCGGGCCGCTGGCTGAATCGCGTAGTTTTCATCAAACCCATGGATCGCAATGAGATCGAGGAAATCCTGTTTGAGACGGCGGAGGGGATCGACACCCCCGACGGCCGCGAGGCATTCTTCGGCGTGATCCGGGATGGCGACCCGGCCTGTGCGGATCGCCTACGTGGATTGCTGGAGGTGAATGCGCGGGCGAGCCGGTTTTTCCGCGAGGCGGAAGTTGCACGCACGGTGGTCGCCACACAAGCGGGTGAGGAGTGGCTGGGTGGTGCGGATCCGGCGGAGTGGATGGCCCCGCCGGAAGACGAAAAGCCGGGCGAGCGGATCGGGCGTTACCGTTTGGAAAAACGCATCGGCGAGGGCGGCTGCGGGATTGTTTACCTCGCGGAGCAGATCGAGCCCATCCGTCGTCAAGTGGCACTCAAGGTCATCCGGCTCGGCATGGATACCGAACGCGTGGTGGCCCGATTTGAAATCGAGCGCCAGTCGCTCGCCTTGATGGACCACCCGAACATCGCCCGCGTGCTCGATGGTGGAGCCACGGAAACCGGCCGCCCGTTTTTTGTGATGGAATGGGTGAAGGGAGCCCGCATCACCGAGTATTGTGACACGATGCGGCTCACCTTGCGGCAACGCATCGACCTGTTCATCGAAGTTTGCAACGGCATCCAACACGCCCATCAGAAAGGCATCATCCACCGCGACATCAAGCCGTCGAACGTCCTGGTTTCCGATGAAAACGGCAAACCCACGCCCAAGGTGATCGATTTCGGCGTGGCGAAAGCGATCACCAGCGCGGGAAATCCGGGTTCCACCTCCGCCACCTTCGGGGATCAATTCGTCGGCACGCCAGCCTACATGAGCCCGGAGCAAGCCGACCGCAAGGAGCATGACATCGACACCCGCTGTGATGTCTATGGGCTCGGAGTGCTGCTTTACGAATTGCTCATCGGCCGCACCCCATTCGACAACAAGGAACTGGCATCCGCAGGCATCACCGAGCTGGGCCGCATCCTCATCGAGCGCGATCGCCCCTCGATGATCGCCACCTTGGCTGCCATGGAGCCAGCGGAGTTGAAGGAAATTTCCGACCAGAGAAACATCGATCCGGGCAAACTCATCACCGCACTCAAAGGAGACCTCAACTCGGTCGTGATGAAAGCCATCGAGAAGGACCGCGGACTTCGTTATGAGACCGTCAATGGCCTGATCCTCGACCTCCGCCGTTATATCACCCACGCGCCGGTGCTGGCCCGTCCTCAAAGCCGGCTTTACCTTGCCCGCAAGTTCATCCGGAGAAATCAGCTCGTCGTGGGAGCCACAGCAGGCATCGGCCTCTCGCTGCTCCTCGGCTTGGGAGTGGCATTCAGTTATTATCTCAAAGAACGGGAAGCGCGTGAAGAGCAGGGGCGACTGCACAAAGTCGCGGAAGCCGCCCATGCCAGCGAACTCAAGCGCTTCGCCGAGGCGCGCGGTTGGGAGGAATTCGCCCATGTCTCTCTGCTGCTGAGCGAAGGCAAAATCCAGGAAGCGGACGAACGCCTCCGCCTCACTCCCCTTTCGTCCATCCAACTCTCCCCGCAATCCTCATCCGTTCTGCGCTCGCTCGGAAATTGGAACGCCCTCCGCGGTCGCTGGCAACAAGCAGCTGAATGTTTCCAAATGCTCGTGAAAGCGGATACTCTCAACAACGGCGAACGTCTCGTGCAATCGATCGATCTCATTGCCATCGGCAGCGCCCTGATCGAAGGCGGCCGCTTGTCCGATTATGACCAGTTCCGCAAATGGTCCGTCGAACGCTTCGGCGAAAATTCGACAGATCTCGAAGTTTCCAGACTCCTGCATTCGGTCCTCCTCATTTCCTCGGATGACGCGTCCCTCGCCCGCATGGATCGCCTGAAACCGATTTTGCAGAATACCGAATTCCGCAAAGAGCACGTCAACGATGGCTGGGATCGCGAGGCTGCCATCTGGCGCGCATTCGGCCTCGCCATCCTCGAATACCGCCAGGGAAACTTCACCGAAGCCAAGCAATGGTCGGAGATCGCCATGGCCTTCCACCCAAACCGTGATTACATCAACGCCGCGCTGGATCCCATTCACGCAATGGCCAGCTTTCGTTTGGGCGACACTACCAGCGCCCGCAGCACCCTCGATCGCATGCGCAAACGCATCCACAAGGCATTCGCGCCCGACCTTCCAGCCGCCTACGAACCCCTCGGCGAGTATCAGGGATACTGGTGGGACTGGATCATTGGCCGCATCCTCTTCCGCGAGGCTGAAGCGCTGATCGATTCCGGTCCGAAGTCGGCCGACTGAAGGCTTCACATTCTGGTCGAGTGGTCCCTCCCACGGGACTTCAGGAAAATTGTGGACCAGAGATGTCCGGATTTTTTGGCGATCTTCGTAGCCCGTTCGTCATCCGGTCCATCCAACCCGCCGACCGCGCCAAACCCATTCCTTCCCACCGATGAAACCCAAGCATCTCCCTGCAAATCGCCGCTTCTTCGCATTCGCCAGCCTTGTGCTGCCGGCCATTTCCCAATCCCTCTGCGCTGCCTCCATCTTCTGGGCAAACACCGGCACCAATTTCAACACCGGAGCCAGTTGGACCGGTGGGAATGTTCCAGGCACCGCCGATCTCGCCACCTTCGTGGGCGCGAAAACCACCGATCCCGCCCTGAGCGCGGCTGCCAGCGTCCGCGGCCTCCTGTTTTCCAACGCCGCCGCATCCTCCTATGTCATCAGCGGCTCCACCCTCACCCTTGGCAACGGCGGCATCAATGCCAGCGCCGTCACCAGCGGCACCAACACCATCACCGCTGGCCTCAGCCCGGGCGCAGGCGGAGCCACTTGGACCACCGGCGCAGGCAGCATCCTCGCCCTCAATCCCACCTCTTTTAGCCGCAGCGCAGGCGCGACAGTTAACATCAACACCCTGCTCGGCTCCGGCACCATCTCCACCTCCACCCTCACCAACACCAACGGGATTCTCGGCCCGTGGGCCTTCGTGCGCAGTTCGGGGACCTCCGCGAACAATTCCGCCGCAGGCGATACCTACGCCACTGTCAGTGCTGGGGCTCTTGTCCCATATACCGGAGCCACCCCATCCACCGCCAACACCGCCTGGGGCGGAGCGATTCCTCAAGGTGGCACCGGCACTGTCAACTATGACATAAGCGGAATCGGAGTCCTCGGCGTCACTGGCCTCAACCGCAACGTCAATACCATCCGCTACACCGGGAGCGGAGCCACCCAACCCAGCAATATCAGCCCGGTCGGCAATGTTCTGACCACCAATGGCCTGATGAATTCTGGAACCGGGGCTCTGTTCATCGGTGGCACCGGTGGGGCAAACAACTTCGGCATCAATGTCACCATCGGTGCAAATCGGGATCTCGTCCTCGCCCCCATGACAGCGGGCATAACTCTGCGCAATGCCATCCTCAACAACCCGGCCGGAGCCAGTGCCGTCACCATCGCAGGGAACCAAACCGTCACACTCCCCGGCGTGAGCACCTACACGGGTGTCACCACCATCGCCGGTGGAACTCTCCTCGTGACTGGAACCGGCAGCATCAACACCTCAAGCGGACTCACCATCAACGGAGCCAATGCCAAATACCTTCACACCTCCACCGTTGCGTCCACTGTTCCGCTCAACCTGATGCAAGGCACGCTCGACGGCACTGGCAGCCTCGGCGCGGTCACCGTTGGAGGCGGTCTCAACGCCACCATCGCCAATGGCAATGGCACCTTCACCCCACTCACTGCCGCCTCGCTGAGCTTCGGCGGAGCTGCCACCGTCAACCTCTCCCACAACGGCACCACTCCGCTCGCCGTCACCGGAGCCCTTGCCACCACCCCCGCCAATGGCCAGGTCATCCTCAACTTGCCGGGGACCTTGCCCAATGGCACCCTCAATCTCATCAGCTTCGGATCCTTCACTGGCAGCGCCTCGGATTTCACGGCCAACCTCAGCGGTCTCGGCCAACGGCAAAGCGCCGGACCCTTGCAGATCAGCGGAAACAACATCGCCGTCACCATTTCCGGAGAATCCATTGCCTGGACCGGCACCAGCAGCGATCTCTGGGAAACAATCGCCAGCGGTGACAACACAGGGCCTAACAATTGGGTCCGTGAAACCGCGCAATCCGCCACCAACTTTTGGGCCAGCGATTCGGTCCTTTTCAATGACACCTACAACCTCGGCAGCGGCAACGTCGCGGTCACCCAGGGAGATGTCACCATCTCCACTTCCGTCAGCCCCGTTTCCACCACCTTCAACAACAGCAGCGTCGCCTATGTGATCGACAGCCTCGGCAGCGGGATTTCCACCGGATCACTCACCAAGAATGGCACCGCAGTCACCACGCTTGTTGGCACCCATACCTATACCGGCATCACCACCATCAACGCCGGCACCCTTCAACTCGGCAGCAGCTTTACCGAAGGCACCATTGGAAGTTCCTCCTCCGTCCTCAACAACGGCACCCTGCGTTATCTCTCCAACAATGGCCAAACCGCCCCCTACCCCATCTCCGGCAGCGGCGGACTGGTCAAGGAGGGTGCCGCCAACCTGAACCTCACCGGAGCCAATACCTCCACCGGCTCCACCACCATCAATTCCGGAACCATCACCGTCACCGGCGGCGGCGGCCTCGGCTCGGGAGCGCTCACCGTTGCATCCGGAGCCAACCTCAATCTCAACAAAACCATCACCCTCGCCCAAACCACCACCGGCGCCGGAGTGATCACCAACACCGCCGGAACCACGACCATCAGCGGAGACCTCACCGGTTTCAACGGAATCTTCCGTCACAGCAGCGCCGGATCCTCCACCGTAATCAACACCACCACCGGCAGCAGTAAGGACGCAGCCTACGAAATCACCATCGGCAACGCCACCGCCCAAGGAATCCTCGCCGGAGTCGTGTCCGGCACCAACACCTTTCCCATGGGATCCCTTAGCGGCGTGACCGCCTCGCTCGTCCGCAATGTCGGCGCTGTCACCGGCACCAACACCTTCGAAATCGGAAACCTCGGATTCAACTCCGAATTCGCTGGCACCTTCGGCGGCGGCGGCGGAACTCTCGCACTCACCAAGGTCGGCGATGGCATCCTCACGCTTTCCGGTCCCTGCACCTACAACGGTGCCACTACCATCAATGCCGGCACCCTGCGCTTCACCTCCTCCGCCAAAAACCTCCCCACCAGCGCATTCACCCTCGCCGACGGAGCCACCCTCGATATCCAGGCCCCCGCCGCCAATGCCACCATCCTCACCAATGCCAGCCTGACCATGGGCGCTTCCAGTTTGGTGTTCGATCTCAACAACTTCAATCCCACCAGCCCGCAGATCGCCACCGGCGCACTCACCGTCAATGGCGCGGTCTCCGTCGAGTTGTTGAACAGCAACCTGCTCAACAACGGCACCTACAAACTCATCGACTACAGCTCGATCACCGGCAGCGGCTCCTTCCCCGGTGGTGCCTTCCCCGTAGGCAATCGCGGCACCGGCAGCATCGTCAACAACGCGATCGATACCTCCATCGATCTCGTCATCGCCACCGATGTGCCCAAGTGGACCGGTCTCGATAGCGGCGAGTGGACCGCTGGCTCAACTGGCGCGAACAAAAACTGGAAACTCGTTTCCGCCAATACTTCCACCGATTATCTCGAAGGCGACGCTGTCCTTTTCGATGACGACGCCACCGGCACCACCAACATCAACATCTCCGGCGGCGTCAGCCCGCTGTCCACCACCTTCAACAACAGCACTCTTGCCTACACGGTCGGAGGCAGTGGCGGCATCAACGCAGGCTCACTCGTCAAAAACGGCAGCGGCACTACCACTCTGCTCACCATCAACAACTACACCGGTGCCACCACCATCAACGGCGGCACCCTCGCCCTCGGCGCGGGCGGCACCGATGGCTCGATTGCCAACACCTCCGCCGTCACCAACAACGGCACCCTCGCGTATCAACTCGAAGGCACCCATACCGCCGCCTATCCCATCTCCGGCACCGGCAATCTCACCAAATCCGGCGCGGGCGAACTCACCCTCAGCGGGACCCACACCTACAGTGGTGGTACCACCCTCAGCGGCGGCACGCTCACCCTGGCGGCCAACGGCTCACTCGGCACCGGCAGCATCGCCATCGGTACCGGCACCACCCTCAACATCAACAGGAACCTCCCGCTGACCAATACCGTCACCGGAGGAGGAAACATCGTGAACACCGGAAACGCCACCGTGTCTGGCGATTTCAGCGGCTTCAATGGCAGTTTCACCCACAACACGAGCGTCGTCTCCGCTGGCTTTACCAATGGCACCGCCACCAGCGCCACCGCGAGTTATCATATTGCCACCGACCAAGGCTCGTCGCAGGGACTCATCGCCTCTGGAAACGGCGACTACACCTTGCAGCTCGGCTCGCTTTCCGGAGTGGCAAACTCCCTCTTCCGCGGCGGCAACACCGCCACCGGCCTCACCACCCTGGAAATTGGCGCGCTGAATACCAATACCGAGTTCGCGGGCATCATCACCAATGGCGTCACCAAGAGCCTCGCTCTCACCAAGGTCGGGACCGGTTCGCTCACCCTCTCCGGAACCTGCGGCTACAGCGGTGCCACCCTGGTCAGCGCCGGCACACTCCGCGTCAACGGCTCACTCAGCGCCACCCCGCTCGTCACCATCCAGCCCTCCGCCACGCTGTCCGGCTCCGGCTCCATCACCAATGGCATCACCGCCAGCGGCACCGTCGCCCCCGGCGCGGGAACCGGCACCCTCACCACCGGCACCGCCACCCTCACTGGCACTCTGGCCATTGAAATCGATGGCGCAGCTGGCGACAAAATCGTCTCCACCGGCGCAATCAACCTCAGCTCCACCACCCTCACCGTCCAGGTTCTCAGCGGTGGTTTCACCGAAGCCTCCTACGTCATCGCCGAGGGCACCAGCATCACCGGCACCTTCGGAACCCTGCCTCCCGGCTACACCGTCAACATCATCGCCGGCGGCACCGGCCAACAAGCGGTCCTCACAACCACCGGCGGCTCCGGCTATGGTTCGTGGGCCGCCACCAATGCAGGCGGTGGAGATCCGAATCAAGATCACGACCTCGATGGAGTTGAAAACGGCGTTGAGTATTTCCTCAACTCCCCCGCCGGCTTCACCGCCAACCCTCAGATCACCGCTGGTGCGATCACCTGGACCAATGGCGGCAACATTCCCGCCTCCGCCTACGGCACCCAGTTCAAGATCCAGACCTCGACCAATCTCGCCCTCTGGAACGATGTCGCTGTCGGAAATCTCAGCAATAACACCGACGGTCCCGAAGGTGCCCTCACCTACACCCTGCCCACCGGTGAGGACAGCATCTTCGTTCGCCTCGTCGTCATCCCTGATTGATCCTCGACAGGCCTATCCAGAAACAGCAAAGCACCGGAGCTTCGGGACTTGATTCCGGAGCTACTCGAGATGCTTGCTTCCGTTCCCAAGTCTCCGTTCTCACCCATCTCATGCCACCTACCCGCCTCCTCCGCAGCTTCCTCGGATTCCTCGTTTCCACCACCACCGCCCACGCTGGCCTCACCTATTTGGACGCGGTAGATGGCGTGGGAGGAAACACCACTCTCTCCAATGGCAGCACCTTGATCGCGGATGACACCACTGGAGCAACCACTTGGAGGCAGCGGGACAACGCCACTTTCGGCTCGCAGAATACCATCTTCGAGGGCATCAACCCGTCTCCGGAAATCAAGACCACCATCAGCGGGCTCAACGCGGGCCAAAGCTATCGCGTCTATGTGCATTTCTTCGAGAAAACCGCATCCACCACGGAAAAATGGAACGTCCGCGCCGGATTCAGCGCCGGGAGCCTCACTCTATTCGGCAATGCTCCTGACGCCCTCGCCGGAGCCACCGCCGCAGTGCTCGCGAACTCGCTGAGCTACGACACCGCCCCCACCCTCTTCGCAGGCACCGCCACCAACATGGCGGGACTCATCGGGACCGCCACAGCCGATGGAAACGGCCGCATCGAGATCTTCATCGATGATTTTCCCTCGGCGGATGTGAATCTGCGCACCTGGTATGATGGCATCTCGTTCGAACCCGTCGTCGCCCCGCCAACGCTCGCCTTCACCTATGTGGATGCCTCGCTGGCCAATACCATCCGCCACGATGGCCAAACCTTCGCTCCCGCAGCTCAGGGAAACACGATCCTCGATAACAATTGGGAAACCCGCACCCTTGGCAACAGCGGCAACGTGCTCGAAGCCGGGGCAGACGGATCGGAAAACGCTCCATTGCTCATCACCACTCTCACCGGCCTCGCACCGAATACCGGCTATATCCTCCACGCCTGTTTCTGGGATGCCGCCACCGGCAATTGGCGCATCAAAGCCAGCACCAGCGCCGCCGCTATACAAAACAACGGAACACCCACCAACCTCGCCGATGATTTTCTCCCTACCTCCCCCCTCACCCACTTCGCGTCCGACAACAACGCCGGCGGCACCGCCACCCGCGGAGCGCTGGCTTCCGGACTCACTTATGTTCTGAATCCGCTGTTCACCGAGGCGGACCGCACCCTCCTGCGCGCCCCGCTCGGCACTGCCATGAGCAATGCCAATGGCGAAATTCGCATCTACATCGATGACCTCGCCGGCGTCGCCCAGGACACGCGCACCTGGTATGACGGCATTGCCTACCGAGCCGTCACTCCACTCAGTCCCAGCGCCGATGAAGATGGCGATGGCCTCACCAACGCTGAAGAGCAAACCTTGGGAACCAATCCCTATCTCGCCGATACCGATGGCGACACCCACAGCGATGGCGATGAAGTGGCGGCAAATTCCAATCCGCTCCATCCCCAATCCGTGCCGCCGCTGCCGGGCAACTCCCTCGCCATCGCTCCCGATGGCGCGTGGACCTGGTTCAATGATGAACGCGCCATTTTCCATCAGGGATCGCTCTTCAGCGGTTACGTCCGGGCCAACGGCGACTACGGAGTCACCCGCTACGATCCCGCCACCAACGAGGCCTTCCACATGACCATCAGTACGGCCAATTCCCGCCAGCAGGATGATCACAACAACCCCTCCTTCACCGTGCTGCCCGATGGAAAACTGATGATCCTCTATGCCAAGCACCTTGGCGGTTCGCAGTTCTATCAGCGCACATCACTCGTCAACCTGCCATCCTCCAACGCCGATTGGGGACCGGAAATCATCCGTCCGCTCACCGCCAACAACACCTACAACAACACCTATCTGCT
This sequence comes from Luteolibacter sp., assembly GCA_040399845.1. GTDB lineage: Bacteria > Verrucomicrobiota > Verrucomicrobiia > Verrucomicrobiales > Akkermansiaceae > Luteolibacter. Next base: position 43,998 of record JBBARN010000008.1, on the reverse strand, counting down.
CAGCGGCGAGTCCAACCGGATTTATAACTTCCACCGCAATATCAACTTCAACCCCACCATCACCATCTCGGATGACCTCGGAGCCACCTGGCAGTCGTCCACCCAGTTCATCAGCGTCGGTGCAGGCGGCGTGAGACCCTATCCGCGTTATTGTTCGAATGGCGTGGACCGCATCGACCTGATTTACACCGATGGCCACCCGCGCGATGTCGATAACTCCGTTTATCACATGTTCTATCAGGCCGGAGCCTTCCGCAACACCGCCGGAGCGCTCATTGATACTTATGCCAACCTGCCGCTCGATCACGAAGGCGGCCAACGGGGCTCGGTGATCTATCAGTATTCCAACGCCGCATGGGGACCCGGCCAGGGCCCCGACCAATGGATTCCCGGCGGCCGCGGCTGGACTTGGGACGTGCACTACGGCGCAAACGGGAATCCGGTGTGCGTGTTTCAAGTGCAGTCCGACAACGTCACCGGCAGTGGCTGGAATCATGACCGCATCTATTATTACTATGCCCGCTGGAATGGCACTGCCTGGGTAAGACGCTTCATCGCCCATGGCGGCAGGCCGCTCTATTCCGCAGAGGACGATTACGGCGGCGGCATGACCCTCGATCCCGCCAACCCGAACGTGGTTTATATCTCTTCCAACGCGGCGAACCCCTTCAATCTCACCAACATCACCTCCGTGCCTTTGCGCAGTGCCGAGCGCTACGAAATCTGGCGCGGCGTCACAGCTGATGGCGGGCTCACCTTCACTTGGGAGCAAATCACCGTGAACTCCGCAGCGGACAATTTCCGGCCCATCGTTCCGGAAAAACATGGCTACGACCACGCAGTGCTCTGGTTCAACGGAGTTTATACCACCTACACGAACTACAGCACCCGCGTGCTGGGCATCCTGCGGAATGAGCTGGAAGTGCAAAGCTCCACCTTCTCTCCCGCCACCAACTCCGGCACCATCACCTGGTCCTCATCACCGGGATGGATCTACCGCATCACCGGCTCTGCCGATCTCGCTTCCTTCCCTCACGAAGCGGCCCAAGACATCGAATCCCAAGGCCCCACCACCAGCCACACCTTCGGCTTTCCTACTCCGCTCCAGAATCTCCCCAAGGCCTTCTTCCGCGTGGAATCGGAATGAGGCCCCGGGAAACTTCCGGAGTCCTTGAATGAGAGCCCGGCGGGCGCAGGGAATCACCTACTCAGCGCACCACGCGGGCACCGCCGCCGCCGATTTGTTTTTCGACTTCCTTGCGGGTGGCCATCGAGGTGTCGCCGGGGGTGGTCGAGGCGAGAGCACCGTGGGCAGCTCCGTATTCGACGGCCTTCTGGGCATCGTTGAATTCCAGGAAACCGAATTGCAGGCCGGAGGCGAAACTGTCGCCACCGCCGACACGGTCGAGGATCTCAAGACCGGGATACTTGCGGGATTCGTGGAATTTTCCGTCGTGCCAAAGGATGGCGGACCAATCGTTGACCGTGGCGGAAATCACACCGCGCAGGGTGGTGGCGGCGACTTTGAAGTTCGGGAAGGTTTTCACCGCGGTCTCGATCATGGCCTTGAAGGCATCCAGCTCGATGGCGGAAATGTTGTGGTCCACGCCCTCGACCTCGAAACCGAGCGATGCGGTGAAGTCCTCTTCGTTGCCAATCATGACATCGACGTATTTGGCAATCTCGCGGTTCACTTCCTGCGCCTTGGCAAGGCCGCCGATGGTTTTCCAGAGCGAGGGGCGGTAGTTGAGATCGTAGGACACGATGGTGCCGTATTTGTTGGCGGCCTTCACGGCCTCCACGGTGAGGGCGGCGGTGGTTTCCGAGAGTGCGGCGAAGATGCCGCCGGTGTGGAACCAGCGCACGCCGAGCTTGCCGAAGATGTGATCCCAATCGATATCGCCGGGCTTGAGTTGGGAGGCAGCGGTGTTGCCGCGGTCCGGATTTCCGACAGCTCCGCGGATGCCGAAGCCGCGCTCGGTGAAATTGAGTCCGTTGCGCACGTTGCGGCCGATGCCATCGTCCTCGCGCCACTGGATGAAGTCGGTGGCCACGCCACCTTGCATGATGAAGTCCTCTACGAGGTGGCCCACTTCGTTGTCCACGAAGGCGGTGACCACGGCGGTCTTGTAGCCGAAGCATTTGCGCAAGCCGCGCGAGGTGTTGTATTCGCCGCCACCTTCCCAGACGCTGAACTGGCGCGCCGTGCGGATCCGGCCTTCACCGGGATCGAGACGGAGCATCACTTCGCCGAGTGAAATTTGATCGAAGGCACATTCGGACTTGGGCTTGATGGTCAGAGACATGGTTTTGTGGATGGAAGAGTTTTTTCCGCAGAGTTAGCCTGCGCGGAGGGACTTTGGAACGGAAGACGGGCAGCGTGCAATACGGACCTTGAGGGGTTTGGTGTATTTTCGCAGGGAAAAATTGCAGAAACGGGCGCGCGGATCGTGATCGGTCCGGCCCCATTCGAGGCATCGGAGGCGAGAATGAACTTCGCTTTTTGCCGGAGAGTCGTCGGGCTTTCCCGCAAGGCGAACAGCGTGGCAGCGACGCCAGCCTCACCTCAGGGCAAGCAGGGCAAACTCCTTGTGATGGACAGCAAGTTGCTGAAGGCGCACGGTGGAGAAACCCATTTCGTGCAAACTTGCGAACCAGCCTGCTTTGTCCGCGACCTGGGTGATTTCGGTGAGTTTGAGCGTGATCAATACTCCACGAATGGATGGCGCCATGCGGCAGAATCTTGCGCATTCCTTGAGAACCACTTCGGGCGATTGATTCATGTCGGACATGAACCAGGTCACGCCCTTGCCAAGGTCGCGCTTGCTGACGAGGGCCGCTGGTTTGCGACAATGATAGAACCATGAGGAGTCCTGTGTTTGCGCCTCCCTGTCCGGAATGGCCGCCGCCATGACGACATCCGCCATTTTTGCAGGATCCACTCCGATCACCGAAACACCACGGTTCAAGAGCGCGAGCACCACGCCTCCGGGGGCGCATCCCAATTCGACGACGATGTCTTCCGGCGTGAATTCCAATCCGAAAAAACGCACGGCTTCTTCCAACTTCAGCCATGCCCGTGATGGCGAATCCGCTGGCATCACCAAGCCCGAGTCGCCTGCGGGATAAGCGCTGTGTTGCGGCGCATGACGGTGAATGCCTGCCCAAAATTCACCCGACCCCAGCTCCACGGTGGTTCCCACCCATTGCCAGGGTTGTGGAAGCAGATGTCCCTGAATCCCTTCCATTCGTCGCTCGAAATACCTCGCCTGCTGGACGATCCATGGATCCATCCGGTATTCTTGGTTTGCTTGGAAAATCAAATCGGCCGCCTCCTCGCCAGTGGCCGCCTTGCCGAGCGAAAGGCACAAACGCCGCGCGCAGGCGAGTGGTGCATCCAGCGAGTCGATGCCGAATCCACCGTCGGTCTTGAACGTCACGAATCCACGGCGTTGATACGATGGACGCCATCCGAGCCCCATCGTCTCGACTTCCAACTTGAGTGCGGTTTCCGAACCTGGATTCACCAGGGCGAAGAGATAGGCAAACTGCATGGATCGATGTGTGGATGGTGATAGGATGGGCCTGCGCCTTTGTGCATCATGGATGCGTGGAAAGCCTAGGAGTTGTGCTCCTCCGGGCAAGCGGCATCTGCCGGAGCTTTTTGATAGATGACTTCCCAAAGGATCAATCCCTGTGCGGGGGCATTCATTCCCACGTTGCGGCGGTCCTTGCCCTCCAGCATGTGTTGGATGTCCGAGGGGGAAAATTTCAACTCTCCCACTTGAACCAGCGTGCCCACGATGCAGCGGCACATTTTATATAAAAACCCGCTGCCCTCGATGATGAAGATCATTTCCTGGCCTGCTTTGCGAATGCTGCATCTCGTGACGGTGCGCACCGCATCTTCTAACAAAGCACCCCGATTGGAGGTGAATGCGCGGAAATCATGGCGTCCGACCAACATCGCTGCCGCTTCACGCATGGCAGCGAGATCCAGTGGCCGAGGAACATGCCATGCCTGGGAGCGCAACAAGGGATTCATCGCATGATGGTTCCAGATCCGGTAGCGGTATTGTTTGCCGGAGGCATCGAATCTCGCGTGGAAGGCCGGTGACACCAAGGTGGCATCCATCACCCGGATATCTTCGGGCAACCAGGCATTGATGGCCAGCGGGAGATGATGGATCGGCATTCTGAGTTGTTCCGCCGCCACCTCGAAATGCGCCACCAATCCCCGGGCATGCACGCCGGTGTCCGTGCGGCTTGAGCCCACCACCGGCAGCGCTGAGCCAAAGCCGTGCGCGAGTGCCGCCTGCACGGCGTCCTGCACCCCGCGGCCGGATCGCTGCGATTGCCAGCCGTGATAGGCGGAACCGTCGAAGGCGAGGGTGAGCTTGATTTTTTGAAGTGGCACCGGCGCGATGACAGCACGAAGGGTCACCCAATCCCAGAGGATTGCATGCGGTTGTTAGCGACGCAGCAGAAAACTCAGCCTTGCGCGAGAAGCGCGGTGAATCTCGCGTGGGCCTGATCCCATTCGGCGGTTTCCTGCGGTTGATAGATGCGGAAATCGAAGGAACGGCGGATCAACTCACGCCCGGCCTGCAAGTCTGCCAAGTGGCCGGTTGCAATCATTTGCATGATCACATTGCCGCAAGACGTGGCTTCCACCGGCCCTGCCACCACCTCGATGCCCAAGGCATTTGCGGTCGCGCGGCTGAGGGTTTCATTCTGGATTCCACCGCCGCCTGCATGTAGGCGGGTGAAGTCCGTGCCCGTGAGGGTGCGGATGTTTTCGAAGACGGTGCGGTATTTCAGCGCGAGGGAATCGGTGGCCACGCGGAGAATGGCTCCGGGGTCCTGCGGCACGGTTTGGCCGGTTTTTTCGCACCACTGCTGGATTTTGGAAGGCATGCCGCCGGGGCTGGCGAAACATGGATCATCGGGATCGATGAACGCACTGAAGGGAGTTGCCGCCTCCGCCATGGAAGCCATGGTAGCGTAGTCGAAGGAATGGCCGTCGAGTTCCCATTGCCGTTTGCATTCTTGGATCAACCACAGGCCGGCAATGTTTTTGAGGAAACGCACGCTGCCGTTGACGCCCAATTCGTTGCAGAACCCGTTTGAAAGGGCGGCCTCCGTGGTGATCGCCACCTCCGACTCGATGCCCATGATGGACCAAGTTCCGGAAGACAACCAAAGGTTCCCGGCTCCCTGCATGGGAATGCCGGCGACGGCGGATGCCGTGTCGTGACATGCGGTGGCCACCACTGGAATGCCGGATTTTCCGATGAAAGACGCAACGGCCTCGCGCACGGGACCCAGCACCGTGCCGGGAGCGACGATTTCGCCGAACACCTTGCGGGGAAGTCCCAGCGCATCGATCACCGGCCAGGCCCAATCGCCGGTGCGGGGATCGAGCAGTTGCGAGGTGGATGCCACCGTCCGCTCGACTGCCTTGCGCCCGGTGAGCCAGTAAGCCAGCAAGTCCGGCACAAACAACAAGGTTTCCGCCTCAAACAATGACGGGCTCTTCTTTTGAGCCTCCGCGAGCAAATGCAGCGAACTGTTGTAGAAATTCGTCTTCACTCCGGTGTTGGCGTAGATTTCCGCCTCGCTCATCAGCCCGTGCATCACCTCGGCCATGCCTTCGAAACGCGGGTCGCGATACTGGTGAGGGAGCCCTAACAAAGCACCATCCGGACCTAACAATCCATGATCGCAACCCCAGGTATCGATGCCGATGGAAACGATTTTGTCGCCGTGTTTCTCCACGGCGCGGCGCAATCCTTCGAGGATTTCGCGATACAGGCCGATGACGTTCCAAAACGAACCGCCGGGCAGGTCGGTGCCGGGATTGTCGAAACGATGGACTTCCTCCAGTTCGATTTTGTGGAAATCCGTGGTGGCGGCGATGACCCGGCCGCTGCCAGCGCCGAGGTCCACTGCGATGTAGGTTTTTGATGTCAAGGTATCCATATGGGCAAGGAAGATGGGTTGATGGGGTGGATCATACGTTGAGAATGCCGGCAGCGCAGAGGCCTCCGATGAGGGTGCCGATGAAAATGCGATACCAGCCGAAGAGGGAGAGTCCGTGGCTTTGGAGATAACTGACCAACCACTTGACCGCCAAGGCTGCAGAGACGGTGGCGGCAAGGATGCCCAGGATGAGGGGGATGGGACCATAAGTGTCCCACATCAGTTTGGAACCACCGAACCAGACGTCGTAGATGGGATCGATGTCATGCACTTTCCAAACCGCTTTCTTGGCGGTGGCTGCCGTGAGAGTGAGCAAGCCGAGCAGGAATGAATATTCGACTGCGGCCTTCACCGACAAGCCGACGAGCAGCCCGCCGACGATGGTCATGAGGCTGCGGCTGGTGCCCGGCCACATGGCGACGCATTGCAGGAGTCCGACGACGAGCGCCATTTTCCAGGTGAGTTCCAGGAGGTCCTTGCCCTTGTCGCCGCGCTGCGGGCCGCGCCGTGCCCACCAGGCGGTGGCGAGGATGATGACCCCGCCGAAAACCCACGCGAAAATCACCGGCCAGGTTCCGAAAAGTTTCGCCTCAATCCAATCGTTGAGCAGGGTTCCGATCACCGCGGCGGGAAGAAATCCGACGATGATGGAAATGGCGAGTTTCAAGCCTTCCGGATCCTTGCCGAGCACGCCGAGGATCATTTGGATGACGCGTTTGTAATAGAGGCCGAGCACGGCGAGGATGGCCCCGCCCTGGATGCAGATGGCAAAGGTATCCGCCGCTGCTTTTTCCTGAGCGGTCTGGGTGCCGATGCCCATCAGGTGCTGGGCCACCAGCAAGTGGCCGGTGGAGCTGATGGGGAGGTATTCGGTGATCCCTTCGATCACGCCAAGGATGAGTGCTTGCCAGGGAGCCATGATTTCGCGGGGACTTTGTGGAATGGAAAGACGGGCGGCAAGGTATTTGAGGCGTTTCCCGCAGTCTCTAAGCGCCAAGACTGCTCAACAGTTTGTGGGCACAAGCGGCTGCAAATGCCGGATCATTGATTTCCAACGCATGGGTTTCCACCGGTTTCCGGCACTGGCCGCGCAGGGCGTCGAACAAGGAGGCATCGGCCACGGGATCGTGAAAAGGCTGCCCGGCGGCTGAAATCACGCTGATGGCTTTTTCCGGAATCATGACGGTGACCGGGCCGGTGTATCGATTGATTTTTTCCGCGAGGATGCTGCCGAGTTGGGCGCATTCCGAGGGACTGGTCCGCATGAGGGTGACTTGCGGGTTGTGGATGTAAAAGGTGCGGTCCGCGAAGTTTCCCGGCACCGATTCCTTTTCGCCGAAATTCACCATGTCCAGGCAACCGGGGGCGATCACGCAAGGCACTCCGGCCTTCGCGGCGGCATCGAGGCGGGTGGGCCCGGCGCTGAGCACGCCACCGACCAGTTCGTCCGCCCACTCAGTGGTGGTGAGGTCGAGCACGCCCGCGACCATGCCGCTTTCAATGAGCGCCTCCATCGAGCGGCCGCCGGCACCGGTGGCGGCGAACACGAGAACTTCGTAGCCGGCTTCTTCGAGAATGCGCTTGGCCTCGGTAATGCAGGCGGTCGTATTTCCAAACATGCTCGCGACGATGAGCGGGCGGGCATCGCCAACATCCGGGGCTGCCTCGACCATCCCGCAAATGGCTCCTGCCGCGCGGTGGAAGATGAGCCGCGAGAGGCGGTTGAGCCCGGCGATATCGGCGATGCTGGGCATCATCACGATGTCCTTGATGCCGACGTAGTGCGCGACATTTCCGCTGGCCAGGGTGGAAACCATCAACTTCGGAAAACCCAGCGGCAATTCTCTCATGGCCGCAGTAGCGATCGCAGTGCCGCCCCCGCCGCCGAGTGAGACGACGCCGTGGATTTTTCCTTCCTTCGCGAGTTTTGCCAGCATCACAGGGGCGGCCTGGCTCATTGCGACCACGCATTCGCCGCGATCGTGGCGCGATTGGATTTCTGCGAGATCGATGCCTGCCGCCTGCGCGACTTCCTCGCGGGTGATATCAGGTTGGACCGTCGGTTCCGTGCCGGTTCCCACATCGATCAGCATCACTTCATGTCCCTTGGCGCGAATGATGTCTGCGAGATAGGCGTGTTCCACGCCTTTGGAATCGAGAGTGCCGAGAACCGCGATGGTGGTCATGATATAATAAAGAAAGTAATATGAACTCCAATAGACAATATCAGGATTTTTTGCCCAGCGGGATGGATTTGAATTGTTTGGTCAGGTTGGTGAGTGATTCCTCCACACTCATGCGCTCCAGACTGGAGGCGCCGACAAAGCCCACGCAATCGGTGGCTTGGATCACGCGGTCCGCATCTTCCGGCGTGTTGATCGGGCCGCCGTGGCAGAGATAGAAGATATCATTTCTAACCGTCTTGGCCGCATCGATGATGGCCTGGGTTTGTTGGATGGTGTGATCCCAACTGACCACCGCATTGGTGACGCCGATCGAGCCGCCGACGGTGGTGCCGACGTGGGCGATGATGGCGTCTGCCCCGGCCTTGGCCATTTCCACCGCTTCCTCGGGCGAACCGACGTAGACGATGGAGAACATGTCCATCCGGCGGGCGAGGGCCACCATTTCGAATTCCTTCTTCACGCTCATGCCGGTTTCCTCCAGCACCCCGCGGAAGTGCCCGTCCACGATGGTGTGGGTGGGAAAATTGTTCACGCCGGAGAAGCCCATGTCCTTGACCTTGCCAAGCCAGTGCCACATCCGGCGGCGCGGGTCGGTGGCGTGGACGCCGCAGATGACGGGGATCTCCTCGACGATGGGGAGCACCTCGTATTCGCCGATTTCCATGGCGATGGCATTGGCGTCGCCGTAGGCCATGAGCCCGGCGGTGGAGCCGTGACCCATCATGCGGAAGCGGCCGGAGTTGTAGATGATGATGAGGTCCGCGCCGCCTTTTTCGATGAACTTGGCGCTGATGCCGGATCCGGCCCCGGCGGCGATGATGGCCTGGCCCTTGGAAACAGTGTCCTGGAGGCGGTCGATGATTTCTGTGCGTGTGTAAGGATTTCCTTTTCCGGTCCAGGGGTTGGGCATGGGGTCTTGGGGTAGCGGGTTGGGTGAGTGTGAACTGAAACGTGGACTAGCACCGATTTGTAACAAACGGGAGCAGGAAAATCGGTTGGCTGGAATCCGCCGATCCACGCCGCTGGGGACCGGTATCGGGATAGCGCCGCCCCCCCGGCAATCAGAGGATTCCGGCTTGACGCCAGCAATGGATGCGGGGAACATCGCCTGCTTTTCCCAGTAGTTCCCAGCTAAAATTTTTGATCCCTCGCGGCCGGTGGCCAGGATCACGCAAACAGTTGGCAGCCACTCGGACCTTTGACCTTTCACCCTTTTCTCTCATTTTCAACACCTTCCATGTTCAAAAAGCTTTTCGGAAACTTGTTTTCCAATGATATCGGCATCGATCTGGGCACCGCAAACACGCTGATCAATGTCAAGGACCACGGCATCGTGCTGCGCGAGCCGTCCGTCGTAGCGGTCAAGGCTGGCACCAACGAGGTGCTCGCCGTCGGAGACGATGCCAAACGCATGCTCGGCCGGACGCCGGGCAATATTGTAGCGATCCGCCCCCTCAAGGATGGGGTAATCGCTGATTTCGAGGTCACCGAGGCGATGCTGCGCCACTTCATCCGCAAGGTGAACAAGGGACGCCGCTCCAATCCGCGGGTGCTCATTGCCATCCCGTCCGGCATCACCGAGGTCGAGCGCCGCGCCGTGCGCGAATCCGCCGAGCAGGCCGGGGCGCGCGAGGTTTACCTGATCGAGGAACCCATGGCAGCAGCGATTGGGGTGGGACTTCCGGTCCAGGACGCCTCCGGCAACATGATCGTGGACATCGGCGGCGGCACCACGGAAGTGGCGCTGATTTCCCTCTCCGGCATCGTTTACGCCCGCTCCGTGCGGACCGCAGGCGACGAACTCGACGAGGCCATCATCCAATACATGAAGCGCGCCTACAACCTGATGATCGGTGAGCGCACGTCCGAAGACATCAAAATCCGCCTTGGCTCCGCAGCCCCGCTGCCCAAGGAACTCACCATGGAGGTCAAAGGTCGCGACCTCGTTGCAGGACTTCCCAAAACCATCACCATCACCTCGCAGGAAATCCGCGAGGCCATGGCGGACCCGCTCAGCACCATCGTTGATGCCGTCCGCACCACTCTCGAACGCTGCCCGCCGGAACTCGCTGCCGACCTCGTGGACCGGGGCATCGTGCTGGCTGGCGGAGGAGCGTTGCTCAAGGGGCTTGACCGCCTTCTTCGCGAGGAAACCGGGCTTCCCGTCCACATCGCCGAGGACCCACTCAGCGCCGTGGCCGAAGGCACTGGCAAGGCGCTTCAGGAGCTTTCCCTCCTGAAGCGGGTCACCAATTCGGACCGCTGAACGCGGCTCCTTTGGGCAATTTCCGGCCATGAAGCCGCTCAATCTCATCGCATTGCTGCTGTTCCTCGCAGGCGCCGTCTGGGCGCTCACGCGGAGCGATCGCAGCGTGCGCGAGATCCAGAACGCCTACTACACGGCCATGTCGCCGTTCCTGAAATCCGGCTCGAAACTGGAAACCCAGGCGCGCGCCTTCCTCGAAGAGACGCGCCATTCCAAGGAATTGGAGGCTGAACTCGAAAGCACCCGCGGACAATTGGGACGCCTGCAACTCATCGAATCCCGCTTCCGTGCCCTCGAATACGAAAACGTTCAATTGAGGCATGCGCTCGATTTCAAAAAAGCCACGCATTTCGACGTCGTCGCCGCCCGGGTCATCCGCCGCAATCCCACCACCTGGTGGCAAACGGTGGAAATCGACGCCGGCTCCAAACGCGGCATCGGCACCCAGCTCGCCGTGCTGTCCAACGAGGGCCTCGTGGGGAAAATCGACCGCGTGGACAATGGTGGCGAGCGCTCCTCGGTGCTGCTCCTGACCGATGAAAAATGCCAGGTGGCCGCCCGCGTCGAGGGCTCGCCGGAAGTCGGCATCCTCAGCGGCCAGCGCGGGGGCTTCGATGGCGATCCCATGCTGCGCCTCCGTTTCCTTTCCGCCAATGCCGCCGTCCGTCCCGGGCAGCGTGTGTTCACCACCGGCCGCGGTGGCATCTTTCAACCCAACGTCCTTTTGGGCACCATCGAGTCCGTCGAAAAAGGCGCACTGGATTCCGAAGCTCTCGTCCGTCCGTCGGTGAACTTCGCGGATCTGGGAGCGGTCTTCGTCGTCCTCTCTGCCGACTCCTGATTCATCCGTGATCCGCTACTCCATCATCACCATCCTGCTCCTGCTGGCGGCCTTCGTCGTTCAGCAGTTCATCCCTGCGTTCACGGGTTTCAATCACTCACGCATCCTCCTCGTGCAGCTGGTCTTCCTTTGTTGCGCGGTGACGGTGGGGCAACCCACCATGCTGTTGCTCGCGTTCATCGGTGGTTTCTTCTGGGACGCCCAATGCGCACTCGGCCCTCACGGCGGTGACCCGGATGTTTATACCCAGCAGGTGGAAAACCTTCGCTTTGGTTATTCAATCCTGCTTTTCGGCGGCATGGGACTCCTCATGCAGGGAATCCAACCGCTTTTCAAACAAGGCAAATGGCAGTTCTCCGCCATCCTCTCGGGCATCGCCGTGATGCTTTATCTATCCGCCGAGTATATTATTATCAATTTCGTGCGCGGTGAGTTCGTCCTCAACCGGCCCACCATCATGCAAATGGGCTACTCCGCACTGCTCACCATGTTGTTTTCACCCGTGATCTTCTGGCTGCTTTTCCGCATCGCCAAAACCTGCGACCACTCGATCAATCCGGAAGCAAACCGCCGCCGCCGCCGCACCTTCTGATATCATGGAACCCGGTTACCGCATCCGCCTCTATCTGCTCACGGCCCTCGTGCTCGTGGGCTTCGGCGCGCTTTTGAACCGCCTTCATGAATTCCAAATCGAGCGCCGCAGCGAGTTCCTCAACCTCGTCCCCGGCAATCGCACCGTGACCGTGCGTGAGCCGGGCATCCGTGGTGAAATCACCGATCGCCACGGAGTCACGCTCGCCCGCAACCTGCGGAAATACGAAGTCTCGTTCAATCTCGAGGAAATCCGTGCCACCTATCTGGCCCAGCACGAGAATGATCCCACGGTGAAACGACTGACCATGGAAAAAGGTCTGCCTCGCCAACGTCCCGAGAAGGATATCGTCTCGATCGTCAACGAAGGCATCATCACCCGCCTCCGCGAACTCGGCCTCGCGAAAAACTATAACTCAAAGGAGCTCCGCATCCATTTTCTCACCCATGGCGGATTGATCCCCTTCAGCTATCGGGCGGATCTGTCCTACTCGGATTTCGCCCGTTTCGCGGAACACAACCTCGATCTCCCCGGCGTCTATCTCAACATCCGCCCACAGCGCGAGTATCCATACGGCACACTTGCCAGCCATGTGGTCGGTTATCTCAAACAATGGGAAAAAGGCGATGTTCCCGAAAGCGCCACCCGGCTCTTCAACCATTACATCGGCGAGGAAAAAGGCATCGCCGGCGTGGAGGCCAGCATGGACACCCTGCTGCGCGGACCGGAAGGCCGGAAAACCATCGTCAAGGATGAAAAGGGCCGCACCATTCGCATGTCGGATTACACCAAACCTAGCATCGGCGCGAATGTGCAACTCGCCATCGACGCACGGAAACAATATCTTCTTGAGAACGTGCTGCGTCGCGCCGGCCGCGCCGCTGGTGTGGTGATGGATGTCAACACCGGCGAGGTGCTCGCCATCGCCTCGGTCCCGGATTACGACCCGAATGCCTTCATCCCCAGCATCGATCCCGCCCGTTGGAAAGCTTACAGTGAAAACAAACAACTTTCCCCGCTGACCAACCGCGCCATCTCCGAGTTCGCCCCGGGCTCCACCATGAAGGTGCCCACCGCCATCGCAGGTGCCTTGCAGGGAATGGCATCCCGTTCGTTTTCCTGCGATGGTTATGTCGCCTACGGCAATCACAAGGTCGGCTGCTGGATCTACAACCAGAGCAAAGGCAGCCACGGCAGCCTCACGCTCTCCAAGGCGTTGCAACAATCGTGCAATCCCTATTTCAACAAACTCGCCAACTCCATCGGTTGGAAAAACATGGTGGATGGTTGCCAGTTGGTGGGGATCGGCAAACGCACCGGTATCGAACTTCCCGGCGAAAAACCCGGCATCCTGCCCGGCAGCCGAGCATGGCGCGCCGCCAACCCTTCCGCCGTCATGACGCCGGTGCTCACCGCCTTCGTCTCCATCGGCCAGGGCGATACCATGGCCACCCCATTGCAGTTATGCGCAATGACCTCCTGCATCGCCAACGGCGGAAAATACTATCAACCTCGTATCGTCCGCAAAGTAACTTCCGAGGAAGGTGCCACGCTCGTCGCCGATCAACCGAAGATCGTGGTGGACCTCATCGAGGCTGGGATCAAACCCGCCGATTTCGAACTCATTCGCAGAGGCATGTGGATGGCCGTCAACGCCCCGGGCGGCACTGCCGGAAAAGTCAAAATGTCAAAAATCGAAGTGGCCGCCAAAACCGGCACCGCCCAGACGACCGACAACGGCAAGAAATCCAATAACTCGTGGGTCATCAGCTTCGCGCCCTATGATAAACCCAAATACGCCGTCTGCGTGCTCGTGCAAAACGGCGGCTCCGGCGGCAAGGTCTGCGGGCCCCTCGTCCACCTGATTTATCGCGGACTCTTCGCGCAGGATGAGGGAATCAAACTGCCGCTCCGCCCCCAGAAGGAATTTGCAGGCAACACCGATCGCATCGAGGAAATCCCGCTCCCCGCCGATGTGCTCGCCGCCATCGATGCGGGCGACATGGCGGACGAGGCGGCCGTCGGCGAGACCGGCGACGAAGTCGGCGAGGTGGCGGAGGTCTTGCCTTCGGCCCCGGCTCCCGCCGCAGATACTTCCGTGACTCCCACTCCTACTTTCACTCCTGAAATCGACGTGGAAGGCACCGTGATTCCGCGTGCCGTCCCAGTCACAGACCCCTGAATGCCAACTCTCCCAAACCCATATCTTCAACCTTTACCATCCATTACCCATTAACATGATTCAACATATCAAGAGACTCCTCGGGATCGGCAAGCCGGATCCCATGCGCGGGAACAGCATCATCGTCAACGTGGAGAAACTCGAACGCCGCGTCGCCTTGCTCGAAGACGGCGTGCTCGAGGAATACACCGTCGAGCGCGAGGGCGATCAGAACATCGTGGGCGGCATCTTCAAGGGACGTGTCAAAAACATCGAAGGCGGCCTCAAGGCCATGTTCGTGGACATCGGCCTGGACAAGAACGCCTTCCTTCACTTTTGGGATGCCATCCCCGCCGCACTCGATGCCGGCCTGGAAGAAATCCAGCGCGAAGCCAGCAAGAAGAAGCAACAGAAGAAGATCTCATCCAAGGACATTCCTGATATCTATCCGATCGGCTCGGAAATCGTCATCCAGGTTTCCAAAGGCCCCATCGGCACCAAGGGACCACGAGTCACCACCAATATCTCGCTGGCTGGCCGTTATCTCGTTCTCATGCCTTACACCGAGCAGTTCGGCATTTCCCGCAAGATTGAAGACCCCAAGGAGCGCGCACGCCTTCGTAAGATCGTTCAGAAGCTTTCCGTGCCGGAAGGCATGGGCATCATCATGCGAACCGTGGCCTCCGGCACCCGCGCCCGCCACTTCGTGCGCGACCTTGCCATGCTGCTGGAACAATGGGATGAAATCGAAGCCCGCCGCGCCGCCAACCCTGCTCCCTGCTGCATCTTCCAGGAACCCGGACTCATCGAGCGCACCGCCCGCGATTTCCTCACCGATGAAGTGAACCAGATCCTCTGCGATGATGCCGAGACCACCGAGAAGATCCGCCAGATCGCCGGGAAAATCTCGCGCCGCGCCAAACGCCGCGTGCACCACATGGTCAGCAGCACCCAACCGATCTTCGAGCGCATCGGCATCCAGAAACAAATCGACGAAGCCTTCTCCCGCCAAGTCTGGCTCCCTTGTGGCGGTTATATCGTTATCGATGAAACCGAGGCCCTCATCGCCATCGACGTCAACACCGGCCGCAACCGTGGCTCCAAGGATGTGGACAAGATGATTCTTGAAACCAACGTCGAAGCCGCCCGTGAAGTCGCCCGTCAACTCCGCCTTCGCAACATTGGTGGATTGGTTGTGATCGACCTGATCGACATGCGCCACCGCAAGGACCAGCAGACGGTTTATAAGGCCATCAAAGATCGCCTCAAGAAGGACAAGGCCAAGACCCAGGTTCTTCAGATTTCCCCCATCGGCCTGATGGAAATGACCCGCCAGCGCCTCAACGAATCGCTGCGGGATTCGATGTATGAACCCTGCCCTTACTGCCAGGGCCGCGCCCGCGTGAAAACCCCGATGACCATGTCCGTCGAGATCCAGCGCCGCCTCAATACGGTCATCCAGAAACATCGCGATGCTGTCGGAGATATCATTGTCATCGTCAACAGCGACGTGCTGAACCGTTTCAAGAGCGAGGACTCCAAACTCCTCGTCGAACTCGAGCGCTCGCACTCCGGACGTCTCATCTTCCGCTCCGACCCAACCCTCAACCGCGAACGCTTCGCCATCATCGACGCCAAGACCGAGAAAACCATCGATCAAGGCTGATTCTTGCAGGATTCCCCACAAACTGGATTCATTTGAGTTTTTGATTTTCATCCAAAGCCGGGTGGCTAACTTGGCTCGGTGAACTGTGAGTCTGTCATCCCCCCCGCCCGCCGCCATGAGCGGTGGGCGCTTGGGCTGCTCATGTTCCTGCTCGGCGGCTGCGGACTCGCCTACGAATACACACTCAGCAAGATCGCTTCCGATCTGCTGGGAAACTCGGTCCAACAATGGGCGACGATGATCGCAACCATGCTCTTTGCGATGGGCTTGGGCGCGGATGTACAGAAACACACTCCGGCAAACGTGTTGGCGGATCGCTTGATCAGCACCCAGGTGATGCTCGCCGTGCTCGGCGGATTCGGTCCGTTGATCATGATTCACGGATTCGCCCTGCTGCCCCAGCTCTACATCATCATTCAATACTCGCTGGCCTTTGGCGTGGGTATGCTCATCGGCTATGAAATTCCATTGATGATGCGCATCAACGAGGAAGACACGCCGGACATGCGCATCAACCTCTCACAAGTGCTCAAGATGGATTATATCGGAGCGCTCGTGGGCGCACTGCTGTGGACATTTCTGCTCGTTCGCTATCTCAGCATTGATCGGATCAGCTTCGTTGTTGGTCTGGCGACAATGGTTTCTGCAATCCTCTGTTGGTTTCTTTATCGGAAGCGTCTCGCCCGACCGCGTGCACGGATTTTTGAAATTGCCGGCGGCCTGGTGATTGTCAGCGTCGGTCTCATTCTCGGACGCAGTCTGACCGTGAAAGCTGAACAGTTTCTCTATCGCGATCCTGTCATCACCTCCATCACCTCGCCTTTCCAGCACATCGTCCTCACAAAGAACCGCATCGGCAATGTGCGCTGTTATATCAACGGCCACCTCCAATTCAACGAGGCGGACGAGCATCTCTATCATGAAAACCTCGTGCATCCGGCAATGCATCTCGCCGACCGCCGGGAAAGAATTCTCATCCTTGGCGGCGGCGATGGACTCGCGCTGCGCGAGGTGTTGAAATATCCCGATGTCCGCGAGGTCACACTGGTCGATCTGGACCCGATGATGACCGGTCTCGCCACCACCGATCCTGACTTGGTCCGTCTGAACGGCGGTAGCATGAATGACCCGCGCGTGGTCAAGAAAGCCGGAGCCGGAGTAAGCCCAGGCGAGGCCTATCAAGGCAACCAACCGAGCCAGCACGAGAGATTCGCCACCACCTACCACGAGACCGTCAAGCTTCATGTTATCAACTTGGATGCCGCCGAATTCGTGAAATCATTCACGGAACGCTACGACGTGGTCATCATGGATTTTCCGGATCCGAATTCGCCCGACCTCGCCAAACTTTACGGACGCCCCTTCTACGACCATCTCGGAAGCGCCCTCAATCCCGGTGCCGTCATCGTCCAGCAGTCCGGTTCCTGTTTCCAGGCCAGGGAAGCGTATCTTTGCATTGGCCGCACGCTTAAAGCAGCCGGCTTCGATGTTGTCCCCTATCGGGATAACGTCCCGTCCTTCGGCGAATGGGGCTGGTGGATCGCCAAATCCGGGAAATCCGCCGAGCAAACCCGTGAGATGCTCGCCAGTCTCAAAACGCTCGATGTCCCCACCCGTTATCTGACAGCGGAGCTCGTTGCTGCCTCGCTCGTTTTTGGAAAAAACCAGCTTGTTTCCACCAATCAAGATTTTACTTCACTTACCCAACCACGTGTTTACCACTATCACCTCCAAGGTTGGAATATCGACGAAATCCAATGAATACCCTTTCGAAAATCGGCGTAGGACTGTTCGCATTGTTTGTGGCTTTTTCAATGGTCTCCCAGTGTGGCCGCAAAAGCTCCTCAAGCCTGCCAACGATGAGCCCTGAAAAGCAGGCAGAAGTCATTCTCAAGGAGTATTCCAAAGGCCTTGATCTGGATGCTGTCACCGTGCTGGCAAAGAAATCCAAGGACGCTGCTGACTTCGAGCGACTGCTCAATAACCAGACAGAAGCCGTCAACAATATCGACCTCAACGAAGACGGCAAAGTCGATTACATCAATGTCACCGAATACGGCAGTGGAGACCGGCGGGGCTTTTCACTCACGACCGAGATTTCTCCCGGCAAGGTTCAGGAAATCGCGACCATCGATTTCCAGAAGAATGGAGAAAGCGGGGTCATTCAGACAACTGGAAGTCCTTCGCTTTACGGTCCTGGCAACTACCACACCTCCAATTTCAGCATGACGGATGCATTGCTGATGGCATGGCTCTTCTCAAACCGCCCGGTTTACTCGTCACCTTATGGCTACGGCAACTATCCTCCGAGTTACGGTGGCGGCTGGAGCCGGCGGTCAGACGGGAGCTACTCGGGCAGCATGACTTCGCGCAACGCGGGCTCAACTGTTAGCAAGTCATCAAGCCCAGTGATCTCCAACCCGCCGCTTTCACCGAATGCCGAGAAAACCGCTGCCAAGGCCAAGGCGCTTGCCAGCCCGACCATCTCGCAGCGTTCCTTCGGTTCTTCGTCCAGCACTTCCTCGACCTCTTCAAGCTCCAGCCGAAGCACGAGCTCTTTTGGCGGCTTCGGGCGATCCAGCAGTTCCAGTTCGTCACGCAGTGGCGGCTCCTTTGGCGGCGGCAAGTAACTCTTATCATTTCCCATCGTGAACGAATATCTTCAAACCCGGCTCGACACCACCTCGGTGGTGGAAATTTTCACCTCGTCGGCATTCCTCTACTTCGCCACCGGACTTTTGCTCGTATTGCTGGCCAAGCCCATCAAGGGCCTCACCACCCGCTACCACCTCAGCGAAGAGCTCACCAAGCACGACAACAAGGCAGTAGCCATCGCCACTGCCGGTTACATCTTCGGTGTGCTCACCATTATCCGGGGAGTGATGATCACTGGCGGCACTCCGTATGAGACGATTTGGCGTGATTTGATCTCGGTTGCGACATGGACCATCATCTCGCTGGTTCTTCTTCTGTTGTCGGCATGGATCAACCGCAAATTCCTCCTCAACCGGTTTGAAATGCACAAGGAACTCATCACGGACCGCAACGTCGGCACGGGTGCGGTTCTGGCAGGGACTTATATCGGAACCGCCTTGATGATCTCAGCATCGATTAGCGGCACCACAGGTGGCGGATACGCCATGGAAATCCTCGATACGCTTGTTTACTTCATCATCGGCCAACTCGGCTTCATCCTGCTGGGTGCGATCTATCAACGGACCTGCGGCTACGACGTGCATGATGAAATCGAGCACAACAACGAAGGTGCGGGAATCGCCTTCGGTGCGACACTTATCGCGCTGGCCATCCTCATCTCGGGCCAGATCCGCCGTGATGACTCGCTGGTCGCACTCGCTGTCTGGATTCCGATTTCACTCCTTGTTCTCCTCGGCAGCCGCTGGATGGTTGACTTGATCATCCTGCCGGATGCGAGGATTCACGAGGAGATCGCCCGCGATCGCAACTGGGGAGTGGCCCTCATCGAAGGAGCTGCCGCCATCGGAATCGCCCTTTTGCTCGATGCCACATTCTCCTGAAAACCATGCCAGACGATATTGACGACGATCCGTGGACGGTTTCTGACGAACAGAAACTCCGCTTTGCCGGAATCTTCCTGTTGGAATACATGATCAACCATCCGCGTGTTTTCCAACTCTGGCTGGAAGACGAAGACTCGGATCTTGAGCCCATCCTCGAATGGCTGTTGACCAAAGAGTGGATTCAAATCCGCGAAGCGAAAGACTACATCCCGACGGAAGAGGGACGGAATGTCATCAAGCGCTTCATGGAGCGCTACGCACGATTTGTCTATTTCTTCGATGTCTTCTCCGGAGTGGATCTGGGATCCGGCGAGTTTGCCTTCGAGCGATACTTCGAGATTCTCGAACCGGATGAATGGCAAGCCTATCTTCACCAAGAGCGCTTCGAAGACGTCCGCATCGCCATTGCCGAGCACCTTGGTATCGACGCCGTGGAGATTGTTTTCATGAGCTTCATTCGCGAAGACCGCTTCGGCCGCGACGCCACCGGTTGGCAGTTTGATCTTTTGTTAGGAAGCGTGTGGGACGAAATCCTGGACGTCTGCAACAGTGCCACCGATGTCAGTGAGCTGGGCTATCCCGATGGGGACGGCTGGATCGACGGTTCAGTCGTGGCCGAAGACATTCTGCAGCAAGGAGGAAAGCTGCTCGGCAAGCTGCTGGCTCGCGCGGATGCGGAGCTCAAGGGAACCGGCCCTTCCCACGGTGCTGGCAATGAATCCGAGCGCGTCGTCGCCCCGGTCGAGTTTCCTCCGGCCTCGGATTTCAACTTTGCAAATTATATCGAACCCGCCAACCGTGACCGCTTTTGGGATGATAACTGGAATTGAGGCCGATGATTCTGCATTTTTTCCGCCGCTGGTTCTCCCTGCACCACAAGCCCGCGGTGCGGGTCGGGACGGCTTTGTTCATCGCGCTCCTGCTCAACTTGCTGTTCGGAGCGGCCTTCTATCTCGCCGAGTCAGGGAAACAACCCGGGCTGGGGTTCTGGGACTCGGTTTGGTGGTCGATGGTGACGATGACGACGGTCGGGTATGGCGATTATTTTCCGAAGACCTTCGTCGGTCGCTTCCTCGTCGCCTATCCGTGCCTGGTGATTGGCATCGGACTCATCGGTTACTCGCTCGGAGTGATCGCCGAATCGATGTTGGAAGGATTCAACCAAAGCCGTAAAGGAAGAGCCACCATGCGATTCGAAAATCATCTCGTCATCTGCCAATGCCCGTCCATCTCAAGGGTGCTCCAAATGGTCGCACAGTTCCGCGCCGCCCAAGGTGACCCGCATCGCCCGGCGGTGGTGGTGACTTCACGGCTTGATGAGTTGCCAGTCGAATTCCGCGAGCATTCCATCTATTTCATCAAGGGGCATACCACCTCGGAAGATTCACTCACCCGGGCCGGAGTTGCGAATGCGATGGGCGTGATCGTGCTCGCCCACGACCCGAATGACGAAGGCTCTGATGCGGAAAGTTTCACCACTGGCACATTGGTCAAGCTCATCGAGGAAGATGCCGGACGCCCGATCTCTCTCGTCATCGAACTCGTGGACCGCAAGAACCAGCGCATGATGGAGCGAGTCAGCGCAAATGGCATCGTCCCGGTGGAAGGCATCACCGATATGTTGCTGATGCAGGAAATGTTCAATCCCGGGCTTCGACATCTTTTCGAGCACCTCGTGACTTATAAAAATGGTTGTGAGCTATACCTTGTCGCGCACCGTCTTGCCGGGCGGAAACTGCAGGAAATCCAGGTTGCCGCGATCAACCATCCTACCAGTATCCAAATCGTCGGAATCATCCGAAACGGCGTCACCATGATGAACTGCGCCAAATCGTTTTCCCTCGAAGAGAGTGACCAATTGATTCTCATCGCCGACAAGCGGTCGGACTACGACGCTTTTGAATCCAATTATCGAACCCTGAATCTCCAACCTCATACTGCATGAAAAACATCCTGATCAAACTCCAGCGCGACGAAGAACTCGCGCGTTTCCTTGAATCGAACGGCTTCTCTGTCGAGGAACTCGAAAACAACGTCTTGCGCGTCCAACGTGAAGACGAACTTCCGGTCTTCCTCAATGTGGACGACAAGCAAATCTACTTCGAAGTCGATCTCGGTAACATTGACGCCATCATCACCCAGGAGCTGCTGCTCTCACTGCTCGCGCTCAACACCGAGATCCTTCCCGTCAGCGTCGGTCTCGATACCAGCCACCCGGAAGACCGACGGCTCGTCTTGGTCGAGAGCCGCGAAACCGGCGACCTTTCTGACCAGGAATTGCTCGCCGTCTTCGACTCGCTTGAGCTCGCCGTGGACCGCGTCACCGAAATCCTCGCCCCATCCTTCAATTCCTAACATTTTCAAATCATGAGCATCTTCTCACGCATATTCAAAATCGGCCAGGCCTCCGCCAACAAGGTGGTGGAAAAGTTCGAAAAACCCGAACTCATGCTCGAACAGGCAATCGCGGACAAGGAAAAGCAAATCCGCGAGGTGAAGCAAGCAGTTCAACAGGTCATCGCGACAGAACGCCAGACCAAGGCACAACTCGAAAGGGAGAAAGCCGAGAAATTCCAATGGGAGCAGAAGGCCGAGGCAGCGATGCGCTCCGGTCGTGAGGATCTTGCCGTGAAAGCGCTGGAACGTGCCAGCGAGCACGAAAGCCGCGCCGCCTCGCTGGAACCGAGCTGGCAGGGCCAGCAATCTTCCGTCGCCGATCTTAAGAAGGAAATCATCAAGATGGAGGCCGAAGTCGCCGAATACCGGCGCAACAAGGATTTCATCATTGCCCAAAGCAAGGCGGCGCAGGTGAAAAAGGAAATCTACGAGGCCAAGGCCAAAATGACCACCAACCGCAGCCCGGACGATCTGATGGCACGAATGAAAGCCAAGGCCGAGCGGCAAGGTTTCGAGGCGGAAGCCGCCAAGGAGATGGCCGACAACTCCGGAGCGACCACTCTTGAGGACGAATTCAAATCACTGGCCACCGGCTCCGGAAGTCCGGACGTGCAAGCCAAGCTCGACGCACTCAAGGCCAAGCTTGGAACCACCAGCCCAGGCTGATCGATGAGTTACCAAACCACAACCAGCGCAGCGCCAGCCGGCAGGCATGTTCTTGCCGAGCTGACCGGCTGCCCGGCTGTGGTCTTGAACGATCCCGCAGGCTTGGAGAAATGCTTCCGTCACTGCGCCGAAGAAGGCGGGGCCACGCTGGTCTCATCCCACTTCCATCACTTCTCGCCACAAGGTGTCAGCGGTGTGGTCGTGATCGCGGAAAGCCACGTCACCGTTCACACATGGCCGGAGCATGGCTATGCGGCAGTCGATGTTTTCACCTGCGGTCGGCCTGAAATCGCCGAGGCCGTGATGGAACTCATCATCACCCGACTCCGGGCGAAAACCGTGCACCGGACTTCGTTCGAGCGCGGCCCCCACTCGATTCCGCAGCGTCTCAGTGCACCCACATGATAGACCATCTTGCTGATCGATCCTGCGCCGGAGTTCCGGCACTTCGGAAATCCCTGGCATCCGAACATGGCTGCGAGGCCATGGAGCTCGACTATGAACTCAGGCTCATCCTTTTCCTCACGGCCCGGATCGATGGCGAGACCAACCACGCGGAAAAGGAATTCGCCGCTGCTGTAGCCCGAAAAATCGATTGGTCTCCCGCACACGAGCGGCTGTTGGAAGGCCGCGTTCTGGCCCAGCCCGGATACGATTTGGCCGCGCTCCGATTCGGCAAGCAACATCCCGCATGGGGAGAGCAGTTGTTCCGGGTGGCTGCCGGCATGGTCTTGGCCGATGGCTCGGTCCATTCCGACGAGCGTTTGTTTCTCAGCAATCTAACCTATCAACTCCTCAACGGCGATACGGCCCGCGGGCAGCAGATCCTCGCCCGGCTCGAATCCGGCGAGGAAGAACCAGTCAAACCCGCTCCGGTGAAGATGCCCAAGGAGGACCTGGAAACCTGCCTCGCAGAACTCACGAAACTTGCCGGACTTGCCAACGTGAAGGCGGAGATTGAAAGCCTCGTGCGTTTTCTGGAAATCAACAAAGCCCGCGAGCAACACGACCTCAAGGGTGCCGCGATGTCCCTGCACATGGTGTTTTCCGGCAATCCCGGCACCGGCAAAACCACCGTCGCCCGCATCGTTTCCCGGATTTTTGCAGCGTTGGGTGTGTTGGAAAATGGCCACCTCGTGGAGACCGACCGCCTCGGCCTGGTCGGGCAATACGTGGGACATACGGCGAAAAAGACCGACGATTTGGTGAACCAAGCACTCGACGGCGTGCTATTCGTGGACGAAGCCTACTCACTCGTCTCCGGCGGAGAAAACGATTTCGGCCGTGAGGCGATCGATACCTTGGTCAAGCGCATGGAGGACTTCCGTGAGCGGCTGATTGTGATCGCTGCCGGTTATCCGGATGACATGAAGACTTTCATTGATGCCAATCCCGGCTTGCAGTCGCGGTTTACGATTCACCTCAATTTCGAGGACTACACCGCCTCCGAATTGGTGGCGATCTTCAAAGGATTCTGTGAAAAAAACCAATACACCCTCGCTCCCGACGCCGAACTTGCATTGGAAGCAAGGACCGCCGCGGAGTTGAAGGCCGCTGGTCGCGGATTTGGCAATGGCCGCCACATGCGGAACCTATTCGAAAAAGCCATCCGCAAACACGCTGTCCGTCTCTGCATGCGCAAACGCGAATGGACTCGGGAGGAGCTCAGCCAGCTGACGACCGAGGATATTGCATAAGCCTCGGGTGGATGCCTGCCAGGTTCTGATTCGAGTGAAGGGCGGCACACGCGGCTTGTCAGGATCGTTCCCAGCGTGTTTTCTCCACCCCGGTTCCGGTCCGGATTCAGGCACTTTTCCTGGCCACTCCAGCTTTCCCTCCTCCAACATGTCACGCAAAACCAAAATCATCTGCACGCTCGGTCCGGCCACGGAGTCCGAGGAAATGATCGGCAAACTCATGGATGCCGGCACGAATGTGTTCCGGCTCAACATGAGTCATGCCAAACATGAGTGGGCGGCGACCATGGTGAAACAGGTCCGCCGCCAGGCCCAACAACGCGGTGCGCATATCGCTGTCCTCTTCGACCTTACCGGACCTTCGATTCGCACTGGTGATCTCGCCCAGCCTTATACTTTGGCTGAAGGTGACATTGTGGAATTCCGCAAACTCGGCAGCGAGGCCAGTGTGGAGAAATCCACCACCGTGAACTATGATGGCCTGATGGGCGATGTTGCCGTCGGCAATACCCTTGTTGTGGACAACGGAGCGCTCCTCATGCGCATCGATACCGTGGAAGCGGATCGCATTCTCTGCACGGTCAAAACTCCCGGTTCCATGGGCTCGCGCCGACATATCAACTTGCCCGGCGTGAGGCTGAATCTCCCTGCTCTCACTGAAAAGGACTTCAAGGATCTCGCTCTCGCCGTCGAGTGCGAGGCCGATTACATCGCTGGTTCCTTCGTGCGGGATGCCGCCCACGTCCGCGAACTCCGCGAAGCGATGAAGGCGCTGGAAGGCGATGCGCAATTGGTAGCGAAAATCGAGGACCAGGAAGCTGTTAGAAACATCGATGCCATCATTCAGGAAGCGGATGTCATCATGATCGCCCGCGGCGACCTCGGCACCGAAGTCGAGTTTGAGGAACTCCCGATTCTCCAGCGCCGCATCGTCAAGCGCTGCCACGAACTCGGCACCCGCGTGATTGTTGCCACGCAGCTCCTCGAATCCATGATCACCAATCCCACACCCACCCGGGCCGAGGTGACGGATGTGATGAATGCCGCCTATGAAGAAGCGGATGCGCTGATGCTCTCGGGCGAAACTTCTGTCGGTCGTTACCCCGAGCGTTGTGTGGATGCACTGGTTCGCATTTCCACCCGCATCGAGCGATCCGGCGGACAAGGCTTCGGTCAATCGATGTTGCTTCGTGACGAGCGCCAGAAAACCGCTCGCGCAGCAGTCACGCTGGCGGATTCGTTGCCGGATGCACGCCTCGTCGTTCTCACAAGGCGCGGCGTGCTGGCCAACCAGGTTGCGCTGCTGCGTCCGCGCACCTCCGGTTTCTATGCCGTCACGCCCAAGGAAAGCGTCTGCCGCAAGCTCGCCCTCACTCGGGGTGTGCGTGCGATGAAGTTATCATTTTCCTCCGGCATCGAGGAAACCATCCGCCGCGTCTCCGAGCAACTCCTCAAGGAAGATCTTGTCCGCGCGGGAACTCCCATTGTGATCGTTTCGGACATTCTCTCGGATCACTTCGCCGCCAATTCCATTCTCCTCCACCACGCATGAACCTGCTGCACGGGGATTGCTTGAAAGTGCTTCCCACGCTGGATGCGGGATCCGTCGATCTGGTGGTCACATCGCCGCCTTACAATCTCGGGATCAACTATAAAAGCTTCAAGGACACGGCACCGCGTGAGGAATTCCTTCAGTGGTGTCATGCGTGGGCGAGTGAGTTGAAACGCGTGATGGCGGACGATGCGTCGTTTTTTCTCAATGTAGGAGCCGCTCCCGCGAATCCACTGATGCCCCACCAGTTGATTCTCGCACTCACCGATGGCGCGGAGCCTCTGTTCACTCTTCAGAACACCTTTCACTGGATCAAGTCCATCACCATCGAGACGGTGGGAGGCGAGCAAATCAGCGCCGGCCACTTCAAACCCATCAATTCGAAGAGATATGTCAACGACTGTCACGAGTATGTGTTTCATCTGACCAAAACCGGCAATGTCGAACTCGACCGCCGCGCCGCAGGGGTTCCCTACGTTCACAAGTCCAACATCGCCCGCTGGGGCCACACTGGGGGAGCAGACCTCCGTTGCCGCGGCAATACCTGGTTCATCCCCTACGAAACCATCAACTCACGCGACAAGGACCGGCCCCATCCGGCCACCTTTCCGGTCGCGCTTGTGGAGCAATGCATCCGCATTCATGGCAAAGGCGAAGAGACCCGGCTGATCGACCCTTTCCTTGGAATCGGCAGCTCGGCCATCGCCGCCTCCAGGCAAAAAATCAAGAGTTTCACAGGGATCGAGCTGGACGCCCATTACCTCGAAGCTGCACGGCAGCGTCTGGAAGATGAGGCGAGCGACCAGGCAGGGAGACTTTTCTGATTGCAGACGATTTTTCAGTCCGCCGCAGATTCACACTCCCATCATTTTCTCCCATTCCAGTCGCTGGGCCTTTGCGAGTTGCCAGGCTCCGCGGTCGCCATACTTGTCCACCGACCAGCGGCGGGTTTTTTGGCGTCCATGGAATACAACAGAGGCAAACCACCACCACGCCTCCCGGCCCAATCCGTCACGTTCCAAACGACGCCTGACTCCGGTGGAGTCGCGCAGCCGGGCGTCGAGCTTCACGGGTGGTTTCAACTTGGGAGGCAAGGGTCCTTCATGATAGTAACGGGTCGCTGAGACCTTGGCCTTTTCCCGGCAATCCGGGCAGGTGCTATAGTAGCGTTTCGTGCCCGGTTTCTTATCCAGCTTCCCCCCGCAGCGACAAATTCCCCGTTTCCTGGCTGCTGCCACTTTCTCCCGCATTTGCGCATTGGCGATCAGACGTCGCTGTTTCTCTTTTGCGATGCGCTCCTTTTCATTTGGGCTCATGGGATTGTCAGTTGATAGATTCAGTGGAAGCCGATCGAATGGGCCACGCTTTCCATGGGATGGCACAGGCACACTCCAGGATAAGGCGGAAACCGGAAATCCAGAATCGCTAGACTCTAACATTTCCATCCGGAATGCCAAGGTCGTTTTTTCAAGTCGATCAGGAGCCACGCGTTAGAACATCGCGGGCCGTTGTCCACTTCCTCTGCCCCTTTACGGAACCGTATTCCTTTACCCAAGCTCTTCCTCGATGAATTCAAGCACGATATCGACCAGTTCATCCAACCCAGTGGGAAGATCCTCTTCGATCGTGGCCAGATAATCCGCTTCGGTTTCGCTATAGTCATTGCGATCTTCGCTGCGGGTTTCGCACCAACGGCTGGCGTTGAGAGCATCGACGAGGGTGCTAGCCCCAATGAGATCAAACGAATTGATCACTCGCTGGTGGTCCACCCCGCTTTGCCAAAAGCCATGCAAGCCGTCCTCACTTTCAAGAACCGGAACCGTCTCATAAACATCCATCAAAGCACGTTCTTCACGGCTGAGAGCACGCTCGGATGACTCGCCCTCAAGACGATCAACGAGAATCTCAACTTTTTCCGGCCATTCAATCGGGTCTTGGGAAAACATAGGTGGCTCATCTAAAATAGGCGGGCAATCCTTGCAAAGCCAATTCATGGCACAATTCAGAAAGCGCGCCGCCAGCTCCTACCGCAGGCAGATTGGTGATTTCTCTCTGCATATCATTGCCTCCGGGGCTAGCGATTGACGAAAGAAACCACCATGGCAACTGGATAGCCCAGGAGCCACCAATACAAACGCAGCAGCCAGGAAGCCGAGGCAAACAAATGGCGGACAGGGCACCGGGCTTCGTCCGACCCATAAGCGGCAAACCATTCGCGGAATCTCTCTGGGGTTAACAGTTCCGGATCCCGCCGCGCGAGATCCAACAACAAGATCGCAAAATCGAAGGCTCGCGCGCGATCCGGACATGCCTTGGCAGTGGGTGCGGTTTCGAAATCGATGATGCGACACCTTCCTGCTGTTTCGTCATGGAGGAAGTTTCCCGAATGGGGATCGCCATGCATCATGCAGTCTCCCGCTCGATGAAAGCGCCCCAGTTCGGCAAATGCGAGGATCGCGGCATTGGCGAGCGCCGCGCCGTGATGCTGCGACAGCGGCTTTCCCTCCAAGTGCGGCAAACGGATCGCCGCCGGGTGGATGACTTCAGGAGCATCCACATCCGAGTGAATGGCTTTGAAGACCGTCGTTTCATACTCTGCCCAGTCCGCTCCACAAACGCGGTAGCCGACTCCCAAGCACTTCAGCACCCAGTTTCCCGCAAGAATCAGCAGCCGTGCCCATTTGAGTCTTGTCTTACGCCACGGCGAATCCGAACCGGACTCCCGTTCGGTGTGGCAAAGTTTCCATGAGCGGAGTATTTTCATGAGATATCACATAACACCACTTCGCGCGGACAATTCCACCGCAGGGGCAGCGTGTCTCCGGCACCACGGCAAACAATGAGATCGGATCCACCCAGCTTTTTTCTCAGACAATTGTGCGGATAGACCCATGCCGCTGGAAACAGATGTCCTCCCTTTTGCCATAGCACCCACTGACCGCCGTGAAGATGTCCTGCCAGTCCGATCGTATGTTTTGGCAAATCAGGAAATCGACCGATTTTCGCTGGATTGTGAACACACAACAGGCGGACTTCGGCACTGGAACCTTCCAGCAGACCGATATCTCCCACGATGCCAAGGCGTTCGCCGGATGAGTGATGGATCGAGAACTCAGGATGATCCGGAAGCCAGATTCCACCAGATTTCCCAACGATGCTGCGGACCAAGCTGCCTGCCTTCCACGCTTCATGATTTCCCGGCAGAACCACGCAGGGAGCGATGCCCGCAAGGCGGCGCACAAGTCTTCGGAACAAGTCGGCCGCGTTTGCGTTGTCGAGGAAATCACCGCCCAGCACGAAGACATCCGGGCGGCTGTGACGGGCGATTTTCAGAATGGAGAGAAGCGTGCCTGCATCTCCCGCGCCACGCCAATGAAGATCGGAAATCCACAACACCCGAAAGCGTCCCTGCAATCCGCGTTGAATGGACTCATGCCGCAACAACAATTGATGAACGGGGCCGATTTCCAAGCGAGGCAGGGATTGTTCCGAATCAACCCACCCGCGCTTTGATTCACACACGCGGCGGTGCCAGATCACGATCGAGAGACAGCCGCGGCACCAAGTCCCGACGCTTCCATCCGGCCTGACAAATCCTGTCATCATGCGAAATGCGATCGGCATCACCGTGCGCATCACCTGCCAAGTGCCGCCGGCAGCAAGCGTGAGAGCATAAGAGCGGCACCACGGAGAACGGCTTCCGGCGAGCACCACCGGAAACAAAAACACCATCTGAGCCTCGACCATATAGAACAAAAAGCCGCCCAGCAACGGGGCGACCCACCAAAAGCCCGATCCCAAGCATGCGCCAACACCCACGGCGGCTGCCAGGATGCAAGTTAAGTATTTCGCGAGTCCCCGGATCGTGTGTGCTGTTTCATCAGCAAAGGGAGGCAGGCTCCAACCCACGATTCGCATCGCCTGATGCATCCAACGCGCGCCGCCGCCGAACCCTCTAACAGACGTCGCCGATTCAAGCAGCTCCGGGTGACGGGCAAGCACCTCGCCCGCTTCATCCCACAGCGGGCGCATGACTTTTGCATCCATCACGCGAGTGTGCTTGCCCGTTCCACAAAACACCAATGCGCCCATGCCAGCCAGGCGATGCCATTGCCGAACACCAGCACCCGATGAAGGCGTGTTTCCAACTTCTGGCAGCGCTTGCGATGGAAAATGAATTCATCATAACAAATCAGGGCCGTGGTGAAGATCACCGCCACCAACACCGGCAGCAACCATGTCAGAGGCTTTGCACTGACTGAAGCGAGCATCATCATGCCGAACACCGGCACTCCGCCGCAAGCAAGTGCGACCAACTCGCATTGGCGTTCTTTTTTGCTGATGGCGCACTTGGTCATCCACCGATGATACATCCAATCCAGCAAGCCGGCTACGGTTGCGGACGTGCCAGCAAGTGCCAGCACCCACATTTGCCATGGCCAGTGACCGCTGAACACCCATGCGAAGCCAGGCTCGCCGCGGAGCCAAATCATTCCCACCGCAAACCCCAGTGCGGGCACAAACAAGGCGATCAGGCTGGCATACGATGCCTTGCGTTTGCGCGCCGCTTCCGGAACCAGCGCCGCCAGCCGCGCGGAAGGGCATGACGAGGGGCATGGCTGCGGCAGCAAACCTGCCAATCCTCTACGATCGCATCGATCATTCATGCCAGCATCCCAACCTATCATCTGCCTCGACAGCAAGACAATGATGGTGAAAACGGGGTGAAGATCGGATGAATCATTGCCACATCCTCCATCAACCTGAACCAGCATCCCTGCGAAGTTCCGCAAAAATTTTGCACCGAGTCTGTAACGCGGTCGGAAAATCCGTGCAACACGGTATGAAGCCATGACCATTCTCCGACCCTCCACCCTTGCCGCCCTCTCGATAGGACTCGGCTCCTGCATCTCCGAGGTCCATGCCGAGCGCCTGGACGCCTCTATCTTCACCGAACTTTACGGATATGAAATCCGCTACCACGAAACCGACAACACCGATAGCGATTGGTATGTGGAGGAAACAGACGCCAAGTCCATAGCCAACTTCTTCGACTACATCAGCCTGGGCTCCCCTTTCGGAATTCACAGCGCGCATCTGGCAGCAGGTTTTCTGCCCAGCAATCCTGATGGCAGGGAGGTCCGGATCGTCCCGGATAACAAGGTCAAGGAAGACGAGGTTCCGGACACCAACCCGAACGCGAACCGCTACCGGATCGAGCTTCCGATTCACGAAATGGAAGCGATTGGTTATAATTCGCCGGCTTCCGGATGCATTTGCGCCCATGAGGGCCATCACCAGGTGCAATTCAGTTACGTGGGAGGAGACACCCGCTATGCAGCCACGACGATGCGGCCCATGGTTTATGAGGGCCTGGCGACCGTTGCCTCGGACAGTCTCTTGTCGATGGTGGATGATGTCGATTTCCGCGGCACTGACTGGATGCCAGCTTCCTACCACTCCGCTTATCTGGATACTTATGACGAAAGCGAGAAAACAATCAGCCATGATGACCACTTGTGGGAGAACGGTGGTTACGAGACGTCGCTCTTCTGGCGCTACCTGATGGAACAATTCGGGGAAGATCGCACCGAGCCGGGTGTGGGCCTTGATTTCGCAAAGCGCTTGTATGAAATCGCCGCAGAAGACAAACCGGGCCTCACCACGCTGCTGCAATCCGTGCTCGATGAAAAGGATCGCTTCACCACTCCCGAGTTGGATCGTGGACTGTCGTTGGAGTCCGTGTTCCAGGATTTCAACATTGCCAACTACACCCGACGCTTCCGGACGAGCGACTCGTGGAGCACCGGTTTCACATTCGAACTCGAAGATCCGGCACGTTTCTATTATCTCGACGAGGCGCCACCCAACGCACCCTTCACGACAAGATATACTGTCATCGGTGGAGGAGTCTCTGGAGAAATCAGCTCCATGTCGCAACAAATCCCCGCAATGACGACCTTCGACTCGCTGGCGGTGGGGGAATCGACCAGCATCCAAAACATCGAAGTGAGCACCTGGGGCACCCAGTATGTGGAATCCAGATTCACAGGACCATTCACAGGAGATAGTCTGGTAGGTTTCTGGGCCGTGACGGGTGGTGGAGCCTCCAGCCAATACTCGGTCATTGGCCGGCGGCGCAGTGGGAAGATTGATCTCGTGGCAAAAGGCAGCGCCACTCCCGAACCCGGCAACAAGTTCCAGTTTGCAACAATGCAGTCCGCTGCGGATCCCTATGTTTCTCTCGTCGGGGTGATCACCGGACTTTCCTGTAACCATGAGAATGGAGATACCACGACGACGGTCTCCAGTTCCTATCAGTTTGCCCATGTCCAACCCACTGTCGAGATCATGGAACCCAGCAGCGCCAGGCCAGCTTACGTCGGCGATCTTGAAACACCGGATCGCTTCCTCGTCAGGCTCAAGGTCACGGCACCGCCTTTCACCACCGGAGCTTCCGTCGAGGGACTCACTGCGGAGGCGTTCACGGTTTCTGTCGGTAGCACCCCCAACCCCTACAACCATGCACCCGTACTCAGTGCCGCCTATGTGCAGGGTGAGTATTGGCTGCAAGTGCAGGCACCCATGAGACTTCATGACCAAAGCCCGGAACCCGTCTGGGTGGAGCTTGGCGACATCGTCGTCAGCGAACAGGAAGCCGTCGTCTATGCCGATCTGCAAGTGGCGCAATCCCTGGTCATCGACCGCTCCGGCAGCATGGCCCAGACCTCCTCCGGCATGTCGCGGGTGGAGGCCGCCCGCGCGGCTGCCCAGCTTTTCGTTGATGTATCCGGAGGCGACGACCAAGTCGGTGTGGTGCGATTCAGCGGGGATGGTGCGGAACCGGACGCTTCAACTCACGGCGATG
This sequence comes from Luteolibacter sp., assembly GCA_040399845.1. Lineage (GTDB taxonomy): Bacteria > Verrucomicrobiota > Verrucomicrobiia > Verrucomicrobiales > Akkermansiaceae > Luteolibacter. Next base: position 11,585 of record JBBARN010000008.1, on the reverse strand, counting down.
CGGAGATCATCGTTCCCCTCGTGCAGATGACCAGCCAGTTCGAGCGGGATCTCACCAATCTCATGATCGACGCCTCGAACCCGGCCGGAGACTTGCTCACACCACAAGGAAAGACTTCGATTGGTGACGGATTGTATTGGGGGACGAAGCAACTTGTCGATTCCGCACTGCCGACGGCGGAAAGATGGATCATTCTGATGAGCGACGGACATCAAAACGAGCCGAGCAAGTTCAGCGATCAGAAATCCTATCTGCTCAGCGAAGGCGTCCATGTGGAGACAATCGCATTGGGCCCCAATTGTGATAAGAACCACCTGCAGGCGATCGCTACCAACACCTCCGGAAGATATTACGAAGTGGCAGCCGCCACCAGCGGTGCGGCCAGTGCGGCTTCGAGCAAAAGCAGCAAGTCTGCTTCTACCAGCAGCGCCAGTGTCTCATCCGCCATGCGCATCGATCTGGCGGACGCCTATCTCGCCTCCAGTGATCGCATCCAGAGACGCGAAAGAATCATGGAGCAACGATTCACCCTTGCTGCGGGAGGCGTTCGTGAGTTGCCATTGAGTCTTGCAGAAGGCGGATTGGAAGACGCAGTCGCTGCTCTCATGGCAGATCGCGCCAGCTCCGGTCTCAGCCTCAGCATCACCCGCCCAGGCGGCACCAACCTGCCTTTGCCGGAAGCGGGTTATACGGCGTCTTCGCCGAGCTCTACCGGTCGATATTGGGATCCCAAGGGCCACATCGTCTATCGGATTCCTTCGATGGAAGACGGCGATTGGACGCTGCGGGTGGAAAATACGGGCACCCAGTCCGTCACCGCCCAATGCGTTGTTTCGGGCAGAAACCGCCAAGGCGTCCAGGCCCGCCTTCATTTCACCCAATTTCATGGTTCCTCGACCGCCTATGATGCGGATGGACTGTTCCTCCGCGGGCTGCCGATGCCTGTGATCGCCACTCTCACCGATGGCAGTGGCCCGGTGCTGGGCGCCACCGTCAGGGTTCTCATCACTCATCCGGAACGCACACCGGTGACTCTTCGCTTGCGGGACGACGGAGGTGGCCACGATGGCTTGGCCAACGACGGTGTCTATGGTGCCACGTTTTGCGCCACAACCAAAGCTTCCGGATCGGGTGGTGGAGCCGATGAAAACGCCCCTCCCAGCCTCACCGGAAGTTATCAAGTCACGCTGGAGAGCCAAGGCACGGACAATCTCGGCCGCAGCTTCCAGAGGATCTCGCGCAGCAGCTTTCAAATCTACGAAGAAGAACAAGGACTTGGCGGCGATAGCGACGGGGATGGCATGCCGGATCGTTATGAAACACTGCATTCCGGACTCGACGCACTCGTTGCCGATGCGGCGCTCGATCTCGATCAGGATGGTCTTTCCAATCTCGACGAATATGAAAATGGCACCGATCCGCTGTCGATGGATACGGATGGTGGTGGTGAGACCGATCGTTCGGAGGTGGATGCGGGTGCAAATCCGCTCGATTCGACCGACGATGCACTCTCAGCGCCCCTCATGGCACAGGTCGTGAATTACTCGGCCCGTGATCACATCCGCCCGGAATCTTTGAGTCATGAGCTGGCACCGAAGTCTGGGGAAAACATCATCGCACTCTCGATGGAGTCGAACTACAGCCGCTTCGAAATCGAGCGGTCCACGTCTTCGACAGGTCCCTTCAGCCACATCGGCACCACCCATGTTGCGGACGAGGGCATCTTTCACGACCAGGGACTGGCCAATGGGACCCGCTACTACTACCGGGCCGTGCCCTACACCGCAGCAGGGAGAAAAGGGGTGCCAACCCGCGTGTTCAGCGGAGTGCCCCGCAGTGATCCATTCCCACCCAGTGGCTCGGTGCGCATTGATGCCCATTCACCTGCAACCTCCAGCGGCACAGTTCATCTTGCTTTCAGTTATACCCCTGATGCGGTGCAAATGCGCGTGGGATTGGGCCGCAATCTCAGCCATCGCCCATGGTTGCCCGTGATACCATCCATCACTGGATTTTCGATTGGTTCGCCAGCCCATGGCAGTGAGGTGCTCGTGTCTGTAGAGTATCGTGATGCTGCGGGAAATACCGGGCTTTTCTCAGATCGCATCCAATACCTGGCCCCATCACTCAGCTCAGGCCTAACGGCCACACTCGTCGCACCAGGGGATCCCAGCGGTGCGGGAGCCCGGGTCCGTGTCTGCCCACCGGGAAGCAGCGACAGCCGCTTCGAGGTATCCGCGCAGGCAGGAGGGCAGGTTTCCTTCAGGTCACAACCAGGCCTCTTTGACATTCACATCGCCCTCCGTGGGTATGCGCCGATCTTTCTACCCGGGCGCGTCCTGCCCCCGGGCGGCATCCTGGCCTTGGGGACATTGACCTTCGTGCCGCTGGATAGCGATGGGGATGCACTCACCGACTCCGCGGAAATCAGAACTCACGGCACCAATCGAAAGCTTGCCGATACCGATGGCGACGGTCAGGCAGACGGGCTCGAAGTCACCGTTCTATTCACCGATCCGTTAGACGAGAATTCCACCCTCAAGATCGAATCCATGTCCGTGCAGAATGTTGAAACCGGAACCGTCAGCATCCGTTTTGAAAGCGTCCCTGGGGTGAACTACCGGTTTGAATACTCGACGGACCTCATTTCCTGGAGTCCCTACCGAGATAATGGTTCGGACTATCAAGTCACGGCCGCCAGCACATCCACCGAGGTGAGTCTCACACCCGAAACAGGAACGACGACTGGTGCCTTGTTCATCCGGATTGCGGTAGATTGAACGGGTTTCAATCGGATGGGAAGGCTGGTGGGAATGATCAACGGTTGAAGTGATTATATTCCCACCAGCGCACGTCTCACCGCTTCAAGTGCAGCCTGACTGACGGCGAGTTTGAAGTCCTGGCGGTTGCGGGGGTGGAAGATCCTGAAAGCGGTGGTGGAGGTGCCTTTCCGGGCGAGTCCGACCCATGCGGTGCCCACGGGTTTTTCCTCACTGCCGCCTCCCGGCCCGGCGATGCCGGTGACGGAAACGGCGATGTCCGCGCCACTCACCCGGAGCGCACCTTCGGCCATTTGGCGGGCGACGGTTTCGCTGACAGCTCCGTGCTCCGCGATGTCCGCTGCGGAAACACCTAACAATCCGGTCTTTGCCTCATTGGCATAAGTCACGAAGCCATGCGTGAAGACAGCGCTGGACCCGGGCACGTTGGTGATGCGGTGGGAAATCAAGCCGCCGGTGCAGCTTTCCGCCGTGGCGAGAGTCATGCCTTTTTCTGTTAGAATCCGCACAACCGTGGCTTGCAGTGATGAACCATCTTCCGAGATAAGGAATTGAAGGAAGGGCTCCAAAGCGATGGCACGTCCTTGTTGGAGGGCTTCCGGAGAACCGATCAAACGCAGATCCACCTCGCCGATGTGAGCGCAGTAACCATATTCCAATCCGGGAATGGCAGCGAGTTTGGCATCGATGCCTTGATGGAAATCACTCTCGCCGATGCCGGTGAATTTCAACTCCAGCGCCTCGTGAATCGTCTCCACACCGGAAAGGGCGCGGAGGCGTGGCATGACTTCTTCGTGCACCATCGGGTAAAGTTCGCGCGGTGGCCCGGGCAGGAGGAAAACCGCGCAATTTGAGCGACCATTGAGCCGGGGCGGCACATAGACGCCGGGCGCGGTGCCATTGGCATTCGGGAGCACATCCGCCCCGACGGGGACGAGTGCTTGTTTGAGATTGGCCTCGGCCATGGGACGACCGCGCAGGGCGAAAAATCCTTCGAGCGAACGCAGCGCGGCTTCGTCGGTGATGAGATCGATGCCAAGGACCTCCGCTGTGATTTCGCGGGTGAGATCATCGCTGGTGGGACCGAGCCCGCCGGTGACGATGAGCACATCGGCGCGGGCAACCGACTCGGCCATCGCCTCGCGGATGGCCTCGCCATCGGGCACGGTGGTTTGGCGCTCGATGCGCAGGCCGAGCTTGAACAACTCCCGCCCGAACCAGGCGGCGTGGGTGTTCACGGTATTGCCTAACAGAAGTTCGGTTCCGGTATTGAGGATCTCGATGCGCATGGCAGCAGTGTCGGCGGGAGGCGCGAGGACTCAAGGAGGATATCGGAACTTTTTGGAAGACACAAAAAAGCGCCACCTTGCAGGGCAGGGTGGCGCTCGGTAAAATCGGAGTTTTTTCGGGAATACTATTCTTTTGCAGCAGGTTCTTCCTTCTCCTTCGCACCTTCCTCCGGAGCGGGAGCGGTAGCCTTCTTCTTGCCGTCTTCAATGCGCTCGCGGAATTGGTTGATGCCCGGGATCATGGGATTCTCCGGAGCGAAAGCCTTGGCTTCATCAATCGCCTTGAGAGAATCGTCGAATCTTTCCTGTTGGGCGAAAATCACCGCGCGGGTCATCATCATCTGAAGAGTGGCCTCTTCATCGAAGCCGCCTTGCTTGAGTGTTTTCTCGACCAGGACCAGAGCACCTTCCATATCATTCTTTTGGGCCAGTTCCTGCAATTGGTTTTGGAAATCCGCCACGCGCTTCTTGGCCTCCGCCCGCTTGGCATAGCCGGTTTCATCCTTGGGGTCCGCGGCTTTGATTTGTTCGACGACCGTTCCGTAGAAGCTGGAAATGGCCCCTTCTTCCAAGCCGATCGCATCGAGAGCGGCGACGAGCGCTTTGGCCTTGGCCACGCCTTCGAGTTTCTCAGCGGCAGCGAATGCCTCATCGCGCTTGGCCTTGCCCTTGCGGAGTTCGTTGAGGTGTTCCACATACTTCTCCGGGCCACCTTCCTGATAACCCGTGGAGGCATAGGGACGTCCTTCCGCATCCGTCAGCACGATGGAGGGATAACCTTGGACGGCATACTTTTCACCAAGCTCCTTGTTTTGTTTTTTGACCTCTTCGGTGAGTTTCGTTTCGTCTTTGGGGAAATCGAGTTCAACGAGGACGAATGTATCTTTCACTCCGGCTTTGAACGGGTCCTTCTTGAAAACCTCGTCGTTGAGCTTGATGCACCATCCGCACCAATCGGAACCGGTGAAGTCGATGAGCAGGTCCTTCTTGGACTCGGCCGCTTGTTTTTTGGCTCCGGCATAGTCGGAGGTCCAGCCTTCGCCGCCTGCGAAGACCGATCCGTGGAGCGCGATGAGGGCGGCGCAGAGGGTGGATGGGATATGGATGAATTTCATCGTGAGTTGGAAGGTGAACCGGGGCCTCGGCGGCGTCCAGTGGAAATCATGAACGTTCAGGACACGTAACCGAGCCATGGACCCAGCCATTTTTCCGCCTCGGCGAGGGTCATGCCCTTGCGTTTGGCGTAGTCTTCGAGCTGGTCCTTCTGGAGCTCGGAAATCATGAAGTAGTGGCTGTCCGGATGCGAAAAATATAGCCCGCAAACCGCCGCGCCGGGGTGCATGGCGCAACTTTCGGTGAGCGTGACTTCAGTTTCACCGGAGGCATTGAGGAGATCGAAGAGGATCGGTTTCTCGGTGTGATCCGGCTGCGCGGGATATCCCGGTGCCGGGCGGATGCCGCGGTAGTTTTCGTGGATGAGCTGCTCGGTGGTGAGCTCGGTCTCGGTTTCATAACCCCACTCGATGCGGGCGCGGTGGTGGAGCAACTCGGCGAAGGCCTCGGCAAAGCGGTCGGCGATGGCCTTGACCATGATCGAACCATAAGGATCGTGCGCCTTTTCCAACTCGGCCGCGAATTCATCCGCGCCGTGGATGCCGACGACGAATCCGCCGATGAAATCCTTCGCGCCTTCACCCGCCACCCAATCGCTGAGGGCGACGTTGGGCTTGCCGGAGTCTTTTTTGATTTGCTGGCGGAGCGTGTGGAAACGGGTGCGCTCAGCGCTGCGGGTTTCATCGGTCCAGACAATGATATCATCTCCCGCCGCATTGGCCGGGAAGAAGCCATAGATGCCGCGGGCGTGAAAACGGTTTTCCGCGATGATGCGGTCGATCCATTCCTGAGCTTCATTATAAAGTTTGCCGGCCTCAGCGGCGCCTTCGGTGTTCTTGGACTTGAGCACTTTGTTTTCCCGATCCCAAACGCCGCGCAATTCCCAAGCATGGAAGAAGGGGGTCCAATCGATATAACTCGCCAGTTCGCGCAGGTCCTGTGATTCGATCACGCGGATGCCGGTGAAGGATGGCACGGGTGGTGTGTAGCCGGACCAATCGAACTTGGGCGCAGCCTCACGTGCTTGGGCGAGCGTGAGGGTTTCCTTCTTGGGGCCGCCGATGAAGTTATCACGAAGCACCTTTTGTTTTGCTTTATTTTCCGCGGCGAAGGCCTCGCGTTGATCTTTCGAAAGCAGCGAAGTGGTGACTGGCACCGAGCGCGAGGCATCGAGCACGTGCACGACCGCTCCGGAGTAATGTTCCGCAATCTTGATGGCGGTGTGGGCGGCGGAGGTGGTGGCTCCACCGACGAGCAGCGGCACCTTGAAACCACGTCGCTCCATTTCCTTGGCCACGTGCACCATCTCGTCGAGCGATGGGGTGATCAGACCGGAGAGGCCGACCACATCCGCGCCGATCTCGATGGCTTTATCGAGGATCTTGTCGCAAGGAACCATCACGCCCATGTCGGTAACTTCGAAGCCATTGCAGGCAAGCACCACGCCGACGATGTTTTTGCCGATGTCATGCACATCGCCCTTCACGGTGGCGATGAGGAAGCGTCCGGCGGAGCGGCCGCGCTCGGCGAGGCGGAGTGCCTCGGCGTCTGTTAGAGCGGGATTCTCCTCTTTGATCGCGGCGATGTCGCCAGCGAGAAACTCGGCTTTTTCCGCTTCCATGAAGGGGGTGAGCCAGGCGACCGCTTTTTTCATCACGCGGGCAGATTTCACGACTTGGGGCAGGAACATTTTGCCGGCACCGAAGAGATCGCCGACCACGCCCATGCCATCCATGAGGGGGCCTTCGATGACTTTGAGAGGACGGCCGTATTTTTCCAAAGCGGCCTGCGTGTCTTCATCGATGTATTTGTCGATGCCCTTGAGCAATGCGTGTTCAAGGCGTTTTTCCACCGGCTCATTGCGCCAAGAAAGATCCTCCTCCACCTTCTTGCCGCCCACGCCTTTGAAGCGCTCGGCGAGTTCTAGGAGGCGTTCGGTGGAATCAGCGCGGCGGTTGAGCAGCACGTCCTCGACGTGATCTAACAGCTCCTTGGGAATTTCATCATACACTTCCAACATGCCGGCATTCACGATGCCCATGTCCATGCCGGCGATGCCTGCATGATAGAGGAAGGCGGAGTGCATGGCCTCGCGCACTTTGTTGTTGCCGCGGAAAGAGAAGGAAATATTGGAAACGCCGCCGGAGACCTTGGCTCCGGGCAGGTTCTCCTTGATCCAGCGGGTGGCATTGATGAAGTCCAGTGCGTAGTTGTTGTGCTCCTCGATGCCGGTGGCGACGGTGAGGATGTTGGGATCGAAAATGATATCATCCTGATTGAAGCCGACCTCATCGACAAGAATCCGGTAAGCGCGTTCGCAGATGCGGATCTTTTCCTCGTAGGTGGCAGCCTGGCCATTTTCATCGAAGGCCATCACAACCACCGCCGCGCCGTAGCGCATGATGTGGCATGCCTGTTTCTTGAAATTCTCCTCGCCCTCTTTGAGCGAGATCGAGTTCACGATGCCCTTGCCCTGAAGATACTTGAGACCTTCCTCAAGGATTTCCCACTTCGAGGAATCCACCATGATCGGCACGCGTGCGACATCCGGCTCACCCTGGAGCAGTCGGAGGAATTTGCCCATCATGTCCTTGCCATCGATGAGGCCGTCATCGAAACAGATATCAATGACATTCGCGCCATTGGCCACCTGCTGGCGCACCACCTCCACGGCAGCTTCGAGATCACCGGCGCGGACGAGTTTCGCAAACTGCGGCGAGCCCGCCACGTTGGCGCGCTCGCCAATCATGAGGAAGCGCTTGTCGGAAGTGTGGTTGTAGGCCTCGGTGCCGGAGAGACGGAGGGCGTGGGGAATGGTTCGCATAGAAGAGGGAGTTGAAACGCAGAGGCGCAGAGGTCGCTAAGGGTCGCAGAGGAGTGATGCTTATGCTTGAGGGAAGTTGTGGACGATGCGTTTGATATCGTCGGCGAGACGGACGGTGTGGAAATTGATCAAAAGCCCGAGGTGGTTTCCGGACATTCGGAGATAATCATCTGTTTTCATAGATATCGAGCTTTGCGTTTCTTTGCGACCTTTGCGGCTTTGCGTTAGAAATTTCACCTACCCAATCACCGGCACCACACGCGGTCTGTGTCTGGCGACTCCCTTGGCGATGGCGGCGACGTGTTCGGGGGTGTTGCCGCAGCAGCCGCCGGCGAGGTTGAGCAGACCGGCTTCCGCGAAGTCGGACATGAACTTTTCCATGTGCGGGGGTTCGAGATCGAAGCCGGTGGGGGCCAATGGATTCGGCAGGCCGGCGTTGGGGTAGCAGGAAACGTGGGTGGTGGCGCACTCGGAGAGTTCTTCGAGGTGCGGCTTCATGAGATCGGGTCCGAGAGAGCAATTCAGCCCGATCGCCAGCGGATGGGTGTGGGCGAATGCATTCCAGAAGGCTTCGACTTTCTGCGCGGAAATCATGGTTTCCCCACCGAGGCCGACGGCGGCGGAGATGATGATCGGCAGGCGCAGGCCGTCTTCCTGATAGACTTCCTGCACGGCGACGGCGGCTGCCTTGGCGTTGAGGGAATCGAAGATGGTTTCGATCATCAGGATGTCGCAACCGCCCTCGATGAGGCCGCGGATCTGGTGTTTGTAGGCGCTGAGGACCTGATCGAAATTCACCACGCGGAAACCGGGATCGTTGGCGTCGGGCGAGTTGGTGAGGGAAACGGTGAGCGGCCCGATGGCTCCGGCGACATAGCGCTTGCGGCCGGTGTCGGTGGCGATGTCGTCCGCCCACTTGCGGCAGAGGCGGGAGGATTCGACGTTCATTTCCCAGGCGAGTTCGTTGAGAAAAGGGTTCTCGATGATTTTCTGGAAAAACTCCGGATCCTTGCGGCCGCCATGCTCGCGCGGGTCATCGACGAAAAATTCACTCTGCGCGATGCTGGTGGCGGAGAAGGTGTTGGTTTCACAAATGTCGGAACCGGCCTCGTAGAAGCGCTTGTGAATATCTCCGATTACATCCGGGCGGGTGATGCTCAGGATGTCGCCGTTGTTGAGGAGGTCCTTGTCCGTGTCCGCAAATCGAGGGCCGCGGGCATCGGCTTCGTTGAGCCCGTAGGTGCGGATGGTCGTCCCCATCGCCCCGTCGAGGACGAAAATCCGTTCGGAAAGGGCGATTTTGAGTTCGTGAGTGCTATCGGGCTGCGGCATGGCAGCAGGTTAGTGGAGAGGGAAATGGGATTCAAGCAACAAATCGTCATATCCGGATATGATGATGGGAAATTATGAATCAAGGCGGTTCGGAATCCTGGTGAAAATTCAGTTGGAAGATGAAGTTTGCGAATGGAGTGGGCTAGCTTGACAGGGTGGGTGCCGGGCCTTTGATTCCACGTCCCATGCCACCTCCACAAAAAGGCTTCAAGGTCATCAATCACCGCGATGTGCAATACCGCTGGATCATGCGGAACGCTCGCGGGGTGAATGAACTCGTCGTCGAGGCCAGCGCGCCGGTGAACGGCCAAGTCCTCACCGCCGAGCTGCCCAAGGTTGTGAGCTGGAACATGGTGACAGATGCCATCGACTTCGCCAACGCGAACGGCTGGAAATCCCAGGAAGCGGGTCCTGTTTTCCGCTGCAAGTATGAGCGCAAGGGCTTCCGCCTCGCTGATCCCGAGGTGAAGGGAAGATAAGCTTGGAAAGAAAGGTGGCAAACCAGTCGGGCAGAGAGCAAGTGGCGGATTTCGCCGATCAGCTCCCGAACCAGCGTTTCCACGAATCCTGAAACGCATGGGGCACGCCCTCCTGTTTGCAGACGCGAAGCGTGTGCCCCGTGCCCCCGGCGTGAGGGTCGTTCAGATCGACATAAAACAACGCGCACATCGGTTTGGGGAAAAGCTCCGAATGGCCGGTGACTTTCATCGTGTGCCATCAATTTGGCCCATCAACTTCTCCGCCAAGCCAGGGGGATTTGTAAAAAAATCCTCGCTTCCTGCCGAATCAGCGACTCTAGGATTGCCAAACCCGATTCCTTGACTAGAGATGCGCCCCCGGCGCGAACCCGTCGCTCCGCAACTCAGAAGCACACCACAGGCATGAAGGACCTCTCCAAATACCGCAACATCGGCATTTTCGCGCACGTTGACGCCGGCAAAACCACCACCACCGAGCGCATTCTCAAGCTCACCGGCAAGATTCACAAAATTGGCGAGGTTCACGACGGCGCATCCACCATGGACTTCATGGAACAGGAAGCCGAGCGCGGCATCACCATCCAGTCCGCCGCCACCACCTGCTTCTGGAAGGGCCACCAATTCAACGTCATCGACACCCCCGGCCACGTGGACTTCACCATCGAAGTTTACCGCTCGCTCAAGGTGCTCGACGGCGGCGTCGGCGTGTTCTGCGGATCCGGCGGCGTGGAGCCGCAATCGGAAACCAACTGGCGCTACGCCAACGATTCCAAGGTTTCCCGCGTCATCTACGTCAACAAGCTCGACCGCATCGGAGCTGATTTCTACCGCGTCGTCGCCCAGGTCAAAAAGATCCTCGGCGCGCACCCGCTCGTCATGGTCCTGCCGATCGGCACCGAGTCCGATTTCGTCGGCGTCGTCGATCTCCTCACCATGAAGGCCCACATCTGGGACGAGTCCGGCCAACCGGAAAACTTCAAGATCGAGGAAATCCCCGCCGATATGGTGGACAAGGCCAAGGAATACCGCGCCCAACTCATCGAGACCGCCGTTGAACAAAACGACGAGATCATGGAAGCCTACCTCGAAGGCACCGAGCCGACGGTGGATCAAATCAAGCAGTGCATCCGCAAGGGCACCATCGACCTCGCGTTCTTCCCGACCTATTGCGGCTCCTCCTTCAAAAACAAGGGCCTCCAGCTCGTGCTCGACGCCGTCGTCGATTACCTTCCTTCCCCGCTCGAAGTGAAACCGCTTCCCGAAGTGGACGCCGAGGGCAACGAAACCGGCCTCTTCGCCACCGCCGATTCCAGCAAACCGCTTCGTGCGCTGGCGTTCAAGATCATGGACGACAAGTTCGGCGCACTCACCTTCACCCGGATCTACTCCGGCACCGTGAAGAAGGGCGATACCATCCTCAACTCCTTCACCGGCAAGACCGAGCGCGTTTCCCGCATGGTGGAAATGCACGCTGACGACCGCAACGAAGTCGATTCCGCCCAAGCCGGTGACATCGTCGCCATCGTGGGCCTCAAGAACGTGCAGACCGGTCACACGCTTTGCGACGAGAAGAACCCCGCCACCCTCGAGCCAATGGTGTTCCCGGATCCGGTTATCTCCATCGCTGTTGCCGCCAAGGACAAGGCCAACGCCGAAAAACTCGCCAACGCCATCGGCAAGATGGTCCAGGAAGATCCTTCCTTCCGCGTTGAGACCGACGAGGAAACCAACGAAATGATCCTCAAGGGCATGGGCGAGCTCCACCTCG
>JBBARN010000007.1:77244-102679 GCA_040399845.1 Luteolibacter sp. | reverse complement strand
GCCATCCCGCATGGCCGCATCAAGGGCTTGAAGAACCCGCTGGCGGCGGTGATCCGCACCCAGTGGCGGCGTTCGTGGACGGTTCCGGCGGGAGTCTACAGCGCCACCATCCAGGCTTGGGGCGGCGGGGGCGCGGGCGGTTCGGCGAAGTCCACCGGCGGAACCATCAGCAGCGGCGGCGGGGCGGGCGGCAGCTACGCCCAAGTCACCATGGCCGTGACGCCGGGACAAACCTACCAGTTGATCGTCGGGGCTGGCGGGGTCAGTTCGACGAACGTGACGGTGAATGGTTCGGTTGATTCAGCGCAGCAGGGTGGGACCTCGCAAATGATGAACTTGGGGATGACGACGGCATACGTCAAAGCCGTCGGTGGGGCGGGCGGCAAGAACGCCGTGAGCTCAGACCAGAGTGGCGGTCTCGGCACCACGAACGGTTGCATTGGGGATGTGGTTTACTCGGGTGGCAATGGCGCAGCCGGAGATAGTTCAGGTGGAGGCGGCGGCGGAGGCGCAGGGGATGCGTCCAACGGGACCAATGCGGTCGGGATCAATTTTGGAGCGGGCGGACTTGCTGGCGGCGGAAATGGTTCAAATGGACGGGGAGCCAGCGCAGCGGGCAACCCAGCATCAAATGCCAGTGCGCCCGGTGGTGGTGGTGGTGGCGTTAACGCAGGCACCGGAGTTGCAAACCGTGCCGGCGCAGGCGGAGCTGGGAAGATCATTGTGTCCTACAATACGATGACTTTCACTCTGGACACCAATGCGATCAATGGAAGCATAACCCTCAATCCCCCTGGTGGTGACCACCCTTCAGGGACCATCGTCACCGCAACCGCATCGCCGAATCCAGGCTACAATTTCACCAGCTGGAACGGTAGCCAGACCGGTTCAATCAACCCGGCCACCATCGTGATGGACAGCAACAAAACGGTCACAGCCACTTTCTACCCGAAGCCGTTCGTGGCGACCATACAAACGGCCGGATCGGGTGGCGGATTGGAGATCAGCGTCGGCAATCTGGAACCCAGCTGGGTCTATGAACTCCAGACAACAACCTCGCTCAATATGCCTTGGTCCAATACGGGCAGCTTCCGGAGCAATGTGACTTCAGGAGTCTGGACGATCGTCCCGTCACCAGCGGAGCCAACGAAACTTTTCCGTGTCATCAAGCGCGACTAACTGGTTGAAAGCGCAATACACCTCAATAAACCGAATTTTATAACATGTTTTTCCGAATTCTGTTTCTCCTGGCCGGTTTCACCTGCGTCCTAGCGACTGCTGCGGAAAAACCAAACGTCATTCTCTGCATGACAGACGATCAGGGCTGGGGTGACGTCAGCTACAACGGGCTCACTAAAATCAAAACGCCTAACATTGATGCGATGGCGCAGAGCGGCTTGCGCTTCAATCGTTACTACGCGCAGCAGAGTTGCTCGCCGACGCGGGCAAGCATTTTAACCGGCCTTCATCCGTTCCGCATGGGCGTCTTCCGTCCGGGGATGAAATTACGCAAAGAAGAGCTGAATATCGCCCAAGTGATGAAGCAGTCAGGCTACGCGACCGGGCATTTTGGAAAATGGCACCTCAATGGTGTCTCCGGGACGGGTAAGATCATCCAGGATTCGGACCCGCTCGCACCCCAGAACTGCGGCTTCGATGAAAGTTTTTCGGTAAGCAATTACTTCGAAGTAGACACCACATTCGGCCGAAACGGGATTGCCGAGAAGTCCACGGGCGATGGTTCTGAGGTGATCGTGAACGAGGCGCTGGCATTTATCGGCAAGGCTAAGGCGCAACAAAAACCGTTCTTCGCGGTCGTTTGGTTTGGAAGTCCACACAGCCCCCATGACCCATTGCCCGAAGATCTCAAGGCGGCTGGCGGCTCGGCTTACTACGGCGAGTTGCTCGCGGTGGACCGCAGTATCGGAACTCTGCGCGCCGGCCTGCGCAAACTGGGCCTGGCGGATAATACCATTCTGTGGTTCTCAAGCGATAATGGTGGTTCCGGCGAAAACGCGAAGTCGATCGCACCCGATACCAATCTGGACCTGCGTGGGCACAAGATGGAAGTTTGGGAAGGCGGCCTGCGTGTGCCGGCTGTCATCGAATGGCCCGCCCGCATCAAGCCATCTGTGACGGACGTTCCTGCCGGAGTTGTGGATGTTTTTCCGACTCTTGCGGCACTTGCGGATTTCAAGCCGGAGAAATCCACTCCCTTGGATGGTATCAGCCTGCTGCCACTGTTTGACGGTGAAATGAAGATGCGTCCACAGCCGATGGGATTCCTGCAATACAATGGCGGCCCGCAAAAGTTCAACGCCGAGTCCACACCATCCGCGTGGACGGACAATCAATACAAGCTGGTGAAAACTAAACCCGATCAATGGGAACTCTACGATCTGACTGCGGATCGCACGGAGAAGCGCGACATCGCCGCAGAGCACCCGGATGTCGTAAACCGCATGAAAACCGAATTGGAACAGTGGCACCGTTCGGTGGTGCGCAGTTACAAAGGCTCTGGAAAATCAGCCGCGCCCTCCGAGTAAACCAAATCATCGAATAATCTGTTAGTTAAGATGATTCTGCGATCAAAACCCCAGCCTGAATCATATCCGGCCCTTTCTATGAAAGCAGCCCTGCTGGTTTTCATGGTAACGGTGCAAGGCCTCAACGCCGAACCTGCTACGGCCAAGTCATTCAACATTCGAGAATACGGCGCGGTCGGAGATGGCAAGACGCTCAATACCGAAGCCATCCAAAAGACCATTGATGCGGCGACGACTGCGGGTGGGGGCACCGTGGTGTTCCCACCGGGAGTTTATGTCAGCAGTTCGATCCACTTGAAAAACCGGGTCACCCTGCAAGTCGAGAAAGGAGCCACTCTGCTGGGTAGTCCGAGGCGCACCGGCTATCAGAAAGCGAATTTCCACGCACTGATCCTTGCCGAGGGCCAAACGAACATCGGCATCAGCGGCAAGGGCACCATCGATGGTAATGGAAAACTGCTTGCCACAGACACCGAACGGCTTGCCAACGAGGGAATACTCCCGGATGCCGAAGAAGGGCAACGCCCGCTGATCATTAATTTCCTCAGCTGCAAGGACGTGACCATCCGCGACGTTACCCTGCGCGACAGCGCCATGTGGGTCCAGGATTACCACGAGTGCGAAGACCTGCTGATCGAAAACATCACTGTCCGCAGCAACGTGGCGCGAAACAACGACGGCATCGACATCACCGATTGCAAACGCGTGGTGGTGCGTGGATGCGACATTGATTCGGAAGACGACGGCATCTGCCCCAAGTCCAGTTCGGGTGTTGGCTGCGAAGACATGCTGATTGAGAACTGCCGGGTTCGGTCCAGTTGCAACGGACTGAAATTCGGCACCGCGTCGGTGGGAGGTTTCAAAAACGTCACCGTCCGGAATCTGGAAATCTACGATACCTACCAATCCTCCATTGCACTCGAAATCGTTGACGGCGGCAGGATGGAAAACGTCAACATTTCCAATATCAAGATCACGGATTCCAACAACCCGCTCTTCATCCGCCTGGGAAATCGCAACTTCCCGGGTGCGGTTGGAAGCGTAAGCAACATTACCATCAGCGACGTCACCGCCGAAATCCCCACCCGCCCGGCCGGAGCCAAGAGCAAACACCTCGATCACTTTGGGCACTATCGTCAAGGGCCGCTGACCGGATTGATCGTCGGCCTGCCGGGTCATCCGATCCGCGATGTCAAGCTCCGCAACATCTCCATCACCTACGGCGGCATCGGTGACTCGCCCCAGCCCAAAGCGGATGCTCCAATGGCCAAGCGGAAACACGTGCTGCTCAAGGATCTCGCCAAGGTGCCGCAGCAAACCAAGGAATATCCTGAAGCGTTTCGTTTTGGCATCGTCCCGGCATGGGGCCTCTATATCCGGTATGCCCAAGGCATCGAGTTGGACAATGTCACAGTCCGGGTGAAAGAGGGCGACACCGACTACCGTGCCGCTTTGTTATGCGATGACGTGAAAGATATTTTGCTGAATCGATTCAAAGTGCTGTCCGCCGGGACTGAACCGGTGATCGTTCTCAATGACGTGAAGGGCGCTACGATTCGTGACAGTCCGACTCCACCCAAGGCGGTCAAGTTTATCGAGAAGATGGGCGATACAAGTGATATCAAAACTCCGTGACAACGTAATGCATCAACCATGAAGTCTCTATTCTTGTTCCTAACCTGTCGGCCGTTCACGGAGCTGGCAGTCTTCCGTTCAATGAGGACGCCATCGCCCACTGCTGACCGCGAACTAACAAATATTGAGACTTGGTGCGACTATGGGAGTTGTTTAGCGGAAAGGCTCCAGCCGGGAGTCGCTCTCGCCAACCCGCTTGCAAGAAAAGTGGTCACCTTTATTGCGCTGTTCGTCGGTATTTCACTCGCATTGGATGATTGCCGTGCTGCTACATCCGTTCAAGATGGCTGGGTGACGATCACACCGCCCGAGTTCCAAGGCGCGATTAACAACCCACTCAAAGGCTTTCGCGAATATAAGCCGAATGGTTATGGGCTGCTAGAACGGAAATACATCAAGTGGAGTGACATCGAATTGAGACATGGTGACTCGGTGGAACGCATCATTGCCCACACCAATAAAATCACCAATATCAAAGGCAAGCGTTTCGAGGATCTCAACATCAAGCTCGTGCCACGGGTTTTTCTCGACTGGAATGGCGAGTTGAATTCAAACAAAGGATCCCAACAGCATTGGCCGGCTGACTTGCAAACTTTCGATTACGATAGCCCGGAGTTTCAACAACGGATCAAGGCGCTGGTGGCCAAGCTAGGACAAGCATGGGACGAAGATCCGCGCATCTTTGCCGTGCAAATGGGCATCATCGGACGCTTTGGTGAGCACCACAATCCTGCGCCCACCGAAGCTCAGCGCCACTTGCTCGCTGATGCATTCAAGAAGGCATTCAAACACAAACCCGTGCTTGTCCGCCACAATGACCCGGAGTTCATGAACGCCGGATTTGGAATCTACTACGATACTTTCGCCAACATCAGCCGCGAGCCGCCAGACGGGCCAAAGGACCAGTTTCCCTGGCAGGCCATGAATGTGCACCGGGACATCTGGAAACACGCTCCCATCGAAGGAGAAGTGGAATACAATTGGCAAATGCAGCGGAAGGAAGCAAAGCCGGAGGAGACCTTCGGCCGCACGCCTGATGAGACGATGAAGGTCCCGGCCTACCGGCGTTTCATGATCGACAAAATCCGCTGCTACCATGCGAGTTATCTCGGCTGGATCAATAATTACGATCAAAGCGACAGTGACGTTCTCGCCGGCGCGGCGGAAGTCCAAAAGGCCTTCGGCTACCGGTTTGTGATCGATTCGGTATCCTATCCACTCTCGGTGGAACCCGGAGTGAAGCTCCCGGTAAAACTGACCGTTAGAAACACTGGCAGCGCCCCGTTTTATCTCGACTGGCCGGTAGCGGTCGGCTTGTTGGATCCAACCACGGCCAAGCCGGTCTGGTCAGCTCCACTCGGCGGTGTGGACATTCGCAAGTGGCTGCCAGGCGAGGACTGGGACAGCGGGGCTTTCGCCTACCGCAACCCCGCCGTACAGTATCGCGAGGCCGGAGAAGCCAAGTTGCCGGGCAATCTCCCAAAAGGCCAGTATATCATCGCCCTCGCCATTCTCGACCGCCAGGGCGGCATGATGCCGAGTGCACGGTTTGTCACGTCCAACTACTTCCGCGGCGGTTGGCATCCGCTGGGTTTCATCGGCATCGGCGGGGCACCGAAGCAGGTGGAGCTGGAAAATGCGAGGTTCGACAGCCCTGCCTTTGATGACAGCTTGCACTACAAAATCCCCGAAGCATTGAGGGCGGTGAAGGCTCCGCCTGTTCCCCAAATGAAAGCGGTGACGCCGTGGACGCCTGATCCGAAGGTGGAACTCATCAACCCGTGGCGCTACTGGTCGCTACATGAAGGCAGCGACAACGTGAAGAAGCAGGTTCTCACCGAGGATGGCCGGATCATCAGCGTGACGGGTGATTTCGGTAAGGGAACCAGCCTGAGTTACGCGTTCGGCAACGGCATCAAGCTCGACCGAGGACGCTACCGCTTCACCTTCCGTGCGCGTGGCACTCCCGGCCTGCCGGTTGAATTCGAGCTGGCAGACGACTGGCGCAGTGTTTCCAGGGAGCCCCGCTTCCCACTCAAAGAGACGTGGGGGGAACACACCATTGATTTCGAGGTTAAGGTGGATTTCAAAGAGGACACCGTCCTGCGTTTCAACCTGCCGCGGGATACCAAGGGCACCTTCGATCTCACCTTGCCCCAGTTGAAAAGATTGGACTGACGAAATTTCATTCACTTGACCTTCAAAAACGAAACATAAGCTACATGAAAGAACAGGTTCTCACATCAATTGGGTCGGCATTCGTGCCTGCGGCTATCAGCATGATCCTCGCGACATTCATCGCCCCAGCCGGAGCGGACACGTTGAAACTGGAGATGCTGCCGAATGAATATTGGTGGGGCGGCCTGAGTTCCGTGGGACACCAGACTCCTTACGATGCTACCAGCGTGGCGAGCCATGACCTTCATGGCGACAACAAGGGCAATCAGGCCCAACCGCTGCTTCTGTCTAGCAAGGGGCGTTATGTTTGGAGTGAGCAACCGATCCGCTACAGCTTCAAAAAGGGCATGATCGAAGTCGGCACGCAGACCGGAAAAATCGTCTCCGGCCAGCAGGGCACCACTCTCCCGGAGGTTTTCAAATTTGTTTCCAAGGAGTTTTTCCCGTCGAATGGCAAAATCCCGGACGAACTGCTATTCACACATCCCCAGTATAATACCTGGATCGAGCTGATGTATGACCAGAACGAGAAGGACATTCTGAAGTATGCCCGGGCCATCATCGACAATGGCTACCCGCCTGGCGTCCTGATGATCGATGATAACTGGCAGGAGGATTACGGAACCCTCGATTTCTCGGCGCGGCGCTTCCAGAATCCGAAGGGCATGATGGAGGAACTTCACAAAATGGGTTTCAAGGTGATGCTCTGGATTTGTCCATTTGTTAGCGCCGATTCCGCCGATTTCCGCTTCCTCGCCGAGAAAGGTCTGCTCCTTCTTGATCCACAAAAAAGCCAGGACATCCTCTGGGCGAACACCCGTAACAAGGCGGCACTCATCCGTTGGTGGAATGGGGCCAGCGCCTGCCTTGATTTAAGCAATCCAAGCGCCAGGAAATGGTTCCAAGAAAGGCTCGACCACCTGGTGAATGAATATGGCGTCGATGGATTTAAATTTGATGCCGGCGACGCCAATTTTTATACCGGCGGTCTTGCTTCATTCAAACCGGATGTCATGCCGAATGATCACACCACCTTCTTTGCCGAGGTCGGACTGCGTTACTCGCTCAACGAATATCGTGCGTCATGGAAAATGGCCGGCCAACCACTCGCGCAGCGACTGCGTGACAAGACTCACGAGTGGGGCGATCTCGCCAAGTTGATTCCCGATCTGATGTCACAAAGCGTCATGGGTTATACCTATACCTGTCCGGACATGATCGGCGGCGGTGAGTATCAATCATTTCTCAAGAATGCGAAAATCGACCAAGAGCTTGTCGTTAGATCCGCCCAGGTCCATGCGCTAATGCCAATGATGCAGTTTTCAGTGGCACCGTGGCGGATTCTTTCAAAAGAGAACAACAAGATCTGTCTCGAAATGGCGAAATTGCACCTTGAAATGGGACCAAAGATCCTTTCGCTTGCCAAAGAGGCATCGAAAACCGGCGAGCCCATCGCCAAACCCATGGCCATGGCTTTCCCCGACGGCAACTATGAAACGATCAAGGATCAGTTCGTGCTCGGCAACGACATCATCGTCGCGCCGGTGTTGGAAAATGGTGCCCGTTCCCGCACCGTGGTCCTGCCTAAGGGGGATTGGAAAGCGGAAGATGGCACGATTCACAAAGGCGGAATGTCGGTGAAGACCGAGGTTCCACTCCAGCGCCTCCCCTACTTCATGAAAATGTAAGCTTCCATTTCTATCATGCCATCATGAGCCGATCCATCCATCCATTTCTTCCCGTGACAGCATCCCTCTCGATGCTCGCAGGAGTCATTGTCTCCACGAAAATATCCTCGCGGCAAACCGGTCTCAGGCAAGCCAAAAACCACGCGAAGGATCTACCCGATGTAATTTTGAATCAGAGAGAACTAATCGCCGGCCTTATGAAAAACTTGTGAATGGGAAAAATGTGTACCGCATTGGCTATTCGCATTATGCGGGAAAACCAAACTCACGGGCTCCGAATTCTCCGTCTTAAAACCACACACCAAGATAAAATTGTAGGGAACACAACCATGAAACCTACCCTCACACTCATCATCGCTTTTATTCTCGCGCCGTTGGCCGCGCTCCATGCTGCCGACATTAAGGTGGAAAGGCCGAACATCGTCTTCATTCTGACCGATGATCAGCGGTGGGATGCCGCAGGCTTTGCGAGCGACGGCGCGGTGTGGTCGCCGGGGTTGGACAAACTGCGGTCGCGGGGGATGCAATTTACGCGGGCATATGCGGCTTATGCGTTGTGCAGTCCGAGCCGCGCGGCGATTCTGTCCGGCCAGTATGGGTCGCGGAACGGAGTCAACACGCTGGATGCGGCGCTGAATCGTCCGCAGGATTCTTTCGCGAGCGTGCTTCGGAACGCGGGCTATCAGACGGCGGTGTGTGGGAAATGGCATCTGGCCACCACGCCGAAACAGGCGGGGTTCGATTGGGCTGTCACGTTTCACGGCAATGGCACGTGGTATGAACGCGCGGTGAATCGTAATGGCATGAAGGTGAAGCCGCCTGAATTGGTGGACGTTTATTGTGCCAATGAATCCGTCCGGTTTCTTCGCACGCGCGACAAGGCGCGCCCGTTCTTGCTGTGGCATTGCTCGCAATTGCCGCACATGGATAACCGCCACTCCTGGCCAGCGACCCAAGCCAGTCTGGCGCGATACGAGGCCGACAGGATGCCGTTGCCACCGACGTGGAAAGGTGACGAATCGGGCAAGCCGGAATGGCTCGCGCAATCGCGCAACCGGCTTCAGGCGCTCAAGTATGGCTACGCCGATCCAGCCAAGATTCGCGCCCACACACGCGCCTATCGCGCAACCATCGGCGATCTCGACGACGCGTTGCAGCCGTTGTGGGCGGAACTCGACGCCGAGAATCTCTGGACGAATACGGTCGTCGTGTTCATGAGCGACAACGGCTGGATGCTCGGTGAGCATGGGCTTACCAGCAAGGCGCTGGCCTACGAACCTTCGGCACGAGTCCCTTTGCTCATTGCTGCGCCAGGCATCAAACCAGGCACTCATTGCGACCGGCTGGTCTGCAATCTTGATCTCGCGCCGACGCTGCTGGAATACGCAGGGCTGGCCGTGCCGGAAGTTTATCAAGGCCACAGTCTGCGCCCGCTGCTGACTGATCCGCAGGCGACGCTCCGCAAGGGTTTTTTCTACGAAGGCACGGGCGGTTACGGCAACGTTCCCCCGATGGGCGCGTGGATTACCGAACGAACGAAGATCATTCACACGCTGGGCGTCATGCCGGGTAGTGCGCCCAGTTTCATCGAGTGCTACAACTTGCAAAACGACATCGACGAAACGAAGAACCTCTCATCCTCGCCCGAATTGTCGGCCGCGCGTGATGAAGCGATGGCCGCATTCAAGCTGCACTTCAGGAACCAAGACGGCCCGCGTCCAAAAGGTCGGACAGGAGGAGCAACCGAATGAACCGAACCACAGCCAATATCCTTTTTGCGATTGCCGATGACTGGTCGTATGGGCACGCCGGAATCTATGGCTGCAAATGGATCAAGACGCCGGCGATGGATCGCCCGTCATTGAACCGCACACAGGGGCAAAGCAATAAAAGACACAGCCTTAAAAACTAACACCGACGACCCTTACCCACAAGCATTGCCATGAAACTCATTCCAACCATCCTCGCCTTCCTCACGCTACTCTTGCCCGCCCATGCGGCGGGGCCGCAGCCGAACATCGTCGTCGTCTTCATTGACGACATGGGCTACGCTGACATCGGACCGTTCGGAGCCACAAAGCAGAAGACACCCCACCTCGACCGCATGGCGGAGCAAGGGATGAAACTCACCAGCTTCTACGCTGCTCCAGTCTGTTCGGTGTCGCGCGCTCAGTTGCTCACTGGCTGCTACGGTGCCCGCGTCTCGGTGCCGGGCGTATTCAGTCCCGGCAGCAGGAGCGGGCTGCATCCCGCCGAGCACACCATCGCCGACCGTTTGAAGGAACTCAGCTACGCGACCATGTGCATCGGTAAATGGCACCTGGGCGATCAGCCGGAGTTTCTGCCGACGAGGCAGGGCTTCGATCACTACTTTGGCATTCCCTACTCGAATGACATGCAGCGCAAGTCCGCAGAAACGGGCCAGAACGTCGTGCCCCTTATGCGTGACGAAAAGGTTGAGGAACTCCTAACGGATGAGGCGCAGAGCCGCATCGTCGAGCGTTACACCGATGAGGCCATTCGTTTCATCACCCAGAACAAGGATCGCCCCTTTTTCCTCTATCTTCCGCACACTGCCATTCATACCCCAATCCATCCGGGCGAGAAGTTCGCTGGAAAGTCGGGCAACGGCCGGGTGGGCGATTGGATCGAGGAACTCGACTGGTCCACCGGACGGCTGCTCGACACCTTGCGCGAACTCAAGATCGCGGAGAACACCCTGGTCATCTTCACCAGCGACAACGGCCCGTGGCTTAGCAAGGGCAAGGACAGCGGCAGTGCGGGGCCGTTGCGCGGCGGCAAGGGCGGCACTTGGGAAGGCGGCGTGCGGGTGCCGACGCTTGCGTGGTGGCCGGGAAAGATTACGCCCGGCAGCGTGTGCGACGCCGTGGCTGGGACGATTGACCTACTACCCACTGCGGTCACGCTCGCGGGCGGCACGGTGCCAGCGCAGCCAGCAGTTGACGGCCGCGACCTCTCACCGCTGCTTTTCGGTAAGACCACCCAATCACCCCGCGAGGCCCACTACTACTTCAGCAACTACGAGCTCCAAGCCGTGCGCCAAGGTCCGTGGAAACTCGCCGTCGCTTCGCAACGGGAGGCGATGGGCGGGAATGTGCCCAGCGATGCCAGCAGTGAGTCGCCGCGCCTTTACAACCTCGAGCAGGAGATCGGCGAGCGGACGAATCGCGCGGACAAGCATCCTGAAATTGTCGCCAAACTGAAGACGCTCGCGGACAAGATGAGCGCGGAAATTGGCGGCAGATCTCCATCGGCCCGCCGCCCGGCTGGAGCGGTCGAGGACCCGAAAATGCTCTATCCTGCCGAGGTGGAGAAAAAGGCCGGCAATGAAGCAAAGAAACCTGCGAAGGTCGCGAAGAAAAACAAACAGCCGACGCAATGAATCATGAGAAAACGAGGATGGCCCCGCAGCCGCAAGCAAGACGCCACATAACAAAAAGAAAAGTTAACAATAGGAATCCCGAATCATGACTCGCATACTCACCTCCCTCGCCGCTGTTCTGCTGCTGGTGCCCGGCACTTTGCACGCCGCCGCCGTTAAGCCCAACGTCCTGTTCATCGCCGTTGACGATTTGAACGACTGGGTCGGCTGTCTCGGCGGCAATCCGCAGGCGATCACTCCGAATCTTGACCGGCTGGCCAAAGAGCAGGCCATGGTGATGAACAAAGCGTATTGCCCGTCCACGGTCTGCTGCCCGTCCCGCACCGCGATACTGACCGGGAAACGCCCCTCTTCCACAGGCGTTTACAGCAACCAACAGGATTGGACGAAAGCACCGAAGGCAAAAGATGTCGTCACCCTGCCGGAATACTTTTCCAAGCACGGCTACCTCTCGGTTTCCACAGGAAAAATCTTCCACGGGAGTTCGGGCAATGCCTTTCAAGAGCGTGGTGAGCTGGGTGGTTTCAATGGCGCCATGCTTTGGAAAGAATCTCCATCTGCCGCATTGGGGAAGGCAGGTGCCAGGAATGAGTTGCTTTGGGGCGCATGCAAGGCACCGGTTGAAAAGACTCGGGACTATGCCGCCTGCCAGTGGGCGGTGGACCAGCTCAAGCGTGATTTCGACGGCAAACCTTTCTTCATTTCGCTGGGCATCTCGAAGCCTCACTTGCCGTGGATCGTCCCGCAACGGTTCTTCGATCTCTATCCGCTGGAGAAGATCAAACCCGTGGAAATCTTCCGGGACGACCTTGATGACATTCTTCGCAAGGACGGGAAAACGGTCTTTAAGCCGGGCAGTTGGTTTGAGGACACGGACAAAGCCAACCTGCACAAGCAGGCGCAGCGCGCCTATCTGGCGAACATTAGCTATGTCGATCACTGCCTCGGCATCGTGTTCGATGCCCTGCGGAACAGCAAGTATGCCGACAACACGATCATCATGCTGTGGGGCGACCATGGCTGGCACCTGAGTGAGAAGTTGAAATACGGCAAGACCGACCTTTGGGAAGAGTCGGCCCGCGTGCCGTTCATCGTTCGTGTGCCGGGCGTCACCAAGCCGGGAATCAAATGCGCTGGCGTGGTCAACCTGCTCGATATGTATCCCACATTGGTGGAACTCTGCGGTCTGCCGCCCAACACGGAAAACGAAGGCCGCAGCTTCGCGCCGGTGCTGAAGAATCCGGAAATGGAATGGAACCATCCCACCTTGACGACTTATCTGTTGAAGAACCACTCCCTCACCGACGGGCGCTATCGATACACCTGGTATGGTGGCAAGGCGGACGGTTCCGAGGAGCTCTATGACCACTCCACCGACCCGCTGGAACACAAGAATCTGGCCGCAAATCCCGAATCCAAGGTAATCATCGCCCGCTTCAAGAAGCATCTTCCCACACATGATGAGCCGAATTCCCCGCCTAGTAGCTCCAACGAGCGAGAAAAATGAGAATCCCAGTTCCGAACGAATCTACCTCACCGTGCCATCAAGTAGTCCCTTATCCACCCAATAATCAGAACGCTAATCCCATGAATTTTATGAAACATTTTTTCGTTCTTAACATGCTGCTCGCGCCGCTGGCATCGCTCCACGGCGAGGGCGACAACTTCACCCGGCCATTTGGCGCGGAGTTCCAAAACCTCGACTCGCTCGTCACTGGTGAATGGTGGGCTAAGAGCGTTGCCGAATCGAAGAACAGCGACGGTCAGCCACCGCCGCCGAAGCTGGACGTGCCGCGTGATCAGGTCGTCGCATTCGCGCTCTACACCGTTCACGGCGGCGTGATGAAGTTGACCGCCCAACTCTATCCGCTGAAACCCGGCGAACCTCGCGAGGCCAGGCTCGAAGTGAAGCGAGGTGATTCGTGGGTGGAGATTGCGAAATCACAAGTCATCTATCCCGGCTGGGACGCGCATTTCCGCATCGATAAATGGGATGCGGACAAAGACGTGGCCTACCGCGTGCGCCACGGAGATCATGCAATATTCGATGGATTGATCCGGCGCGATCCGGTGGACAAGGCGGAAATCGTCACCGCCAACATGTCGTGCAACTCAAGCCGCACGACCGGACAACGTCCCGAGATCATTGACAATCTCAAGTTGCAGAATCCCGACCTGTTGTTCTTTGCGGGCGATCAGACCTATCGTCACACCGAACACACCGCAGGTTGGATCGAGTTTGGCCTGCAGTTTCGCGATGTCATGCGCGACCGGCCGACGATTTGCATCCCGGATGATCATGATGTGGGCCACGGCAATCTCTGGGGCGAAAACGGCAAACGCTCGAAGCTCCCCGGCGACGCGGACGGCGGCTATCGCTATCCGCCCGAGTATGTGAACCAAGTGCAGCGACAGCAGGCGTGGAACCTTCCCGACCCCGTGGACCCGGCACCCGTCGAGCGCGGAATCGGCGTCTATTTCACTCATCTAACCGTCGGCGGCGTGGACTTCGCCATTCTCGAAGACCGCAAATTCAAGAGCGGTCCCGCCGGCAAAATTCCCCAGATGGGACCGCGCCCCGATCATATCAACAACCCC
Source organism: Luteolibacter sp. (assembly GCA_040399845.1). Taxonomy (GTDB): domain Bacteria; phylum Verrucomicrobiota; class Verrucomicrobiia; order Verrucomicrobiales; family Akkermansiaceae; genus Luteolibacter. The sequence goes on along the minus strand of JBBARN010000007.1, from coordinate 88,631 downwards.
GCTTACGATCCTAAGACGATAGACCTTCCCGGCTTGCAACTGCTCGGTGAACGGCAGGAAAAATTCCTCCACACCTGGGCGCAGGACTGGACCGGCGCGGAAATGAAGGCCGTGCTTTCCGCCACCGCGTTTTGCGGCGCGGTCCACATGCACGGCAAGCGCGACACCCGCCTGTTAGCCGACCTCGACTGCAACGGCTGGCCGCAGACAAAACGCAATCTCGCGCTCGAAGCAATTCGCCGCGCATGGGCCGTGCATCTCTGCGGCGACCAGCACCTCGGCGTCGTCGTGAAAAACGGCATCGTAGAGTTCGGCGACGGCCCATACACTTTCACCAGCCCCGCGCTCGTCAACACGACCTACGGCCGCTGGTGGCATCCACTGGATGAGAAGGCCGGGCCGAATCCCGTGCCCGGCAGCCCGCTGTCATGGACCGGTGATTTCAAAGACGGCCTCGGCAATAAAATTTCCATGCTCGCCTACGCCAACCCGAACGATGTATCTAACGAAAAGCAGCGTGCCGACGGCTACGGCATCGTGCGCTTCAACAAGCGGAAACGCACCATCACCTTCGAATGCTGGCCGCGCTTCTCCGATGTGAGACAGGGCGACAAGGCGCAGTTTCCCGGCTGGCCCATCACGGTCGCGATGGAAGCCAATGATGGTCGCAAGGTCGCAGGTTGGCTGCCGGAGTTGACATTCGATGGCGTCAAGAATCCCGTCTTGCAGGTCGTTGAAGAGGCGACCGGAGAGATTCTCTACACCGTTCGAGTGGACGGCACACGCTTCCAGCCGCATGTCCACGCGCCTGGAAAATACACCGTTAAACTCGGCACTGCGAAACCGGACGCCAAAACTCTCACCGGTCTCGAAGCCGGCGATAAAGCCCCCGCACGCCAGATCACCCTGAAATGGTGACCATCCCGATTTTATGACGCGATTCCTCGGCTCCATTCTGCTCCTGTTAGCGAACTGTGACTGCTGCTTCGCAGCGGACGCCGCGCGCCCTAACATCCTCTTCGCCATCGCCGATGACTGGGGGCTGCACGCGGGTGCCTACGGTACGCGCTGGGTCAAGACGCCCGCCTTCGACCGCATCGCCCGCGAAGGGTTGCTCTTCCAAAACGCCTATACGCCGGTGGCAAAATGTGCGCCTTCTCGGGCTTGCGTGCTCACCGGTCGCCACCTCTGGCAGAACGAAGAGGCAGGCAACCATCTGGCGTTTTTCCCCACCAATCTGAAGAGCTGGCCCGAGACTCTCAGGGAAAAAGGGTGGCACACGGGCATCACCGGCAAGGGCTGGGGTCCGGGCATCGCCAACGACACCGATGGTAAGCCGCGCCTCATCACCGGTAAGCCGTTTAATGAGCGCAAGACCCTTCCGCCCACCAAGGCGATCAGCAACAACGATTACGCCGCGAACTTCAGTGACTTCCTTGACGCCGCGCCGAAGGACGCCCCCTGGTGCTTCTGGTATGGCTCGCAGGAACCGCACCGGGAATATGAATTCCAGTCCGGCGTCAACAAGGGCGGCAGGAAACTTTCCGATATCGACCGCGTGCCGTCTTACTGGCCCGACAACGAAACGGTGCGCCACGACATGCTCGATTACGCCCTGGAAATCGAGCATGTGGACAGTCATCTCGGACGAATGATCGCCGAGTTGGAGAAACGCGGCCTGTTGGACAACACGCTCATCATTGTGACCAGCGACCACGGCATGCCGTTTCCGCGCGTGAAGGGTTACGCCTACCACGACTCTAACCACGTCCCGCTCGCCATCCGCTGGCCGCGCGGCGTGCGGAATCCCGGTCGTGTCATCGATGACTTCGTGGATTTTACAGACATCGCACCCACCATACTTGACTCCGCAGGCATCGCGTCGAAGGACAGCGGCATGATGCCCATCACCGGGAAAAGTTGGCGTCCGATCATCGAATCCGAAAAAGCCGGGCTCATTGTCTCCGAACGCGATCACGTGCTCATTGGTAAGGAGCGCAACGACGTCGGACGTCCTAACAACCATGGCTATCCCATCCGCGGTATCGTCACTGCGGAGCACCTCTATCTCCACAACTACGAGCCAGGCCGATGGCCCGCAGGAAATCCCGAGACCGGTTATCTCGACACCGACGGCGGCCCGACGAAATCGCTCATTCTCGATCTTGGCCGCGCCAACCGCTCCGACCGCTTCTGGCAGCTCAACTTTGGCATGCGCCCTGCCGACGAATTGTATGACCTGCGCAACGACCACGACTGCGTTCACAACCTCTCGACTGACCCCGCGCACGCCGAACGCATGACCGCGCTGCGCCAGCGGATGGAAACAATGCTCAAGTCCCAGAACGACCCTCGAATGAACGGAAGAGGTGAGGTTTTCGACCAATACAAACCCTCCGAAGGCGACGGCCTTTATGAGAAGTTCATGCGCGGCGAAAAAGTCAACACCGGCTGGGTCAACCCGACCGACTTCGAGAAACAACCAATCAAACCATGAAACAAAACCAAATTGTCAAAATCGTCGTCGTCGGGTTACTGGCGGCGGGAACCATCGCTCGCGCGGATGATTCCACCAAGCCGCTCGCCGCTCCTGAACTCGTCTTCGATGAAGTGGACGGCATCGTGACCTTCGAGGCGGAACATTTTTTCAAACAGACGCTCAACGACAAGCGCGCGTGGCACATCACTTCCTCAAAATCAGCTCCGGATATCAAGCCGGATGCCGACCCGGCGCATGTTCAGGGCGCGAGCGGCGGGGCGTATCTTGAAATACTCCCTGACACTCGCGCCACTCACAGGCACAAGATGGTGCACGAAGAGAATTTCACAGACAAACCGGGGGCTCTTGCCGTGATCCATTACAAGGTGAATATCAACACGCCCGGACGTTATTATGTCTGGCTGCGTTCGTTCTCGACGGGCAGCGAGGACAACGGCGTCCATGTCGGTCTGAACGGCCAATGGCCGGAGTCCGGCCAACGCTGGCAGACGGTGAATAAGAGCGCTTGGGCATGGGACTGCAAACAACGCACCGAAGAGGTTCATATTGGAGTGCCGATGCAGTTGTTTCTCGACATCGAGAAGGCGGGTGAACACGAGATCATGTTCTCGCTGCGCGAGGACGGGTTTGAGATGGACAAGATCATTCTCGCAAGCAGCAAGGATTTCATGCCCGAAGGCAAAGGCCCCGCTGTGAAAGTGAAATCGGGGACACTTCCTGCGGCATTCCCGGATGCAGCTGCGGACGCGCCGAAGAAGTTCCCCGCGCATTGGGGTGAATCACCCGCCGTTCAAACACGCGACATCCGGCCATTGCCCGGCGGCTACGGCCAAGGCAGCGGCACGCTGGCGAAATGGATCCATGACAATCTCGACAAGGACGCCGGCGCGAAGGCGGGCGCCCTGAGCCTCGAGGCGAAGAGCTTCTCGCTGAATGGCACCGGCTACTATCTCGATAAGGGCAAATGGCTTGCGATCAATCCCGAGAAGAACAAGGAAGCGAGTGTGCAAACTGCATTCCCATTTCCGAGCGGCAAGTATGATGTGACACTGCGTGTCGTCGGCGAGTCGGACGGGCAGTCAACCTTTCAGGTCGCGGTGAATGATGCGAAAATCGGCGACTTCAAGGCGCCGCCGAGCAAGGAGACGTTCGAAGAAGGACCGGACTTCGCGTCAACCTTCAAAGGTGTGACCATTGATGGAGGTGACGTGATTACTCTCAAATCGCAAATAGCCTCAGCGGACGGCAAGGAGTATAGCCGGGCACGCATTGTCGGGCTCGACTTCGCCCCGGCTGATGAAGCGACGAAGGCGGTCGTGGCGAAACACTCGGAATCAACTCCATCCAAACCGGACAACGCCGACAAGCCCGTCGGCCCCGCGCTCGTGCAACCTCGCAAGACCGATGGCAGCGGCGAGGTCTCCATCAGCGGTGAGTTGAAACAATGGCACAAGGTCACGCTCACGCTCGACGGACCCTTCGCGCACGAGGGCGACACGCAACCGAATCCATTCACCGACCTCGAGTTGAATGTGAAATTCACGCACGAGAGTGGATCGCCTAATTATACCGTCCCCGGTTACTTCGCGGCTGATGGCGATGCGGCGGACTCGTCCGCTGAGTCGGGAACGAAATGGCGCGCCCACGTTTCGCCAGACAAAGCTGGCAAGTGGAGTTACACCGTGTCATTCACCAAGGGCGACGAAGCCGCGATCGGCGGCAATGGAACACCGGTGAAGCCTTTCGAAGGACAAACCGGCAGCTTTACCATCGGTGCGAGCGACAAGACAGGCCGCGATTTTCGCGCGCAAGGCCGCCTGCAATATGTCGGGAAACATCACCTGCAGTTCGCCGGGTCGAAGGAATATTTCCTGAAAGCCGGTCCCGATTCGCCGGAGACGATGCTCGCTTATGTTGATTTCGACAACACCATCGCCGGCAAGGGCAAGAAATCCCCGCTCAAGACCTGGAAACCCCACGCGGGTGATTGGAAACAGGGTGATCCAACTTGGCGCGACGGCAAGGGCAAGGGACTCATCGGTGCATTGAACTATCTATCAGGAAAAGGAGTGAATGCATTCTCCTTCCTGACCTACAATGCGTCCGGCGACGGTGACAACGTCTGGCCCTTCGTCGAACGCGATAACAAGATGCAATACGACTGCTCGAAGCTCGACCAGTGGGGTATCGTCTTCGACCACGCCACCGCACAGGGGCTGTATCTGCATTTCAAGCTTCAGGAGAACGAAATGGATGACAACCGGCTCGGGATGGAAACCAAACCCGGCCGTGTTCCCCAATCTCTGGACGGCGGCAAACTCGGGCCGGAGCGGAAGTTGTATTGCCGTGAGATTATCGCGCGTTTCGGACACGCGCTCGCACTGAACTGGAACATCGGCGAGGAGAACACCCAGAGCTCGGAAGAGATTCGTGACATGGTGCAGTTCCTCCACGACACCGACCCATATAAGCACAACATCGTCATCCACACCTTCCCGCCGCAGCAGGACAAGGTCTACACACCGTTGCTTGGCAAAGGTTCGCTACTGACCGGTGCGTCGTTACAAAACTCCTGGCGAGCGGCGCACCAGCGCACGCTCAAGTGGCTCGAAGAATCCGCGAAGGCTGGCCGCCCGTGGGTGGTGGCCAATGACGAGCAAAACCCGGCCAGCGACGGTGTGCCTACCGACCCCGGCTACAAAGGCAACGATGGCACTGCGAGCGAGGGCGGCAAGAAATACACCATGCACGATGTCCGCAAACTCTGTCTGTGGGGCACGCTCATGGCCGGCGGCGCGGGCGTGGAATACTACTTCGGCTACAAACTGCCGGAGAACGATCTACTCTTGGAGGATTTCCGCAGCCGAGACAAGAGCTGGGACTACTGCCGGATCGCGCTTGAGTTTTTCAAGGACAACAAAATTCCATTCTGGGAGATGCGGAATGCTAACAATCTCATCGGCAACACGGAAAACAACAACTCCAAGTATTGCCTCGCCAAAGAAGGAGTAGCATACCTCGTCTATCTTCCTAACGGAGGTAAAACCCAAATCGACCTAGCAGGAATGACCGGAAGTTTCAGCGTCATGTGGTTCAACCCGCGTGAAGGCGGCGCACAGAAAACCATCGGTAACGCCAGCCTCACCGGCGGTGGTGTTGGAACTCTCACAGCCCCTTCCGAGGATGACTGGCTCGCTGTAATTGTGAAATAGGAACAACCGCACCACCTATGTTGATGATGAAATCTCTGTATTTATTTCCTAGTCTGAGAATATACCCCAGCGTTCGCGTCATGGCTCTGTTTCTGCTCGCTGCCGTACCGGCAGTGGCAGGAGGCCTTGACTTGTCCATGGATCCTTCAACAGAAGGACAGGGAGATTTTGCCGCCGGGGAAATCCGACGCGAGGCTGTGGCAAAAGGCCTGATTCCAGGCGAAGGTGCGAGTACGACCCACATTAACATCACTGTCGAAAAGGACGCTTCAGCGGTTGCGCAGAGTTACAAGATACGCATTAGTAACGAGGGTGCCCGCCGAGTCATCAATGTAAACGGAGCCGATGCGACTGGAGCGATGTATGGAGGATTGGACATCGCTGAGGCAATCCGAAATGAATCCCTCGACGCCCTAAAGGACACTGACCGCAAGCCTCACATTGCCAAACGCGGCATCAAGTTCAACATTCCGCTGGACCTGCGGACTCCAAGCTACACGGACCCATCGGATTCCGGCCAGGCAAACATCCCCGAAGTGTGGGAAAAGGAATTCTGGATCGACTACCTCGACGCGATGGCACGGCATCGCTACAACGTGCTTTCGCTCTGGAGTCTTCATCCGTTTCCCTCGCTGGTGAAGGTTCCCGAGTTTCCCGAAGTCGCTCTCGACGACGTTTGGCGGACGCGCGCCAAGCTGGATGATGGCTTCAGCTTTTCCGGTCAAGGTTTCGTCCGGCCTGGAATGCTCGCCGATCACGAAGTGGTGAAACGCATGACGATCGATGAAAAGATCGTGTTCTGGCGCTGGGTCATGCAACAGGCCGCCGATCGTGGCATCCAAATCTATCTCTTCACCTGGAACGTCTTCACCTTCGGCGCGGAAGGCAAACACGGAATCACCGATGACGTGAAGAACGAGATCACGAAAAAGTATTTCCGCGCCAGCATCCGGGAAACGGTGAAAACCTATCCGTTACTCGCAGGCATGGGGATCACCGCAGGTGAGGGCATGCCTCACAACATGGATTCCAAGGTCAAGGAAGCCTGGCTGTGGGACACCTATGGCGAAGGCATCCGCGATGCCTTGAAGGAAGAGCCGCAGCGCAAGTTCAACCTGATTCATCGCTTTCACTGGACGGCGCAAAGCGATATTCTCGACGCCTTCAAGGACTATCCCGGAACCTTTGATTTCAGCTTCAAGTATTCCGTGGCGCACATGTATTCCATCACCAACCCTCCGTTCATCCTGCCGTTGTTAGACAATATGGCGCCCGGTATGAGAACCTGGCTCACCGTGCGGAATGACGACATCTATACATTCCGCTTCGGCGATCCCGCGTATGCCCGTGATTACATCCTCAACATTCCTCCCGCAGACAAGATTGCCGGATTTTATATGGGGCCGGACGGATACACCTGGGGCCGGGATTTCCTCGAACGCAATCCCGATGCCGGCAAGCGCCCGTTGGTCATGGAGAAACAATGGTATTCATTCATGCTCTGGGGACGGCTCGCCTACGATCCCTCGCTGCCGGATTCCCATTTCGAGAAAGCCCTCGCCGCCCGCCATCCCAAAGCTTCGTCACATCATATCTTTCGCGCCCTGCAAAGTGCCTCGCAAGTCATGCCCCTCACCACGCGCTTTTACTGGGGTGACATTGATCTCAAGTGGTATCCCGAAGCCTGCCTGAGCCATCGTAAAAGCAAGGGCTTCCACACCGTGCGCCGCTTCATGGAAGGCATCACCATGCCAGGCGCGAACGTTCTCTGCATCCGCGACTGGAGATCTAACCTGACTCAAGACAAACCGATGGAGCAAACCACGCCGCTCGAGATCGCCACAGCGCTCGATCGTGCCGCAGCCGAAACATTCTCCTCCCTTGAAGCCCTGCAAGACTCCGCCAAGAGCGATGCCGAACTCCGGAAAAACATCACCGACTGCGAGGCCCTCGCCTGGTTGGGGCGCTACTACGCCTCCAAGATTCGCGGTGCGTGCGCGCTGGCGCTGTTTGATGCAAAAAACGACAAGTCCGATCACGAGACCGCGCTCCGCCATTTGGGAGATGCCTTGGCGCATTGGAAGAACTATGCCGCCATCCGCGATGCCCACTACGTCCCGGCGCTCTACAACCGCGTCGGCTATGTGAACGTGACGGAGTTGACGGAAAAAGCCGCCGCCGACATCGAAATCGCCCGTGACTGGAAGCCGGGCACGCTCAAGGACGACGGCAAACGCGGCGGCTCTGAGAAAGGCTTCAAGAAATGAGGCCAAATTCCAGATCAATCTCTATTCACCAATCCTGCTCATGAAACGAACCTTACTTCCCGTAGCCACCGCGCTCGGCATGTTCACTGTAGCCCTTGCCGCCACCAAACTGGCGGGTTGGCAGACCGTCACACCCGCGAACACCTGCACCGCCCGGCACGAGACCACCGCCGTGACGGTGGATGACATCCTTTATCTCATCGGAGGACGCGGCAAGAAACCGGTGGAAGCCTACGACCCGAAAACCAATCGTTGGACGCAAAAGGAAACTCCGGCACCGTTGGATTTCCACCACTTCGCCGCAGTGGCCGTCGGCAGGAAGATCGCGGTGTTGGGCGCATTGGTCGGTGACTTTCCCAAGGAGCAACCCGTGCCCGACCTCTGGTGGTATGATCCGGCTGCTGACAAGTGGGAGAAAGGCGCAGAAATTCCGAAAGACCGGTGCCGCGGTGCCGCAGGATGCGTCCTTCATGGCGGGAAGCTTTATCTCGTCGGCGGAAACACCAACGGACATTGGAATGGCTTCGTGCCGTGGCTCGACAGCCTGGATTTGAAAACGGGCGAATGGACGCGACTGTCGGACGCGCCACACGCCCGCGACCACTTCCAGGCCGGCCTTATCGATGGAAAAATCTACGCGGCAGGAGGTCGCCGCACCCACGCCGAAGAAAAGAACGTCTTCAATCTGACCGTCGCAGAAGTGGACGTCTATGACATTGCCGTAGCAAAATGGAGCACCCTTTCCCAGCCGATTCCCACGCCAAGGGCTGGCGCACCCACCGTCGTTCGCGATGGACGGGTGATCGTGATGGGAGGCGAGAGCGGTGCCACCGCGAAAGCCCATGGGGAGGTCGAGGCGCTGATCGTGGCCACGGGTGTTTGGGAGACCTTGCCGCCGATGAACCAGCCTCGTCACAGCGGCGGAGCGGACTTTGTCAAAAATGATCTTTTCTATGTCGCGGGCAACGCCCGGCGCGGCGGTGGCAAGGAGCAATCCACAATTGAAAAACTCCACTGGCCTGCGGCGGCGGCCAGGTGATCCCTGCATGGATACCGGTGTTTCTGCGGGCCGTTTGCGCGTGAACCGCAGGAATTGTGACCGATCGCCTGTCGGCGGTATTGACTGTGTAAGTTACAACCCTTGCGTTAAACCCTAACAACCTCATGCGCCTGCCAAACAAGCTCCGCCTCGCATCTCTGGGCGCATTCCTGCTCGCGCCCCTCCTCGCGCGGGCCGTGCCCGCCTGTGACCGCATGCCGTTCGAGGACAAGGAAAAGAACCCGGTCTGGCAAGACCGCGCACCGCTCACCGGCAAAGCCGAAAAGCCCGCCGGAGAGAAAATCCTCTGGTATCGCCAGCCCGCCCGTGAGTGGACCGAAGCCCTTGCTCTCGGCAGCGGTCGTCTTGGCGCAATGATCTTCGGCGGTGTCGCCGACGAACGCATCCAGCTCAACATCGATTCCCTTTGGGATGGCGCACCGCTCAACGCAGACAACCCGAAAGCCCTCGAAAGTCTGCCCGAGGTCCGCCGTCTCCTGTTCGCAGGAAAGAGCAATGAGGCTGCCGACCTCGCCAGTAAAACCATGCTCGGCCAACCCAGAGGCGTCAGTCCCTACCAAAGCCTCGGGGAACTCTATCTCGAAGCCCCCGGTCTCGAAGGCGCGTCCGGCTACACCCGCTCACTCGATCTCGATACCGCCATTGCCGCCGTCCGCTACCAAAGCGGCGGTGTCAACCACGTCCGCGAGTCCTTCGCCAGCGCCGTGGACAATGTCATCGCCACCCGTTTCACCTCCTCCAAGAAGGGCGGCATTTCTCTCAAACTCACCCTCAAGCGATTCCGGGATGCCGCACCCGTCAGCGATCCCGCCCACCCGCACATCGTCTCCCTTGAAGGTCACATCAGCAGCGGAAAACAAAAGGATCGCATCCGTTTCCGCACCGCAGTTCGCGCCGTGGTCGAGGGCGGATCGGTGAAAAGCGAGAATGGCGTCCTTAATGTCAGCAATGCCGATGCCGTCACTCTCCTCATCGCCGCCGCCACCGACTTCCCCGGCTTCGGCAAGGGTCCGGCGAACCCTTCCATCGATACCAAAAAACTCTGCGTTGAAACCCTCGAGCGCGCCGCCAGGAAATCCTTCGCCGAGATAAAGGCCGCGCACATCAAGGAGCATCAGGGCTATTTCCACCGCTCATCTCTCGTCATGCCATCGCCCGCCGAGTCCAGCGCTATCCCCACCAACGAGCGCCTTGCCCGTTTCAAGAAAGGCGAACCCGACCCCGCGCTGGCCGCCCTGTATTACGACTTCGGCCGCTACCTGCTGATTGGCAGTTCCCGCCCAGGCACGCTGCCTGCCAACCTTCAGGGCATCTGGAACTGGCAGCTCCGGCCCGCGTGGAACGCCGACTTCCATACCAACATCAATCTCCAGATGAACTACTGGCCGGCCCACCTCACCGGTCTGTCCGATTGCGAACTGCCGCTCATCGACCTCATCGAAAGCCTCATCGAACCCGGCACCCGCACCGCCAAGGCCACCTACGGCGCGCGCGGCTGGGTGGTCCACCATCTTACGGACGCTTGGGGCCGCACGGCCCCCGCGGATGGAGTCCATGGTGTCTGGCCGATGGGGGGAGCCTGGCTGGCCGCCCACCCGTGGCAACACTATCTTTTCACCCAGGACAAGACCTTCCTTCGCCAGCGCGCCTGGCCCATCATGCGGGGGGCCGCCGAGTTCATTCTCGATTTCCTCGTCGAAGCCCCCGCTGGCAGCCCCGTCGCCGGAAAACTGGTCACCAATCCCTCGCACTCGCCCGAAAACAAATTCCTCCTCCCGGACGGCGGCACCTCCGTCTTCACCTATGGTGCCACCATGGACCTCCAGATCATCCGCGAACTTCTGGAAAACTGCATCGCTGCGGAAAAGGTCCTCGGTGCCGATGCCACCTTCCGTGGCCGTTGCGAGGATACCCTGCGCAGACTGGCACCCGTCCGCATCGCCGGCGACGGACGCCTCATGGAATGGATCGAGGAATACCCGGAGGCCGACAAGCGTCACCGCCACGTCTCCCACCTCTACGGTCTCTTCCCGGCCAACCAGATCACTCCATCCACCCCCGACTTCTTCACCGCCGCCCGCAAGTCGCTGGATGTCCGCGGTGACGGTGCCACCGGCTGGTCCCTCGCCTGGAAAATCAACCTCTGGGCCCGTCTCCGCGATGGCGACCGCGCCCACAAACTCCTCTCCAACCTCCTGCGCGACAAAACGCTGCCCAACCTCTTCGACACCCACCCACCGTTCCAGATTGACGGCAACTTCGGAGCCACCGCCGCCATCGCCGAGATGCTGGTGCAAAGCCACGTCGCTGATTCAAACGGCGGCCACTTCATCGACCTCCTGCCCGCG
>JBBARN010000007.1:0-77144 GCA_040399845.1 Luteolibacter sp. | reverse complement strand
CTGCCCGCGTCACCGCCCGCCAACCTGGAAAATACTCCATCCGCTACGGCGAAAAAATCACCACTCTTGACCTCAAACCCAGCCAAGCCCGTCTCCTGAACGGCACGCTCAACCCGGCTGATTGATGAACGTCTCCAGTCCATTTCATTCCACATCACCCAATCCATAACATTTAACCACCTGCTGGGAAGTATGGTTTTAGAGCATTAACAAGCGGCGAGGCAGACTAAAATCCCCCACCAAGTAAATCCCGCGTGTTGTTCAAAACACAAAACCGAAATCCCGGATCACCATGGACCTAATTCCCAAAATCTCTGGATTCATAGTCACCACTTGTCTCAGCGCCCAAATGCTTTGGGGTGGCCTCAACACCACCGTATCAACCGCCACCATGAAGGTCTATGACGAAGGCGCTCAGCAGCTCATCGTCTATCCCGATGTTCCGGGGGCGGAACTTCATACGAACACCCTCAAGTCACCATACTATACGATCAGGGTGCGCTCGGCGGCGAGCGATTACCCAGGAGCACCCAACGATGGCTGGGTGGATTGTTTTCCCCATTACACCTACAACCGGGCCCTCGAGCTGCCGGATATCCCGGCGAATGATGGGGGAGACAGGGTCACGACGACCCAAAATTATTTGAACCACACTGCTGGGTGGAGCCAGACCTATGCGAACATTGAAATGACCCCGAATACCACCGTGGAGGTGGAAATCGGCAGAGTAGGCAACACCCCTTTCAACGGGTCAGCTATCGTCCTCAAATCTGCGGTTCACCCGGCACAAAAGGTGTTGGCTCAAAGAACTGAAGGGGGGAAGGCGTATTTCACGATCAACAACCCCGGCCAGTTTGTGATAGATGTCAACGGCCAGATGGATGACCACAATGCGGTAATCAATCCCATGCCGGGGAATCCGCCGGTTCACTCGGTGACTTTATTCGCCAATCCGATCCTGGCAAAGCCCGCCATGAGTGGCCCTGGCATTCTTTCCATTGCTCCCAGCGCCGCGTTCCCGACCCAATCCGGCTTGAACACGGACCCGGGCTCCTCCATCACCACGATTGTTTTCCAGCCCGGGGTCCACCGAATCGGCAAGCATTACAACCTGTTTCCTGGGAAAAGATATTGTATCCCTGGCGACGCGATCATCTTGGGAACGCTCAGCAATAACACTTCTCCTTTGAACGGCTTCCGAAGCCAAGGTGACAGCATCACCATCGACGGCTATGGCACCCTGAACGGAATCGATTTTCCGCATGAAGATTATGCTTACGCCTATCCTGAGATCCCGGATGGTGGGCTACTCGGACACCGAGGCATCGTGGTCGAAAACGCTGTGAATTTTCTATTGTATGGAATTGCGATTGTGGATACCCCCAATTTTGCCACGAACATCGATCCTTGGCCCCCGGCGAATGATATGGTCGTGAACCAGACGGTCCGCTGGTCGAAGGTGATCACCTGGAAGGCCAATGGCGACGGGTACGGCGGCGTCGATCTCATCGAAGATAGCTTTCTTCGAACGAACGACGACGCGAACTACGTCAAAGGCAGCCGAAGACGCCTCACCACTTGGAAAGACGGAGCCGCCCAAATGTTCCGTGTCCCTCAATTGCCAGTGGCTGGCACCCGATTCCCCTATGTCGTCGAAGACTGCGATGTCATTTACAACCGCACGCGGGATAACTCCGTGAATGGTAACGTGTCACACGTGTTTGATTTTGATGGTGCCGCCGGAACCGGAGTCATCGCGACCGACCTGACAATCCGGAACATTCGGCTCCATGACCGACGTGGCAACGCACGGGTGTTCAACTTCAAAGGAGAGCCAAGTTATACGGGCATTACGGTCGAGAACATCTCGGCCAAAAAGCACACAGGCAACAGGAAGTCGATCTTACAGGGGACCGTGGGCTCACCCTGGAATGGTTGGCCAAAATTCAAGAACGTCACCTTCGACGACGGAACGAACATCGTCCCACTCACGGTGGCGAATTTTGGTACATACTTTGATACGAACGAATTCGTAACCAACCTCCAGATCGAAGCGCTGCAAAACTTCACGCTCGACACGACCAACACGGATGCAAACCAGGGGGCTGTCACCCGGAATCCGAATCAAGCAACCTATCCTGAACTGAGTTCGGTCACTTTGACGGCGGTCGCCAATCCCGGATTCTGGTTCACGGGTTGGAGCGGCGATGCCACTGGCACCAGCAATCCGCTAACCGTTGTGATGACCAACCACAAAACCATTACGGCTAATTTCGCACCAGTCGATATCAATGTCCCCTTGGTCATCACCACTCCCGGTTCGTATATGTGGACGGTGCCGCCGGGTGTCAGCAGTATCAAGGTGCAAGCATGGGGCGGCGGCGGGGCCGGAGGTTCCGCGAAGTCCACGGGTGGAACCGGAACCGCCCGCAGTGGTGGTGGCGCGGGCGGCAACTATTCGCAAGCAAGCGTGGACGTTGCACCCGGGCAGGCCTACCAGGTGATCGTCGGTTCCGGCGGTGTCAGTCCCACGGACGTCACGGTCAGTGACTCGGTTGACCCAGCGCAGCAAGGCGGAGCCTCGGTATTTTTGCAGAGCGGCGCATCATCGGAACTGGTCAAAGCCAACGGCGGAGCGGGTGGGAAGAACGCCTTCAAATCCAGCGGAGGAAACACCAACCTAAGTGGCGGAATAGGCACCACGTCCGGCAACATCGGTGATGTGCTTCACGCTGGTGGCACTGGCGGCACGGCGGTCACGACCGGCGATCCCAATGGCGGCGGTGGTGGTGGCGGCGGCGCAGGCGACACAGAACCAGGCGATGCCGCAACGAACGCCCAGCGCGGAACCGGCGGTATGGCAGGCGGTGGGAACGGATCGAATGGCCGCGGAGCAAGCAGTGCGAATAATCCGGCCCTGCCAGGCCAAGCTTCCAGCGGTGGTGGAGGTGGCGTCACGGCCGCGACGGGAGTGACGAACATCGGCGGCGCGGGAGGTGACGGCAAAGTCATCATTACATACGTCCCCATGACGTTCACCCTAAACGCCCAGGCCGTGAATGGCAGCATCACGCTCGATCCGCCGGGCGGCACCTATTCGGCAGGCACCGAAGTCACCTTGACCGCCGTGCCGGCCGCCGGATATCGATTCAACGGCTGGAGCGGTGATCTGACGGGTTCCGAAATCTCGCCGATCGTCTTGATGGACGCGGACAAGTCCATTTCGGCGGATTTCGAACTGATCATCCCCACGCTTTCAAGCCATCTCGACGGTTCGAATTTCACGATGTCCTGGCCTCTCACTTCGCCCGGATGGACGCTGGAGTGGTCAACCTCTCTGGCACCGGAGTCTTGGACCGAAGTGCCGCCCCCCTACCCCACGAACGCAACCGAGTTCTTCTGGCAGGAAACCTTGCCCCACGACAAATGTTTCTACCGCCTCCGCAAGCCTTGAATTCCTGCAGAAACTTCATCAGCCCAGCGAGCGGCCCAAATCGAACGACTTTCCAGAAAACCACCATGCCCACCCTCGCAAGCACCTTGAGAATCATCGGCCTCGTCCTGCTAGGCGCTTCATCGCTCTTCGCAGACCTCATATCCGAGACTCCCAGCATGAAGGAGTATCAGACAGGGGCCGAAAAGCTGACCGTTTACACCGATGTTCCAAGTCACGATACTCGCATGGTCTATGGAACCAAACCCGAAGGCTACCCCTCACGCGCGAAATCGGATATTTATGAAATCTGGGTGAGATCGGCGGCAAGCAACTACGAGTGGGTGCAGTGTTTCGCCAACATGACCTACAACCGGGGCAAGGAGATGCCGCTGATGGAAGAGTTCGGAAGTTCCGGATCCACCCATGGCTATCTGAAAGCCATGTCCGGATGGACCCACACATACGCCAACATCGAAATGAGCGCGCATACTACCGTCCAGGTGGAGATTCGTAAGATCGGCACCACGAAACTCAATTCGTCGAATGTCATCATCAAATCCGCTGTGCATCCGTCGCAGAAGGTTTTCGATAAACAAGACGTGGGGGGAAACGTCCGCTTCAAAATCAACAATCCGTGCCAGGTCGTGATCGACATCAATGGCCAGATGGATGACCACAATGCAAGAATCACCTCAGGACCGGGGAAACAAATGGCTGGGAACCCGCCTGTCCACGCCGTTGCCTTCTACGCGAATCCGATGATGGCGAAACCTCTCGCGAGTCCGAAGAACCGGATTGTTACGGCCAAACCAACTCAAAGCAGCCGGACAGAGCGATTGACCCCACCGGATCCATCCACCTATGACACCTTGGCGTTTGCCCCGGGAGTTCATAACATCGGCGGCGCGTTCAAACTTCATCCGGGAAGGAATTACTATATCCCTGGCGACGCGATTGTGTACGGGAGGATGAATAATACAGGTGTCCCGGAAAACGGCTACCGGAGCTCGGGTGATAAAATCAATGTTTTCGGCTATGGCACGCTTTGCGGCATTCAGATCGCACGATGGAAGTTTGGTGATAATGACCCTGAATATGCCGAGTGGAATGCCTGGACGGGGGAAAAGGGCGGGGATGCGGCCATCGAACTTCAAAAAATATGGGATCTGCAAATCACCGGCGTTAGCATTACGGATCCGTCAAGCTTCAACACCAAACTTGATGGAGGAGTGTCCCCTAGCGTCGATGACAATGGTCTCGTTAGCTGGGTAAAGCTCCATTCCTGGCGGGTGAATGGCGACGGGATCGGCGGCTACATCACTGTAGAGGATTCCTTCTTCCGACCGACGGATGACTGTACCTACGTTCGCACCTGGCGCAGGAGATGCACGTTCTGGAAGGACTCGAACGCGAATATCTTCCGCTTTATCGGGCATACTTCCGGGGGGGTGGAGGACTGCGATGTTTTGTACGCCCGCTGGCTTGGAAATCGAAGACAGGTGTTTCAGTTTGAAATTCTCAAGGCTGATAAGCCGCGGGTGTTTGATGACAAGATCACGGTAAAGGATGTTCGTTTTCACGACCGGCTATCAAACCCGCTGTACCTGATCCAGATGGAGAAACCCGAAATCTATAACGATCTTGTCTTTGAGAACATTTCGGCTTATGTGACGGTCGATCAGAAGAAATCCCAACTTTATGGCACTGCGGAAGCTCCCTTGAATGGAAAAAATCTGGCTTTCAAAAATTTCACATTCCAAAACGGATTGCACGGAACTCCTCCAGCAAAACTCACCCAACGCAATTACAAAGACTACTTCGAAACCAACGAATTCGTTGATAAAAGCGTCTTTGAAAAATAACCCATTCCACTCGGAATACGTTCCAGAAAATCACCATGTCCACCTTCGCGATCACGCTCAGATTCTTCGGTCTCCTCCTGCTCGGTTCACCATTGCTGTTTGCCGGTCTCATTTCCGAAACTCCTTCCATGAAGGATTTCCAGACCGGGACAGAGAAGCTTACCGTTTACACCGATGTGCCCGGTCACAGTGTGTCTGTGATCAATGGCTACGCCTCCCGCGCCAAGTCGGATATCTATCAAATCTGGGTGCGATCCGCAGCTACCGACAACGTCTGGGTGCAGTGTTTCGCGAACATGACCTACAACCGCGGCAAGGAAATGCCGGTTCTCACTGGCTTCAATACCAACACTGCGAATCACGCCTATCAAAAGCACACCGCAGGGTGGACCCACACCTATGCCAACATCGAGATGAGCGATAATTCACCCGTCGAGGTGGAGATCAGGAAAATCGGCAGCACCAAACTGGACGGGCAGGTTGGCATCGTGAAGTCCGCAGTCCATCCCGCGCACAAGATCATCCCGGGCAGCAAGAAGGATGAAAATGGACGTGTCTATTTCAAGATCGACAAGCCCTGCCAGGTCGTCATCGACATCAACGGCCAGATGGATGACCACAACGCCGCTTACTCATCGAGCACCCCGGGTGGCCGGATGCCGGACGGATCTCCGGTGCACTCGATCGCCTTTTACGCGAATCCGATCATGGCCAAGCCGGTCGCAAGCCCCACCAACACGATTCTAACAATCAATCCTTCGCAAAGCACGCCAACGACCCGCCTGATCCAGCCGGATCCCGCCAACTACAAAACCTTGGTGTTTGCCCCCGGAGTCCACTTTGTCGGCCCGGGATTCAAATTGTATCCAGGGCGGAATTACTACATCCCCGGAGATGCGATCGTGTATGGCAACATCGGCAACAGTGGCGTGCCTTCGACGGGCTACCGCAGCAACGGGGACAGCATCAACATCTTTGGGTATGGCTCGATTTGTTCCATTCAGATTCCACACTATCAAAATGATAACAATAACCCGCAATATCCTGAATGGAACTCCTGGGTAGGAGGTAAAGGCCAGGGTGTAGGTGTCGAAATTTCTGGGGCATGGGATACCAAACTCACCGGGGTGACCATCATCGATCCCGCGAACTTCAACACCAAGTGGGACCCGGCAGCGGGGCGCAACAACGACCAAGGTTTGGTGAGTTGGGTGAAATTGCATTCCTGGCGGGTGAATGGCGATGGTTTCGGGGGTTACCAAGCAGTCGAGGACTCGTTTTTCAGGGCCTGCGATGACTCAACCTACGTTCGTTCCTCGCGCAGGAGATGCACTTGGTGGAAGGACACCAACGCGAACATCTTCCGCTTCGTCAATTTCAAGTCCGGCGGGATCGAAGACTGCGATGTCATCTACGCCCGCTGGCGCGACCCGAATGGTGTGGGGAGTGTTTTTGAATTTGCGGATGGCGGTGAAACCAAGCCTGGAGTTTCGGAACTCAATATCAAGATGCGGAACATCCGATTTCACGACAAGCATCCCAACCCGAGTCGCCTGATCAACATCAATTTGCTTAAAGAAAGTTTCACCGGATTTGTATTCGAGAACATCTCCTTCTATGTGCCCAAGAATGGGAAAAAGTCCCTGCTCAAAGGCATCGTGACAGCCCCTTGGTATGAGCGGCTCGTCTTCAAAAACATCACTTACAAAACCAGCAATCAGGAAGCCTACGACACGGGAACCTTGCTCACCGCCGCCAACTTCAACAACTATTTCGAGACCAACGAATACGTCGCGAATCTACTCTTCGACAACCCGCGCAATCTCACACTCGACACGGTGGCGGATCCCAATCAGGGCAGTATCAACAAAAGCCCAAACCAATCTACCCACGTGGAAACCACCACTGCCACGCTGTCGGCAGTCGCCAAACCCAACTACGTGTTCTCCCACTGGGAAGGCTATGGAATCAACGCGTCTAACGAATCCGCCAATCCGCTTACCATCCGGGTTTTGGACAATGGCACGATCACTGCGAGATTTTCGCGCAGCTTCAAATTCAATGATCTTTTCACCATACCCGGAACCTATAACTGGCCATGCCCGCCAGGCGTGACTTCCATTACCGTAGAATCCCGTGGCGGCGGCGGTGCTGCGGGTAGCGTGAGTGCGGTGGGCGGGACGGGCCAGGTCCGCAGTGGTGGCGGGGCGGGCGGCAGCTATGCGCGAGCCGTGGTAGATGTCATCCCCGGGAACATCTACAAAATAGAAGTCGGAGCGGGTGGTCAACCAGTCGAGGTGATACCCACAACGCAGAGCGTCGATCCCATTCAAAACGGCGGCTCATCGGCATTTACCAGTTTCGACG
Source organism: Luteolibacter sp. (assembly GCA_040399845.1). Classification (GTDB taxonomy): domain Bacteria; phylum Verrucomicrobiota; class Verrucomicrobiia; order Verrucomicrobiales; family Akkermansiaceae; genus Luteolibacter. The sequence goes on along the minus strand of JBBARN010000007.1, from coordinate 69,479 downwards.
GAACCATGGTATTCGTCAAGGCAGTCGGAGGTGGGGGAGGCGGCAACCTTGCGAGGACCAGTGGCACCACCACGACTAATACGACCGCCGGCTCGGGTTCATCAGCCAACAACATCGGCACCGTGATTTTTGCCGGAGGCAGCGGAAACCCTTCTGCGGCGACCAGCCAGGGTGGGAGCGGCGGCGCAGGTGCAGGCAGCGCGACCGCAGGTGCCAATGGAGTCGGACTTACAGGTGGTGTGGGAGTTTCTGGCGGCGGTAGCGGAGGAAATGGCCGCGGAGTGCTGAATCCGACCTCTTCACTGAACCCGAACGCCACCAATCCCGGCATCGCACCCGGCGGTGGCGGCGGTGGTGCAGCGGTAAACAACGGCAACGCCAGATCGGGCGGTCCGGGCGGGCGGGGAGAAGTCGAGCTTACCTACTTCGAGGGCTTGCATCACTTTGAGGTCACAGCTCCAGCCACTTCTCAAGCCGGAGTCCCCTTCGATGTGATCATCACTGCGAAGGACGCTTCAAATGCACCCGTCATTGGTAGCGTCGACCCCCTTGTCGTGACCAGCCCGGGTGGCAGCCTGATGGAGTTCGACTGGAACAACGATGGCATCTATGGCGACAACAGCGGCACATTTCTGGAGGGGGTGAAGATTCTCAAGACTCGCAACAAAAAGGCAGAGACCGCCATGATTTTGGCAGATGCTGAAGTCTTCACCACGCTCAACCCACCCACCGTCACGACCCACCCAGCAGCTTTCTCCAAGCTACAAATTCTCCTTCCTGGAGAAACCTCGGCACCCGGCACGCCCAGCGGCAAAACCGGAACGCCCAATTTGGTGGGGATTGGAATTCCTTTTCAAATCACGGTGAACGCCGTGGATGCGTTCTGGAACTTTCTTTCAACGGTGACCGACACCGTCCGCATAACGTCCTCGGATTTAGCAGCCATGCTGCCTGCCAATGCGGCGCTTGTGGGCGGCACTGGCATATTCACGGTCACCCAGAATTCGCCCGGGAAGTCGTTTTTAACAGCCTCCAACCTGACCACGACCACTCAGTCACCGGGCACCAGCTCGTCCCTAACCGTGCAAGGATTCACTTGGAATGGTGATGGTGCGGCCAATCGATGGAAGGCCGACCCAGCCACGCTCAACTGGAAGGAATCATCGGGAACTCCGGCTGCCTACACCAACGGTCGCTTGGTCAATTTCAATGACACATCCACGAATCAAAACGTGGACATCGACGGAGTCCTCACCCCCGGCTCGGTGACGGTCGATTCATCCAAGAACTATACCCTCGGCAGCACCAGCGGCGGCTCCATCGGGGGAACCACCGGACTCACCAAGATAGGCAGCGGCCACCTCACGCTGACCACTGCGAATACCTACAGCGGCAACACCATCGTCGATTCGGGCAGCCTGCGTGCCGGAGATAGCAGCGCTTTTGGCAGCACAGGCACCGTGACACTCGCTAACACTGATGCCGCACTCGAACTGACCGATGGCATCAACATCAGCCGCAATCTGATAGTCAGTAATGTAGGTGATAAGAAATCCTTAGCTCTCGCCACGGGTGCCACCGCGGCCATCTTTTCCGGCAACATCACCAACAGCGAGACCACGGTCGGGGACTTCGAGGTTTCCGCTGGCGAATTCGGCACCCTGACCTTGAATGCCTCGGTCACTGGTAACACCCTGAAAAAGACCGGAGTCGGCACGGTGGTTTTAAGCGGCTCGACCGACAATTCCTCTCTGTTTCTGGACGCATCCGAAGGCGAGATCCAGCTTGGCAAATACCTCTCCACAGGAGTCCGCGCGGTCGCAGGCATCCGCAGAATCGCCAATGATGCCACGGTCACGCTCACCGGGGCAGGCAACGACCAGATTTTCGGTGGTTCGGCCGCCAACCAGGGAGTCAACGGCATCGAAGCGGGTGGAACGCTCAATCTCAATGGAAACAGCGAAAGTGTGAGCTACCTATCCGGCACGGGTGGCACCGTGGATGGTGGTTTAGGCTCGCCGGTTCTCACCGTGGGAGAGTCCAATGTGAGCTCTTGGTTTGCAGGGGAAATCGTGAATTTCTCCGGAAGTCTGAGCCTTGAGAAAGTGGGCACCGGGATCTTCACGCTGACAGGGACCTGCAGATACAGTGGCACCACGCATGTCAAAAGAGGCACGCTGTTGGTCATCGGCAATGACCGACTCCCCGTCACCACCGCGCTCATCCTCGGCAATGGAACTGATAGCGCCACCCTTAAGCTGAGCAATGGCAACACAATCACTCCGCCACTCGGTAGCCTCAGCAATCATACGCTGACCAGTCTCGCCACTTCGGGCACAGGCACCGACAACGCGGTGGTTGGCGGATTCAATGGCGTCTCCACACTCACGATCAACAACAGCAGTGACGTCGCTTATAACGGCAGACTCGGCGGCCCTGGATCCAACGAAAACAGAATCGCTCTGACCAAGTCCGGTTCCGGCACCTTCACCCTTTCGGGAACCCGGACCTACACCGGACCCACCCTCGTACAAAATGGAACCCTGGCCCTCGTGGGCGGCACCCATGCCTCGCCGATCACCGTGCAGGCGGGCGCGGCTCTTGGTTTCAACTTGGGAAGCCACGCCACCTCCACGGCAGACGTGAATCTAAGTTCTGGCTCCGTGGAAATATCCGGCACGGTGAGCAACGGTTCCAACTACAAACTCATGACGGCCTCCAGCTTCACTGGCCCGTTTGTTCTTTCCCCGGCCATCCCCGGTTACAGCTTGCAACTTCAAGGCGCTGGAAACACCGAACTCTGGCTCGTCTTCAGCGACCCTTACCTCGGCTGGGCGGGTGCTGGCATTCCATTCGATGGCGATTCCAACAACGACGGCGTGGACAATGGCTTGGCCTGGTTCCTCGGTGCGGCTGACGAGAACGTCAACGCAACCGCCTGGCTACCCAAGACCACTCAAAACGTCGGCGCTTTGGTTCTGGAATTCGACTGCCTGACTGCAGCCGATCGCGGAACGGCCGTCTTCGAGGTGCAATACGGCCAACTCGACGCGTGGGCCGGAACCGCCATCCCCGGTGCGGCAGGCACCTACACCGCCGGCGTCGTGGACTTCGTCATCACCGATCCCGCACCTGCCGGAGGCCTGCTCAAGGTGGTCGCAACGATTCCAGCCAGTGAGGCAGCCTCTGGCAAGGTGTTCGGCCGCATCAGGGGCGTGAAATGATCCTAATTCATGAGAACCAGCATCCATCTCCTTCTCAGTTTATTTCTGCTTCCACTCTCCTTGCATGTGCACGCGGAGGAACGGAAAACCGAAGTCTCCATCAAGGGCTCCCAGTTTCTCATCAACGGTGCTCCGACCTATCAGGGCGTCACATGGAAAAATCCGGAAGGGAAATCCATCCCGATGGAAGGTCTGCTGATGAACTCACGCGTCGTGCAGGGCATCTTCGATGATTTGAATCCGGAAACCCGCGACAAGTGGGCCTACAAGGACACCGGCAAATGGGACCCGGAACGCAACACCGATGAATTCATCAAGGCGATGGAATCATGGCGGAAGCACGGACTGCTCGCCTTCACCATCAACCTCCAGGGCGGTTCGCCCGAAGGCTATTCCAAGAACCAGCCTTGGATCAACACGGCCTTTGACGCCAAAGGAAACCTCCGCGAACCCTACATGAACCGCCTCGCCCGCATCCTCAAACGCGCCGATGAACTCGGCATGGTCGCCATCGTCGGCTATTTCTATTTCGGACAGGATGAACGTCTTGATGATGAAGCCGCAGTGAAAAACGCGGTGGATCAGACGACAAAATGGATGCTTAACGGGGGATGGAATAATGTCCTGATTGAAATCAACAACGAGTGCAACGTCAAATACGATCATGAGATCCTCAAGCCGAAGCGGGTCCACGAGCTCATCGAACAGGTGAAATCCACTCAGCTCGCTGGCCGCCGTCTTCTCGTCAGCACCTCGTATGGCGGAGGCACGGTCCCCTGCGAGCACGTCATCGCCGCTTCGGACTTTGTGTTGCTCCACGGCAACGATGTGAAAGACCCCCGGGAAATGGAGAAATTAATCGAAGCGACTCGCCAGCGCATCGGCGACAAACACAAACCCATCGTGAATAACGAGGATGATCGATCGTGGCGGGACAAACACCAGGGTTTTGGTGAGCAAGGAAACAACATGATTGTATGTATCGAGAATGGTGTTTCATGGGGCTACTTTGATTTCAGAAGAAAGGGTGAATCCAACGAACAAGGTTTCCAGAATCCACCCGTGGACTGGAGTATTCGAAGCGACCGCAAAAAACAGTTTTTCCAACTCCTCAAGAAAGTCACGGCCCACTGAAGACATCATCAATGTCGATTCCGATAAACATGACCCACAAGATGCTTAAATTCACAATCCTTTTTTCCCTCAGCACTTCAAATCTGTTCGGCATGCTCATGCCGGATTCTTCAACTTCCATGAAGATGCATCAAGAAGGCTCCGCGAAACTCATCGTTTACACCGATGTGCCGGGTCATGAAAAGTCCGTCATCAAGGATTACGCCTCCCGCGCCAAGTCGGATGTCTATGAAATCCGGGTTAGATCTGCGGCGACCGGTAATCAGTGGGTGCAATGCTTCGCCAACATGACCTACAACAGAGGCAGGGAAATGCCGGTGATGGACGGTTTCAAAACTGCGACTGCCACCCACGCCTATCAGAAACACACCGCCGGCTGGTCGCACACTTACGCGAACATCGAGATGAGTGACAACTCGCCGGTGGAGGTGGAGATCAGTAAGATCGGAGCCACGAAGCTCGATGGTTCGGCAAGCATCGTGAAGTCCGCCGTCCATCCAGCGCATAAGATTCTTCCCGGCAGCAAGAAGGACGAGAACGGGCGAGTTTACTTCAAGATCAACAAACCCTGCCAGATCGTCATCGATATCAACGGTCAGATGGATGATCACAATGCCGCGTTCCCTTCAGACAAGCCGGGTGGCCGCATGCCGGATGGATCACCGGTTCATTCTGTCGCCTTGTATGCCAATCCGATCATGGCGAAGCCTGTCGCGGGCCCAACGAACAGGATCGTAACGGTAAATCCTGCCGACAGCAGTCCAACCGTCCATCTAACGCCGCCTGATCCTTCGACCTACGACACTCTGGCTTTCGCGCCCGGAGTTCACCATGCCGGCCCGGGTTTCAAGGTGTATCCGGGAAAAAACTACTACATTCCCGGAGACGCGATCCTCTATGGGAATTTGAGTAATCGCGACGTGGACAAGGGCAGTTACCGTTGTAGTGGCGACCGCATCAACATTCATGGATACGGCACGATCTGCGGCATTCAAATTCCGCACTATCAGAATAATAAAGACAACCCCGAGTATCCAGAATGGAACGGTTTGAAGTCGGAGAAGTCCGGCGACGTGGGAATCAAAGTCCAAAACGCTTGGGACGTGAAAATCACCGGCGTCACCATCACGGACCCCGCGAATTTCAATACCAAGATCGACGGCCAGCACAAACGGGTAAATGACCAGGGACTCTTGAGCTGGGCGAAGTTTCACTCCTGGCGTGTGAACGGTGATGGATGCGGCGGCTATATCAAAATCGAAGATACCTTTTTCAGAACGAGTGACGACTCCACCTACGTCCGCGACTGGCGCAGCAGATGCACTTTCTGGAAGGATACAAACGCAAACATCTTCCGCTGCGCCGGCCATACTGCGGGCGGGGTGGAAGATTGTGATATCCTTTACGCCCGCTGGCGCGATCCGCGGGGAGTTGGAAGTATTTTCGAATTTGCGAGTTTAAAGGGAGTGAAACCCAAAACAACCCGGCTGGAGGTGGTCTTCAGAAACAACCGCTTCCACGACAGGCTATCCAATCCAAGACATCTCATCAGCTTGGACGCTACCGAGACATTCTCGGGGCTAAAATTTGAGAACATGACTTTCCCCAAGCCTCTGAATCAAGCAAGGTCTTTGATCATGGGAAAAAAGGAAGCGCCCTATGCCGGCCAATCCATCTTCAAGAACATCATGTTTCAGGACGGATCGGCCAACTCCAAAGCAGCGAAACTCTCCGGGCTCAATTACAAGGACCATTTCGAAACGAACGAATTCGTGGATAAGAAGATTTTTGAATGAAAAGGGATTCAAAGACAAAACGGCCTGCCTACCCATGGCATCTATGTGCGCCATGCCCAACGCATGCGATTCGAGGAAATCCGGGTGACTCAAGCCTCGGCGGATGCCCGTCCGCTGATGGCGGCAGCCCGGAACACCAAGGACGTTTTCTTCGACGGCTCGTCCCTCGATTTCTTTCAAGCCAAAAAGTAATCCATCCCATGCCCAGACGTAATTTCGCCTCGTGCGCCTTCATTTTTCTTTCAGCTTTTTTCCTGAGCATGCGGGACATGCAGGCAGGACTTGATCCGAAGCAGTCTACGCCTTCCATGAAGGTCTATCAGACGGGTTCTGAGAAACTGGTGGTTTACACCGATGTGCCGGGTCACGAGACCAAGTTCCACAACGTCGATCCCCGCGCCAAGTCTTCCGTTTTTGAAATCCGGGTGCGCTCGCGGGCCACGGACTTGCAGTGGGTTCAGTGTTTCGCCCACTACACTTACAATCGGGCGGCGGAATTGCCCAAGATGGATGCCACCCACGGAAATACCAATCCGCTTGTCAGGCAGGGTTACCAGCGCCACACCAGCGGTTGGTCGCACACTTATGCCAATATCGAAATGAGTGATGATTCAACCGTCGAGGTTGAGATCAGCAAGATCGGCGATGCATTGCTGGACGGACTTGATGTGATTCAAAAATCCGGCGTTCATCCCGCCCACAAGGTCTCCCACAAGAATGTTCGTGATGGCAAAGTCTATTTCACAGTGAAAAAACCCTGCCAGTTGGTCATCGACCCCAATGGCCAGATGGACGATCACAACACGGCCTTTCCGGAGCACAAACAGAAAGGGCCGGTGCATTCGGTGTCGTTTTTTGCTAATCCGGTCATGGAAAAGCCGCCTGCAAGCGGTCCCGGCGTCCGCCATGTGAACGCAGGCGGGAAATTCACCAAAGATCCGGTGGATTACGACACCCTGGTTTTCGGTCCGGGTGTGCATTTCATCGGCTTGGTCGAACTCGGCGCGGGGAAGAAAGTTTTCATTCCCGGTGATGCGATCCTCTATGGGAACTTTACCTCGGGCAGTGCCGATGGAGTCACGGTCCGTGGTTATGGAACCCTGTCCGGTTTCTACAACCCGCATTTCCAATACAGATCAACCGATCAGGTGAAAAATACAAACTATCCCACTGATACAGACGGGGCTCAAGCGTTGCATTTTAACAACTCCAAAGACGTCACCGTGGACGGCATCACGATCACGGATTCCGCGAACTTTGCCGCTTTCATCCTGCCCACGCGCAAGGGCTACGGCGATAGCAGGATCTCATGGACGAAGGTGATCACCTGGCGAACCAATGGTGACGGCATCGGGGGAGCACTGCCGTTGGAGGACTGCTTTATGAGGACAGCGGATGACACCACGGTGCTCAATGGCAACCGTCTGCGTTGCACCTTATGGAAAGACTCGAATGCCAGGATGGTGCGGCTTAAGAACTGGGGAGACGGGACGACGCTACGAATGGAGGACTGCGACATCATCTACCATCGTCTCCGCGAGCCGAGCGGCTTCAATGGCAAGGTTTTCACCATCAGTAATACCGGCACGAAAGACCGGATCATCAAAGTCAACGTGACCATCAAGGACGTTCGCTTGCATGACAGGATGTCGAATATGGCGGTTTTTGATCTGGATTCCACCGGGGGGGAGGCGGGCGTCAGCTTCACCGGCCTGACCTTTGAAAACATTTCCTGTTACCTGCCGGTGAATCCCAAGATCCGGAACAAACTCATCGGCACCGAAAAAACTCCGTGGAAGGACTCACCCGTCTTCAAGAACGTCACCTTCCACCCCCAGAACGGCGGGTCGCCGGTGAAGCTCAGCCAGGAGAACTTCAAGAAGTACTTTGATTCGAATGAATACGCGAATCCCAAGTTCCTGCCCTGAAATGAAAACCATCAACACCCGCCTTAGTCCGGCACTGGAAGGCTTTCCCGATGAAAAGTCCAATCTCCGAGAAGTCTGCATTGGCGCCAACAGGGTCTTCCGCGGGAAATGCCACAACGACCGGCGCCGCATCGTGGGCCATTTACGCGGCCAGTCACCGATGCTATGAATCTTATGATTTGATGGGATGAAGATGAAACCTGACAACATGCTTGAAGGATTTCTCCGGCTCGCGTGCGGAGCGGCCCTCATCCTGTCCTGTCAGGCCGCTCCGCAACCGCTGGTGCTGCTTTCCGATTCGATTGTGGACGACACAGCCCTCGTTTCCCCGAAGGGCACTCCGTTTGTCGGAGCGATGAACGGAATGGCCTATCAGAACGACATCCTCGTCAGCCACAACGGCTGGCAATACACGGCTTGGTATAACACCGTGGGCGACGATCAGAGCGTCTGGATCGGGCGTCGCAGCATTCTGGGAACGTCCGCCGGAGCATGGGAGAAATTCGACACCGGATCGAATCTGGATAACGGCGACGATTGGTGGGACACCCACAACACCATCGCGATCGGGATTTCAAAGGCCGATGGCACCCTGCACCTGTCGTGGGACATGCATAACGACAACCTGCGCTACCGGCGCAGCCAGCCCGGCCTCGCCAGCTACGCGGACTCGGTCTGGAACGCCTCCCGGATTCTGCCGGAACAAAACACACTCTCCCTGGGCGGGGGCATCGTCACCAAGGTGACCTATCCGATCTTCATTCCCACCCCGGAAGATAGGCTGTTGTTCAACTACCGCACCGGTTCGTCCACCGGCGGAACCAACTGGCTTGCGCCCTGGCAACCCGCCACGGGAAGCCACACGTCGTCCATTCCAATGACCGTCAAGGACGGATCCTATACCGGCTTGTCCGTCAAATCGGAAGCTTCCTACACTTCCACTACCCGCAACGCCTACGCCAACGGCTTTGATTTCGGGCCGGATGGCAAACTGCACTACACCTGGACATGGAGGGAAGCAGCGGATGACTCCAACCATGACATTTGTTATGCCTACAGCCCTGACCACGGCGTGAAGTGGTACAATAATGCAGGCACACTCATCGCGGACACCTCGCTCGGCCAAGTGATCCGGGTTGACACGCCCGGCATCGTGGTGGTGCCGCTGGATGGCCGCCAGCAACTCATCAATCAGCAGGGACAGTGCGTGGATGATCAGGGCCGCGTGCATGTCCTCGTCTATCACCGCCGTCAGGAACCCGGCTTCGAATGGGTGCCGGGTGATCACCCGTTCTACCCCACCGAGGACACCGCCTACTTCCATTACGTTCGTGATCCCGCCACCGGGCAGTGGACCAGCTCGCGCCTTCCGGTGACTTATCCCGCGGGTTCCAGGCCGGATGTGGAAACACGGCCTAACGGAGACATCTACACCGTGTTTCAATCCGCTGGAAACATCATCATCGCCGGTGCCACGGCTGCCGCCAATTACACGGACTGGACGATCCTCACCGTCCACGGGACGACCTTCACCAAGGAACCCCGCTTCGATCACACGCGCTTGCGCAAGAGCGGCGTGCTCTCGGTGTTCGTCTCGGAAGGCGTCACCCTGACGAATCTACCCCAACAGGTGCCGCTTCACGTGATCGACTTCGCCACCGGCCCCGTGTTCGAGGCCCATGCCGGCCAGGACCAGCGGGTGGAGGATGTCGATGGCGACGGATCTCAGCTTGTGAGTCTGATCGGAGCGGTCGGCGTGGGATCGGGAGTGGCGGTGCAATCCCAGCGCTGGCTCTATCAGGGAAACGTGATGTCCATAGCGCCCGCGCTCGGCATCAACCTGCCTCTGGGAACCCACACGCTTGTGCATGAAGCCACCTCGGATGGAGGATTGGTTTCAACTGACAGCGTGGTGGTCGCCGTGGTCGAGGCCACGATTCCGCCGGAGCCGCCAACGGGACTTGTCATTACCGCCACCGCCTCCAGCAACGACGGAAACCTGCCGGAAAACACCCTCGACGGCGATCTCGCCACCCGCTGGTCCGCGACTAACATTGGCCAATACATCACATGGGAGTTCTCGCCCGTCCAGCGCGTGCGCTCGGTTTCCCTCGCATTCTACAAGGGCAACGAGCGCACGGCGTGGTTTGACCTGCTCACCTCAACCGATGGTCTCAACTGGACTCCGGTTCTCACCGACGGAGCGTCCTCGGGAACGACATTGAATTTGGAGCCGTTCGACATCCCGGACTCCAGTGCCCGCTTTATCCGTTATGTCGGCAAGGGAAACTCCCAGAACAACTATGCCAGCCTCACCGAGGTGGCTTTCGAGCTGGCGCAAACCCAGCCCTACCAGCCCGACGCGCAAACTCTTCAGCTCTGGCACTTGGATGAGGCCGCCCCGCCCTTCGCCAACGCGGCCAATGCGGCCCATCCTCTCTCCGGCTTGCTCAATGGCGCGCTCGCCTCGCAGCCTGCCGCGCCGGATTTCGGCTCGGCCGTGAATTTCAACACCGGCTCCGGCACCAACCGTGGCATTCTGACCTACGCCGCCACACTCTCGTCCTCCAACGAACCCGAAACCCCACCCACCTTCGCCTACCACGGCCCTGATGGCGCGTTCACCATCGAGGCGCTCGTGCGCTTCGATACCCTGCCCGGCACCTGGGCCTCGGGTGGCCAGATCATCGCCATGGAGGGCGACAGCTCCACCAGCCTCGACCGCGTGTTCCAATTCCGAATCGATCCAGCGGGCGGCGTGCCGACTCTCAAATTTATCAAAATCGGCAGCACATCGGAAACGGTCACGGCATTCCTCCCGCTTGACGGCACTCATGCGGTGAACACCACCGACTGGTTCCATGTCGCCGTCACCTACAATGGCGTCGCCGGCACGCTGGACAACACCCGGCTTTATTGGACCCGCCTCGCTTCGGGAGCGGCCCAGGCTCATGAAATCGGCGCGGGCGTTCTGACCTCGGAATTCAATTCCACCACCATGCAGGGCGATTTTTCCATCGGCAACGAAGCCCGGTCCACCGGCGGAAGTTCCGAGGTGTTCATCGGCTCCATCGACGAGGTCCGTATCAGTTCGATCGCCCGCGCCCCGAACTCCTTCCTTTTCGCTTATGACACCGACACCGATTCGCTTCCAGACGCATGGGAAATGCTTCACTTCGGCGATCTCGCGCCGGGTCCCAATGATGACTCCGATGGCGACGGGACCAACAACCGCAATGAGTTCCTGCTGAATCTCGACCCCGCCGACGGTTCCTCCGCCTTCCGCGCCATCATCCAGCCCGACGGCACCGGCTTCACCCTCAACTGGCCCGCCGCCCCGGGACTCCGCTTCCGGGGCGAGCGTTCCTCCACCCTCGCCGCTCCATGGGATGACCTCGGCATCATGCAGACCGGCACTTTCACCGATTCCAACCCTCCGCCGGAGCGGGCTTTCTACCGCGTCACTCTTCTCGTTCCATGAATCCACGCCGCCGCCTGCTTTTCCATCGCGCAGGCCGAAGGAAAATATTACGCAGAAAATTGTGACCACCGGAACGCGAGCGGTGTAATGCTTTGAATCGTGCCTTTTTTAACCTCTGCCGCTTCCTTGACGATTCGGGGAAGCGGCGATCCAGCCGAAAAAACCAACCCGATTGCAGAACCAACCCGTCGAATAGCCCGGAAAATCGAACCCGACCCCAACCCACTGAAAAAATGAAACCCAAATCCGACCCACCCATCAACGCCGCCTTCCAAACCCCGCGGCATATTCCCCTGCTTGCCTCTCTCGCCCTCACCCTCACCCCGGCGGCTTGGGCGGCTACCGAGACCTTCACCACGCCCGGAACCATCAACTGGGATTGCCCGCCGGGCGTGACCTCCGTCACCGTTGAAACCCGCGGCGGCGGCGGTGCGGCGGGGAGTGTGGAGGCTGGATCAGGCATCAGCAACGGGGCGACCCAAATTCGCGGTGGCGGCGGAGCGGGCGGCAGCTACGCGCAGGATGTCGTGACGGTCTCGCCCGGAACCACCTACAAGATCAAAGTCGGTGCCGGCGGTCTCCCCGTGACCACCATTCCCGGAGGCACCCCGCCCACAACGGGCGAAGCCATACAAATTGGCGGTGCCTCAGCCTTCTCCAGTTTCGACGAATTAACACAAACAGAAACAGAATTAGTGAAAGCTGTTGGAGGAGTGGGCGGTGCCAATTTCACCAAAAATAGCGGCAGCACCTCAGTCTCCCTGAATGGCGGAATCGGTGACAGCACCGGCTCCATCGGGGCTGTGATTTTTGCAGGCGGCAGCGGCGCGAACGGAGGGAACAACTACGGAGGTGGCGGAGGTGCGGGCGCGGGCAGTGCTGCAGCCGGTGCCGGCGCGACGGGACTCACCGCAGGCGTCGGGGCCGGAGGCGGTGGTAGCGGTGGGAACGGCAGAGGAGTGGCAAACGGAACCACCAATCCCGGGGTAGCTCCCGGCGGCGGCGGCGGTAGCACTTATGTCGTGAAAACCAACACAAGATTCGGCGGTGCTGGCGCACGCGGGCAAGTCAAACTGACCTACACCTTCGCCTCGGGACTGGATGATTTCGACATCGTCGCCAGTTCGCCGCAAACCGCAGGCGTTGCCTTCGACGTCACCATCACCGCGCAGGATGCTTCGAATATGACGATCGACGACAGCTCGAGCGTGGTCACCGTGACCAGCCCTGCTGGCAGCCTGATGGAGTTCGACTGGGACAGCGACGGCAACTACGGCGACAACAGCGGCACGCTCGTGAACGGTGTGAAAACCATCAAGGCCCGCAACAAGAAGGCCGAGACCAAGACCATCGTCGCGAGCTATTATGGCGTCAGCACCAACACGCCACCCAGCGTCCAGACGACGGCAGCGGCCTTCGCCAGGCTCCAGATTCTGGCTCCGGGCGAAACCACCGCTCCCGCCACGGTCACCGGCAAGACCGGCACTCCCAGCCCGCAATTCGTCGGCGTGCCATTCAACGCCACCGTCAATGCGGTGGATGAATTCTGGAACTTTGTCTCCGGCGTCACCGACACGGTTGGCATCACTTCCAGCGATGGCACTGCCACCCTGCCTCTCGATGCGCCGCTCGTCGGCAGCACCCGAACCTTCGCCGTGGCGCTGAACACGCTCGGCCCCTTCACCATCACGGCTACTGATCTGACGCCCGATAACGGCACCCAGTCTCCCGACACCTCTTCCTCCATCACCGCCATCAGTTCACAACTGACATGGGATGCCGGCAATACGGCCAACGGCGGAAGCATCGACCCGGCCGACGGAACCTGGAATACCACCGCAGGCAACATCGTCTGGAACGACACCCTCAACAACATCGTGTGGGACCCGACCCGGCAGGCGGTCTTTGGCGGCTCGGATGGCACTTATGCCGTCACCGTCGGGGGTAGCTTCTCCGCCCAGAAGATCCTGTTCTCCAGCTCCGGCTACACCCTCTCAGCCGCCAGCGCGCAGACGATCACCATCACCTCACCCGGAAGCGGCTCGACCCAGCCGGGCCTTGCGGTTGCATCCGGGAAAACCGCCACCATCGGCACCAACGTCTCGGTGAATGGCAACTTCACCTATTACGTGGGGGCGCCACTTCCCAATGCCGCCGGTGGAACCCTCAATGTCGAGGGGAAAGTCAATCCGGCTAGCAGCAACCACAGTCTCTCCCTCGATGGCGTGGGCACCATCATCAATGTGAAAACCGGAGGCACGCTTGGGACTCTGTCTGGAAACTCCAACGCGGATGTCACCGTTGCGGGGTCCTCGACTTCCGGCGATGTCACTTTGAATGTGGAGGGAGGAACGGTCACGGTGGGAGGCACGAATACCGCCGCCCAGTTCAACGTCGGCGGCAGTGGAAAAGGCACCGTGACGCTTACTTCCGGCGCGATCAATGTGGCGGGCACCAACGCCGTTTCTACCAACGGGGTTACCCTCGGCGATGGCGCGAGCAACGATAAGACCAACACCTTCAATCTGGATGGCGGCATACTGACCACCCGGCTGGTGAGGAAAGGAGCCGGGACGGGCAGCACTGCCGTCTTCAACTTCAATGGCGGAACGCTCAAAGCGAACACGGACACCACTGCCTTCATGACCGGCCTTGACCAAGCGAATGTCGAGTCGGGCGGCGCGCTCATCAATACCGTGGCCTTCAACGTCACCATCGGCCAGAACCTGCTCGACGGCACTGGTGGCGGCGGCCTCACCAAGTTAGGCTCCGGCACACTCACCCTCACCGGCAACAACACCTACACCGGCCCCACCGCCGTCAACTCAGGAAACCTGTTGGTCAACGGCGATCACTCCGCCGCCACGGGTGCGGTTAGCGTTACCGGCACTACCCCGACGCTCGGTGGGGTTGGAACCATCGGCGGCGCGGTTACCTTGGGAGCTGCCGGCGGCCTGTCACCCGGCTCCGCCGCAGGTGTAGTCGGAACGCTGACGATCAACAACGCTCTCGACATCGCGGCCATGGCCGACGGTGGCACCGGCAAGCTCGCCTTCCAACTCGGCCCGATCGCCGCGAGCGACACCATTGCCGTCACAGGCGCTCTGACCATCGGCCCCGCCGGTCCGGCCCCGGGCGTGCTGGGTTTCAGCGACTTCACCTTCACCGGTATTGCAGGGCTGGAAGACGGCACCTACCCGCTCATCACGGGAGCGAGCAGCCTCATTGGCGGACTCGATGCCTCCAATCTGACTGGTAACATAGGCACCGCCACCGGCACCCTGCAGATCACCGGCAACAACGTGGAACTCGTCGTCATCAACGACCCCTACATCGCGTGGGCCGGTGCCGGCGTGCTCTTCGATGCCGACGCCAACAACGACGGCGTGGACAACGGCCTCGCTTGGCTGCTTGGTGCGGCGAACCCGAACGACAATGCCACCGGCAAACTACCCGTCATCACCCAGACCGGCGGCAACCTGAAGATGACCTTCGATATGCTGCCGATCGCAGCGCGTGGCACCGCTCAGCTCTTCCTCGAGCACAGCGCCAACCTCGGCACCTGGTCCACGGGCGTGCTTGTCCCCGATGCCAACGGTGGCACCGCTCCCGTGACGTTCATTGTAAATGACAGCGATCTGCTTAATCCAAACAACCCACTCGATGTTGAGGCTACGGTTTCCTCCTCCGAAGCCGCAGCCGGCAAACTCTTCGGTCGCCTCAAGGCGGTGAAGTAAGGCCTCAATCATGCTGGCAACCGTCCAAACCGGCTCGGTTGCCGGCATTTCCTCTTAAACGAAAATCCACTTAGCAAACCATGAGAAACAAATATCATCTAATCGCCATCATCAGTTTCACACTCGCGGCTTTTCCTGCATGCGGAGCGGTGATTTATTCGGATGCTTTCGGAACGGGCTCAGGCACTAACGGCAGTCTCAATGGAATAGCGCCGGACGTAAGACCAGGAGCCCAGACTTGGAGTTCTTCTGATTGGCGTGAATTCGGAACGGTTCCCTCAGTCAATTTCACCGCGGACAACAACGCGTTTCTTCCATTCGTGCCTCTGAGTGGAAACATCTATACCCTCTCATTAACCATGACCGCGCCCGCCAACGGCTCTTCAACCACGGGCCAGAATTTTCTAGGATTCACAGAAACCAAGCTCACCACTTCGCACTTTGTCACAGGTAACAATGCTGGTCCGTATTTTCAGCGCGGACGCAACCCCGCCAACGAGGTTTTTTCCGGATTAGGACCCGGTGCGACTCTTGTCTTGAGCGAAGCAGTGCATACCGGAACACAGACGTTTTCCATCGTGTTGAATACCCAAGCCGCGGCATGGACGGCGGAATGGTTCATTGGCGGAGTCTCCGTACGAGGCGCTACTGCCTACTCCACCAATCCGACCATCAACTACGTCGGTTTCGGGCGATTGGATGGAACTCAATCGACCGTCACGAACTTCACTCTCGACGTTGTCCCCGAGCCCCGCGCAGCCCTTCTCGGCAGCCTCGGCATGCTGATGCTGCTGCGCCGCCACAGGGCCTGAGAAAAAGATTCCCTGAGTTTATGGGTTCTCCGGATTTGAAGGGGTCGCCGGTTGGAGGACCGGCGGCCCTGTTTCTCCGGAAAACGGAGCGCGGACTTCGCTCCGCCCGTCTATCCTCCGTAGCCTTATCCTTGCGGACTGAATTCCGCGCCCCATGTTTGGAACCATGAATCCACGCGCACTCGTCACCACCGCCTTCCTGCTGCTGGGCGGCAGCCTGCAAACACAGGCCCAGACCACCGCCGACGTCATCGTTTACGGTTCCACTCCCGGCGGCTACTGCGCCGCGATCGCCGCCGCCCGCGAGGGTGCTTCGGTGATCCTGCTGGAGCCAACAAAACACATCGGCGGCATGAACACCGGCGGCTTGAGCTTCAGCGACTCCGACCAGATGTACCGCGACAAGCTCATGGGTTTATTCCACGAGTGGCATCTGCGCATTCAACAGGACTATCAAAGCCGGGGCGTGAAGCTGCCTTACGACGTGAATGTCAAAGACCAGGCGAAATGGTCGGTCGAGCCTTCTGTGGCGACCCGCATCACCAATGCCATGCTTGCCGAGGCCAAGGTGAAGGTGCTTACCGAACGCTATTTAAAATCCGTCAACAGAACCGGCCCGCGCATCACCGGCATCGTGACCAGCAACGGTACCTTCACCGGGCGCGTCTTCATTGATGGCAGCTACGAGGGCGATCTGATGGCTGCGGCTGGCGTGAGCTGGACCATCGGCCGCGGGGGTGTTGCGGAGTTCGGCGAATCGTTTGCCGGGAAACAATATCCCAAGCAGAAGCGGAAAATGAACATCGATGGCTTCGACGCCGAAGGAAAGCCACTGCCCCTTATCACCGGCACCGATGCCGGACCGAAAGAAGCTGGCGACGACAACATCATGACCTACAGCTTCCGGCTTTCCATGACCAAAGACCCGGCCAACCGCGTGAAGCTTCCCGCGCCGGAGAACTACGATCCTGCCCGTTTCGAGGTGGTGCGCCGCTACGTGAAGGCTCACGGCGACAAGGAAGTGGATTTCGACCGATATGAAGTTCCCGGAAACAAGATCGATGGCAACAACGGCATCTACAAACAGTTCTCATTCGGCCTCGTTGGCTGTGCCAAGGGCTGGGCCACGGCCGATCAGGCCGGGCGCGCCGTCATCTACCGAGCGCACAAACAATACACCTTGGAGTTTCTCCACTTCCTCGCCAATGATCCGGTGTTTTCCCAAAAGCGCCGCGAGAGCATCGCCGAGTGGGGATTCTGCAAGGACGAGTTCGCCGGATCCGGCCATTTTCCACCCCAGCTCTACGTTCGCGAAAGCCGCCGGATGAAGGGCGTTTACGTCATCAAGCAGGACGATATCCTCAAAGATTTCACCAAGCCCGACCCGATCATGGTGGCCTCGTTTCCCATCGACTCCCACGACTGCCAGCGGATCGCCACGAAAGGCGGTGGCGTGATCAACGAGGGCACCATCTTCCCAGTGCGCCAAAAGAACCGCATCGGCTATCCGTATCACGTTCCTTACCGCTCGATCCTGCCGCTGCCCGCCGAGTGCGACAACCTGCTGGTTCCGGTGGCGTTGTCCAGCACGCACGTCGCCATGTCATCGCTGCGGATCGAGGCGACCTGGATGCTCATCGGCCAAAGCGCGGGCATCGCCGCAGCGCTGGCTGCGAAACAGGACGTGGCGGTGCATAACCTTCCCTATGAAACCCTCCGGCCACGGCTGCTTGCCCAGAAGCAGGCCTTGGATCTGCCACAGGATTTCCACAGCCCGTCGCCATGATGGGAGAAAATCATTAAATCATGTGACGCCGCGCGGTTTCACGGTATCAATCCATGACGTCATGGCCCAACCCGACAAAGAATTCGTTTTCCAAATGACCGACTGGCAGAACCGCCTGTTCGGCTACTTGGTGACACTGCTGAGCAACACCCATGACGCCCGCGACGTGCTGCAGGAGACCAATCTGGTCCTGTGGCGGAAGATGGGCGATTTCGAGGCCGGGACCGACTTCGGCGCATGGGCTCGGAGGTGCGCCTACTACCAAGCCCTCGCCTTCCTGCGCGACCGCAAGCGCGACCGCCACCTCTTCGACGACGACGTGCTTGCCCTGCTCGCCGACGAAGACTCGGGTGACGCCCGGGACGAAAACGAACGCCGGCTCGCCCTGCGCGATTGTCTGGCATGCCTGCCCGATAAACACCGGCAACTGCTCGACCGACGCTACCGCGAGGAAATCCCCATCCGCCAACTGGCTGTGGATCACGGTAAAAACGAAAGCGCGCTGAAGATGGCCATGATGCGCATCCGTGAGGTGCTCCGCATTTGCATCAAATCCAAACTGGAGGAGGCCACACCATGAATCGTTCCGAATTTGATCAAGCCCAACTCCTCGCGCTTCTTGCCGAGGTGCTGGATGGAAGCCTGGACGATGCTGGCCGCGAGGCTCTCAACGCATTGCTCAGGACATCTCCCGATGCGCGCCGTTTCTTCAGCGAACACATGGAACTGCACGCCAGCTTGCACCTCGACTACACCGCCGGCGAGGTGACGCAGTTTCTTCCGGGTCTCAATAAGCCCCGTAAACCTTCCCGTTTTCCCATGGTCTCGATGGCGGGCTTGGCAGCCGCCGCATGCATTGCCCTCGCGGCGTCCATCTTCTGGCCTCGTCAAGCGGAGGCACCCCGGGGATTCGCTACTCTTGTCGATTCCCGTGCGGCCCGCTGGGATGGTAGCGATTTACCGACCAGCGATGGCACTCGCCTGAGCAAGGGAACCTTGCGGCTCGCCGAGGGGTTGGTGACGCTGCGCTTCGACTCCGGCGCACAAGTTTCACTCGAAGCACCGGCCGAACTGACTCTCGTTGACGATATGAACTGCATCTTGGGAAGTGGAATCGTGTTGGCGGATGTTCCCGAATCGGCAATTGGTTTCCGCATTGCCACATCAACCGCCAACGTCATCGACTTCGGAACCCGTTTCACCGTGAATGTCGATCCCGCCGCAGGAAGAACTCAAACCCACGTGCACGAGGGCCTCGTGGAAGTCGAGCATCCACCGACGGGAGTGGTGGTCGCACTCAGGGCCGGACAAATGAATTCGGCCGATAAGAACAGCATGGGAGAAGCCCGGCCCTGGAGTCCGGAATCCTCGCAAGCCGGAAAAGTTGGGCCAGCCATGCGAGGAGAGGAGTGGACCAATCTCACAAGCTACAAAGATGCATACATTGGCGATGCCACCGATAAAGGCGTCCCAGTGCCCCGTGCCGAAACCCTCTTGTTGGTCAAAAAGTCGATCAATGGCTATTCGGACCGTAAATCCTATCTTGGTTTTGATCTCTCAGGAATCGGTCGTGACATTGAGGATGCCGAATTGACGCTTCATTTCGCACCAACGGGTCTGGGTCTTGCCTCCGATGTGCCGGATGCCACCTTCAAAGTTTATGGCTTGTTAGTAGATAGCCCTTGGAATGATAGAATGATCAAAGCCGGGAGAGCGCCTGCAGCCGGGAAACCCACCATTTTGAACATGGACAAGGTTCGGGAAGTTGGCGAGTTCGTCGTCAAGCAGGGGGTGCACCAGGGACGTTTCAGCATTCAGGGCGAGCTGCTGGCCGAGTTTCTGCGCGAGAACTCCGGCTCCAAGATCACCCTGATCGTCGCCCGCGACACGGTGGAGACCACATCGACCGGTCTGGTCCATGGCTTTGCCAGCCGCCGCCATCCCACCCTGCCTGCTCCCACCCTGGCGATCCGCCGGCCGGTGACGGAGAAGTGATTCCCTTGCCCGGCTGCTTGCCGACGAATCTCAGTCGCCCCACTCGCCGATGCTGCCAATAATCAGGTAGCATACCCACGGCAGCCGCAGTGGAAAACAAAGGAACCGGACTTCACTTCCTCACGAAGTCGGGCAGGCGTTGCAGGGGAACCTAGATCTTTACCGACCCTCCGCCGCTGTGGATTCTGCCGTCCTCCGCCTTCCATTGCCTTTTCGGCAAAACCACGCTGCGGGAGCGCACGCCTTTTTCCACCACGGGTGCGACGATGAGGCCCATAAAGATCGCCGGAATCGCAGTGATGATTGGATTTTTCCTATGACCTTAATCAAGACGGATGATCCGTACAAAGGAAAGGACTGCTTCGTCTCCTGTGGATTTGAAGGTGATGTCGTAGTCCATCTTTTCCGCGGAAAACACCGCATCCTTGATCATAAACGTCGCGGTCTTGAGCTTGTCGCTTCCTGTCAGCCTGATCTGCCGGGTCACATCGCCACCGCGGGTCTTCACCGCGACATCAACCGTGCCCGTGCCCTTGTCGAAATAGGTGGTCTTCAACGCCACATCCACCGGGCCTCCGCCGGCCCAGCGGTCATCGACGGCGAGTCCGATCTGTCTGCCTTTGCGGGCGATGTAGTCGAATTGATGGTCGGGTTGGACCATCCACATTTTGATCGGGTGATCGATCTTCACGTCGGGACTTGTCTCGAAACCCGGCGAATCCCGCTGATAGAGCCAGCGCTCGAGATTCTTCACGGGACCGACGCGGCGGACCTGGCTTTCCCGCAGCGCGCACCAGACCTCGGGGGAATCCTCAACCGTGCGTCCGAGCGTCTGGCCCATCCACACCATTTGCTCAGGATAAATGGAGAACGAACTCATCAGCACGTGATTGCACTGCATTTGCAGCGTCCGCAGGTTGGAAACGAAGTAGCGGTAGGTGAAACTGTCGGTATTCTCACCGAAACGGAAACCCCGTTCCGCGGTTGCCCACGATTCATCATACTCCTCGTTCTCTTCTCCGTGAAACCCCCGCGTTTCAATAACTCGACCGAATCATCCACGAAGAGGTCGCCTTGTTTGTCCACGGTCTGCCCGATTTCCCCGTCGGGAATGTGATAGAGATACATCTCCACAAAGCCGCGCCGGGTGCCGAATCCCTTTTTGAAGCCATGCTTGGAAATCCCGCCCATGAACACCTTGTGCTCGACCTTTTCAAAAGCCCGCGCCCAGGCGTCAAGCCGCTCGATCACATGCGGAACCGTATCCGGATCCACACCATGCGGGCCGATGCCTTCGTCTCCATACGATGGCGATGCATAGCCGACGAAGGCTCCTTTAAGGATGTCCATCTGGGGGGCTCCACTCTTGCCGAGATGTTCGACGAGCAGGCGATAGCGCTTGTGGAACTCCGGATGGCTAATGTCGTAATTGGTGACCTTCGGCTTGTTCTTGCTTTCTTCCTTGCGAATCGGCACCTCGTATTTTGCCAGCCACTCCGGTGCGAAGATCGTCGCTGAACTCAGCATGCGCAGCACGACGCCACATCCCCTTTGCTTGGCTTCCTCCATCCGCTTGCGCAGCAGGTCGAACCGGTATTCGCCTTCTGTGGGTTCCAAGTCACGCCACTTGACCCATATCTCAAGCGTCGGATTCACCGGTAAATCGAGCGCTTGAATATCCTTGCCCAGCGGACGCTCGATATTCGAAATCCGATACACTGCGAGCAAGCCCGTGGGCGCGGGCCTCACGCTGGGTGGCAATGACCAATCCCAGCCGTCGATGACATGATCCGTCGGGTTCCACTCTTGTGGACGGATTTGATTCAACGGCGTTTTTTCATATTCCGGCCAGTAAGGCCATGATTTCGGAGGCCCGGCATTGGCACTGGTCAGGGCGAGAACGATAATGAAACGGAAGTAAGCTCCGAGTTCCGTGATCATGTTTTGGTTTTCGTTTGAATCGAGTGGGTTACTTCACATTCCGTCGTGGGCCCTGTCCACCACGGAATAAAGACTTTGCGGGTTCTTGAAATAGTGAGCCGGGGGCCGTGTTTCCGAATTCTTACGGCAGACTCCGCTTTCATTTTGTATGAGAACGCCCGCGGGGTCGCGACTATTTCGGAATGTTTGTCGGCGAGATTGGTTTGCCCGCCAACTCTCGCGCCGGTTCCGTCGCCGGCATCGAAGAGATAACGGTCAGCTTCTTCGGCGACCAGTCCGGCTTCTGCATATCAAACGATAAGTAACACCATCATCTGTGAGGGGCCTATGGAGGCACCCGTTTGACGATGCGCGTTCCTTCGGTCAGGCAGGTGCCTTGCTCAATCACCCAGAAACAAGGAATGCCGAATTTGGCATACATGTCACGGGTCCGGGGATTGCTCTCAATCGCAATGTAGCGGGCGTCCTCGCCGTGAATCGGGAACACATTCTTTATGAGCATGTGCTGTTTGATCGCAGGCGGCTTCCACCAGCCTTTAGGCGCGAAGCACGCGTCCTGTGGTCGCCAGCCGGTTTGATCCTCGATGCGGTCGATGGTTTTGATCATCCATGTTCCCGGGCGTGCGGTCATCAAGATGACGGTGTAGGGACGAACAAGATCGACGAGCCACTGGCGGTATTGCTCATCGGCAAGGCGTTTCTCCATGCGCTTGGGTGCTCTACCGTGAAGCGGGCTGTTGGCGACGAGAGTGTAGTTGAGATCAAGCAGGATGATCGGCTGTCGTGAATGAGTGATGTCGTCCTGATTCATGACAGTCCCTCCGCATCCAGCCAGGATTCCAGATCGGCAAGCGCGGCCCGCACGGATCCACCGCTGCCGACCGCGATGCGGAGTGCCGTGGCCTGATCAACCGGCCAGTGGCGGCGGAGCAGGTCGGCGATGTCCTCGGTGGAAGGGGCCGCGAGCTTGATCGACTGGAAGCGCGTCTGGAACCGCTCGGTGAGCAGGTCGAGATGCAGGTTGCTGGTGCCGATCACCGCACGCCCTGGCGGCAGGCGGTCGAGATAAATCAGGAGCAAGTCCTGTGCATCCCGCGTGCAGCGGTCCATTTCGTTAATGATCTTCACGGAATAGACACCGAACAGCGAGCAGGCACCGAGCGCGCCCATCCACTGTTTCACCACCTCGACGGTGACGAGCTTGCCGTTGAACTCTTCGACGGCGAAGCGGGTGCCGGAAAGCCCATCGGCCACCATGTCGGCGATGCTGGTTTTGCCGACACCGGGCGGCCCGTAGAGCAGTATTTTCAACGGGACGGTCGGATCGTCGTGGAGCTTGCGGGCTTTGGCGATCAGGCGGGCGGCGATGGTAGCGGCTGAGCCGCAGAGGTCATCGGGTCCGGTAGGTCGCCAGGCCAGCGGTGGGCTTGTGGGGCGTGGCGGCGGGGTTGGCAGAATCTTCAAGGAACGTGACATGGGGATCTGAGTTGGTGTTGGTGATGGCCCGGGCGACGGCCTCCGCGCCCTTGCGGTAGAGGGTGACGGCGAGCAGTTCGCCATCCACCACGACCGACCAGTAGCGCGTGGCGTAGCCATCGGGTTTGCGGTATTTTTCGACTTCGACCTTCATCAGAAGTTGTAGTCGTGGAAGTGGCGGCGGCCGGGGATGACCGGCTCGCCGTTGGTAGTGCGGAACCAACCATCCTTGCGGAGGCTGGCGCGATGAACGGCCCCTTCGGGATTGGGCGAGTATTTGTAAGCTTGCTCGGTGTTGTTCACGCAATGGCCGGCGAATCCACCGGCGACGAACTCGGATTTCCAGTCGTCGAGAACGGCAGTGTCCTTCCGCATCCAGATGGTTTTGCCGCTCGGACTGATGCGGATGATGGTGCAGGCGGTCCGGTCGCTGTAGTGGCAGACTGTCGCACCACCACCGACAGTGGGTATCCAATGGGGAGCACTCATTGTTTCCAGCCCTCCCTGCGGATGCGGGTTTTCAGCGTGTTGGGTGAAAGTTTGAATTGCCTGGCTGTTTTCATCAGGCTGCGGCATTCCCGCCAATAGGCGCGGACCTGTGCCCAGAACTCGTCTCCATAGCCGGGGTTGCAGGACTTCATGCTGGGTTTAGGCGACTTCACCTTGGCTTTAGGGGCTCTGGCCTTTGCGGTCGCAGGCTGCGGTCTTGTAGTGTCGGCGAATGCATCGAAGCGTTCAGATCGCGGCTCCTTCGCAGGCCCGGTGATGGGCGCGACCTTCGAGGTTTGCGCGGCATTATTCCCGTCTCCACCGGCGAGGATTTCCGCGACGATTTCGCGGATCAGCGGCACCGGGATTTCGGTGATGGTGAAGACCAATCCATTGAGGTTCTTTCGCCCGATGGTTAGTTTGAGGAACTTCAGCGCCTCACCGCGGGTGCGACCCTGATAGCGGCCTTCGAATAGGGTATGATCCTTGTCGTCGCAGACGATCCAATACAGTTTTTTCATGGTTGGTTATGGTTTGGGGTTGGTGACGTTGCCGTCGGTGTCGATCCGGACGCTGAACACCAGCAGTCCAGTGGGAGTTTGCTTGGCGAAGTTGGCGTGGAACTCGCGGGCATGAATGCCGGCCATCGGATCGACCGGCATGATGCGCCGGGCGGTGAAGCCGTTCCTCTCAAGACCGCGAATACTTCGCTGCATCGCCTTGTTCAAATAGGTGTTAGAAATGAATATTGTTGTCATAGCATCCCTCATCTGCCCGTCTGATCGGGCACGTCCATGTCTTTTTTCGTCTTTCTGTTGGATGATTTTCATGATGGTAGTGGGCGGTTGATTTGGATGGTGCGACCCTTGGTTTCTCCGGCGACGTAGCTGCCGGAATGGAGGTGGCGGCGGCGTTGCGAAAGGGTGCGGAGCTTGCCGTATGCATCTTCGACATAGCGGGTGATCGCCGCTTCCTGATCCACGACGACCAGTCCGTATGCCTGGCGCTGGTCGGCGGCGTAGGATTGCTCGGCGCGTTGTTTCGCCGCCTTGAGTTCGGAGTTCAGTCCGTCGCGCAGGCCCCGGTAGTAAGATGCCTTGTCCGGGTTGGCGTGGGTCCGTTTGAACTCGTTCCAACAGCGGAAGAATGTCTGCCGCAAGTAGTTGAAAGCGTAGATTGCGAAGTCGATGTCGGCGGCGGCACCGATGATGTCCACCGGAGTTCCCCTACCATTGGGCATCAGGATTGTCTTCACGTTGAAGTGCGCCTGCAGGATCGAGAGGATCATCAGGTCGGCAGGGTTGAGGGTCTTCGGCAGATCGACCTTGCCCTTGTTGACGGTGAAACCCGCGCCGCCCGATTCGCCACGTTCCATGCGGAGCAGCGCCGAGTCGATGTTGTGGCGGGTCATCAATTCCTGCGCCTTGGCCAGCGCCACTTTCGCTTCGTTCTCGGTGGACCCGCGGGAGCGGTCGGCCAGTCGCAGGAGTTTGCGGATTTTATCGAGGATGTCTGATTCAGATTTCATGGGATCTCAGGGGTTGGAGTTAGATGTCTTCGTCGGGGAGTTGATGGATTTCTCGGCGTCGTTCATTCCGAGATTGCAGTAGGACTCGCCGGAATATCCGGCGGCAGCCCATTCCTCGCGGGCTTCATCGGTGAGCAGTTCGGCGACTTGTTCGATTTCCTCGATGGTCATGGCGTCTATTTCACTGGCGGTGTACATGGTGTTTTCAGGGGTTTATGGTTGCGGATTGGATCATCTCAGCGGTGACGAGTTCGGTCGGGATGATCCCGCCGTGCGGCCATTCGACAGGCCGGATGAATCCGCGGTCGCCGTTCCATTCGGCAATCACATGAAGCGTTTCGTCTCCATCCCACTCGGGGCGGATCAGGACCAACATTCCGGTGACGTAGGTGGTGTCATTTCCAGTGTGGGCAGTCCCTTTCATCGTCCCTCATCTGCCAGTCCCATCACCACTGTCCATGTCTTTTTTGTCTTTCTGTCGGAGTTATCGAATCTCCGAAAGATGCCACATTGGCACGGTGCTTAAGCGTCACGATCAATGCCAATCAAGCGGCTTTCGTCTTTTTGTTAGTAAGGATAGAAAGCCATGGACAGTTGGTATCGATCTGGCAGATGATAGACATGACAACGCCATTGATGTCCCGCCGCTTCGGAGTCGAGATTGAATTCCTCTCCACCATCACCAAAGAGCAGGCCGTCATGGGCCTGAGAGCCGCAGGCATCCGGGTCGAATCCTCCTACTACACCCACGACACCACTCCGTATTGGAAGATCGTAACCGACGGCTCCTGCGGTTTGGAACTCGTTTCACCGGTTCTCGAAGGTGAGGCCGGTATCGAGGAAGTCAGAATCGCCGCCGCCGCACTCGAAGCCGCTGGTGCCCAAGTGGACAAGCGCTGCGGACTTCACGTCCATTTCGACGCCCGCTCGATGAATCTCAAAGCGGTGAAGAATCTCTTCAAGCTCTGGCTCAAATTCGAGGATGTTCTGGACACGTTCCAGCCGCAGTCACGCCGGGGCAACAACAACACCTACTGCCGCACGAACCTTGAGGGCGGCGTTTCTGATAGCGAGGATCACAGAGGCCAATGCTACCGGGTCTTTCAGAAGATCGACGCCTGCCGGAACATGGATCAGATGAAGCAGCTCTACCCCTGCCGCTATCGAAAGCTGAACATCCAATCCTACTTCCGCCACCAAACGCTGGAGGTCCGCCATCACTCGGGAACCACTGATCCCTCTAAGATCACCAACTGGGTGCGTCTGATGGCCCGCATGTTCGATGCCGCCGAAGCCGCCGCCACTGTCCGCAACCGCCCGGTGGACACCGGCCTCGGGATGAACCGCATGAAGTGGTTCTTCCAATCCATCGACGCCAGGGGGCTCACCAAATTCTATACCGCCCGCGCCAAAAAACTGGCCGCCTGATTTCCACCAATGACAATGACCACCATGAACACCGAATACCACACCATCGACGGCGCGACATTCTCCGCCACCGATGCCACCGACCTGATGACCCAACTGCGGGCCGACAGTTTCAACCCGGAAGCCGACCTGCCATCCTACTGTCGGGCCACAGCACGAGCGTCCAAGATGCAGACCGGAAAACCGCATCGCCAGTGGCCGCCGAAGGCACTGGTCGAAGACATGCTCGCCTCTGGCCTGATCGCCACCGGCAAGCGCCATCCGGAATGGGGGACCACCAACGACTGAACGGCCATGGCATACCGAATCATGGAACCGCGTTTCCCGCTCGGGAAAACCGTGGCTACACCCGGAGCGATGGCACTCGGAATCGACTTGGCATCCTACATGCACCGCCACCACTGCGGCGATTGGGGTGATCTCGACGAATGCGACAAGCAGGCGAACGAGGATGCCCTGATCCACGGCGACCGCATCCTCAGCTACTACAAGCTCGGCGGAGGCCGGCGCATCTACATCATCACCGAATGGGACCGGGCCTCGACCTGTGTCATGCTCCCCGAGGAGTATTGAATTCCTGTCTATTTCACATCAACCGAACAACCGCGAGCGGCGGTCGTTCAGTATTTCCAAGTAGCCGGCCTTGGCAGGAGCGGAGAGATAGGAGTTTTCGATTTTCTGAACCCACGCATCCCGGGAGGCATCCAGAGTGTGAAGGATGGGATCGAGGATCGCGGTGGGCAGCCCCAGCCGCTCGCGGCAGAGGTAATCCACCCAGTCGCTTCGGGTGAGTTTGCGCTTTTTGCCCCGCAGTGGCAGTGCGCTTTCCTCGGATGCATTGCCCAGGACCAGCGTGGTGTTGAGCAGATCGTAGGCGGGCGACAGGCAAACGACGCCCTTCCGGACCACCAGCGAGAAATTCTTCAGGTGCATGTCCTCGTTTCCGGTTAAAAAACAGAACAGCAGCAGGCGCGCGAGCTTGGCTTTCTCGATGGCCGGAAAGGTGCAGTGAGTTTCCACCACTTTGGCGATCTGCTCCAGCGAGCTGTTGTATTTGGTATCTCGCACGGCTCCGGTGAGCTGCGCGAAGTCCTCCTGGTGCAGCCGTTGGTTTCTATCAGCCCTATCGAAGCGCCGGACGAAATACACCCATGATCCGTCGCTGGCAGGCACCAGACCATGAGGCGGCACTTCGAGCCCGGCGATCTCCGCCAGTGTCATGGTCAAGGCCTCGCTGGCTGGCACTTCCTCGAAGGGTGGTGGGTTGGGCTTGAGAATGAATTGTCCACCGCGATCCACGATCTCGAAGCGGCCTTCCTTCGGTTTGAGCACAGCGGAAAGCTTGGGCTGCACACCTTGGATCGACATCTTGTCCGCACGCAACCGCGCTTCTCGGAGTTGTTCTTCCTGGGTCAGATACAACGGCAGCAGATTTTCCAAACGGGGATGCACAGATCGCAAGCCCGCTCGGGAATAAAGCCCGCCACCTTCCGCTGGTTCCAGTGTGATCGGGCAGATATTCATTCCGCGCCTCCTTCCTCCGCCGACCATTCCTCTACCGTGAGTGATCCCACGACGTCCTGCCCCACAACCATCAACTGACGAAAGCAATCGCCGCGGTCGATCTTGTGCTTGCGCAGGATGGCTTCCAACTGCGGCCCCTCCGGTAGCAAGCCTTCCAGAAACGGCGGAAAATCCGCAAAAATCCAAGGCTCATCCCGCACCGGCAGCGCCAGCGACACCGGTGGGCCATCGTAGCCCGGCATGTAAGTGAAGCCCCAACCACCGGTGGCCAACTCGGCCAGATGACCGGCCGGGATGTTGTGCTGGCGAATGATGGCCCTGCGTTGCGGGTTCATGATCCAGCCTCCTTCGTCTCCGAAAGCCATTCATCCACTAGCGGTCCCTGCGGCACGAGTTGGATATTCAAGGCGTGAAGGACCGGCAGCATCCGTGCCCAAGTGGTCCGACCTGCCCCAGCCTCCAGATCCTGCACCACGTATCGGCTCACTCCGGCATGGCGGGCAAGCTCAACCTGACTCAGCCCCGCCCGACGGCGATGCCAGCTGATTAAGGAAGCCAATTGCTCGGTTTGCATGATTTTTCAGGCGAAAAAGGGATAGAATCTGAATCCTTTGGGAAAGAGTGGCTAAATCATCGTCATATTGCTCGATAATTCAAGCGTAAATGGCCTTATAATCCAAAAATTGGCCACGACCAATGCATTCAGCCAACTATTGCCTGATATTTCAAGCGTTCAAGGCGCTATCTGGCATCGTCATTTTCAGATGGTCAATCGAAGCTTAAATAAATGTCGGATCAAAAATGTTTGACATTTCAGACATTAAGTAAGTTTTTCGTCCAGAGTATCAAACATTATGGGGAGAGAAACCACCACCTTATTGCCCAAGCACAGGCGTCTGCTGGCCGAGATAGGAGAAAACTTACGGTTGGCGCGGCTGCGGCGACAGCTGAGCGCCGATTTGGTCTCGGAGCGGGCTGGTATCAGCCGCTCAACGCTACACCTCATGGAGAAAGGATCGTCGGGCACTTCACTTGGGAAGCTCCTGCAAGTGCTCGTGGTATTGGGCCTCGAATCCGACCTCTCTCAGGTTGCCACTGACGACGTGCTGGGGCGCAAGCTGGAGGATGCCCGACTGAGTCAAACACGGCGGCGCGCGCCGAAACGTAAGTCCCAGCCATGAGCCGGTGAAATCGAGGTCTGGGCGGCGGCTTCAAGGTCCCATGCAAACCGCTGGTCGCCGAGCATTCCGGTTCACCCACACTGAGTCAGGGGCACTGAGATCCTGCGTTCTCAATGGGAAATGCATTTTTTACTGACCAGTGAGAATTCCTGTTTCGAGTAAAATCCCTGGAACCAGTCGCTTGCAAATGGGCGCGCAGCAATGGGAAGCAGAAACCCCAACTTCCCACATTTTCGGGCGTTTTCCCCAGAACCGAAATCAGCGGAAGCCATTGATTTCACAATGTTTAATGAGTGCCTGGCGATGCCGTTCGACCCTCCGTTATGTGGGAAATGAAAAAATAATATTGCACGGGAATTGGACGAGGGTCGGAACATCCCCGAAAGCAGTGGGAGGGTAAGAAGACTTCCTATCGTCTCCCGCGCGTCAGATCGACGGCAGATCGCTCCTTTGATGGTCAGGCATCCGGCTTCCGCATCGGTGCCTTGATTCTACGCGGTTGAGCCAATTCCTTGACGAGATCCGCATGGGTTACAGCCTTTGGCTGTTTCGTTCTTTCTCGGGAGTTGTCCAGAGGTTCGATGGATGATGGCGCTGATGTCGGTACTGGTGACGTATGAGTTTCGGGGGGTAGATCTGCTGATTCCCTGACGAATAACGAAGCGGGACACTTGGCCCCTTATAGAAGGGGGGCCGTGTCCCTGTCCCGTTTTCGCGGCGGGACAAATGCTATGTGTCCTGATCTTGTCCCGTTTGTCCCGATGGATTGAGCGCCCACTTGCCACGCTCCGTTTTTCTCAGGACACCAACGACTTCAGCACGCTGCATCTGCTTTTTGACCGTCTCTTCCTTGGGCGTGTTTTCTGTCCCGTCGATGTCCCGCATGATCAGAAGCGCTTGCTCCGCCGATAGAACAGGACACGAGTCATCCGTCCCGCTTTCAGCCGCTTTGGCAAAGATCGTGGTCCACTTCTCACGGGCGTTGTCAGCCGACTTTTGCTTGCGTGCGTCTATCTTGAGGGAAAGCCAGCGGCCGAAGTAGGTGTGCATCTTGCGGGACTCATCCCATGCGAAACAGAAACCCTGCTCACGAGGGATGTCCCGCTTGCGCATGTCCATGCCCCACATGGTGGAGATCGAGTTTTCCGGATCCTTCTCGATTCTCAGGTTGGCGAAGGCCTTGCGATTGAGCTCGCTGCCGAGGTGGCCTCGCGTTTTGCCCTCGACCGACGATGGATTCTCATGGAGCACGCAGATGATGGCGGCGCGATACTCTTGGGCGAGAGCGTGCAGCCTGGAAATCAGCTCAAGCGACTCGGCCTCATCGTTCGGCGAGCTACACAAGTCGGCAACTCCGTCGATGATCACGATGTCGATGCCGCCCTGCCGCTGAAGTTCCTTTTCAAGTGCCAGCTCAAGAATGGCCAGACGCTCACTTCTGGCAAAGCGAACCAGCGGCAGGGAAACAAGCCTTGTTGAAACAGCCGGCAGTCCGGAACGCTTCACCGAACGACGGACCAATGCATGCCAGTCGCCGCCGCTCTGTTCAGTATCCAAATGAATGATCGCGCCACTGTCGTTGCCCTGCCATTCGAAGCAAAGGGTATCGCCCGAACATGCGTAGTTCCCACGTTGGCATGCACCCAGAATGGCGGCGATGACGGCGGATTTCCCGACCTTCGATTTTCCCTGGATACACGTCAGGTTGCCGCGGGCTGAGACCGGGTAGACGCCGAGACACAGACAAAGTTCGTCTTCCGGGGGAGCCTGCTGCGGGTCAAATGCCAAAGCATAGGCGCGATCAAGCAGTTCTGTGGCTCCCGAGCGGTGAATATCCTCGGTCCGCCGAACAAAACGTCCGGTCTGGATCGAACAAATCATATCAGCAATCGATTTCCCTTCGGTGATGCCCCACGATTTGAGATGGTTCTCGACGCTGCGCAGGTCCAACGGGATAAGCGTGTCACCGGTATCGAGGTGGAAGCGGGCGTTGCCATCGTAATAAAACCGTTCGATGGCTTCGTTTCTGGACGGCGAGGGACTCAAAGACGAAGAGCCAGACGGTGGATCGACCTTGGCGTGGTCAGTTTCCCATGTATCCCATGATGCGGCTCCGAAATTCATGGCCAGCAACGATTGGCGGCGAACCTCTCCATCGACGGTGCGCCAGCCGTCCGGGCAGCGTGAGAGGCGACTCGGATTGCGGTTCTGCCTGTCGAGATTCCTGCCTTCGAAATACTTCCAGATGATGTCCACACGGCGCTTGTATTCATCGGCATTGGGCGCATCGACGCGGATCCATGCGTGGAGGCTCTTGTTGCCTGAGTCGATCAACACGGCGACCGGCATGCCGCTGTCGAGAATTGCCTGATACTGCTTTTCCTTGGGAATCACATTGCCGTCCTTGTCGCAGTCGAACTCGACCAATACATGGCGGAACGCGGTGACGTCTTCGTTTTTAGCCCCGTCCTTGATCATCGGATTGATCCGAATGAACAGACAGAGCTTGGTGCCGAAAACCTTTTCGATTCCGCCCTTGGTGGCCATCTTGGATTCCCACACGGACGCGGTGAGTGTTACGCCACGACGCGGTGCGACTTCACCACCAAGATCCTCGGCCATAGGAGCAATAGCGACGAACTCGTCGGGACGGAAGCAGGTGGCTAGAAGCATTGGCAATCCAGAGTTGATCGGCTCAGGCATCCTGGTGACGCACCGCGGCTCCGGAGGGATGGTAGGACCCTCCGCAGCCAGTGACACCGGCTCACGGGCCGCGTGGTTGTAAGCGGATTGAATAGTCTTCTTGGCCTCGGCATCGCTCAATCCATCGGCGACGGCGCGCGCCACCAAGTTGGACTCGGCCTCCTTGATGGACTGGCTGGCGTCGCGCATCTGGCAAGCGGCGTCAAAGAGTTCGGCGTTGCGCTGACCCTCGGGCGCACCACGCTCCAGGTAATCGAGCGTGCGCTGCGGCAGCGGCGCAGTAACCGTAGATGATTTGTATCGGGCCATCGGTCGGTCTCAATTTCGGGGTGAGTGGTGGAAACCAGACGCATCGTTGGCGCTGGCTGCGGTGGTTACCCTATTCATGACCGTGCCCTCCGGTTGATCTTGATCTTGGTCCGTGATTCCCGCGCCGAGATGAAATACTCGATGGCGGACGGGCGGATGCGGACGGATCGTCCAATGTGGACAGCGGGCAGTTCCCCGGAGGCGATCAGCATGTCCACCATGCGGACGGATTGGCGGAGGCATTCAGCGGCCTCCCGGCGCGTCAGAAGTTGTGCGTTTGCAAGCATGGCGCAGAGCGTGCGCCCCGGTGCGACCCTATGTCGTAACGGCGTATCAGGAAAATTGCCGTTACTTCAGCGGTAGCTTTTTCCGCCCAATGCCGCCGCGCCTTTCCTGCCCGCGCTTGGGCTTGCCGGTGGGGTTTTTCGCCTGGCCGGCCGCCTTGTGAATTTCAGTCCATCGCTGCGGCTCCATCTTCATTCCGCTTTCCTCCTGGATTTCCTGTTTCGTTGGAATTCTTTCCATCTTGTTCAGCAGTCGTATTTCCGCTTCCAGGGCACGTTTCACGCGTTTTTTGGTTTCGCTGGGGATAGTCCCAAGTTCATGTGCTACTCGTGCCAGCATGAGAAACGGCGTTGGATCCCGGCGGGTGAATGCATCCTCGATGATGGGCATGATCATATCGATATCATTCCATTGGAACGCGAGAATCGCTTCCGCGCGAAGTCTCTTTTCTTCATTGGTGAGGGTTTCCTGCTTCTTGGTTCGCCGCTTGTCGGTGACCGGTGGTTGCATATCGATTTCCTGCAACTGCAGGCTGGCCATTAGAAAACGCCTCCAGTCGGGCGTGAAGATCGCCCGCACTTTCTTTTCAAGGGAATCGCTCACGCCGTCCTCCTTCCCTTGCTGATGTTCACAACCTTCTCCTTGCTCGTGCGGATCTCCCAGAATGCCCCGGCGTGCTCTTCGGCTGCCGAGTTGGCGTAGTGCTCCCAAAGCATCGACGGATTGCCTTTGTGGCCAAGTTGGATCGCCGTCTCGCCGGGATCGCGAAAGTGAAACAGGTGATAGGTCCCGAAGCTATGGCGGGCGGCGTTAGAGGGAAAAACGAACACCTGCGGTTTGCCGCCTTTCGTCTTCGGCGCGCGAAGGTGGCGGAGGACTTTCTTATACCAGTAGCGACGAGGCGTGGTGGCTGGGGCGATGGGACCGGATTTCTTGGCCAGCGGTGTCAGCCATTCCGCAAGCGTCGGTTCGATCTTCACCTTGCGGGCATCCCCAGTTTTCGTGATCGCGGCGGGCAGGTGGATGAAGCCGGACTTCAGATCGATCATTTTCCAATCCATCCGGTCTGCCTCGGCATCGCGAATGCCGGCGAAGAACTTGACCAACCAGAACGGCAGGATGGGCGCGGCGACTTCCTCGATCTTGTGGAGGAACTTCTTCACATCCTCCGGCAGCATGATCGCTGGTGCCTTGCGCTTGGCGATGCGGTGTTGGCGGGTCTGCTTCTTGGAGGCTAACGGGACCGGGTTGGTCGATGCCCACCCGCGGCCTATGCAGTAGGCGAAGAACGTGCGGCAGGTTTTTTTGAGATTGTCCCGCGTGGTGAGCGTAAGTTTGTCACCCGCCTTGTCCGCACGGGTGCCGCGCAATCCGTTGAGCCAGTCGGCGAACGTGCCCTCGTCGATACTGGCGACAAGCTTTTCGCCATGGTCGGTGACGAGACGACCAATCCGGCTCTTGACACTGGTGACGTGGCGGTCGCTCGCGCCTTCCGCCTCGATGTGTTCGACGTAGCGTTTGAGTGCTTTGGTGATGGTCACTGATCCACTCTTGGTCTTCCACTCTTTGACGTAGTGGCGGATAACAACCAGCAGGTCGGGCGCGGCATGGTCCGTAGCGAAGGCTCGCCAGCATGCCAGCGCGGCGCGTTCATCGGCGTTGATCGTTCCGAAGGCGGAGCCGTTGATGCCAAGTTCCTCCCGCCGTTTATTGGCGAAGTCGAGGGCATCGGTTTCGTTGGTGAAATACTTCCGCTTGCGTCTGCCATCCTCGCCTGGATACAAGCACGCATGAGAGCATTTCGGGTGAGAAACTTCGGAGACCGTGACGGGATCTTTCATGCGTATTCCTTACCATTCCACTCGTTGCGACTCAAGATCAATCTGCTACCTCGTGCTACCCAAAAGACGTAACTCATTGATAATCTAAGTCGCAAACATGGCCTCCGAAGCCGTAGGTACAGGTTCGATTCCTGTCGGGACTACCAGTTGGAACTTGTTGGCAATCAGTGATTTGCGGCTTGGTTTCTTCTGGTGGAAAAGCAAGATTTGCGGATTCAGAAGTGCGCTGAATTGCTCGGAAATTGTTCATCAACGTGTTGCATCGTGATACCGTCCGAGAATCCTGTGTTGATTCAAACCGAGCTTCCTGAGCACCAAGCGGTTCACCGTGTCGCAATCACTTCCACCGTGATGCCTTTGAGGTAACCGGTTTCGGGAAGGGTGATGAGCACCGGGTGATCCGCGCGCTGGCCATGTTCCGCGAGGAGGCGCAGCGATTTCTTGGCATCCACCGAGGCATCCGCGAGGTTTTCCAAGAACAACTCGCGCGATGCATGGTGGGAACAGCAAAAGGTGGATAGGATGCCACCTCTATCCAACAACTTCAACGAGCGAAGATGGATTTCCTTATATCCGCGCATGGCATCCATCAGCGTCTTTTTGTTGCGGGTGAAACTCGGCGGATCGAGGATGATGAGGTCGTATTCCGGTTTGGCATGCTTGAGGAAATCGAAGACATTGTGTTCCAAAACTTCGATTTCCAAGCCATTGAGTCTGGCATTGTGGCGGGCAGCCTCACAGGCACTGGCAGAAACGTCCACCGCCGTGACGTGCGCCGCCCCGGCCTTGGCACAGGCAAGGGCAAATCCGCCCTGGTTGGTGAAGCAATCGAGCACCCGCTTGCCTTTGGCGAGTTTGGCGACTTCGGCATGGGATTGGAGTTGATCGAGGTAGAGACCGGTCTTCTGTCCGTCGTAGAGGTCGATTTCAAAATCCAGTTCATTCGCCCGCACCCCGAATGAACCGGGGTTCTCACCATATAGCATTTCGATGCCCGGTTCCATTCCCTCCGCCTTCCGAAATGGGGAATCATTCCTCAGCACGATTGATTTCGGCGAAAAAAGGGCCACCAGTGCATCGCGGATGATTTCCTTCCGCAGATCCATCGCCAAGGTGAGCGTCTGAACGGAAAGATGATCACCGTAACGATCCACAATCAGCCCCGGGATGCCGTCGGACTCCGACCACACCACCCGGCAGAGGCGTTCATCAATTCCCGAGCGCTGCCTGTATTCCAGGGATTGGCGGATGCGACGGGTGAAAAAATCGAGATCGAGATCCTGACGACGCCGGGAGAATCGCCGGGCCACAATTTGTGATTGCGGGTTGTAAATGGCCGATCCCAGCGGGCGATCTCGGAAATCCTTGAGAGTCACCACGTCGCCTGGCTGGGGGTCCCCGAAGGATTTTTTGATTTCGGTGGCATAAACCCACTCGTGACCGTGAAAAATGCGTGCTCGTGGAGCGATGATGAGACCTGCCATGGGGCGGCAATCTGGCGTAGGCACGGGGGATTTGTCGAATCCGAAATCGGAGCCGTCATCTCAGTCGCCTCCCCGTCGGGGCCCAATCCTTCAATAGTCTGGATATCGGCACTGCCTACGGCCCACGCTTTCAACCGGTGAAGCTTGGCGAAAGCATTTGGATGGCAAGCCACAACGGTCCATATCGATTTCGCGTTGGAATCGGTGTGAATGGGTGATAGGACCGGAGTTGTGAGCGATTTGAAATGCCCTACATTGCCCCAGCCAACGGCGAACCTCAACATCACGGAGGAGGAAATCCGCAAGCAGGAGTTATTTGAGTTGGAGGCGGGCGACCGCGGGCTTTTGTCCGGGCCGAGCTCGCGCATTCACAACCTGATGACCTTGCTACGGGTGAGCCGGGATTTGCTGCGCGGATTCCGTGCACTGCATTTCGCCGGCCCCTGTGTGACTATTTTTGGTTCTGCGAGGACCCAGCCAGGCACGCGTTATTATGAAATGGCCCGCCAGATGGGGGCTGCCTGCGCACGTCTTGGATTCACCGTGATGACTGGCGGCGGCCCGGGTATCATGCAGGCTGGAAACCAGGGCGCTTTTGAAATCGGCGGACGATCCATCGGGGTGAACATCGAATTGCCCTTCGAACAGCATCTCAATCCCTTCGTGCAGCGATCCATCACCATGCGCTATTTTTTCACCCGCAAGGTGGTGCTCGTGAAGTATTCCTATGCATTCATCGTCATGCCCGGTGGAGCGGGGACCATGGATGAGATGTTTGAAACCATGACTCTGATTCAGACCGGAAAACTCAAGGGTTTTCCCATCGTCCTGATGGGCAAGGACTACTGGCAGCCGCTGATGGACTTTGTTTACAAGATGGCGGATGAAGGAATGATCAGCCCTGACGATCCGGAGTTGATCTTTTTCACCGACGACATTGAGGATGCGGTGGCTCATTTGCAACGCCATGCCGTGCGCCAGTTCGGGCTCCGACGCAAGCGCACGCCCAAGGCGATCAAGGTGCTCGGCGAGAAGTCGCTCGCTTGATGATCAGGGTTTCGGCAGGAAAAATCCGCGTTGTTTGTCCGAGATGGGCATGGCGAGTTTTGCCATGACTTCCAACATGTCCTCCCAGAGTTGGCGTTTGATCGAGAGATTGGCACCGGATTGCAGCAGGTAACTCGGGTGATAAGTGACTCGCACCGGGATGCCTTCAAACTGATGCCATTTTCCCCTCATGGATCCGACGGTGCCATCGAGTCCCAGCAGTCCTTCCGCGGCCGTGCCGCCGAGGGCGACGATGCATTCGGGACGGATGATTTCCACTTCGTTACGAACAAAGGGCATGCAGGATGCCATTTCTTCGGGGGTCGGCTTGCGATTGTTGGTCGTTTGCCGTGGAGTCGCTGGGCGGAATTTGACGATATTGGAAATATAAACCTCCTCGCGCGGGAGTCCCATCGCCTTGAGGATGTCATTGAGCTTTTGTCCGGCGGGGCCGACGAAGGGTTCGCGTTCCCTTTCCTCCTGATAGCCTGGAGCTTCACCGACGAGCATCACGCGGGCATCCGGATTCCCAGTGGCGAAGACCATCACGTCCCGCAGGGTGCCGAGTGAGCGCGCAGGTGCCCATTTTTCCGCCTGACGGCGCAAGGAATCGAGGCGCTCCTGTTTCGATGAGCCTTCAGCCGTGATCCTGGCTGGCGGAGCGGCTGGCGGATTATCCAGAGTGATGGTGGGAACTTGGATCCCGGGGGCTGGCGCGGATGGCTTGTGCGCCGCAATGGGAGTGCTTGCTGGGGCGGGCGAAGGCCTTGCCACGCCACCGTTCTGGGCCTTGCGGTAAAGATCGCGGAGGCCGTCGCGGGCGCTTTCGTCGAGAAAAACATGGCTCACGCCCCGCGCCTTTTCGGCTTCGAGGAATTCGATCACGGCATCGACTGGACGGGGCACGGCGGGACGCTAGCGGTTCCGCCACCGCTGTGCAACCGCCGGATGTTGCCAATCTGCGGTCGGTGTTTCCTTGCAAATCTTCCGTGGCTGACAAGGCTCTCGTCCATCGTGCATACCATGAGGCTCGTCCGCGTTTTTCTGCTGTTTCTCGTCTGGATCGGTCTGATGGCCCGCTCCGCCGCCCATCAGGTCGAATCCGTGGAGTTTGAATTCCAGAATCTGGACGATCAATGGCGCCTGCTGGGGGAAATGGATATTGCCTACATGTTGCCAGAGACGCGCAAGGTGCCCGGCGGCCAGCCACTGAGCCGTGAGACCACAATGAAGGCCCCCCCCGAGGAACTTGAGCGCATCCGCCGGGAGACTGAGAACACGCTGCGTTCCTTGATGCGCTTTACCTTTTCAGATGATGAAATTGCATGGAAAATCGAGTTTCCTGATTTCGAAAAACAGCCATTCAGCCTGCCCGAGGAAGCTGCGGACTGGGCCCTCATTTCCACGCGGGTGGTGATGGAGAAACAGAGTGCTCCGGGCGAGTTAAAGATCCATTGGAGTGGAGAGGAGGAATCCGAACTGATCGTTCTAACAGAAGAGGGTGAGGAAGGCAAATTGGTGAGCGTGCTGCCCGGCAACACGGTGACCCTCGTAAAGGTGGAAGCTTCCGGCGAGAGTGTGGAGGTCCCACAATCCTCGGCGATGAGTTGGATTCTATCAGGATTCCATCATGTGGTTCCGCTGGGATTGGATCACATGCTTTTCATCCTCGGGCTGTTTCTCATGGTGCCGCAATGGAAGCCCTTGTTGAAGCAATCCCTGATGTTCACGCTCGCCCACTCGGTGACGTTGGCTTTGTCGATTTTGGGATTCATCAGTCTGCCGTCCAAGCTGGTCGAGATCCTCATCGCGTTCAGCATCGCCTTCATCGGGGTGGAGAATCTGGTTTCCAAAAAAGTCGGCAATCTCCGGCTGGGACTTGTGCTGGCTTTCGGCCTAATTCACGGGATGGGCTTTGCGAGCGTGCTTGCGGAGAAGCTGGAAGGTCTTCCGCGGCAGCGGCTCACGGTGCCGTTGGTGAGCTTCAACGTGGGCGTCGAGCTGGCGCAGATCACGGTGTTGTGCTTGGCCTTCCTGGTCCTTTGGCCACTCCGCAAATGGGAAAACAAAGTGCAGGTGCTGGGCTCGATTCTGGTCACATGCGCCGGACTTGGCTGGATGATCGAGCGGATTTTCCTTGGCTGATCGCGCCGCGAAACTGCCTCAGGGTGTCGTCTTGCGAATCTCCAATCGGGTGAAGATTCTCGGGTCTGCTTCCGGTCCAACTCCGAGATGCGCGGGAATCGTGACTGAGAGCCATCCCTGTTCCAGCGGCGGAATGGTGCTGGCTTCCGAATCGAACAAGACCTGTGACCAAGCCGTCAGGTTGTTCGATGCGACCACTCGCCACGAGATGCCGGGAATCGAGTTATCATAACGGATGCGATAGACAAATCCGCCGCCGGCTTTGACGAGATTGGGCAGCAAGGACATCACCGGATCATAAGGTCCCACGCCATGGGCGTAGCGGATGAGGTTGACGATGCCGTCGCCGGATGGATTTGCATTGGGTCCGGAAACTGCCTCGTTGGCGAAATCGGCCGGATTGGGAAATTGGGCGAGTTTCCATGCATCGTATCCGGTCAAGGGCAGCGCGTTGCCTTCTACTGTTAGATTGTCGAATCGGTTGTTTCCGCCAAGTCCGCCGAGTCCTTGATTGAATTGGATGCGGATGCCAAACTTCGGGTTGTTGTTCGCGCCAGTGACGGTCGAGAAGTCGAGGATCTGGATGGCAGGTGCTAAATCCGCGATGGTGAGTTGGGCGAAGTTGATGAAGGTCGTTCCGTCGAGAGTATAGGTAACATTCTGGGTCCCCGCGCCTTGGCCGGAGCGTCGGGATTCATACTGGACGACGATGTTTTCGAATCCCGTGGTGGGAATGGCCAGGTTCAACTGCGTTCCGGGAGTGAGGGGATTGTTGACGCGGAGATGGGAGCCGGCGACATCGCTGTTGCGGGCATTGATGGCGGTGAAATCCTGACCTGTTCCGGAGACTCCTTCGCCCGTGACGGCGAGAGCTGTAGCTCCGGTGCTTCGGGTGGGCGTGAGGAGGCTGGAAGGATTGTTGAAGTTCCAGTAATGGATGAGGTCGAGTTGTGCGGTCGTCGCGAGGAACTGCGCGGGGGCGGACCAGTGGCTCCAGTTTCCTGTGGTGTCCTTGTGGCGGACCCTCACGCGGTAGGTTTTGCCGGATTTTGCAACGCCAAACGGGATCTTGAATGTGGTGGGCGGGTTGGTGAGGGCTCCGGATGTGGAGAGGGTTTCGATCTCATACTTGCAGGGTGATCCCGCGATATGGCCGGGGATGCCTGGAGCGGAAATCTCTGCGATGCGCCATTGCCAAGCGGAGAATGTCCCGCTGCCTTGCGGATCCGAGAAGGCGGAGGATGAAAAGGTGAGATCATTGACGGGAAATGCCGCGTTGCCCGTGGCCGTCAGCACCGGCCTGGAAGGGAAATCCAAATGAGGAGCGATGCTTGGCTCCTCATTCGCATTGGCATATCCGCCGTAGCGTGATTCCCATTCGAGATATTTGTAGCCATAACCTTTCTGGCGGTTCACATCCGTATCGGTGCCGCTTCCCGCGGAGTTGGTCGCCTTGCGGACCCATGGGGCGGCGTTGGATGGATAGGTGTTGGTGGCGAAGTTGATGAACCAGTCGGTGCGTGCCTTGAAGTCCGCAAAGCCATCGCCATCCGGGTCCGTCAGGTTGCGGATCCATGAGCCCGTGGCCACGGTGCCGCCCAGTCCGCCGCGGCTGTCGGTCATATTGGCGATAAGGAAATTTCCCCGATGCCCGGATGGCGTGTTGGGATGCAGGTTCCACATGGCTGCATCGAGGTTGGCCCATGTAGCGGTCGTGCCCGAGGGGTGGATCATGGAGGCATACTCGTTCAGCAACTGCCCGACCTGCCCACCGTTGGAAGCGGCATCGGAAGCGAGCAGATCCAACAACTCGCGACAGCGATTTCGGTATTCCCTGGCGAGTGCGGGATGACGCATGATCGCGAGGATGCTTGATGGCTGGCCTGCCACGACCGTTCCGTCCATGGTTCCTCCCCAGTGGTGGGCGGGGATGAACTGCATGTCGAAATCATATCCCAGAATCTCCCATTTGTTATCACTCACGCGGTGATAGAAACGATAGTTGTCGCCGGGGCGGACGTCCACATTGCCGATGAGGCGGTTGAGAGCGAGGAAGGTATAGAGTTTATCGAGATCGAGGTTTGCCCGATACCATGCTTCGGTCTGCCCGCTTGAGTTCAGTGCGTCGAGGAAGGTGGTCCAGTCGGAGGAGTTGACTGGTTGACCTTCGCCCTGATGTTTCTTGTCGCCGTTGTTTCCCTCGATGGCATAGATGTTTCCATCCGGAAGCTTGCGCTCATCCAGAAAGTTTCCTTCGGTGGGTTCGATGGCGAGATAGAGTCCCCACAGGTCGCCATTGAATTGACTGGTAGGGGAGGCCTCGGTGGCTTCGTCGATCACCCGGAAATGCACATAATGGGTGCGGAAGTTGTGATTGCCGGCAAGTTCGTAAATGCGTGCGGATGAGGCTTCTTCGATACCTGCCGAGCCGCGGTTGACGGGGGCCCAGGGCGAGGCGTTGGCATTGAGGATGAGATTGTTCCAGCCTTCCGCGTATTTGCGGCCCCAGTTGTCGAGCGGGTAGAAATCGCGGCTGCGGTTGAAGAAGATATTCCACTTGTTTTTCCCTGCCACGTAGGTCGAGCCGATTCCGCGGTTCTTAAACTCGATGTGATCATAGACCACGCCATTATAAACGAGCGTGCCGCGGTATCGGACACCGTTGAAGCCCTGAGAGTATTGCGAACTCGCCACATCTATCCAACTGGCAATGAGATGATAGGGTGGGAGGGAGCCGATGGTGGCAGCCGGATAGGTGACGGCGGGTGTGGCACTGTAGGATCCGAATGAGGTGGGCCGGAAGGCACCGGTCCACGAGGGCAGTCCGTTGTAAACAAAATAGGCAAAGTTCGGTTGTTCGTCGTCCCTGTAAGGAATCGTCTGGGTGTTTCCCAAGGCATCGGCAAGGTTCAGCTTGTAGCGGACGAGGCGGCGGTGGGTTTGCAGGGACGCGGGGAGGACGGCCGTATAAGTGAAATCTCCTGCCACTATGTCTCCGTTGGTTCCATTGTCATACATGGGGACGGTGGTCCATGTCCGAGAATAGGTCGGATTGTCTACCTGAATCCGGTTGAAATCATCGTAGGTTTTAAGTGGGATATAGGTACCGGGGTTCACCGTTTGATAGGAGAGCGTGACATTTCCCATACCATCCGGATCGGTGACGCGGGCCGTGATGGTGACAGCTTGCCCGGCAGTGGGCTGGGTGGGGCTGTGGCTGACCTGCCGGCTTTGCGGGGGGACTCGCGAGGCGATCAAACGGCTGGCATTTGGCGCACCGGGTGTGGGGTTGTTGGTGGCACTGCTCCCGGCAAAGCCGAGTTCGGCATCGAAGAAGAAGTCGCTGCTGCCGGTGCTTTGGTTGAGTGCGTGCACACAAAGCACATTGCTGCCTCCCCGAAGGATGTTCACGCCGTCGATGACGGTGTTGATGGTGATGGTTTCCCAAGCCGATGCCGGGTGGTCCTGCAAGCTTGTGCCCGAGGTGACATTGAATGGCACCTGGCCTGCGGGTGCATTGTTGCGGGAAACTTCCACGCCATTGATCCATGCGACGTAGCCGTCATCATATCTCAATCTCAAGCTCAACTGGGTGGGCAGGGAGGAGGCGATGGTAAAGGGTCTGCGGAAGTAAATGGAACGGTAGCTGTTCCTCATGGCGGTCAGGGTGACCGATGGAGTGTATTCGCTGCCGTAGCCGACTGAAGTGGAAGTTGTGCTCCAGGTGGAATCATTGAAAGCGAGATCGCGCCAGGCGGTGACCGGCGTTGAGGCTTCGGCCGTCCCGTTCCTGAACTTCCAACCTGCGGAAGAGGGGCTGATATAGGTGGCGCTTGGAACTCCGGCGATGCCTGACGAGCGCCAGGAACCTCCGAGGTCATTATCGAGCGCCGGATGAATGAGTTCGCAGGAAGGGCCTGCCCCGTCAGCGGCGGTGGGCCAAGGGTAGCCGGTGCCATAGGAAACGGTGTCCATGATGACGTTGGCAGCGTTTCTGAGTTCGATGGTTTCACCGGTGTTGGAGAGTTTTCCGACCCATGGGCCATAGGTGGAGATGCCGTATTTCGAGAGAAGCGTGGCGGGGTTCTGTGCGATCACGACATAGGCTCCGGGAGCGAGATTGACGCCAGCGGGAAACGTATAAGTCACAGCATTGGTGATGGTCCATCCGGCAAGGCTGACGGTGCTGTCGCCGGGATTGTGGAGTTCGATGAATTCCAGAGGAAGCGGTCCTTGGGTGGCATCGTCCGCAGGATGGTAGTGAATCTCGTTGATCACCGGTGTGGAATTGATCAAGGCGGAGGTGTTGAAGGTCTCGCTGGTGGGAGCCCAACTTGTGCCGGCCGCATTGACGGCGCGGCATCTGAAGAAATACAAGGTATTGGGAGAAAGGCCTGCGACAAAGCGGGTGAAGTTTCCCGAGTCCGTTCCCACGGCTGCCGATGAGGCCCAATTGGCGGTGATGGTGCCTCCATCGCTGGGGCCGTAGAACACCGTGATGGAAGGAGCGTCGTTGCCGTCGGAAGTGACTTCTCCGCGCAGGGTGGCAGTGGTTCCGGTGATGCCAGTGGCTGGTTGATTGACGATTTCCGGCAAAGAGATCGTAAGGGTGGAAAAAGTGCCTGTATTGGGCGCCCAGACGCCACCGCCGGTGTTCTGGGCGAAGGCGCGGAAGAAGTAAGGGGTTCCTTGGGCGAGGTTCCTTGCGATGTTGCTGGCATTTCCCGAACTCACGCCAAGTGCGAGGGCGGATGCCCACGCGGTTGGGTCCGTCCCTCCGTCGTTCGGCCCGTAGTAAATCGTGACTGCGGGTGGCTCGCCGCCGGTGGAAGTGACAGAGGCGGAAAGTTGTGCGGATGTGGGTTGGATTTGTGTGGCGGTCCCGGTGGTGAGGGTGGGAGCGAGGGGCTGGGTCTGGACTTGCGCCGCGGGAGTGACCCAGGAACTGCCAGCGGAGTTGGTGGCGCGCACGGTGAAGTGGGTAATGCTCATCGGCGAGAGGCCTGAGATCGTCGTGGAGAAAGCGCCGGACTGGGTGCCGGGTAAGGTGAAGCTGTTCGCCCAGGAGCTTGGTTGGATTCCGCGGTCGGCAGGGCCCCAGAAGAAGGTGATGGCAGGTGCCGCATTTCCAATTTGGTTGACCTGACCGTTGAGGGTGAGGGAATTGCCACCGACGTTGGTTGCGGGCAGAAGGGTAATTGTCGCCGCACCGGGAGGGATAAGGGAAACGGCATCCAGTCGGATATTGTCGAAATGAGATCGGCCGACACCACGGGCTTGGAGGAGGATGCGGATGGTTTTCCCTAGAGCGGACGGATCGTTCGGAGTGTCGAAAACAAGCGGGGGAGCATCAGCAAAAGTGGAGAGAGAAAGATTTGCCCGGGCATCCCACGAATTGGATGCGCGGACAGTGCCGGTACTGTCTGCAAGCGAGTAGGTGCTGAGATTGCCGATCACGGTTTGAGTATCCGTGCGCCTGCCAACTGCAACGGTGAGGGTGTAGCGGGTATTGGCTTGATAGGTGCCGGAAAGATTCTGCCAGACATCATGGCCGAGTTCCATGCCAAGATGGTCGGTGCCAGCGGCGGAGAATCCGGGCACATATTCTTCGAATCCCCC
Source organism: Luteolibacter sp. (assembly GCA_040399845.1). Taxonomy (GTDB): domain Bacteria; phylum Verrucomicrobiota; class Verrucomicrobiia; order Verrucomicrobiales; family Akkermansiaceae; genus Luteolibacter. The sequence goes on along the minus strand of JBBARN010000007.1, from coordinate 24,586 downwards.
CCCGTTGTTCGGACCGTTGGTTTCCTGCCACTCCGGGCCGAGATTGTAGTTGGATCCGCCTGCGTTGAGAGAGTTGCCCTCGAATGATGGATCGCCAATGCTTACCGGGGCCGCGAGGAGTGCGGAAATAGAAACCAAGGCCGCGATGGCCGGGATTGCGCAGAGGATGTGGAACATCCTGCCAGCAAGTGGCGGGTTGGATTTCATGGAGGAGGAAACTGGAGCAAGGCCAAAGGCAGGAACAAGCGGACCTTGTGCAAATTGCCCGGATTTCCCTCCCAGTCAATCTGCGATAAGGGGGAGGGCAGGAGCTTCGAATACCTCCTCGATGTCGCGTCCCGAGGTAAGCGCAGCAAAGTCGTCGTAGGTCACTTTTTCAGCCGGAGGCCAGAAAACACCGGCTGTGACTTGATCGGCAATCCATGCGGCGCAAGCTTCCGCGGAGCGCAGTTCCGCTTCCGAGAAATTCTGCCACTCGCGGATTTCGACGTCCGCTTCGGTCACTCCGAGCGCGAAATAACATGGGACTGGAATCACACCATCGCGTTTTGCGACCGCGGTGGCATAGAGCGGCAATTGGAGATTATACCATAGAAAATCAGCGGGTTTGCCTTTCTCCTCACCGCTGAACACAGGCGGGCTGCCCGGTTGAATATGCGGTGGCAGGGTTGTCCTTGCCGTGATCCGCTTGCGGTGGGATTTTTCCACGGTTTCCACCCGGCCGGTCTTGTAGTCAAGCACCCGGAGTTGGCCTGTTTCGCGATGGCGATCGATGCGGTCGATCTTCGCCACAATGATGGTATTGTTGAATTCCAATTCGAATTTGTGCTCGATGTCGATGACCTGCCAGCCCTCGGCCCGCGAGCAGGCTTGGATGCGTGCTAGCCATGAAAGGCGCTGGCGGAGTGCCTCGGTTTGCACCCGAATCGAGAGCGGGATTCGTTTGCCGAACCATTCAGCGACCACCTTGTCCAGTTCGGCCGACATCCAGGCATGGACCGCTTCGCTTTTTGAAAACTCACGTGCCTCTTCATCACGGCCCCAGCGTTCGAGTACCTCGTGTGCGACGTTGCCGAAATCGCGGTGGTTCCATTCCACTCGCTCGGGCTCCGGCATCTGCATGCCCACTGCGTGTTTGAGGTAAAAGCGGAATGGGCAGGCGAGATAGGTGGAAAGGGCGGTGGCGTTGAGGCGGTTGGTGACTTCGATGAGGCGTGGTTGCCATTTCCAATCCGCATGCCAGCGCAAGCCTGCTTCCGGCGGTTCGATGCCACGGAAAAGGAACGCCACCCGCTCCGGCAGCTGATCCCTCTCGGCGGCGAGCAGGAGGCGCGATGGCAACAGTGCCTCGCCGCCCGCTCCCGACTTGGCGCAGATCAGATCCACCCGGCCAATATCTTTGCGGGCGAGAAGCATCGATTGATATAAAAACGTATCGCGGGCGGCGCGGGAGGAGTTGATATTGAGACCTAACAGTTTTGCCGCGTTTTCTCCTAGCCATGGATCCGCGCTGTTCCGAGCGGGGACGGCCCCCTCGTTCATCCCGCAAATCACCAGGTGGGAGCCGGGTTCAAGATATAACTCAAGCCAGCCATGCACATCGATCACCCGCCCCGGCGGAGGCGTTGGCGGGGCAGGGGGGATGGAGGACAGCATCAGGTCAATCCAATAGGAAGCCTTGCGTTCCACTTGATGGATCAGAATGGTCGCTGCATCGAGCCAATCATGATAGGCCATGGTTCGGTTCCGATCTGCATCCGAGATCTGGTCAAACAGGTCCAGAATCCGTCGCAGGGCATCCGCTGTGGAGCCGGAGAGAAATTCAGACCGAACCGACTCGAAGATATCGACGGCCCGGATGACATCTTGGGCGAGTTCCCGATGACTGTCCTTTCGAAAATCGGTGGTGGCGGCGCGGTGTTTGAGATCCTCTGGCCTGGTGGACATCCACTGATTGCGCAATTTGGACAGCTCCCGGGCGATGAAGGCGCGGCGTTTGCCAACGAGTGCTTCGGTTTCCGGAAGGGCGAGCAACACCGAGATATGGGTAAGCCGTGGATCCGCGATCCATGCGGAAAGCGCTTTGAACCATCTCGCCAGTCCGGTTCGCAGGCTGACGGTGGCCGGATGAAATGCGGTCCATCCGCCTTGAGTGAAGGTACGTGCAAGTTCATCTCCAATGGCCGTATCGGCTGATCCCAGCGCGACTTGATCGGACTGTGTGGCCGCCTCACAGACGATGCGGTAGGCTTCGATCACCTGCTGCCGCGCATCCGCCACGAGGCGCACCGAGCCCCATTTTTCTTCCGGCCAGGGCAGGCTGCGCTCACTCCATACAGGCAGCGGTCTGCCGATGGGGGAAAATGCCGATTCCTCATCACGGGGAGCGCCGATCAGTGAGTGGACGGTATGGGGTGAATTGTTCAGCATGCGCTCCACGAGAGGTGGCATCTCGGTGATTCCCACCAGCACGATCCGGGTGCAGCCATCGGGCAGTGAAATGCCTGCGGCGAGGGTTCGGCTGCGGCTTTTGTAGCCCCAGTCGCGCAGATGATTTTCCACAGCCACCTCAAGCCGTGCGAGTGCCTCCCAGCGACCTGCCTCAACGCTATTGGCGAGGACCCGGGCCGCGGATGCGAGGGTGTGACCATTTTCCTGAAGCGCCCGACGCACGCCTGCCAATTCTCCCGCCAGTCCCAATGCCCAATCATCTCCTGCCGGCGGCTCCGGAAACAGCTCTGCATACGGACTCCAATCGCTGATGGCTTCCATGACCTCCAGCCAGGCCACCCGTTCCATCCAATCCGGAGCGACGTCCGGCGCATCCGTGCGGAGAAACGAACCGGGAGTCATCATCCGGGGCGAAAGGATGGCCCCGACGCGCTCTGCCAAAGCCTCCTTGAGGCGACGCGCCCCTTGCGAGGTGGGAACCACAACAAGCAAGTGCGGAAGATCGTCGCCACAGGCGAGCAGCCATTCCGCTGCCGCATGAAGAAACGGCCGATCCCACCCAAGAAATACGCGCTCAAGCATCGGGCGTAGGGTCTCTTTTCACCCGCTGTCTGGAAATCAAAAACTCACCAACCTGCAAATCTCGCGGGCGCCGGCTTGTGATTCGATTCACCTCACGGTTATCGGATTGCAAATCGATGGCGTATCTTCCATCGTCCTTGCCAATGCAGGATGACGCGCCACAACCCCGGAATTTATGTTTCAGGATCTTTGCTTGGGTGGTTTCAGCAATCACTTGGGGCCTGATTTTGATCGGTGCCCTGTGGGCGTTTGGTGCCTTGTGGTTCGATTTTCCACAAGCGAGCATGAAACCATGGCCCGCCATCCTGTTTGGCTCCGGGGTGGTGTTGATCCCATTCTTTTTGCGACCGCGTTGGCGGGCCAAAATGGTGATCGTGGTCATGATCTTGTTGGTGATGACCTGGTGGTTCACCCTTCAACCTCGGCAGTATCGTGAATGGAAAACCGAGGTCGCCATCGTCCCTCACGCTGTGATCGAGGGAGATATCGTGACGATCCACAATGTGCGGAATTTCGATTATCGTAGCGAAACGGATTTCACCCCGCGTTATGAGGTGAGGCGGCTGGATATGAAGAATCTCAAAGGTGTGGATGTGTTCATCAACTACTGGGGATCCCCTTACATGGCGCATCCGATTGTTTCCTATGACTTCGGCGTGGATGGTCGCGTGTGTTTCAGCATTGAGACACGACCGGAAAAAGGTGAAGCCTACTCGGCGCTGGGAGGGCTTTATCGGCAGTTTGAACTGACTTATGTGGTGGCGGATGAGCGGGATGTGATCCGCGTCCGCTCCAACTACCGGAAGGGTGAGGATGTTTATCTTTATCGGCTCAAGGCTCCGCTGGTGAAGGCAAGTTTCATGGAATACGTCCGCACGATTAACGAACTGCATGAGACTCCCCGATGGTACAATGCCATTACCAACAACTGCACCACCGCCATCCGCCATCAGCGGGCTTCTGATGAGAGGGCTCCCTGGGATTGGCGGATGCTGGTCAACGGATTGGGCGATGAGTTGTTATATGAACGCAAGGGGATCGACACCTCCATGCCATTTCCGGACTTGAAGAAACTCTCGCATATCAATGATCGCGCCAAAGCAGCCGACCAAGATGCGGACTTCTCGGAGAAAATCCGCGTGGGTCTTCCCGGGATGCGTTGATCACGCCGCGTCCTGATCCGCGCGTTTGCGGCGGATGGTCGGCGGTTTTTCGCCAAGCACGACCTGGCGGGTAATCGTCACTGATTCGATGTCCTCGCGGGATGGGATGTCGAACATCACTTCGAGCATCATCCGTTCGAAAATCGAGCGCAGCGCGCGTGCACCCGTACCACGGCGAACGGCTTCTTCCGCAAGGGCACGGAGGGCATCGCGTTTGACGTGAAGTTTCACTCCATTCATCGCAAGCTGCTTGCCGTATTGTTTCACCAGCGCGTTCTTGGGCTCGGTGAGGATGGACATGAGTTCGTCCTCGGAAAGCTTGCGGAGGGAGGAAATGACCGGCAGGCGACCGATGAATTCAGGAATGAGACCGAAGTGGAGGAGATCCTCGGGTTGCACGCGTTCCAACACGTTGATGGAAGGGGCGTCGAGGTCTTCCGCGCCACCACCGGAATGGAATCCAAGCGTATTGCTGCCGAGACGGCGCTTCACCATGTCTTCGAGGCCTACGAAGGCACCGCCCACGATGAAAAGGATCTTCTCGGTGTTGACTTGGATGTATTCCTGCTGCGGGTGCTTGCGGCCGCCTTGGGGCGGAACGTTGCAGACGGTCCCTTCGAGGATTTTCAGCAAAGCCTGTTGCACGCCTTCGCCGGAAACATCGCGGGTGATCGACACGTTCTCGGTCTTGCGGCCGATTTTGTCGATTTCATCGACATAGATGATGCCCCGTTCGGCGCGGGCGACATCGAAATCGGAGGCCTGAAGCAAGCGCAGGATGATGTTTTCCACATCCTCACCAACGTAGCCGGCTTCGGTGAGAGTGGTGGCGTCCACGATGCAGAATGGCACATCCAAGACCCGCGCCAGAGTGCGGGCCAGCAGGGTTTTGCCGGAACCGGTTGGGCCGAGCAACAGGATGTTGGACTTCTCGATTTCCACATCCTTGAACTCCTCGTCCACCTTTGCCTGATCCTGACGGAGGCGCTGGTAGTGATTGTAAACCGCCACAGCCAGGACCTTTTTTGCATTCTCCTGCCCGACGACAAACTCGTTGAGCTTGGAAAGGATGGCCGAAGGCGCGGGAATCTTGAACCCAGGCTTCTCCGCAGGTGTCTTGCCCTTGCTGGGCGCGGTGCCCAATTCCTTCTCAAGAATGTTCGAGCAGACTTCGATGCACTCGTTGCAGATATAGACCCCGGGGCCTGCGATGAGTTTTTTGACCTCCGAATGGCTCTTTCCGCAGAAGGAGCACATCGTTAGATTGGAAGCGCGGGCCATGATGATGTGGTGATGAAATCTGAAACGAGTGGAAACAACGGATTACTCCGCCTTCTTGTTGTCCAACAATCCCGCGACCGTGTCGGGGAGTTGCTTGCGGCTTTCGAGAACCTTGTCCACGAGACCGTAGGCCACCGACTCCTCGGCAGTCATGTAGTTGTCGCGGTCCGAGTCATGCTCGACCTGTTCCACCGTTTTGCCGGTGTGCTTGGCGAGGATCCCGTTGAGGCGCTTTTTCAAGTTGAACATGAAACCGATGGTCCGCTCCACGTCGGAGGCTGTGCCTTGCGCACCGCCGGAGACCTGGTGGATCATCACGTGGGAGTTGGGAAGGCAGAAGCGCTTGCCCTTGGTGCCTGCGGTCAACAGCACGGACCCCATCGAAGCGGCAATGCCGATGCAATAGGTATTCACGTCGCAGGTGAGAAATTGCATCGTGTCATACATCGCAAGACCCGCGGTGACGGAGCCACCCGGGGAGTTGATGTAGATGTGGATGTCCTTTTTCGGGTCCTGCATCTGCAGGAACAAAAGCTGCGCGATCACCGAGTTGGCCACAAAATCATCGATCGGCGTGCCGATGAAGATAATGCGGTCCTTGAGAAGGCGCGAGTAGATGTCGAATGAACGCTCGCCCCGTCCATCTTGTTCGATGACGACCGGAACATAGTAACTGTTGCGGGGAGCAGGTGAACTGGCGGAATTGAAAGTCATGTTATTCTTCGGTGAGATTGGTTTCGGCTGACTCCACTACATTCGCGTGCTCGACTAGGAAGTCAATGGCCTTGCCGATACCGATCGAACTGCGGACCGACGAAAGCCGGCCGGAGCGCTGCATGTCCTTGATGAACTTTTTCGGAGCCACCTTGCGGGATTGCGCAATGCGGGCGAGGTGGTTGACGAGTTCCATGTCCGAGACAGTGATGTTTTCAATCCGTGCGATTTCCTGAAGGATGAAATTCGTGCGCAGATTGGTCACTGCCTGATGGCCGGCGCTGGCGAAGATCTCGGCTTGTTGGGACGAGATTTCCTCTTCCGTCATGCCGGATTGCACGCCGCGCTTCACCATGGCATCGGCCTGTGATTGGGTCTCCTGGGTGATGAGTTCGTCGGGAAGTTCGAAATCCACCTGATTGTTGAAGTGGGCGACGATTTGGTTGACCTTCATGTCGTCGATCTTCCGCTTGCGCTCGGTCTGCATGTTCTCGCGGATGATTTCCTTGATCTCGTCCATCGTCTTACCGGGGGCGAGGCGGGCGGCGAGCTCATCGTCCAAGTCGGGGAGTTGGGCTTCCTTGAGCTCCTTCACCGTGGTGGTGAAGAGCAATTCCTTGTTTTGCAGATCCGCCACAGGGAAATCCTCGGGAAGGGTGATGGTGATTTCCTTGCTGTCGCCCACGGCCATGCCGACCAGTTGAGCCGCGAAACCGGGAAGGAATGCTTTTTCGTCAAGGCGCACCCAGAAACCTTCGCGGCCGGAGAGGTATCCGGCGGATTTTCCGAGAAATTCCTCGGTGGGTTTGCCTTCGACGGTCGAGCTGTAGTCGATCACGGCGAAGTCGCCCATGGCGGCAGAGCGGCCTTCGATGTCCTTGAAATCGGCAAAACGCTCGCGCAGGGCGGTGAGCTGGGCATCGATCTCCTCTTCCGGAACCTCAAGCGGTGGAACCGTGACCGTCACTCCCTTGTATGCGGGGAGGGTGACTTCCGGTGCGAGCGTGAGCTTGGAGCTGAAGGAAATGCCGCCGTCGGCAGTGGTGGTGAGGCCTTCCGGAATCCCGAAATCCAGCACCTTGAGGTTTTCCTGCTTCATGGCCTCATCGAAAGCCTCGTTGAAAAGCAGCTCGTTGAGCTCTTCGGTGATTTCCTTATCGAAGCGCTTTTCAATGATGGCCCGGGGCGCTTTTCCAGGCCGGAAGCCCGGAACGCGGGCCTTGCTGGCATAGCCGCGGACAATTTGATCACGTTGACCCTGGACTTTTTCCGCTGGGATCTCAACACGCAGGGTGGCGACGCATTTCGGCTGCTTCTCGACAACAATGTTCATGGTAAATGGGGACCGGCATCAGCGCCGGGGCGAGGAAGCTAGAGGAAACCCATGCCGCTTGTCAAACGGGGTGTTCGAAAAGCGCAGTCCCGCGCTGACTTGCGCAAAAATTGCGGCCCGAAGCCGGGTGGGGGCGATTCCCGACATTACTCACCCTTGAATTCACGAAACTGCTCCAAAGCCGGGTCGAAATTCGGCATTGCCGGAGAGGGCGGGATTTCTATCATGCGCCCGTTCCTTTTGAAATCATGACTACCGCTCCAGAATCATCGGGCAGCCCCAAGCTGTACAACAAGTTGCTTGCCTCCATCTCCGGACTCGGAGGGCTGCTTTACGGGATCGATATCGGCATCATCGCCGGTGCCCTGCTCTATCTGGACAAGACCATCAAGCTCACCGAGCAGCAAACCTCCCTCGTGGTCGCTGCCGTCTTGGCGGGGTCGGCGGTTTCATCGATTGTGGCCGGCGCGCTGGCCGATCTGGTGGGACGCAAGAAAATGATGATCGTTTCCGCGCTGTTGTTCGTGCTCTCGGTGGGGATCATTTACATTTCCAACAGCTTCGTGCCCCTGCTCATCGGGCGCTTGCTGCAAGGAGCTTCAGGCGGCGTGATCGCGGTCGTGGTGCCGCTTTACCTCGCGGAGTGCGTGCCGGCATCCTCGCGGGGCCGGAGCACGGCGATGTTCCAGTTTTTCCTCACCATCGGCATCGCCCTCGCGGCCTTGGTGGGCAAGTATTACATCGATATCGCGGAAACGGCGATCAAGGCGGCAAATGGCAATGAAGAGCTGATTCTGGCCGCGTCCAACGCCGCCTGGCGTTCGATGTTCCTGTTTGTGATGTGGCCGGGCTTCGTGTTCCTCGCCGGAACCTTCATCGTTGCGGAGTCCCCGCGTTGGCTTTACCGCAAGGGGCGCACTGCCGAGGCGAAAGTGGCCTTGCTCAAGTCTCGCGATCCGGAGGAAGCGGAGATGGAACTCAAGGAAATGGCCGAGCATCTCAGCCAGTCGAAATCCTCCGATGGAAAATCCCATTCCGGCGGCGCGCTTTTTCAGCGCAAGTATGTGCTGCCCTTCATCATCGCCTGTGTGATTCTCGGTTGCAATCAGGCCACCGGTATCAATTCCATCCTGCAATTCCTCACCCTCATCCTCCAAAAAGCGGGATTGAGCGCCAGTTTCGCCTCCAACGGTGACTTTGCCGTGAAGGTCCTCAACGTGGTGGCCACCCTGATTGGCGTGGCGCTTGTGGACAAGATGGGGCGCAAGTTTTTGCTGAAAACCGGGACCGCCGGCATCATCGTTTCGCTGCTGATCGGAGCGGCATTGTTCTATTCCTTCGAGTCGAAACGCGTGGATGTTTCGGACAAAATCAATGCCGAGATGCGGACTACTTCCAAGACGACTTCTCCGTTCGGAAGTTCGGTCAGTTTGCCGGTGGATGAGAAAACCTTTGGTCCTGCCATCGACGGGCGCCCGATGGAGTTGGCTGTCTTGTACCGTCAAGGCGACGCCGAGAAAGTGATCTCCGTGTTTTCCAACGACAAGAATCCGGTGCTCGAAATTCCCGAAGTGATGGGCAAGGATGGGGCTCCCCAGGAACTGGAAATCAAGCGAGCTAAATACGGTCCGGTTCCCACCGAGACCACCGGCTATCTGGTCATCGCTTCCCTCATGCTCTTCATCACCAGCTTTGCCCTCGGGCCTGGGGTTTGTGTGTGGCTCGCTCTTTCGGAGCTTATGCCCACCCGGATCCGCTCGATCGGTATGGGTGTGGCTCTCGTGATCAACCAAGGCGTCTCCACTGGCATTGCGGCGTTTTTCCTGCCGATCGTCGGCAATCACGGATACTCGGCAATGTTCCTGTTTTGGGCGGCCTGCACGGTGATTTACTTCATCACCGCTGCCTTCTTCCTCCCGGAAACCAAGGGCAAGACGCTCGAGGAAATCGAGGAACACTTCGAAGGAAAAAAGGCGAAGGCCTGATTCACAGGTGCTTCGGAATCCGGCTCAGATGATCGCTTTTCTTCGGAAGGCGATCATCGAGTCACAGTCGCCGCTCCCCGCGAGTAGGGCAGGAATTTACCCTCGCTGAAATTGTAGTAGTCTGTGGAATGATGCCCGAGGATTTCGTCGTCGTTCGCGGAATCCCAGCCGACCTTAACTTGCAGGTATTCGGGTTCATAAGGCAGCCCGATGTTTCGGAGGATGACGGGAGTCGAATGCGCGGTGCTATCGAACGATAGGACGCTGAAGGTGAAGTTCAGCGAGATATTCCCAACTTCGTAGAGTGCGACGCCGCCCGTGGCACTAGCGTTGAATTGATAGCCGAACAAGCGGTTACCAATCAGGAAATACATGACGCGGTTGGCAAAGCTCGAAGGGGCCACCGCGCCCGGGTGTCGGGCGACGGCAAGGTGATAGAACGCTTTGGCGGACGTGGCGGTGTCGAGTGTGACCGATGGAAGGATGAAATTCACGCCGGGTGGGCCGATCCCGAGATGGAAGTCGGAAGGATCGATGGCCGCCCAGGATCCGCTGGCCAATGTGGTGGAGCGGCGCGCCCGCAGGACGTCCCCGGAGATCATTATTGGGTTGAAATTCCATATTGAGGAAACTCCCGGCTGAACGGCCAAGCTGCCACCGGCCCTCAGGATCGTCGGCAGGTTTTGATTCATTTCATTGAATGCCGTCGCACCCGGACTGCTGCGGTTGAAGGTGACCCCGGTGATTGTCGTGGCATCGTTCCCGGCAGCCATAATGCTGTCGATCACCGCCCGGCTGGGAACATCGGTGATCAATCCGAACACGGTGTGGACATCATCCAAACTCGGGATGGGATCGCTGCCAGTCAGGAAAATCTGGCTGCCATTGCTGTTCGGGCCGCTGTTGGCCATCGACAACACGTAGGGGACATGGCGGAGGGCGGGGACGAACTCGTCCTTGAACGTGTAGCCCGGACTGCCGGAATTGGTGCCGTTGCCGGAACCGGTTTGTGCAATCCGGAAGCCTGCGCTGTTGAGGACGCGGAAAAACTTCTCGCCGACATAAAGCGGGGCATTGGTGACTGCCCCCGTGGCTTCATGAAGTCGTGTCCGAGTCCCTTGGGCGAGGGTGATGAAATTGGCAACCGCCTGCGGGGCCTTGTCGTATTGCAGGGCGATGGCAACATTCCCGCGGGTTGTCTGAAGGGTGGCGGTCAGCTCGGCCTGTACGGTGGCGGCCAAGGCGAGAAGGATGGAAACGACTTTCATTGATCCAGAATTCGCCACCAATGAGGGGCGAGGGCAAGTCCTAATCCTCTCCTGCCCAAATGAGAACAGCCCGGCCTCAGCCCCGCGGCGGGGGCGCTGCCAAGCAGGCCTTGATGTGGTCTTCCAACATCGCAGTCAGCGACGCCGTGGATCGCATCCCTGCCCGCGGTGATTCGAAGATTGAACTTTTCTCCGGCTCGGCACTGTCTTCCGCACCGGGATCCACGAACATCACCAAGTGCGGAAAACGACTGGGCAGCCATGAAATCTCCGGCTTGCGGACGAAAGTGGCGACCAGTTTCTCGACTTGCTGACGGCGAGCCTCCGGAATGGAATCGTTGAGTGTGATTTTCAAGATGGTGAGTTCGACATCCCTTAGTGAATATCGAGCGGGTAAACCTAGCCCAAGCGGATTCAAGAGACCAGCAAATTCCTTGAAGATTCCTCAGTCGGGGCAAAACACCAACTCGCTGGGCTTGGTGATCGTTCGCTCTGCTCAGTCGTCCTATTTTTCGAACAAATCCAGGGCAAGCTTGCGGTATGTTTCCGCGCTGAGCAGGAACGGGTTGGGCTCGTTGTTGAGGCGACCGTAGTAGAAACCGGGATTGGCTCCCGGGCTGGCCGGAGCGAGGGAAATGCCGCGGGTGGAGAGCCCGGCGAAGTTCATTTCATCGTCGTAGGTTTTCTCGGTGACGGTGAAAACGAGCGACGGGGCCGTGAGGGCGGTTGCGGCATTTTCGTCGTCCGGGGCCAACCAACGATCAACTTTGAGACCCTCCAGAACGCTGAGCATGAAATCGGCCCGGGCGGGGTCGAGTTGGTCGGTGACGTTCTGCCCGTTTCGCGTGGCGGTCCAAGATTCGGGGTTGAAGGTGTATTTGAGAAACAGCGGGGCTTCCCCACTGGATTTGCGTTCGATCGCCGAGAGGTTCACGCGATCAAGCGACCAAAGCCGCGCGTGCCGCCACTCGTAAGGCCGGACGGCGATAGCGGCGATGAGCGCGGCGTCCACTTTCATCACGGTGGGGGTACCGAGGCGGTTGACGAATATGCCGCCCTTGCCATCGAGGCCGAAGCGGAGCTCGAGGCCCTGGTTGTTTTCGCCGAGGAATCGCAGTTTCAGGAAAGGCCGATGCAGTCCCCAAGGGGTGAAATCCGTGGCCGCATCGCTCTCGAAACCGGTAGCGCGGGTAGTGGTGACGGCTTTGAGAAGCGAAAACAGGTTTTCCTCGTTGGCTTCATACTCGACCTCATTCACCGAGGCCATCCATGGCTTGGGCGCTTGGCGGGTGATGACGATCGGCGCGCCAGTGGCGGGTTCGATCGAGATGCCGCGCAGCGAGGCGACGTTGAGGTGGGTGAGGGTGGGATCGCGCAGTTCGTTGACGGAAAGCGGCAGGTCGGCCAATGACACAAGTCCCGGTTCCGGTTTGTAGGGAAGGTCGAAAACGGTGTCTGGCCGATCGCTCACTACCGCCTTGAGATCGTTGTTCTCGGGTGTTTCTGGTGGGAAAATTTCCAGCAAAGTTTCCTCCTCGCTGCCGAAGTTCACGAGGGCGATCTGGCTGGTTTTCACTGCCGCATCCTTGGCTGGAAGTGTGACCGTCGAGCGGTCCGCCACCTTGGCGGCTTGAAGTTCGAAGATGCCTTCCAACAAGGCTTTCATCGCCAGTTGATCGGTGGGCAGGTCAAGTGGCTTGATGATCCGCCACGGGCTCTTGGGATCATCGCGACCCAGAGTTAGATCCCCCTGTTGCGAGCGGATGCGGATTTTCTGGAGCGTGATGGGATTGAAATAAAAGGGCCGGTGATCGCGCAGGAATTTCAGCCCGTCCTTGAACAAGGATGTGATATCTCCAGTGCAGGCATAGATATGTTTTTTGCGGTTCTCATCCCGCGGATGCACAAACACCGTGGCTACCGGTTCTTCCATGCCTTCCACTTCCGCCTTCCATGGCGTCACGCGGCCGAGTTTGTAGGTGGCAAGCGGTTTGCGGTTTGCATCCTCGATGCGGATGGTCACCGCGGTTTCGCCGAGACCGGTTTGGCTGGTGGGGATTTCATCCACTCCGGCATAGTCTTCTACCCGCATGCCGAGGGTGAAGTTGATGATGCTAACCGCCGCCCGCGGGTCCATGCGGTCATTCCACGGGGCGGATGCCTGCCAGCCGTTTTTTTCCAGGGAAAATGTGGCATTCACGCCATCGGCATTCACGCGGATGGTTTTGGCATCGGCGGGTTTGAAATTCGTATAAAGCCGCTCCCCCACCGGCAGGGCGGGAGCGCCAATGATGGAATCGAAATTCCCCTGATGCCATTGCCAACCCGCCAGCCCGCAGAAAACGGCGGCGATCAGCGTGAGCAACAAAGTATAAGCAATCGAGCGCATGACGGTTTCAGGCTCGGCGTGAGGACCAAACGAAGATGCCCATTACGATGAGAAATGCGGGCAGGAAAAACAGGTTCACGCGATTGATGAAGGAAACCTGCGCATCGAGCAGTGGCAGCTTGTAGGTGCCGAGCGAACGCGGCCCGATGCCTGCCAGCGACTCGCGGCCGACGAGCCAGTTGGCGGATGAGGCGAGGAAGTCGAGGTTTTCGGCACTTTGGTTTTTGGCGGCGAGAAAGTCGGTATTGGAAATCACCACCATGCGCGAAGTATCGGCGGCGAATCGGTCGTCCGCCTCTGCTCCGCGGGTCACGCTGGCAGCAATGCTGAAGGGCGCGGCGTGGTCTTCCTCTTCGTTGAAGGCTTCGTTGCCCTTGCCAAACTTCGTCTCGCCCCAGAACGGTGGCTGGACCTCGATGAGCCCGATCGGATAGATGCGGCGATTGAGAAGATCGTCGGCTCCCTCGCGCACTTCCAAAGAAGCACTGGCCCCACCAAACTCCGTCGTCAAACCAGCAAGATCGCGGATTAAATCAACGCCTTCAGCAAAATTTCCCCTCGCCGTAGTGATGAGACGATTGTCCTTATCGCGGCCGACGACGCGGTTTTCCTTCGGCGTGATGCCATTGGCCCGCAGGAATGAACGGAGCTTCGGCGGTGCCTGGCCATCTAACAAAACCAGAATCGCCCCCCGCGAGCGGTTCCAATATCGCTCGATCACCGCGAGTTCGGCATCGTTGAGATCATACTTCGGCGCTGCCAACACGATGCCGGAAACATCGGCCGGAATGTCCTGCAAACCCGCGAGCTGGATTTCACTCAACTCGATGTTCTGAAAACGCAGGGTTTCCTCAAGCGACTTGCGCGGTGATGTCGCATCATCCGAATCGATTTGACTCTTGTCCGCCAACAAAGCCATTTTCCGTGGTTTTCCCTCGATGGATTCCACCAAGCGCGCGGTGAGCACATCCTCGCCTTGGAAGGCGGTGACCTTGCGAACGCGATCCGTGGTCGTGAAAACTCCGAGGTCATCCGCCAGCACGAGTTTCACATGGGGATTGAGGGACTTCACCTTGTTGGCATCCTCCACCGTGGCGGCGCTGTCATCGGTGCGCGCATCGATGATGATGATGTCACGCACGAGGCTCAGCCCATAAGCGGCGGTGATTTCCTGCATGCGGTCCGGACTGCGGAGCGGATCGACAATTTCCAGCTCGATCTCGTTTCTCGAAATCCGCTGATACTCCTCGGCCAGTGCACGCACCCGCTCATAAAACGGCGAACTCCGGCGGAAGGCCATGATCCATTTCACCGGCTTTTCACGTTTGGAAAGATCTTCCGATGCGAGATATCTTTGCGTGGCGGAAGACAATGTATAATCTCCACTGCGGCTCAGATCGAGACGCTCGTAATGATGGATCGCGAGATAATTGACCGCGATCACGATCACCGCAAGAAGCACGGTTTGCAGCACGGAAAGCGAACCAATCCCCCAGCGATTGAGCGGGCGGGCGGGCTTGGTTTCGGGTTCGGCAGGAGCGTCGGTCATGTGGAACGGAAAAAATCGGAATCAGCGTTTCCAGCGGCGGAAGTCCACGACCTGATAGGTGAGGAACAGCACGAAGACCGCCGCGCTCAGGAAATACACCACCGGTCTTGTATCGAACAATCCGCTGGCGAAGTAATGCAGGTGTTGCTGGGAAGAGATATAATGGAAAAACGGCGCGCCCACAAACGACTCGCCCCAGATCACGGTGACAAAGCCGAGGAAATACTGGATCACCAACAAGCCGATCGTGATGATGCCCGCAATGATCTGGCTGGAGGTCAGCGCGGAGGCGAGACAGCCCACCGCGGTGAACGCGCAGCCCATCAGCATCACGGCCGTGAAGGTTCCCAGCATCGCCCCCGGCGTCCATGCGGGCGGCAGATCGGTGAACCACTCGAACATCTTGAACTGCACCAACGCCGGCACCCACAGCACCGTGTAAAACATCATCGCGGCGGTGTATTTCGAGAGCACCACCTGCCAAGTCCGCACCGGCGCGGTCAACAGCGTTTCAAGCGTGCCCGAGCGTTCCTCCTCGGCGAAGAGGCGCATGGTGATCAGCGGGAAAATGAACAGGAAATAGAACCAGAACAGTGGTGTGTGGAAGGTCACGTAAACCAGACTGTCCTTCACCGGAGTGTCGCGGAAGCCCTTCATCGCCGTCGAGAGCGAGACGCCCTGCATGATGGTCACAAAAGCCAGAACGACCCAGCCGAACGGGGTGAGGAAATACCCCTTGAGCTCTTTGAGGGTCAGGATGCGGAACAATCTCATGATGGCGGTGGGCGCTCTTGGTAGGTCATTCCCGCCCCAACGCAAAGGCAAAAGGTCCCACTGCGACAATTCACGTGACGGCCGTCACAAGAATTGTCGCAGGCTTGGGATGGACACCCCGGCAGCTGCTAGCGAGGCGCGGACGGAGGCCGTGGCTGGCCCAAGTTTTTTTCAAAAGTCTAGCGTCCATTGTCGTGCCTGGGTCTCTCTCCGAAAGGCACTACAAAATCGTCAGTTTTTCACGATTTGCTTCACCGGCCTAAACTCGGTTTTCCAGTCGATGCCCATGTGGCGGTGAACCTGCTTCGCCATTCTGCACGGATGATTGGTGATGGCCTCAACTTGATATCGATCAATGCCACTTCCGCTCATTGGGCGGTCGGGAGTGTTGGAGGGCCTTCGATCCATCCGAGTGTGGCAAGGAATCTGTCCGCCTCGATCAAGGTTTTGCCAAAATAAGGTTCCTTGTTGAAGAAACCATGGCCTGCATTCGGATAGATATGCGTATCGCAGCGAACGCCGGCCTTTTTCATTTCGGACTCAAACTCCTTCACGACCTTCACCGGAATCAAGTCATCCTTGTCGCCGAGAAAGACAATCGTCGGCGGGGCCTTGGATGTGATGTTGTGGGCGGGGGAGTATTGTTTGTAGTTTGATCCCACGCGTTGATGCCCCCATTCGCCGGGGCCGTTGTTGACAACCGGGTTGAAAAGCACCAGGGCGTTGGGCTTGCAGGAAACGGAGAGGTCATCCTTGGGATCATCGCGCCCCTCCACCATTGCCGTGAAAGAGGCGAGGTGCCCGCCCGCCGAACCGCCGGCCCCGGCAATCCGGTTGGGGTCGATGCCGAGTTCGGCGGCGTGCAGCCGGACATAACGCATTGCGGATTTCGCATCGGCACAGCAAAGATCCGGCGGGCCCTTTTCCCCTTTGGGAATGACGCGATATTCCACCCGCAGTCCCACCATGCCGCGACTGGCAAGGTAGGCGCTCTGTTTGCGGAATTGTTCGACTGTGCCGCTCACCCAGCCACCGCCGAAGAAGAAGACCATCGCGGGTGATTTTCCCGATGCCTTCCAGTTGGCGGGCTTGTCCACCATCAGCTTGAGTTCGCGGTTCTCTGTCTTTTTGTAAATGAGCGTCTCGGAGCCATGGCAGAGGCCGAGGCCTCCCAAGGCGATCAGCAGCGAGTGTGTTGCCGTGTTGAGAAAGTGCCTTGTGTTCGGAAGCCGGTGGAATTGCATGAAGTGGAATGGGTTATGGAACCTGTGATACGCCCGGCGAGAGGCAAATCCTGCCGCTCGTTTCTCGGGGAATCGGAGTTTTCCTTGTTTTGATGAAATTTTGACCGCCAATCTCTCGTTTGTTGTTGCAATTCAGTCTCAATTGGCTGAATTTCTGAACAAATGCCGCTTGCACTTGCCACTGATCTGGAGATCGACAGCGCGATGACCCTGAACCAAGTCGGTGTCGGTTGCGATGTGCGGATTCGTGTGCTCAGCGGGCCTGGTTGTGATCGATTGCGGGATCTCGGATTCTGCGAGCAACTGCAGATTCGTAAGTTGTCCGGCGGGCGAAATCTGATTTGCTCGATTTGCGGAACGCGTCTGGCAATCAGTCGGGAATTGGCGGAGCAGGTATTGGTGGCCCCTGTGGGTTGATTCTGCCAATCGATCATGGATGCTCCTACCGATTCCCTTGCCACGATCGCGCTCATCGGTAATCCGAATGCGGGCAAAACGACGCTCTTCAATGCTCTGACGGGCTCGAATCAGAAAGTGGGCAACTACTCGGGCGTCACGGTGGAGATCAAATCCGGCGAGACTTTCACCCCTCACGGCAAAAAGCTGCGGGTGCTTGATTTGCCCGGTTGTTATTCGCTGCGGGCTGGCTCGCCCGATGAAAAAGTAGCCTTGGATGCTCTCCAGGGCCTGATCCCCGGTTTTGCCAAACCCGATCTCGTCGTCTGCGTGGTGGACGCATCCAACCTTGAACGCCACCTGCAACTCGCCTTGCAGGTTATCGGCCTGCGGATTCCCACGGTGATTGCCCTCAACATGGTGGACATGGCCGAAAAGAGCGGTCTACGGCTGGATCCCGCCAAGCTTTCCGAAGAACTCGGCGTGCCCGTGGTGCCCATGCAGGCCAGCGCAGGGAAGGGGATCATCGAGTTGAAACAGGCGCTTCGTCATCCGTTTCCATCGGCTCCCGAGGTCCGCTGGGAATCCAACGGAGCGGATCCCGGGGAATCCGAAGAGGCGCGCCGCGATTTCATCCGAAGACTTTGCGAACTCGCCGCCCGTCGTCCAGACGCCCATCAGCTCACGGTCTCCGATCGGCTTGACCAATGGCTGCTGCATCCCGTCTGGGGCTGGATGGCCTTTCTCGTCACGATGTTTGCGGTGTTTTGGGCAATTTTTTCCTTTGCACAGATCCCGATGGGTTGGATTGAGGCTGGCCAGGGCGTGATTGCTGGCTGGGTGGAATCGACGGTTCCGGAAGGCGACCTCCGCTCCTTGCTGGTCGATGGGGTGCTGGGAGGTTTCGGCGGAGTGGTGATTTTCCTGCCGCAGATTTTGCTGCTGTTTTTCTTCATCGGGCTTTTGGAAAGCTCCGGTTACATGGCCCGCGCCGCCTTCCTGATGGATGGGGTGATGGCCAAGGCCGGCCTCAGCGGAAAGGCATTCCTCCCGCTTTTCAGTTCTTATGCCTGTGCCATTCCCGGCGTGATGGCCACCCGGACCATCGATTCCGCCAAGGAGCGTCTGGTTACCATTTTCGTCGCGCCATGGATGAGTTGCTCAGCGCGGCTCCCCGTTTATTTCCTCATTGTGCCGCTGCTGTTGCACGAAGGGGAGGGGACTTGGAAGCAGGCGGCGGTGCTGTTTGGAATCTATGCAATTGGAACGGCGACCGCCTTCTTCGTCGCCCGCATCCTGCGCAAAAAACTCGGGCCGGATGCTGGCGGTCATCACTTCCTGCTGGAATTGCCACCTTATCGCCAGCCGCAATGGAACTACATCTTTCGTCATGTGCTGGACAGGGGCTGGGCCTTCGTTGCCAAGGCGGGAACCATCATCCTTGGTCTCTCGATTTTGCTTTGGGCGCTCAGCACATATCCCAAGCCGAAGGATGAATCGGTCGATCCCCTCACTCACAGCGCCATGGGCAGGATCGGCGCGATCATTGAACCGGTGGTGAAGCCCCTTGGATTCGATGGCCGCATTGGCACGGCCGTGTTGACCTCGTTTGCGGCCAGAGAAGTCTTCAACTCTTCACTCGCGGTGATTTTCCGTGTCGAGGAAGGGGAAAGTGACGAGGATACCCGGAGCCACACTCGTGATCGTCTGGCTGCTGCCACTTGGCCCGATGGACGTCAGCTGTTCACGCCGCTGACCTTGGTTTCGGTGCTGGTGTTTTTCATCTACGCCCTGCAATGCCTTCCCACATCGGCCGTGGTGGCACGGGAATCCGGATCCTGGAAATGGGCCATCTATCAGTTCCTTTTTATGAGCGGCTTCGCTTACGCCGCCTCGTTGGTCGTGTTCCAAGGCGGAAAACTCCTTGGTTTCTGAGCAAAATTCCACCTACCTCAATCTCCCTACCCCCTATCGCTATGGATTGGCAAACTTACACGGCTGTTGGCATCGTCACGATCACCTTGGTGATCTTCCTGGTCCGCCTTTCGAAGCCCAAGAAGAAATCCGGTGGCTGTGACCACGGTTGTGGATGCGGAAAAAAACCGCATTCTCACTGAGTCGTCATCCGATAGAAGGGGGCTTTGTCGGGATCTAAAGCGATGTGATTTCGCCTCGATACCGCTCCAAGTCCGCTCAATCTTCCTCGAATTTGCGGCCGATCAGGTCGGCAATCGCTTCAAGTGCGGCATCCTCGTCCGGGCCATCCGAACTCACTGTGATGACCGATCCGTGGCCGGCAGCCAGCATCATGAGGCCCATGATGCTTTTTCCGTCCACTTCCTCGCCGTCTTTTTCCACGAAGATGTCCGCTTGGAAACGATTCGCGGTTTTGACGAATTGCGCTGCGGGCCGTGCGTGAATGCCGAGTTTGTTGAGGATGGTGAATTCTTTTTTGGCCATGGAAGTTCGGCTCTTGCCGGGGAGAGCCTAGAAACTCCCACGCCCATCTCCAAGGCAAAAGTTCCGGCCGGATGCGAAACCACGGCCGAACCGGAATCGCAGTCCTGCCGTCCGCCCTCAAAACCACCCAGATTCCGCGCAATTCCTTGCCAAATCACCCTTGGATTGCTAGATAAAGACCATGCTAAAAGCTCTGTGTTTTCTCGTTCTCGCGCAATGTGGTGCCGTGCTCCAAGGGGCGGAACCTCTTGCCCTTTTCAATGGCAAGGACCTCGCGGGCTGGACCTTCGATGTGATCGATCCCGAGGTGAAACCGGAAAGCGTTTGGTCGGTCTCGGATGGCATTCTCATCTGCAAAGGCAGGCCGCCCGGAGTGATCCGGACCACCAAGGAGGATTTTTCCAACTACGAACTCACCGTCGAGTGGCGCTGGGCTCCTGACAAGAAACCCGGCAACAGCGGCGTGCTCATCCATTCCTCCAAGCCCCGCCAGATGTTCGCCTGGCCCAAGTCCATCGAAGTCCAACTCGGCCACGAAAACGCCGGGGACTTCTGGATCATCGGTGAAACCCTCAGCGTCGCCAACAGCACCCCGCAAGGCCGCCGCTGGCTCAAGCGCCAGGAAAGCGCGGAAAACAAACCCGGCGAGTGGAACACCATGCGAATCCGCTGCGAGTCAGACAAAGTCAGTGTCTGGGTTAACGACACTCTCATGAACGAAGCCACCGCCCTCTCCGCCACCCAGGGCGCCATCTGCCTCCAAAGCGAGGGTGCGGAGATCCACTTCCGCAAAATCGAACTCAAGCCCATCCAGCAACCAGTGAAAGGCGGCTGAGAGGCCGAAGGTTTCTGCCGCGGAAATCGCCTTGGCGATGACCAAGATCATCCACGAATGGAAAAAAACCGATGAGAGTGCTCAAATCTCCCCTTGATTTCTTCAATTTGTCGGCTTCCCAAGTGGCCTTGGCCTTGTCAGACTCCCGGCATGGAAAGTCACGAAGTCCTGAGACAGGCCCTCCGCAAAACGACCCCCAAGGCGGTGGCCGCCGATTTGGGTATATCGCTCTCGCTGGTTTACAAATGGGCAGAAAAGCCTACCGATGACGGTTCGGGCAGCAAGAATCCCCTCGATCGCCTGCTTCAGATCATCGAACTCAGCGGCGATACCGGAATTGTCGAATGGCTCTGCCGCCAGCAGGGCGGTCATTTCGTCAAGGATCCCGATGTCGATGGCCATCAAATGGGCCACGTGCTTCCGGCTACCCAGGAAATCATCGGCCAGTTCTCGGATTTGCTCGAACACATTACCGATGCAGCGGACGATCATTCCGTTTCCGCGGCTGAGGCCGACAAGATTCGCCAGTGCTGGGACAAGTTGAAGAGCTATGCAGAGGCCTTTGTGCGGGCTTGCGAAAATGGCGAGTTCAAGGCGATGAAGCGGCTCTGAGTGGGGCAGTGGATTCGCAATGGCTCCAGGTCAACTTCATTGGTCGCATGCCCTTTGCGGGTGTTTTAGGCTCCGACTAATTGGGATTTAAGGATTGCCGGGGGGGATGCTACACTAGAAGGATGGGCAATGGAGACATCGCGCGTGGATGATTTGACGGTTCTCGGGCCGATCGGCTCAGGAGGATGCGGTCATGTCTACGAGGCGGAAGATTCCAAAGGGGCGGCGATGGCCTTGAAGATTTTTGAGGATTCGGCGATATCGAGGGATTTATTGGACCGCACAACCCGGCAACTCGGGGAGGGCGGTTGGCCGGATGGGGTTTTGCCGGTGATTACGGCGGAATTTCGAGAATTGCCTGCCTTCCGCCTGACGCTTTTGATGGCGGATCGTGGAAATGGCAAAAGTGGCACCACTCGGGATCAGCTGACACCGCGGAGTTTGCAGCACCGACTGGACCAGCATCCGGGATTGGATTCCTGGAGTCTCGTCAGGTCCCTTGCAAAAGCGATTTCCGGAATGCATTCGCGGCGGGTTGCGCATGGAAATCTGAAGCCGGGAAACATCCTTTTTGATGATCAGGGAGCCGTGCTTCTGACGGATTGGGCCATGGGAAACATGCCGGGAATCGCGCAGTTTCAGTTCACGGATGCCGTGCTTTATCAAGCTCCGGAGCAACTCAGGGAACCGCGTGGCTATTTGGACGGGGCTGGGTATCGCTGGGACGTATTTTCATTCGGGGTGATCGCCTATCGGACGCTCACCGGGAGTTTTCCAAGGTGTGATCATGCCTTCAGCCATGTCGCACCGCCCCTTGGCGAAACGTATCGGGATGGTTTCAAGGCGGATCTTCAGAAGATTGCCGTGAATCTGGAATCACAGGCGAAGGTGACCTGGTCGGATGATGCAAAGACTCCTTTGGAACAGGGATTTCGCGCGTGCATTGACGCGTGTCTGGCTCTGGACCCGGGCAAGCGTCCGGCCTCGATGATCGAACTTGTGCGAGCCTTCGATGAGGTTGAGCGGGAGTTTAGCGAGGGCAAGGAACGGGAGGATCTGGTGGATCAATGCAGGCGTGCGGAACGAGCGACTTGGCGTGCCTTGTTTGGTCTTGGAGCCGCAATCGGGCTTGCGGTGGTTTTCGCGGGGATGTGGTATGTTTCCCTGAAGCAGGCTGAATCGGATCGCCGCCATCTGATTGAGACTGTGGGCAAACTCAAACAAGCGGCTGAAGACGCCCAGGCGGCGCAGACGGTAGCGGATGGGAAGGCGCGCGAAGCGGAAAAAGCCATCGAGGCTGAGCGAGAGATGGGCTTGGCGCGTTTGGAGGCGTCGAGATGGATTGGCGATCTGTTGTTCTCGTGGGCGATGGAAAAGGGAAATCGCCATGTGCCACCGCTGGATGGTCGTGAGTTCCGCTTGAGGCAGTTGGAACGGCAGTTTGAGGATTTTCTCGCCCAGTCAGAAAACGTGGAGCGCCTTTCGGATGAGCGAGCAAGGGTGCGATTGCAGTTGGCCGAAATTTCGCTGGCAGCAGGGGATCCGGCAGTGGCTTCCAAACGCCTTGCGGGTGCCCTGGAGGCGTGGGGGGCTGGGCCAATGGATGGAGATTCAAGACTCCGCTTTGCGACGAACTCGTTGCTTCTGGCCTTGCTGCTTCAAGCCAACGGCGACCCTGGTGCCAACTCCGCGTTTCAGGTTGCCCGAAAAACCTTCTCCAGCCTGCCACGCGCGGACCTTGAAGGCGAGCGTTTGGATCAGCTTTTGGCCATTCTCGATTTCCACGAGGCCAAGCTTCTGGTTGCCGCGGGAGATGAGACCAAGGCCTTGGAGCAATTGATGCGTGCGACCCAGACGCTGATCCGGATTTCAAAACAGCGCCCGGACTCGGTGGTTTTGAAATCGGAGTTGGCGGATTGCTACCTTTCTTCAGCAAAGATTCTCGAAGCATCGGGAAGTCTTGCAGATGCGCGGGAAGTGAGGGCCATGGCGGCGGGGCATTTGGCGAACTTGCTCAAAGGTCAGCCGCAGGATCTTCGAATCCGGCTGAATCTGGCAGGGTGTTTTGGCGCGATGTCCGAGGATGCGCTGCTGTCGGGCAACTTGGTGGATGCCGAGGCATCTTCGCGCGAGGCGATGCAGCTGCTGGATGGAATCCTTTCCGAACAACCTAATCACGCCGAGGCGCTTGCAGGAAAAGCCGCACAACTCGGCACGCGTGCCGGAATGCTGCGCGACCGGGGGCGGCAGGCGGATGCCATGAAGGATTTTGACGAGGGAATCCGCATGCTGGAAGCCCTCGAACCGTCCAGAGCTGGCAATTCGATGGTCGCTTATCGCCTAGCCTTGTTGTGGTGGCAAAAGGGACGGATGCTGGGCATGGCTGGGCCACGGGATGAGGAGATCAGGCTGATGATTCAAGCACGCCAATTGCTGGACACCTTGCTGGGGCGTTCAACGGCGGACGAGCCCGCGCCCGAGCAGTTAAGCCGGTCCAAGGCCTATTTGTGTGGCGATCTTGGACATGCATGGCAGATGTCAGATCGCAAACAGGAGGCAATTCGGGCATTTTCGGATGCGGTAGCCGAATGGCAGAAATTGTCGCAGAAGCGTTCCCGCAATGATGAATATGCAGAAGGTCTGTTCTGGTCCAAACAGCGCCTTGATGACTTGAAATGAGAAGTTTCCTGAATGACTTCCGCCCACTCATGCTCCACGCGCTGCAAACCCAAGGGCACGTTGTTTCATTTGTGTGGCCATCAACGTCAGCGCATTGGCTCGAGTGGGGGCAAGATGCTCCTTGAGCCCGGTTTTATCGACAAATCCCATGTCTGCGCTGAGAATGGCATCGGGCGTCTGATCATCGAGAACCATCACAAACAAAGCGATCATTCCCTTGGTAATGACCGAATCCGAGTCTGCTGTGAAACGCACCTTGCCGTCCACCAAGCTTGCATCCAGCCATACCTGGGATTGGCAGCCCTTGATCAAATGCTCCGGATTCTTCAACGAATCCTCCATGGGTGATAACTTTTTGCCAAGGCCGATCACGTATTCATAGCGTTCCGTCCAATCCTGAAACAGGGAGAGTTCTTCAAGAAGTTGTTCTTGTTTGGCGACGATGCTCATGGCGCGGGAGTGGAGCCCCGAATCGGCGTCTTCGCAAGTCCGATCGGCAAATTCCAAGAAGTCCCCCAAAAAAGAACGGCGACCCGAAGGCCGCCGCTGCTTGGAGAAATCAGTGGATTAACAAACTCACTTGGTGCCCACGCCCGTGCCCGGGAGGAAGCGATAATAGACTTCCAGCATGAGGGTGTTGAGGCAGGTGCGGTAGTGGGCATTCGAAACAAAACTCGGGGCGACCGCCCGGATAGCGCCCTTGCCACCACCCGGTGGTTTCCAGGAACCATCCGGATTCTGGTTTTTGAGAAGCTGATCGCGGAACATGGCATTGTATTTCTTCCATTGCTCGCCACCGCGGTTCATCATTGCTTGGGCCTCGTAATAGTGACCGTAGAGATCGGAATACTCGGTGTTGTAATCAAACTTG
>JBBARN010000006.1:0-107280 GCA_040399845.1 Luteolibacter sp. | reverse complement strand
CGGCTTGATTGGTCGTTGTGGTGGATCGCTTCGGAGAAGGGAGGGCATTCTTTTTCTTCACATTTTTTCCCATCCCGTACTTTTTCTTCTTCGTCTTCTTTTCCGGACTCCACCCAGCGCGAATGTCATCCTGGAACTTCCGAATGCCGGATTTGGGGATGGATTCAAGACGCTCCGGCTTTGGAAGCAAAATATGCGAGGAACAGATCAACGCTGAATTTATACCGTTTCTGGGTAGCCGATTTGGTTTCGCTCTTGGAATTCAACCACTCCTCCACCCAACTGCGAACGGTGTAGAACTTCAATGCCTCACCCGTGGAGATCTCCACAAGGCGCGAGAGCAGTAGCCGACCGCGCGCTTCCGACAATTCCCCCTTGGCAGCCGCATCCGCAGCCTCTGCGAGTTGTCCCCTTACCGGACCCTTAGATATCCCAACTGGAACCCAGCCGCCACTGCCTCAGTGCGGTCTGCGGCGTGAAGCTTGCTGAATATCGCCTTGAGGTGGGTTTTCACAGTATGCTCGCTCATTTCCAAAATGCTTCCTATTTCGGAACTCGTTAATCCACGTCGCAACTCGATCAGGACTTGCGTTTCGCGCTCCGTGAGTGGTTCGAAGTCATTGGATGCATCCTTCTCATAAGGTTGGCAAACCCCGTTTTGATATGCGTCCAGGATCGCCTGGATGATGGTTTCGCGCGGCAGGGTTTTGACGAGGAAGCCGCAGGCCCCTGCCTTGCGTGCCCGGTGGATGTCTGCCTCGAGCGCGTCGGATGCGAACATGATCACCTTGCAAGCTGGGTCGATCTGATGGAGTTTCCCGGCTACATCAATGCCATCCGGTCCTGGGCCGAGGCGGATGTCCACAAGGGAAATGTCCGGTTTTAGCTCCCGGAACCGCTCGGCGGCCGCTTCCGCATCACCCGCATCACCAATCACCCGGAAACCGACCGCTTCCAACATCATGCGCAGCCCCTCCCGAGTGACTGCATGGTCTTCGACGATCATGATAGAAACGGTGAATGAGTCAGTCTCGTGCAAGGGATTCATGGCGGGTTTGTGATGGTTTTCGGATGGGGCTGTGACGATGCCAGTGGATTTGCTTCTGCTTTACTGATGCAGGCGCGGCTGAGTCGAATGTCCAGGCGTGTGCCGGCACCCGGTTCGCTCGTGACATCCAGCGTGCCTCCCAATCGTTCAATCCGGTGACGCATGCCAGCCAGCCCGAAGTGTGGACCCATCGTATTGGGCACCGCGCTGACATCAAATCCGCAGCCGTCGTCGATCACGCTGATTTCCAGCCCACTTTCCAGAAAGAGGCAGGCGATATCGATCCGCGACGCCTTGCCATGGCGGGATGCGTTTTCCACGGCTTCCTGGCAGATGAGTAAAACTTCCCGCGAAATGCTGGCGGGCAGGGAAAATGGTTCGCCGTGGATTTCCGTATTCACCTCGGCATGGCTCCATTGGCGTTGCACCCGCGCGAGACGGCGGAGTTCGTTGTCCAGATCGCCTGTCTGGCGGCCCAGCTCATAGAGGCACCAAATGCATTGACGGAACTCGTCCCGAATCCGGCTGAGCAATGAGCGGGAGCGTTCAAGCACTTCGTCAGCGTCCTCATGGTGGCCGTCCTTGAGTTTTGAATCCGCAGCTTCCAAATAGAAGGAAAGACCTGAAAGCATCGGCTGGAGTCCATCGTGCATTTCTCCGGCCAAGCGGGAACGCTCCTCCATCATGGCATCATGGGCTGCGGTCACCTGGCGGTGAACGAGGGCCTCCGCTGCAAGTTGATTTGCCTGCGCCCGGACTCTCCGCATCAGAAGGAGTGCCGCCCACGCCAACAACGCCGCGACGGCGATCGACAAGCCCAGCGCGATGAGCAAACGCCGCGCATTCCACCAAGGGGGCACGCGGTGGACAAGCACGTCCGCCGGGGTCCGCAACAAGAGGCGTAGACCGGACACCACGTTCTGGTCCGGGAAATAAGGCCCGAGTTCGTAAGTGATTTCCGCGACTCCCGTGAGCACCACCTCGGAACCCGGGGTGAGTTCCTTAGCCTCCGAGAGGGGATGGGCGAGTATGGCGCGGAACGATTTTCCCTCTTCCGAAAGAAGAGTCTCAATGCCCTGCGGCGACCGATGGGACTCCAGCACCAAGCCACGCATCCGGATCAACATGCCGTCCAATTCGCCGGGATCCTGATGGCCCGCCATGGAAAAGGTTACTGGTTCTGGCAACTGTTGCTGCCCCCGCTTTTGGGTCAGGGCGCTGGCGAGTTCCGAGGTTCCCAAGTAGGGTTCGACAAATCCCGCCGCTTCCACCAGATCGCCCACCGCATGGGAGATTTCGGGGGAGCGGGTAGAAACCCGCGACCCTCCGGAGGGACCTTGCAAGTAAAGAACTCCGGGCTTTGTCAAGGACACCACCCCCATGATCCGGCGGCGATGTTGTGAGTATCCACCCGGGGCAAAAGCCCTCAGACGTCCCACTTCAAGCATCTGCACCCCGAACGGATCCGTGCCGCCAGCCCGGTAGATTTGGATGTCCTCGATCCGGGTGGTTTCGATGCTGAGTCCGACGAATTCCTTGCGGCTGTTGCACCGGGTGAAAACGACGCCGCGGATCAGGACCCCGGCGTCCTCGATGTCTTCCGGCGTCATCCCCGGCATCGCAGGCACGATCGCGCGCGCTTTGCCGCTGGTTCCAGCCAGCACCATCACCCACGTTCCATCGCCATAGCCCGACGGACGGCAACCGGTGACCACGCCTTTAAGCGCCACCCGCTGGGCGTCGTAAGTTCCCGTCAGAAGATTGCCCATACCGACCTCCGTCCCGGATGGCATCGGAGCCTGGCCCATTACTCGCACATCTGCGGCCCAAAGTTCTGGAGCGAAGCCACCGATGCGAGTGATCGCTTCGACTTCCACCTTGTCTCCCGGCGCGAGTTGTTTGACGGCCTCTTTCCCTAATGCTTTCCGGCCATCCGGCAGATCATGATCCCCCACCACAAAAATGCCTGCGCCTTTCTGGTCGATCATGAATCCTCCGGGAAGTCTTCCTGGCGAACACCAAGTGACCACGCCGACCACTTTCACTGGCAAATTCTTTGCGATTTCGCTGGCTGGAAGGCGACGGATCTCCGCTAGGCTGGTCAATTCCTTTCCTTGCGCGAGGAATCCCGCGAGCCAAAGGAACAGGATGACAAAAACCAACTTCATGGATGATTTAAATATGACAGTCTGACTTCAGTCCAAATACAAATTGTGAAACGGCTTGGTTCGAGCGCCGGGGTAGAGTGGAGTGACAGGCATGTTCGTGTTTGCCGATGCGGTTGGGCTTCGGTTCCATTTTTCGCAGGATTTGCATACCAGAGTATCACTTGGCATCGGTTGGAGTTAGGGTCCCCGTGATTTGGGAGGAGGCCAGCTGTGGCTTGGCGAGCAGGCCGAATGTGAATGGAAGAAGTGCTCTCGCGATCATGGATTGGAGCGGTGAGAAGATTGTGGGCGGAGCGTCACGGGCCCGAGCAATCCGGTGGGAAGAAGGGGCGTGTCCTTACGGTGGTAATACCAAACGGCAAAGCACTTGCGGTTCTTTTCAGGGCGCGGCTGGTTTTTGAGGAACCAATCCGGATAAGCTTTCATCGCATGGCCCCTTTCGCCGCGGTCCTCGCCCCACTCGAAGTCGGCGGGGAACTGTTCGTCACCGACAAGGCGGTTGTGCCAGGTGTTGGTGACGGCGATGGTGAGTTGGTTGTTGCCGGTCTTGAGGGCGGACGAGATGTCGAGAGTGAAGGGAGATTGCCAGAGCACGCCGAGATCCTTGCCATTGAGGGTGACGCGGGCGAGATCATGGACCTTGCCGAGATCGAGGGTCATTGGAGATATCAGATTTGAAATTTCAAATTGCTTGGAATAGATGGCAGTGCCTGAGAAAAATCGAACCGGCGTGTTGGAATGCCCTGCGAGATCCTCCAGTTTTGGCAACACGAGCTTTCGCGTTTCCTCTACCGGGGAATCGAGGACGACATTCCACGGGCCTTTCAATTCAGATGGAGCGGCGGGCGCAGGGAGTTCGAGCGGCTGTCGTTTGCCGGAGGCGAAGACGATCTCACCGCGGGTGGCGGATCTGGATGAGACAGTGACGGATCCGTCCGCAGCGGCGCTGAGTTGGAGCGCATGCCCTTGGTCCGGTGTGCCGAGCTTGAGTGGCTTGCCTTCCGCAACGGTCACGGTGTGGGTTTTGCCGTCGAGGCGGTATTCAACTTCGAGCTGCTTCACGATGTTCGATGCTGGGTCACCGCCGAGGACGCCCGGGCTGGTAGATGCCAGATGGAGCGCGCCCTTGGCGGAAAATTGGCTGAGTTTCTCGGTCACATCCATCCAACGGTCGCCGTCAGGGCTGCCAAAGCGGGCTTTGATGATTTCCAGCGCGCCGTCGTGTGCGGATTGTGAAACGACGGACACGACGTGATCGACGGGCGATTCTGAATTGCGGAAAACAACGAACACCGAGCGATGTCGATCCAGTGTGAGATCTACCTCGGTGCGACCATTTTTCTGACGCCAGACAGGTGCGGGGCGAATCGATCCATCCTCCGCGTCCCAGAGTTCCGGGCGCCGGGCATCGATGCGGAACGATGCGGTGAAACTGGTCGGGGCGTCGGTCCTGTTTGCCACAAAAAACAAGGTGGAGTCCTTCGTTTGGCGGGCGGTGCCTGCGACACTGGATGCGCCGGAGAACTGGATCATCGGCGCGATCTTGAAATCGCGGATGGCGGCCCCGACATCGCCTTTTGTGTAGAGCCTGCCTTTGCCGATCGTGCGGACGGCTCCGTCGTTCCAGAGCGGGGAGGACCGTACTTCGGCATCACTTTCCGGATAGCCTGCCAGGCCGGGCGAGCCGGTGGGTTTCGCACAAACGATCACGGCTCCCTGTTCGAGAAGTTCCGCAATGCGTTTCACATCGGCGTGCAGCATGCGGCCATCGTGCGGGATGCCCAGAAATGGATAGCTGCGTCCGGAACTGACGACGATCCGCCCGTCCCGAACCTTCAAGCCACTGCGCAACTCGCGCCAGGAAATGACATCCGAGCCTTGAGACTTGCCGACGCTGACAAAATCGGACGGTGTTTCACCGGACTGGAGCAGTGCTTGGCAGCGACCGAGGTATTGGAAAAACGCGGTGCCGTCCTTCGCCCATGTCTGATGGCGATTAAAGTGCGTGCCCCACCAGCCCATGCCCATGCCGGGTTTGTAGCGGTCGTCGAAGGGTTGGTGGACCCAGTGGTGGAGAATGAGCCGGTTGGCACCGCTGACATAAGTTCCATCGGCGGATTCCTTGAGGAAGGCCGGGGTTTCCGTCCACTTGCTGAGTGGCGGCGGGCCGGTGAAGGCCTCGGCGCCGACCACGGTGCGTCCTGCGGCACGTGCGGCGGCGGCGATCATGCCGTTGATGCCGCCGGCTTTTCCCGTCCAGAATTCGCCCATCGGAATGTCTGCCAGAGCGGCACCTTCCACAAGGTCGAACGGCCCGCCGTAGGGTTCGAACTGGAGGTCCATGCCGACGGCCTTCATTTTTCCAACGCCTGTCAGCCAGCCGTTTTCATAATAGAGCGTGCTGGCGACGTCTTTGAAATCCCACTGGAAACGTTCGGTTAGTTCCTTGTTTCCCACGGTCCGATTTTGCAGCGTGACCAACCATGGCAGCGGATCGTAGCCCTTGCGTTGTTGAAACTCCTTGCGGAAATCCGGAGTCCAGTTCTGTGCGCCGGCCTCGTAGCTATCGATGAGGAAGTGTTTAAAACTTTTTCCCAGATAGGGGCCTAGGTGTTGTTTCATCGGCTCGATCACCGTGTCCCAGTGGAAGCGGTTGAGCTCCAGGCTCATCTTGTCCACTTCGAGGGTTTTGCCGATGAGTTCGTCCGGCACCGGATGAGGGGTGGCGCCGGTGGGCGCGTGGCAAAGACGAATGATTTGCCACTTTCCGGCGGGCGCGTCCCAGTCGAGGCGGTTATCCTCGAACAAAGATGTTAGGTCGATGGTCTTCGTGTGATCGATATCGCCGGAAGCAGGGACGGCGAGCACGGCGATGTCCTTGAAAAACCCGAACGAGAGCCCCGTGTTTCCATAGCCGCGGTAAGTGGTCGGATCGGGGCGGGGGATTTGGAGGGAAACGCGCTTGCCTCCATCGACAGTGACGCTCTTCGACACGATCTGCTGCATGTTTTTCTCCTCATCAATCCACGGGCCGCCGGTGGTCGAGTAGCCAACAGTATTGTGCAATCCGATTTCCAATCCGAGGCGCTGGGCTTCGGCGGCGGCGTGTTTGAGCGCTTCCCAGTATTTCGGGCTGCGATACGTTTGATCCGGCCACGGATTGTTGAGCGTAGGCTTATGGGATTCCTGTACGGCGGAGGCGAGGTTGAAGATCGTGGCCCCGCCGATGCCGGAGGCCTTCATGGCTTCGAGATCCTTGGTGATTCCCTCCTTGGAAAAGTTAGACCCCATCCAGTGCCACCAGACGTAAGGACGTGTCTTGACCGGTGGATTCAGGAAATCACTTTCGAGCGATGACTGTGCGGCAGCGAAATCAAACAGCCCGATTGTGGCTGCGGCGATCATGGGGATAATAGGCAGGTTCATAAATGGGAAGATCGTGTTAGTCCGCGAGGGCTTTGAGGCGGACAAAGCTTTCGCCCGAATCTGATATCAAGCGACGATAGAACAGAGTTCTTGCGAGCAGGAGAAAAATCACCATCCCTCGTTCGAGCGATGGACCGGATCAGCGCCTCTTCCTCCCGAAATTGAGGATTTCCGGAAAAGGTAACGATCAAGTGTTCACCAGAGTTTTCGCTGTGGCTTACGATCAGCTTTTACTCAGGCGAAAAATCCATAGTCGTAGGGCTTTCGCATCTCACGGGCGAGGTGGCCATTTCCTTCTTTGGCGTGGGGGCCGGTGAAAATCTCCCGCTCGGGATCCCACTGGAGGGACTTGCCGGTGCGAAGTGAAATCGTCCCAAGATGGCACACAGAAGCGGAACGGTGACCGACCTCTACCGGGCAGATGGGATCCTTGCGGGTAATCATGCACTCGAAGAAATTACCCATGTGATCGTTGCTTGGATAAAGGCGTTCGGCGTCTTCGGGAAGAGGTTTTGAGATTAGTTCACGATCGGACGCCTCGATCTTGTCACGATTGACCCAGATCCAGCCGTCGGAACCGATGAAGCGGATACCGTTGCGTTGTCCTTCCGGCCGGATGGCCGCACCAAAGGGTGAGTCGTCGGTGGTCGTGCGGACCTTGAACACGACGCCGTTGGCATAGGTGAATTTTACCTCATATTCGCTGAACGTGGTATAGCCACCCGGGATGGGGAGCGCCAACGGCGTGCTCTCCACCGCCACCGGTGCGGGGAGTCCCACTGCCCAATAGCCGATGTCCATGTGGTGCGCACCCCAGTCCGTCATGGTGCCGCCCGAGTAGTCATACCAATTCCGGAAAGTCCGGTGGCAGCGCTCCGGCATATAATCCGCAGCGGGCGCTTGGCCCTGCCAGAAATCCCAATCAAGGTGAGCGGGAACGGTCTTGGTGGCGAACGGGCCACCTCGCAATCCCGCCGGAAGCCAGACGTTGACTTCCTGCAGTGTGCCAATCCTGCCGTTTCTAACGGCTTCGCAGGCCATCCGGAAACGCTGGCTGCTGCGCTGTTGGGTACCTGTTTGCAGGACTACCTTGTGGTCACGCACAGCTTTGATCACTTGGTGCCCCTCATCGATCGAAAGGGTGAGAGGTTTTTCCGAATAGATATCTTTTCTGGCCTTGGCTGCTCCAATATTGATGAGGCTGTGCCAGTGATCGGGGGTGCCGTTGATGACCGCGTCGATGTCATCACGTTCCAGAAGCTTGCGAACGTCGGTGAAAGCTTCCGGAGTTTTTCCTCCCTTGGAAAATGCAGCGGATGCCGCTGAAAGACGTTCCCGGTCCACGTCGCAAACAGCGATGACGTCCGCAAAACGAAGCGCGTTCTTTGCATCGCCAGTCCCCATGCCGCCGCAGCCGATCAGGGCGATGGCGGGTCGTTCATTGGGAGAAGAGACGGACTTGGCAGGTTCTGCCGCAAGGGCCAGTTCCCGCTCGACGAACCATAATGGAAGTCCAGTGGCTGCTGCGGTGGTGGACACACGACGGATGAACGAGCGGCGTGAAATCTGAAATTTCGACGCCTCAGGGATGGCAGGTGAATTGAGTTTGCGCTTCATAGGATACGGATGGTGTCGGAAATCATCTGAGTCCGCCATCGCTCGATCGAGCGATTGCGCGCACGTCTCGCAGGATCTATTCTTTATATAAAGTTGTCGTTCCAATCTTCACATCATGAAAAACAAACCCTGCGCGCTCCGTTCGGCAAACGGCTTCACATTGGTCGAGCTGCTGGTTGTGATTAGCATCATCATCGTTCTTGCCGCTCTAGGATTTGTTGGCCTACAGCGAGTCCGGTTAGCTGCTTACCGCACGGTGTCCATTCGCAACATCGGGCAACTGCAGTTTGCAAACACTACCTACGCGGCCGACCATAATGGCGACTATATCAAGGTGTATGCCTTTGACAACGAGGGGTCATCCTACGTCGCTTGGTGTGACAACAGCGAGTTTCTCTCGATTCTCAAAGGCGACTCGGTGGTGTCCGCAGGCGGGCAAGTTGACAAGTCCCACCCGTCATCAGCGCTCGACCCTCTCGTATATCGCTCCAAGGCGAAGTACTATGATCGATTTTCATCGAGTTACGGATATAATTATGAGGGAGCTCTCGGGAAAAGTAATGCTTGGGGAACACCGAACGCCGAGAATGTTTTCAAAATGCAACAAGTCACGCAGCCGGCTCGGACTGCCGTATTCATCACCGCCACCGACTGGCTTGCAAAGTATGGTGGAAGGTTCAAATGGCAGGGGGCAGCTGCGGTGGAAGGATATGACAACGGGAAAATCGCGTATCGCTATGGCGGCAAGGCACTGGCCGTCTATTTTGACGGCCATGTCGGGGAAGTCACACAAGCGGATATGAAACGGATCGACACGCAGGGTGGCAACAAGCACGTATTCTGGAATGCGAACGCCAATTGAACTGGCTGTGGGATATTTCAATTCTTATGGGTTCCCAGCCGGAGTTAGTGTGAGACGCCGCAGGCGGAATAGTTCCTCTCCTGAGATCTCCTTCGCCTTGAGGTTGATTTGATAGTTTCCGGGTTCCAGTGTCACCTTCCCAAGGGCCTCCAGTCTGCCTATTCCTGTCACTACTTTTTTGGTGAATTTCTGGTCTCCGATGCTCACGATGTAGGTTCCAGACGAGCCACCTAGACGGGCGACCGATTCCTTGCCTGCATCGCCATCGACGGTTCGTCCGCCTCCGGTGGCGGCCGGGGCGTCATATTGGATTTCGATATCGAAAGACGCCTTGTCATGGATGCGAACCGTCCATTGGACGAACTCGTTTTCATCATTCCAATCAAGGACCACGTCGTCGGTTTTTTTTCCAGGGCCGAAACGAAGTTTGCCGACAAGCTGCGAGTCATAAACATGCAGGTCATTGCTGAGAACCGATTTCGAGAGCAAGCGCAAGGGCTCTCCCGCAGGCTCGGAATCGAATTCGAGGACAACAACGGAGTCGGTTTCATCCGGTGCTTTCTTCGGAACGGAGATCATAAGGTCGGGACCCATTCGGATGCATTCTAACGACGAGACCGGGTTGGCGAGCAGCGACGCTCGCGTTGCATTCGTTTTCAGTCCGCCCACGATCAACTTGCCGTTGGCTGGCCAATCGAAGACATGGAGATAGAGCTTGTTTCCCTTGCGGGTGGATTGGCCCCACGCCTGCACTGCAAGCGGGGTGCGGATGGTGCCGCGGATCGAGTCGGCGTTCACCGCCCACCATTTTCCGACCCCTTCGAGAATGGCGACATCGGTGGGATCGAAGGCGCCGTCGCCGCGGGGGCCGATGTTGAGCAGGGTGTTGCCGCCACGCGCGGCGGCTTTGGCGATCAGTTGGATGAAATGGGCGGATGACTTGTGGGACTTGTCGTTCTCGTTGTAGCCATAGGATTCGTTTGTCGTCGGCACCCCTTCCCAATCTCCTTTCTGCGGAGGAAATTCGGCGGGGCGGTCGCAGGTGCTCTGATAGTCTCCGAGTCCGCTGATCAAACGTCCATTGATCACCAGTGATGGCTTGGCTTTGCGAACCGCGGCGAGGATGCGCTGGTTTTCCTCAGGTGAAAGTTTGTGCGGCGTGTCGAACCAGATGATGTCAGGATCATAATTGGCGATCAATTCCTGCAGTTGGGGAATGGATTTTTCATCGACGTATTTCCGGACTTTAGGGAGAAACTCCGGGTATTTTTCCCACCAATTCGCACCGTGGAGCAGGCGGTCGCCGCCGGGGTTCTCGAACTCCCAGTCATTGCCGGGGCCGTTCTCCTCGCCCCAGTCGAAGGCGTGGGAATAGTAGAATCCAAACTTCACGCCGTGTTTGCGGGCCGCTGCCGCGAGTTCCTTCATCGGATCGCGCTTGAAAGGGGTCATCTTGGTGATTGTGGCCGGACTGACCTTGGAATCATACATCGCAAAACCGTCATGGTGTTTTGCAGTGATAATGAAGTAACCCATTCCAGCCTGCTTTGCGGCGCGCATCCAAGTGTCAGCGTCGAAGTTCACGGGGTTGAAATTTCCGGCGACTTCTTTGTGGTAAACGGGAATCGGGATTTTCGCCATCCGCTGAATGTGCTCGGCGTATCCGCCGTATTTCTTGCCCTTCCACGTTCCGCTCAGACCTGAGTAAACTCCCCAGTGGACGAACATTCCAAATCGGGAATCGCGCCACCAACCGAGTCGTGCTTCGCGCTCTGCGTCGGTTGGGACGAGTGATTGCCTCGAAGGTGCTCGTGATGCGGACTCCTCCGCAGCTTGCGCGAAATCACCGGAGGCGGCGATGAACGCAAGGGCTGCGGCATAGGTGGCGATGCGATTGTGGTTCATGAAGGTTGGTAATTCGAATGGTGATGATTCTATCGACCGTTGGACCCGGTTCTGATCCATTTTGAGAAATCATAACTTAGTGACTTGCCGCCGTGCCGGATTTCGAGTTTGTCACTGCCAAGCTCTTGCTGGACCCACGGATTTCCGAAATGCGGGTAGGACATGTAATCGATCGGTTTCCCGTCGATCTTGTGTTGCCCGGCATCATTCGATTTGTGCGGACGGAACGTGATGTCGAGCGTGTGCCCGGCAAGTGAGCGATACGTGAAATGCGGTATTTCGGAGTTGATGCCTGAAGCATCCAGCCGTGATTTTTTCAGAACCGCTTGGGAAAAGCGCTCCAGCTCGGCATCTACCCCGCCACCGGCGAATGGGGCGACCGGCGAAGTTTCCAGAATCCAGCCATTCTTGCGGTTGTCGCTGCGAAAGACATCCAGATTTTCCTTGGTGTTAGGTTCAGCCCAATAGGACGGTTGGAGATAGCGGAAGCCGAAGAGCACCGGGCCGCCGTGGCAGAAGACCCAGTTGTTCTTTTCGACGCGCTTGAGCACGGCTCCATCCCTGGGAAATGGAGCATACATTTTCCAGTGCGGATATTTTTCGGGAACTGACGAGATGCCGACAAGTGTTCCGTTCTTCTGCAGGACCTGGCAGAAGGGGTTCTCGCCATATCCGAATCCATTGGCTTTGTTGTCCTTGAGATTGTAGGGGCGCTGGGGATTTTCCTGCAATGGGATGAACGCGCTGAGCCGCTTGTCGGAGACCCACTTGAACATCACGCGGCGCGCTTCCTTGTAGATGCCGTCGTTGGGGTTCGTGGTGAATTCGCACTGGCTGCCGACTCCGTATCCCTTCCCCTGATAGATGGTATAACGAATCCTCTCACGCGCGCTGCCGAGATGCGTGAATGGCTGCGAGCGGTCTTGTGCGATAGCGGTGAAGATCGCTGGGGGGCGGTAGCTCTTTTTCACTGTGAACCAAAAGCATCCTCCGGGATTCATCCGGTAAGGGTCCACCGGTCGATCAGCCCCGAAATAGAACCAGCAAATCGCACCGGTAGTGTCCAGTCCGTCAGGGCCGGTGACGTTGTTGCTCCATCCTTTCAATCGCGAACCGGGGGTGATGTAGTATCCCTGATTCCACGCGCAGGCGGCGTGGAGGATCATCGAATCCAGCGTCATGGCTGCGCGGTTCCTCATCTCCGGATCGTCGGCGAAATCGGCGAGTAGCTTCATTGCGGAAAAATCAATACCAAGATAGCCGGGGGCTCCGTATTCGTCGGTATTGAAGCGCACGACTTCATCGAAGAGCGCAAACAGGCGCGCCTTGGTCGCCGCACGGATGCCCGCGGAGTCGAGTCCGTCCGAGTCCTTCAAATCCTGCCAAAGCTCGGCGGCGATGAATCCAGCACCATCGTTCATGAGCTTGTAGTTCAATGCTCCGTAGCCGAACCATTCCTTGTGTTTATAGAGTTCGACATATCTTTTCGTTTCGTCGATGACGGTCGGCGGGATGGTAACTTTGTCCCGGTAGATGACGTAGGAGTGGATGAGTGCGTGTTTCTCGAACGGATTC
Source organism: Luteolibacter sp. (assembly GCA_040399845.1). Taxonomy (GTDB): domain Bacteria; phylum Verrucomicrobiota; class Verrucomicrobiia; order Verrucomicrobiales; family Akkermansiaceae; genus Luteolibacter. The sequence continues at coordinate 94,679 of JBBARN010000006.1, read as the reverse complement.
CGGGCATTGTTGTCCTTCGGATTGGCATCCAGTCGTTTCTTGGATGCCTGATAGACCGCATTGGCCACTTCTTCCCAGCGCCTCAGGCATTGTCCCACGTCTTTCCCTTCGAGAATGCGGGCGGTGATGGGAACCATGACCTTGCGTGCTTCGTTACCCTTGATGTCCTGCGATGCGCAGTATGCCGCGATTCCGGCGAATCTTTGCTCCGGTGTTTTCCCGTCGATGTAAGTGGCGGGATCCGACACGATGTGCGGACTCGCAAGCATAGGTGAAGCAAGAATGAATGCGGAAATGCCGAGCCGCAGTGTGATTCGAGTTAAGAACATCATATAAAAAAGACTGGTGGCTGGGATTGGGAATCATCTGGCAATGATCTCATCAATGTGATGCAGTGCGGATGATTTATCCTACGCGGGAGTCCGCTGAGTCTGTCAGGAGCGAGCCTCCCTCGATCGAGGGAGGCATGGGTAATTGAAGCAAATCAGAACCTTGCGGTCCGGAGCGGATTCATGGATTCGGGTTTGTGGTGGTGAGGAATTGCACCGGTCCAAGCAGGCCGGAGGGCTGCAAGGGTGAATTGGGCTTGTAGGGATTGCGCGTCGTCCAGGTCAGGCGCTTGGCTTCAGGCAGGGCGGAATCGCCGATAAGGCGGTTGATCCAGAGGTTTGCGACGGTGATTTCGAGTTGGTTTCCTCGTGCTTTCAAAAGGTCCACAGGCACATCAACCCGCCACGGCGCACACCAGACGATGCCGAGGTCTCGGCCGTTGAGGTTGATGGAAGCCAGGTTTTTCACTTCTCCAAGCGAGAGGAAGAGGCGCTGTCCCGCATCCGTGGCGGGATGGTCGAAGGTGGTCCGGTAAACGACTTTGCCGGAATAGTTGCGGACGCCTGGTTCGGGCCGTTTGCTCCAGTCATGGAGGGAGTCAAAGATGATCTTTTCCGGGCCGCCCCATTTGGGATCGAAGCTCAGCTCCCATGGGGCGGAAAGGATTTGCAGCGGTTGGGTTTGCGGGAAATTCGTCCCTTCTCCCGAGGGTTGCGCCGCAGGCTTGCGGAACACCACAAAGCCGCTTTCCAACGCATCGAGCCGGACTGCTAGAGTTGTGACGCCGCCTTTGCTCTCAAACTGAGAGAGGTCGCGGCATGCGCCGGTTAGCGGGTTCCACCATTCCGGCTGACGACCACCTTCCACACGGAAACGGCAGGTAGTAGTCAGCTCGCGGTGATCACGATTGGCGATAAAATAGAGATCTGTGTTCCCTTCGCGACGGTGGATGTAGCGCAGGTTTCCATCGGACTCGAAATCTGGTGGCACGCCCATCTTGGCGAGATGCCGCCCCGTCATGGCATACTCGGGATAGATGTCAGGAGTGGATGGATGTTTTAGGTTCCAGGGACTCATTTTAAATGGACCGAGTTCTTTCGCCGGGGTCATCCGCCCATCTTCGGTTAGCATGCTGGACCACAGCTTATTGGTGTCCACCGTCATGGTTGATCCGTCGGTGAAACGAATTTCGAGTGATCCGATCAAGCCGGCAGGATTCGGCTGTTCTCCCTGATTTTCAGCTCCCACGCGGATGATGTTGGTTCCGGATTGAAGCCATTCGGAGACATCCGCTGTTTGCACATGATGGAAATCGTTTCCCGATGCGACGGCATGTCCGTTTACTACAAGCGAAAAGGCATTGTCGGCGGTCATCGAATACAAAGCCGATTCCACCTTGCGATGTCCTTCAATTTGGAAGGCGCGTTGGAAGAATCGCGTTCCAGGGGGCGCGGCCGCAGCAGGATTGCCTTCGTTGTGCCAGATCCACACCGCACTGCGGAAATCCGGCGCAGCTTGTATCCCGGAATCACCGATCACCGTTCCCTTGCCGATTCGGCGCACTTGCCCAACGGACGGCGTCCTCCCCCAAAGTTGACTGGAAATCTGTTCAACAATGAGGTCGCCTTTCGGCGCATCCGCAAGGCTGGGAGAGTTGCGTGGCGGCGCGCCGATCACGGTGGCACCGGCATTGACCAGATCCCTAATTTTCTGCACCAAACGGGGAGTCATGGTGTCGAACCGCGGCATCACCAGAATCCGATAACTCATGCCATCCGGAAACACGATCCGTCCGTTCTTCACCTCAGCCCGTGCAATGAGCGCTTCAGGAGAACAGCCATCAAAATTATATCCGGGCCGATCCGGCAATCCGCCGGTGACAGCGGATGATGGCGGGCGGAATACATGGGGCGCACCTTCGGGAGCGAGATAGAGAATGTCTGCTACAAACAATCCCCGGCGAAGCATCTGCTGGCAGCGCGATAGGTAAGTATGGTAAGCGGAAACCATGTCCCACCAGGTCTGGGTGCGCTCCCAGTAAACACCATAGTGTCCCATGGTCATGCCGGGAAAGCGGTCCAGCTGCGGTTGGTGCTGGTAGCGATGGAAAGCAAACCGATTGATGCCCGCGCAGAGTGCCCAGTCGGTTTGCGCTTTCATGGAGCCGGGATGTTGCTGCCATTTCTCATCCCAGTTGGAGGTGAAGGCCTCGGCGGCGATGATCGGGCGGCCCATCGTATGGCCGATGGAAGCCGCCTCGATACAACTGTATTCCGTGGAGGGGCCGAAGCCCTTGGACCAGAATTCACACTGCGGCACATCGGCAACACCGCCGAGAGTTAGATCCGCGCAAGGATTCAAATCGTAGGGTTCGAGCGAGAAATCCATGCCGTGCTTGCTGCCGAGTTCCTTCAGACGCGCCACATGATTTACGACCGTAAGTTCCTGGGCCGTCTGGCGAAGGTCCCACAGAAATCGCTCGGACGTCTCGGCGCTGTCCACCACACGGCCTGTCATGGCAGGCAGAAAAGGCAGTGGATCATAACCACGGCGTCGGGTGAATTCCGCACGGAAATGTTCCGACCAATTTTGCGAGCCCATTTCCCAACTGTCGAAGTGAAGGCTGGTCAACCCGCGATCGGAATGTTTTGGCTCGCCCACCGTCTTCAGGAGATTGCCGACGAAGTTATCGAAGTGATCGTCCGTCGCTGCGCGGTCGAATTTGTCCGCCTCGAAACCCAGCCCGGGGGTGGGCGCGGGCCGCGTCGTTTGACCGGTGGTGGTGCGCCCGTATCGCATGATCGTCCAGTCCCCGGCAGGCATATCCCAAACAAGCCGTCCATCTGCGGAGAGCTTTCCTGTCAAATCAAGAACCTTGTTAGACGCAATGCACTCCCCGGGCGGGATGGCAGGGAAGATGGCTGGTGCGTGAATGTAAGGAAGCACTCCCGGGTTGGTTGATCCCGGCACAAGGATCTGTGAAGAATAGGAGCCGCGATAATACAGTGCTTTTTCATCCACGTTGGAGATGCGGGCGCTGCCTGCGGGTGTGGGGAAGGCAAGGACCAATTCGTCCCGATAGTATCGCTGCCACGCATTTTTCAATTCCGGAGAAAGCGATTTTTCGCCGAAAAACGGGGTGCGCGGTTTGGGCTGAGGCAGCACGGCATCGAACTTGCCGGGGCCGCTGGCGGCGGTCGCGCTGGCCACGAGGTGCTGCATGGATTGTTCGGGTTTGACCCAGGGACCACCAGCCCCGCACCAACCCGGACCGGTGCCCAAGGCGATCTCAATTCCCAGCCTCTCGGCTTCGGCGATGGCGTGCTTGAGTAAGTCCTTCCACGCGGGACTCATGAAGTCCACCGGTCCGCGCGGAATGCCGATGTTCACCTCCAGAAATATCGCACCGCCAATGCCCGCTTTGTTCATGGACTCCAAGTCTGCGGTGATTCCCTCGCGACTGAGATTGCCGTCCATGAAATACCAATAAACCCAGGGTCGCGCGGCGGCGGGTGGGGTGACAAACTCGCGTTGGAGTGACTCCCCCGCGATGGCGGGTGCGGACGTCGCCGCACAGCTTGGTTGGAAGGGCAAATGGCAAAGCGTGAAGATGAACGCTGCCAGGAATGCATTCGGAGTTTGGGGTCTGGTCATAACAAGTTCCCTAAGGTTTGATCACCACTTGAACGACATCCACCAGCTTGGAACGCCGGGCGGCCGGAAGTTGGATCGCGACGGTTTTTGAAGCGTATTCGAAGGGCAGTTCGGAGCCGTCACCAAGGAGCGTAACGCTCTCCGGCTTGGTGGAAATTCCCTTCAGCCTGAGCGTGAGGTCGGACAACGGCAGCATGTCTTTGTCGAACATGCCGGGCACACCCGCGACTTTGTTGAACTCGGGAATTGCGAAAAGGTAACGCGTGTTCTCCTTGGCGGTGGCGGGTACATTGGCGGTTTCGCCGACCAGCAATGGTTTTACGGAGTGAACGGCATCGCCATGTTTTTCCATCCACCCTGCCAGAACTTCCATGTTTTGATAGGCCGCAGGATGTAATTCTCCCTGCCCGTCCGGTCCGATTCCAAGAAGATAGTTGATTCCAAGCGAACGGCTGAGAGCCAGTTGGCCGAGCACAAAGGCATTCGAGCGGAACGGCCGGGTATCGTAGGTCCAGAGCAAGGCCCAGGTGTTGCAAAACTCGGCCCATGTGGTAGCCACCTTGTTCGTCTTCAGATCTCGTTCGTAGGTGATGAAATCTCCGGTTCCATGCAATCGCGGGTTGATCACGATGCCGGGCTGCAATTTCCGGATCTCTTCGGCGGTGATGCTTTTCGGGCCATTCGGCGTGGGTTGGCAACCGTCGAACCACATCAAGTCGATCTTGCCGTAACGTGTTAGCAGTTCCTCGATCTGGCCGCGGACCATTGCATCATACGCAACCTGGAGCTTCGCGACTTCTTCGAGTGACTTGGATTTCTGCCGAGGCTTGAGATCCGCGTCGAGCGCGGGAAATTCCGGATTTTTCTGGGCGGCGTAGCTGAAGAAGTTTTTGAAATCGCGTTCGAAGTGCCAATTGGGTGGTGAGTAATACAATCCAACCTTGAGGCTATTTTTCCGGCAAGCGTCCACGAATGGTTTCACCAGGTCCCGGCCGCCCATGTAGTTCTTCGTGCTGAATTCTCCAAACGCACTCGGCCACATTGCGAAGCCATCATGATGGCGTGCCGTGAGCACGATGTAAGTGAAGCCAGCTTTTTTCGCGGCCTCGCACCACTTGTCCGGGTCGTATTTTCCCGGGTTGAAATCCTTGGCCATCGACCAGTATTGATTGGGTGTCACTTCCCAAGGCTTGCCTTTCAATTCGAAATCCTTCTCGCGGATGATGCGATCCCGCTCCACCGGGTCCGTGATTCGAATGCCGCGCAGATTCTTTCCGGGAATCATGGGCCATGATATGTTCATCGCCTTCACGGACGAGATGCTCCAGTGAAGGAAAAGCCCGAGTCCTGCTTCGGGATACCACTGGGCGTCCGGGTGACTGGTGTGAACCGCCGCGGGGTTCTTGACCGAGGGAATGCCGATTTCGCTGTGCTGGTCACCCACGGTGAGCGAGCCTTTTTTGCCGTCGGATGATGAGGTTTCGACCGCAGGCGCTGCCGGGGCAGGAGAAGTGCTGAGCAAGAATCCTGCGACGAGTGCCGAACCGCATGTTGATATAAGTGGAAGATTCAGTTTCATCATGATGGATTATGGAAGTATAGTGATAGTCGGGCGAATCTGATAGATGCCGCGCCGGAGTTGATGGGTATTTTCAGCGGTATCACCATGAAGTTGATTCAATTGGGTGCCGAGGGGGCGGATTACTGGGACGGTGGCGACAGCAGGGGCATATAGACCGAGAATCGCTCGTGATGGATCGCGTTGACCGGTTGGAACCGGAGGCCTGACGCGGGGCCGCAATCATGGGCATCGAATCCAAGCGTAGCTGGATCAGCAAGGCGCAGCCATGCCGTAGGATCGGAGGATGAATGCTTGATCGATGGCACTTCCGCCGCCGGCAGATTTTTGTATGCGTCTTTCGATGTGAAGTCCTTGGGCATTTCCGCCTTGCCGAGACAGGCACCAAGGACCAAGGGACCGTAGAGCACCGAAACCAGATCCGGGGCATCGGCCGCCCGCTCCAGACGAAGAGCCGCAGGAAGTGTGAGTTCCACCCTGTCTCCGGTGTTCCAAGTTCGCTTGAGGTCTGCGTAACCACCCGAACGGATCGATTGCAAATCCACTGTCTTGCCATTGACCGCAAGCGCGACAGCTCCTGCGACCCAGCCGGGAATGCGCAGTTTCAGGGTTGCGGTGGTCGGGCGCGCGACCTTGGCCACCGTGAAGCGGACTGTATTGACGTAGGGAAGATTTCCTTCCTGCCGCAGCACGATTCCCTGCTCCCGCCAATCGAGTTCGGAGGGAATGTAGAGATTTATCCAAAGTGTGTCTTGGTGCTGGAAATAAATCCCTTCTCCGTAGCGGCCCGTGTTCTCGATTCCCGATCCCACGCAACACTCGGTGCCGGGAAGGTAGATTTTAAAATCTCCATGGAGTGGATGAAAATAAGTGACGCGCCCTGTGTCCGGCGCGATGGATGAGAGGATGTGGTTGTGCAGTGCGCGCTCAAAATAGTCAGCATACCCGATCTGTGGCTCCCGCTCGAAGAGATAGCGAGTGAGCTTGAGCATGTTGTGGGTGTTGCATGTCTCCGCTGTATTGTAGGGGAAGACTTTGCCCTCGGGCATGCTTGGTCCGGCCTCGACGTGGGGATGATCGAAGCACTCTGCATAGGAATTTCCTCCGATGACAAACGAGTGGGCGTCGGTCACTAATTTCCAGAAATTCCGGGCGGCTTTGGCGTGGGTTTCGTCCCCAGTGGCATTGGCGTAGTGGGCGATGCCGACTGCCTGTGCCACATGCGTATTGGCGTGGAGGTTGGCAAGACGATCTTCCCTGGCGGCCAGCGGCCCCATAAACCAATCCCGGTTGAAAATGCGCGCGAGCTTCATATGCCGGCGATCGCCGGTCGCCGCGGCCAAGCAGGTCAAGGCGTCGCTCATGCCGCCGAATTCCGTTTTGGGATTCCGCACCTTGTCGGTGCGTAGCAACTTTTCGATCTCCTCGGGTTTGAGTGCGGCCATGCGCGCGGCGTAGCGGTCCGCCATTTTCACGGCCATTTCCAGCGCTTGGTTGTTGCCGGTGTAATGATAGGCGTCGAGCAACCCTGCCATCACTTTGTGGGTGGTATAATACGGCACAAGTACACCCTTGTTACTCGCTTTTTTGCCTTCGAACGCATCCAGGACGGTCTCGGGGAATGCGGCGAGGTGTCCTGTTTTGAGGGCCTGCTGGCATTCGGCCAGACCGACGACCAGAGCGTTCACATTGTTGCGGAAAGTGGTGTCCCCTGTGGCGGCATACATGCGCGAGGCTGCTGATAGATAATGACCGGCCATGTGTCCTCGAACGAATTCGTTGTCCCAACCCCCATATCCCTTTTCCTCGGGAGGCTGAGGGATGTTGGCCGTTTTGCGGTAAGTGAAGAGGAGTTTCTCCACTTGCAATCCGCCAAGGTAGCCTTTTCGGTGCAGCTCCTGGCGCTCATAAAATGGGCTGCCAGGCAGCAATCGCACGCGTGAGGCATCGACCATCTGCGCAGCGTTCTGATTGTCCATAGGCGGGCTGATAGACTCATCAGCTCCCGCACAGGTACAAGCCAGCAACAAACTACTGATGATGAACTTCTTCATGTCTGCTTTGTTTACTTCGACACTTGGATTTTGAATGCCACCGCAGTCTGGCATGGCCATGTCTTGACCGGTTGGATCACCAGCGCGTCGGACTCCTGTTTCCACTCCAGTTTCGTGTCGCTGCCAAGCAAGGTCACGTCGGCAATCTCTTCACTGGCGAGCGATTTGATTTTCACGGGCTCTGTCGGAATTCCGAGGCAGATCGCATACAGATTGCCGTCCTTGGTGGTGAATCGAATGTCCTGCGCGGAATACTTGTATTCGTTGTCGTTGAAATGATTTCCGCCTTTTGGTTTCTGGAATGTGCCTTCGCCGAAGACTCGGAACGGACGCGTGCCGTAAATTGCTTCGCCATTTGACTTCAGCCATTTGCCAATTTCCAACAATTCCCGCCGATAGGTTTCTGGCAGGCTGCCGTCCGGGCGTAGTCCCACATTGAGCATCATGTTGCCATTTTTGCTAACAATGTCGGCGAGGTTGCAGATGACCTGTCCGGCCGTGAGACGCAGTCGATCGGTGCTCTGGCCGCCATTCGCATGCGGGGACATTCCGGCATCGTCGCCGCCAGCTTCACTTTTTGCGATCTCTTCTCCCAAATAGAACCAACCGGGATTGAGAGTGGTGTCCACGAGGAACGGCTCTGGCATCAGTTGATCAATGCCCGCGGCCTCGATATCGAGGGTGAAGCCCTTGACTCCCTTGCGTTTTTGGCTGAGCACGACCTGCTGTTTGCCGTGTTTTACGACGCTTCTGTTGTAATAATGCGCGGCCATGTTCAAGCCGTAGTCGCCATTCGGCAGTCCACCGTCGAGATAGAGCAAATCGGGATCGTATTGATCGATCAGTTCCTTGATCCGCCAATACCAATTCTTGGCAAATTCCGGGTTCAACCGACGCAGGCCATCCGGCGTGCGCTTGCCGTAAAGGCCCTCGTATTTCGGATCGGTCGTGTCGTAGGGAACACCTTTGAGCGGGCCGCTGGTATCGGACTGGCCTTGGTAGAAAAGGTGTTCATGCCAGTCGTTGGACAGATGGGTGGTGACGAAGAAGCGCAGGCCCTCTTTGCGGCAAGCCTGTTGCCACGCGCCAACGATATCGATTTTCGGCCCCATCCGGGTGGAGTTCCAAGCTTGGTGGGTGGAGTTCCAGAGGTCGAAATTGTCATGGTGTACCGCCATCACGCCGATGAACTTCGCGCCGCAATCCTTGTAGAGCGACGCCAACGCTGCGGCGTCAAATTTTTCTGCCTTCCACAAAGGAATGAAATCCCTGTAACCGAATTTGGACGGGTGCCCGAAGCGGGCGACGTGGTATTGGTAAACGCTCTCGCTACCCGGCTTGTAGCCGGAGAGCGCCGGACTACGGCCAGTTTTTTTGTCAACGCGGTAGGCTTCGGGTTCTTCCTGCGTGTACATGTGCCGGGCATAATGCCCGTGAAACCCCGGCACCGAGCCGAGTCCCCAGTGCATGTAGATTCCAAACTTCACGTCGCGGAACCACTCCGGGCATCGGTAGAGATTTTCGAACGAAGCCATGTCAGGCTTGAACGGTCCGTCAGCCGTCTCAAACGCAAAACCCGTTGTATCAAACTGGTTGTCTTGTTTGATGTCCTCGGCCGTGGCGGAGATTGCGGCAAGCAACAGACTGATGATAGAGATTCGTTTCATCATGGGTGGCTTTCGTTTGTCATTTTCGCGTCGCTGCCTGGAAGCGTCACACCTTCGATCCTCCTGCCGTTGTCGTTGGCGACATGAAAGATACCGCGCGCCAATCGCGAATTGGTCAGGGTTGGCATCCCTCGATCGAGGGACGGGCGGGACCGGTAAAGTGATCAAAAATGGGTCACCCTCATGAAAGAAGCGAGAGTGCGGCCTCAGTCGGGAAGGAAGTAGGCTTTGGATACCTTAGTCTTGATTCCCGTTACCTCGAAATTGCCTCCGGAGTAGTCAATCAAATGGATAAATCGCCTTCCGGCTCCATACCGAACGAGCGAAAGGCTGATTTCCTGCGGTTTCATTGAAGATGGAAACGTTAACGTCCGGCTTTGGCACTGGGGAGCCCGTAGTAATTGCAGCGAGAACTATCGGCAGCGACAGGAGTGACGGTTAGATTGGGCATGGTATCGCCGGAGTAGAGGATTGCTTCGGCGTCTTTCGCGAGTTCCAGGTCATACACTCCTTCTCCGGCGGGTTTGAAGGGGACGGTGGCTTTCACCGGACCTTGGAGTCCCGGGCGGATGCGGCAGGGTTGTCCGGCAAGACTCTTGATGCGCACCCATCGGGTAAAGCCGTTTTTCCGTGACGAACTCACGAGGAAGGCTCCCTGCGTGCGCAGATTGTGAAAGGTGATGTCCTTCCATGCTTCCGGGGCCCCGGGAAACACGCGGATGCGGTCGCCCCAACTGCTGACCAGCATGTCATTGAGCGAGGCGGCGGCGGAGAGCGGAGTCTCGATGCACGGGCCGGCCTCGACGTAGAGCGTGTTGGGCGGGATCTTGGAATCGAGCAGCTTGTTGAGGTAGGCGGCGGCTTGGTCGCCTTCTTCGAGCAGTGCGGAGATGGAGGCTGCGCCGGTGTAGGAATAGCCGGCGAGTTTCTGTGGCATGCCCATCCAGTGTTTGAGGGATTTGATGACGAGCGCGCGGTTTTCCGGTTGTTCGAGCGTCATGGTGTAGAGCGGATAGATCATGACCAGGTGCGAATAGTGCCGGTGCGAGCTGGCAAAGGGAACCGAGGCGGAAATCATCAGGCCATTCTTGTCCTGCGGGTAGGGCGTGAGCCTGGCCAGCGTGTCCTTCCATTTCGGGATCAGCGGATCGTCGATCTTGAGGAGTTCGCACGAGTGGAGAAGCGTTTCACAGCCCCAGCGGAGGAGGGCAAGGTCGATGTTGCAATCGGGATTCGGCTTCGGCTGGTTTTCGTATTCGGGGCTGAGGCCGCGGGTGATGTGGAGTTTGCCATCGGAACCTTCCTTCAGGAGATGATGATAATATTGGGTGGTGCGCTTCAGCATGGGAAACAGGCGGCGCAGTTTTCCGTCATCCTTCGAATACCGGTATTGCAGCCAGTAGTTGTGCATCGTCCACGGCAGGTTGCAGAGCTCGTCGCCGACGGGTGCGGAACCATCGTAACCGCTGGCGCGTCCCACGCCTGCGGAGTCTGCCTGGAATTCGCCTGCGTTTTTGGCGAGTGCCTTGGCGTTGTTGTCGATCAGCTCGCAGAGGGACTCGCCGAGTTCAAGGCGGTTGCCGGTGAGTTGCGGCCAGTAGGCGAGCTGGATGTTGAGGTTCCACCAGATTTTCGCCCAGGGCGTGGTGCGGAACCATGGTCCCATCAGATCAAGGGCGGGACGTCCGGGGCGGGTGGCGCTGGCCATCTTATATGTTTGGATATGATAGAAACTTTCCAGCCGGGTGTCCGGGATGGAAACGAACGAGCGCGGCCAGAAGGCGTGCCACCATTCCCGGTGGCTCTCAGTTAGAGCGGCGACCGCGGTATGCGCCGCGTTTGTGACGGACTGGATGGCCTCGTCCTTCGAGGCTGATTCGGTTTTAGCGAAGCCCACCGCAGCAAACACGGTGGACTTGCCACCACCGGCATCGACGGTTTTCCATGCGGTGGTGTGGCAGTGGCGGGATTTCAACGGCTGATGGCTGAAAGAGACATCTCCGACGGTGCCGGTCACGGGCGGTGGGTTCTGATCCTTTTCGGTGAGTGGTTCCTTCTTGTAGATCTTGCGCGGATCGGTGGCGAGGCCGGGAGCCCAGGTCCAGGTGGCCTTTTCCCCGCCGTGGCAGACGGTTTCGAACACGTTGACCATCCGGTCGCTGTGGGTGAAGGTGCGGAAGTCGATCGAGCCTTGATCGGTGGTGATCGTGCCGCGGACTTCGGCATTCCAGAGATCGAGTCGGGCTTCGCCGGAGAGGATCTTGCCTTTGGGTGTTAGAATCAAATCGCCGATGGGGATACGCGATGACCAGAACGCGACATCGGAGCGGCCCATCTGCCAGCGGAGGGACTTTTGATCGCCGGTGGTGAAGACCATGGCTCCAAGGTGGCCGTTACCCGTGAAGGCGGCGTTTTCGAAGCGGTCCGGCAGGCGTTTCCAGACCATGTCATGTCGGGCGAGGAAGGATTTCCAATCAACTTGGTCGGAAATCCCGGCGTGGAGCGGGAGGATCGCCAAGGTTAACAGCACGATAGCGCGGAAGAGTGGCATGGTGAACATGGCGGATTTGGGATTTGTATGGGTGCGGAAGCCCAGGTCCAAGGAAGTCACTCGACTCCGAGATTGGTCTGAGCGGAATCCACCCGGCCCACCACAAGCATCGCGGCGGACGCAGCGGGGACATCGATTTGGAATCCGCTCACACTCGCGGTGATCGTTTCGGAAGGCTTTGGCTGCCATTTACCATCCGAAGCCACACCCGCCCCGCCGAGGGTGATGTCGGTTTTTGCATCGATGGCTGGCGCGCTGAGACGCATGACGGTGGCCTGGGAGGAACGGTTGCCGCATAGGATTCCGACTTTCGCATTCGTTCGGAGGTCCTTGTTGATAAGAGCCACCCGGAGTGTGCCATCGGTGCCGAGCACGGCGTGACTGGTTAGATTGACTCCATCGGCACGGGTTTCCACCGGTAGCACGCGGCCCTCTGCGGCCTGGCGGAAGAACAACATGCCGTAGTAGTTGGGGTGGGCATGGTAGCCGCCTTGTTTCGAAGCGCAGAACGAGGTGTAGCCGCGGCAATTGAAACTCCCGTGGAAATTGACGCCTGCCACGCCGAGGGCGGCGAGGTCGAATAGGTAGTCCGCACACCAGAGACCAGATGCGAAGACATCGCTCACGCCAGGTTTTCCACCGCTTGAGGCCGATCCCGCTTCGCCGACGCGGAAGGGCAATCCGGCGGCCTTTGACGCCTGCTGATGCTGGCCCATGAGCTTGCGCCATGCGGCAGCTGTCTTGGGACTTAGCAGATTTCCAATGGTTGCGAATCGCGGATCTGCTGAGTCTTTCGATGCGGCGGCCAATGGGTAATTGTGGCGGGTGGTCATCACCAGATCTTTGGGGAAATCACGGATGAATCCCGTGAACCAGGGGAAATTGCTGGTGGTGGCGGGTCCTGCGAGAGGGATGCGCTGGATCGACGGGCGCATGACATTGATATAAGTGGAAACTTCCCTGCTGAAGTCTTGATAACTGTAGTTCGCCGATCTCCAGGTTTTCCCATAGTGTTCCGGCTCGTTACCGATTTCGAAGGCGATGAGATTGTCCCCCGCGATGCGCAGCGCGGCGGCTGCTTCTCGGGCCGCCATCTCCGGGTCGTTGGTTCCGAGATTGAGTCCGTGGATAACTTTCCAATTGCAGGCACGCGAAAAACCATAGAGGTCCTGAAGTTCGCGCAGACCGATCACGGATTTCTGGTTGGAAAACGATTTGGGCGCATCAGGTTCCCAACGGGTGATTTCCACATAATTGGCACCCAACCGGAGGACGCCATCGCCGAGATGGCGCATCAGGTTCACCATCGCCGTGTTGGACGGGCGGAAATGATCCAGAGCGAGAACGTTCTTTTCGTAACTGAAACCGAGGAAATCGGATGGAATCTCAGGACCGGGCCGGGATTCATTGATGCTAACCGCAACTTTGACCTGCCCCGCACGCGAAACAACAAGCAGAATTGAATGTAATGCCAAATGAAGAATGATAGATGATCGTCTCACGAGATAGAATGGGCGATAGCGAGATGTGATGAGGCAGACTGATGCTGCTTGATATGTTAGAGAAATCCGACATCTCCGTCTATCGCTCGAACGAGCGATTCAGGTGACTCGCGATGTGAGCAGATTGCAGGCACCCCGCAGGATAACCCGCCGGAGCGCCCTCCAGCGCTCCGGCAGGCATGCAATGTCGTCGAAAACCCAATATCAACGACAAATCCTTGGTTCGTGCCCCCGGCGGCGGAGAAGAGCGAGGAGTCCAATGCCACCCAGCAGAGCCGCACGGGGCTCTGGAATGACGGTCACGATACCGTTGGTTTCATCGAAGGAAGCCGAGAAACCACTGGCAAGGCCGGTGGCGGCCACCGTCGTGAAGCCACTGCCTGCATAGGCATCGAAGTCGAAGATCTTGACTGTTCCCTGAGTGTTGAAGCCTGATTGGAAGAGGAGGTTCAAGGTGCCCCCATTGAATGTGACTGTCTGGGTTCCTGCAATGGCGGCAAGGGCGAGGTCATGATTTCCAAGAGTGAAGCCATTGATCTCGAAGGTGGAAATGCTGTCCGTATTGAGACCGAGATTTCCATCGAAGGTCATGGTTCCCGGCGAATTGCTGATGGCCAGGGTGCCTTGGCCTCCGATTGATATATTTCCTTCAATCTGCCCAGTTCCACTCAGTGTCTGCGCACTCGATGCACCCACGGTGAAGGAAACCGCACTGACGTCGAAGGTTGTGCTCGCGCCGACGATGATTTGGGATGAATTGGCAATCGAGCCGCCGGAGCCGATGGCCAAGGTTCCGTTCGTGATTTCGGTTTCTCCGGCGTAGGTATTGGTTCCGGTGAGAGTCAAGGTTCCCGCTCCGGACTTGGTGAGGGCAAGTTGGTTTTCGTTGCCCGTGCCGCCGAGTGAGCCGCCGAAAGTATTCGTTCCGGAGGCGATGTTGAGTGTGAGCACCGAGAGGGTGCTGGCATGCGCGCCGACCACGCTGCCGCCAAGGCCGGTGGTGGTGAGGCTGGCCAGGGTTTGGTCCCTGGCGGTGGTGGAGTCGCCGAGCACCAGCTTGCCGGCGGTCGAAACATCGCCAAGCGTCACCGAACCCGTGGTTAGCAGGCGATCGTTTCCACCGGTGATGATGATGCTGCCGCTTTTGATGGAGGTGCCGCCGCTGTAGGTGTTTGCGGCGGAGAGAGTCCAGGTGCTGCTGTTGGTCTTATTGACCACGGTGGCGGGTGTGCCTGTGCCGGTGCTGTTGGCGATGACGCCGTTCATGAAGTTATTGCTGGTGGTTCCATCCAGTTTCAGCGTTACCCCGCTCGTTTGGTTATTGGTAAACCCGGCGACCGAAAGGTTAGCGCTTGTTGGATTCAGAGTCAGAGTGCCAGCCGTGCTAACATATCTGATGGGGCCGAGCACGAGGCTGTCGTCGTTTCCGCCCGTCACATTTAACTGCACATTGCGGCCGATTTGCAGGCCGTGGGTGGTGGAGCCAAAGGTGAACACATTGTTGCTGCCGGCCGCGGTGAGCTGGTTGACATCGAAGTTCAGCGTGTAGCCGGAGGTGCTATTCACCCCACCCATGAAGCCGGAGGAACTGCTGCCGGCAAAGAAGGTCACGTTGTTGTCGCCCCGCAATTGGATGGTAGATGAAATGGCGCCTGACCCGCCGGTAAGGATCTGGTTCGCGGTGCCGGTGCCGGTCAATGCCGTGGATACGCCGGATGCCGTGTTGCTAGCGGTGGCCTGCAGTTGGAGCGTGGTATTTTTGACCACCACCGAACCCGCGGCCGTGGAAGCAAGCGTGCCAGCGGTGGTACCATTCCCTCCGGAAAGAACCAGAGTGCCCGCGCTGATGGTGGTAATACCGGTGTAGGTATTTGTGCCTGAGAAAGTCTGCGCACCGCTGCTCAGGTTGATAATCACGCCCGTGTTGGTCTTTTCCGTGGCTGTGGACGGATTGATTGAGCCGCTGAAATCGTTGCCACCTGTGCCGGTGATCGTGAGGGTTTTAACCGTGGTCGCGCCGCCGGTGTTCAATATCGTGCCTATACCTGCCAAGCCGCCTATGGATTGGCTGGCATTGGCCATATCAAACTTGGAGCCTGAATGGACAGTCACCGCGCCGGGCAAGGTGCTGGCACCCAACTTGAGCGTTGTGCTGCCGGTAATCAGCGTCGCCCCGTTATACGAATTGCCTGATGGGAGCGTCAGGGTATTGCCTCCCTGAATGGTTACGCTGCCAGTTCCCGTGCCGACAAGGAATGCTGATGCGGAGGTGATGTTACCGCCGGTGGTGTCGATGACTGAAGTGCCGGAATTGAACCTGATTGGGATACTACTGCTGATATTGAAAGCTGCCGATGACTTCAAGGTGCCGCCTGCAAAATTAATACTTCCCACATTTGCGGAGGCAGTGATTCCGCCACTGCCGACACTGAAAATCCCTCCATTGAAATTCACGACGTACGATGGGCTGGTGGCATTTACAAGGGTCAAACCGCTGGCTGAAACCGTTCCACTGCTGTTGATCGTCAGGGTGGCGCTGGCACCCGCCGCCCCCACGGAATAACTCCCCCCGCCCGAGTTCGTGCCGGTGATATTGAGCGTGCCGCCAGTGACCATTGTCCCTCCGGCATAGGTATTGGGGCCGGCAAGTGTGCTGGTTCCCCGTGCATTGGTTAGGGCAATGGTGCCGGTGCCGCCGCCGATGGCTCCATTGAAAGCCCCAGTGCCAGTGCTGTTGCTCGTGCCCAGCGTAAGTGTCTGTGTGCCTACGGCCCCACTTGTGATGGTGCCTGCAATCGAGCCCCCCTCGGTGCCGATGGTCGTGCTGCCCGCCAGCGTGATGTTGCCGGCAAGGGCGCTTGCCAGGCGAATGGCACCACGATTTTCCGAATTGCCGGTTCCAATGACGTTGATACTGCCGAATGTCTGCGTGCCATTCACATAGAGCTGGGAGCCACTATCAATAATCAGCGCAGCATTGCCCGCTGCTGTGGCGCCGCTGAGTTTGTCTTTGTTGGATCCGATGTTTGCCAATTGGATCGTGCCATTGAAGCCGGACAGCCCCGACAGAGTGGTACTTGCTCCCCCGCCATCGTAGGTGAAGGTCAGTTTGAGAAGCCCCGTGCCGGTGAACGTGTTGTTGATGGCTGCCGTCGATGCGCTCGTGGTGGCGCTGTGGAGGTTCAGGGTGGAGCCCGAGCCGATGGAGACCGCCCCGGTTCCGAGGCCGGTTTTGTTGGTTCCATTGATGGTGTTGGCGATGACGGTACCGGAGTTGGAATTGATGGTGAGTCCGCCAGAAAAAGTGTTCCCTGTATTGGACAAGGTGAGTGTGCTGGTGCCGGACTTGGCAATGGCACTGCCAACGCCGGTAATGAGTCCGGAAAATGTGAATCCTGCGGTGCCATTGCCGGTAAAGGCGGTGGTGGCTTGGGCCAATGTCAGATTCGCGGCAACGGTGTAGTTGAGGGCCTGGGTCCCATTCACCCCGTTGAGATTCACGCTGGGAGTCGTTCCATCGAGCGTCCAGGTGCTGGCGTTTGTGCCGATGGTAATGTTCGTCGCTCCCGTCGCATCGGCCCCTTTGCCGTTCAGGGTGATGCTGTTCTGTGCAAGAGTAGCGGGGACGTTGGTTGTGATGGCATTGGTTCCATCTGCCAGGGCTGTGGTGATGTCGGAGAAAAAGGTGAGCGTGTTCCCGCTGCTGGTCGCAAAGACGCCATTGGCATCCCAATTTCCTACCGTGGTCCAATCTTGTGTGACGCCGGAGTTTTGGGTCCAGGTGTAGTCCGTGGCATGGACGAACTGGAGTGTGCCAAAGGCTACTAGGGCGGCAAGGGATGTCAGATAGGGATTGCGGCGGAGTTTCATGGGTTGTGGGGGTGGAATGGCAAAGAGCCCTTTTGGGGAACGATGGACGCTAAGATAAAAGAACCGGATCTGCCTATCGCTCGAACGAGCGATGTCTGAACGAGCGACAGGCGGAATTATCTGGAGGGATCAGGGCAGTTTCACGGCCTGAAGGCGGCCGAAGAGTTTTGTGTTGGGTCCTTTCGGCACGGTCACCGTGATGTTGTCCGGCGCGCTGCCGTTTTCCACGACGCCCACTGTGACGCCGTTGACGTCTGGGCCGCTGGGGGCCGCTCCGATCATGACTTCCGTCCATGCGCCAAGGGTGGTGCCGTATTGGAAGGTCTGGGCGGTATCGGTCTCCGAATCGTCGAGGCGGTCGAAGGTGAAGACGAAGCTGGTGGAAGTAACGTTGAGGTCCGGAAAGATGGAGGGGTCGGAAGCCATCGGATTTCCATTGAGGACGTATTCGAGCACGTTTTCGATGCCGTCGTTTTCCGGATCGGCTCCAGCTGCGGGGTCGGTGATCGTGGAATGAAGGGTGAGCCAGTTGGCATAGCCGGAGGCGGCGACGTCGAGCCTGAGGGTGGAGTCGGACTGGGTGAAGGTCCAGGTATTGGAGCCGTCCACGAATTTCCAGGTTCCTTCAGGAAGCTCGGTGAAACCGGCGACGGAGAAGGTGGTGAGGTCGTAGGACTTGCTGGCAACGTCGGCGAGGACCCAGGAATTGTTATCGACGATCTCGGCGTTGGTGAGATCGATGTTGAAGGTTCCCTTGAAGGTGGCGGTGCCGACTCCGGTGACTTTGTTAGAAATGTTATTGTCGCCCGGAGCGAAGGTCAAACTACCGGTGGTGGCGAGTTCCAGGGTTCCTGTGCTGACAGCGGTTTCGCCGATGTAGGTATTCGCCCCGGCAAGGATGAGGGTGCTGCCGCCGGACTTCGTCAGACCGCCGTCTGGAGTGATTCCCAGGGTGGAGTCGTGGATGAGCGGCTGGGCGATGGTGATGGCATTGCCTCCATCGTCGATGAATGCACCCCCGGCCATGACCTTGGCGCTGGTGGCGGCGTCGAAGAAGGTGGTGGTGGCGGCGCTGGCCTTGAGGGTGCCGCCGTTGAAGTTGACATTGAAGGTGCGGGGTCCCTTCGTGAGGGATGGAACCGTGAGAGTGCCGCTGTTGAGCGTCAGTGTGGCCGAGGCGGTGCCGCTGGTGGCGGTGCCGAACGAAGCGGTCCCTGACGAGGTGATATCGCCGCCGGCGAGCGTCAATCCGGAGCCCACGCTGTTGCCACTGCCGACGATGATGCTGGTGACATTGAGGGTGGAACCGGAACCGACCTGGATGGTGCCGCGGTTCGCCTGGAGCAGGGCAAGTGCCACGGTTCCGCTGTTGGTGAGAGCGAGAGTGCCGGTGCCGTTCTTGTTGATGTTTTTGGAGCCTCCGGTGATCGCACCCGTGAGGTCGATGTTTCCGGAGCCCACGGTGACGGTGGTGGCTCCAAGTGTCAGCGTGCCGGGCCAGGTGGCGGTGGTGGCGGAGGTGTTGTAAAGAGAGCCGACGTCACTCGTATTCGTGGTGCTGTTCAACGTGAGGGGAACGACTGCGGTTGGGTTTTGGCCGAAGAGATCGAGGGTTCCAGCGGCGACGGTGACACCCGATGTCTTGACGGTGGTGCTGCCCAAGGCCCCCGCGCTGCCGAGCTTGAGGGTGCCGGCACCCACGGTTGTGGCACCGGTGTATTTGTTGGGTCCGGAGAGGATGAGGGTGCTGCTGCCACCCTTGCTCAAGGCGCGGGATCCGCCGGTTTCGCTGATTTCGCCACTGATGGTGCCACCGCCGCTGTTAGACCCCACGGTGAAGTCTCCGCTGCCCGTGATATTCCCAGCCAGGATGACTTTACCTGCCCACGACATCCCCCCTTCCAGCCTGAGCTGGCCTTGGGATTCTCCGGTATCGCCGCCATCAAGGGTTACCGTCGCATTTTTGGTCACATTGGCATTCACATACAAGGTGCAATTTGAAAGCACGTTGATGCTGGCGGCAGCATTGTCAGCACCGGTCATCTGGGCTTTGCCGTTTCCGGCGACACCGATGTTGATGGTCCCGGTAAAGCCCGAGTAGTCGCCATTGAGAGAGGTGGTATTGCTGCCGGTTCCCAGAGTGACATTGACGATGCCATTCCCTGTCATGGAGGAGGAAAGCCCGGTGTAGGTGACAGCTCCGGCGATGAGGTCGAGCGTGGCGTTGTGGGTCACGGCTCCGGTGCCGAGCGCGTTGGCGACGGTGGCGACGATTTTTCCGTCGCTGATCGTCGTGCCGCCCGAGTAGGTGTTCGGAGTGGATAGCGTGAGGACTCCGGTGCCCGTTTTCGTCAGGGTAGCTGCGCCGGTGATGACACCGGTTCCGGTGAGGGAGTAGTCATTGCCGGTGGAATGGTTGAAGATGATCGATGCGGGCATCACCGATGCGGCGAGCGTCACGGCCTTGGTCGTTCCGTCGTCGTTGAACGTGACGGCGTCTCCTTGGTGGAATTTCTCGGCACCCGAGTCCCAGTTCAAACTGGTTACCACATCCCAATCGGCGCTTGTGCCGGACCAGACGATCGACTTGGCGTCGAGAGTCATATTGATTTGGTTGGAGGTGGTGGTGGAAAACGAATGACCGCGGTAATTGGCGGCATTTTGGAGCACGAAGGTGGTGCTCCCGCCACTCAGGGTTCCGGTGTAATCGAGCAGGCGGATGGTTGTTGCCATTCCGGGGGTGGCGGGCGCTGCTTCAAGGACGACATGGGTCGTGGCATCGAAGGTGAGATCCCCTCCGACAGACAGCGCGGCGGAGGTTTTTCCATCGGCAGTGAGGGTGGAACCATCCGCGAGAGTGAGGCTGCCACCGGTGCTGATGGAGCCCTCGCCAGCGATGCCCGCCGCGGCCGCGATGGAGACGGCACCGCCGATGGCACCGGAGAGGCGGAAAGTGCCGCCGTTGACCGCAGTGGATCCGAGATAGTCGTTGGTGGTGTTTGCTAGAACAATCTGGCTGCCGACGTTGTTGCCGGTGAGGGTCAAACCTCCGGCACCCGTGACTTTTCCACTGACAGTCAAGACCTGGGAAAAGGGTGCGCCGCTGTCCGTGTTGCTGAGGGTCAGACCCTTGTCCAGGGTGAGCGTGGCGGCGAGCGTTGGGTTGTAGTTCGAGAAATTAGAGATGGTGGCGGTGCCTGAGCTGCCAAAGCGGACGGTGATCGGATTGTTGAAAGTGGAGGAAGTTCCGAGTTGCATCAAGACATTGGCGGAGCCCGTGGTGTCGCCTAGATTGACAACGCCCGTGCCGCTGCCGCCCATCGCGTTGGCGGAAGATTGGGCGAGCAAGGTGCCTTGATTGACCGTGAGACCGCCGGTAAAAGTGTTCGAGCCGGTGAGCTTCAGAGTGCCGGTTCCGGTCTTGGTGATAGCAAGGCTTCCGGTGGTTCCACCGTTGGAAATGCCCGAGATCAAATCGATATTGCCCGTGCCTCCGATGGTCAGGACGTAGGGGGTGGTATTCCCGGAATTGGTGATCGTCCCCCAGATCGAGAGCAGGCTATTGTCATTGTTATTCCAGGACTGGCTGGCGCCGATTTTGAATTTGGGGGTGCTGGTGGTAGTGGTGCCGATGTTGATCGCGCCGGTTCCGCTGTTCATCTGGAGTCCTACCCCGGAGATGCCATTGAGAGTGAGGGTGGAAGTGCCGCCAAAAGTAATGCCTGCGGTATTGCCGGCTCCAAAGAGCAACTGGCCGATGGTCATGTCCGCGTTGGCAGTCGGGGCGTTGGTATAGGACGAGGAATTCCAGCGCGCGGTGTCGGACGCAGCGGGAGTGGTACCGCCCCAGTTGAGCGGAGTGCCGGACATGTTCGCGCTCGACGCGCCGCTCCAGTCGTAGGTTGCGGCGTGAGAGTCCAGGGAAAGGTTGAGGAAGAGAGATGCGGCGAGGAGGCTGCCACGCAGCCAAGGATTATTGCGGGTTTTCACGGATTGGATCAGGTTTGGGATTTGATGAGATTGGTGAAAGAGTGAGATGAACCTCCGGCAGACTGCCCGAAAGTATGTCTAGTCACTCGGTTGGCGTCTATCGCTCGAACGAGCGATGCCCAACGGGGGTTTTCTATTCGTAAGCCCTACGAAAGGAATGTCGCCACCACGCCGTCTTCTAGGTGACCATGTTGAATCTACCTATCATCCTCGCCATCGTATTATATATTTATCTAACAGCTGGATTGGCGGCAGATGTCGCCGCGCCGCAGGCGGGAAACCCGATTCTTCCCGGGTATTTTGCGGATCCTTCATTAGTCACGCACGACGGGCACCATTACCTCTATGCCACCATCGATCCTTGGGGTGGCGAGAAACTCGGTTGCTGGGAATCCACGGATTTCAAAAACTGGACTTACCGCGCGCTCAACTGGCCGACCAAGAAGGATTGCACCAGCCCGACCTCGCGCGAAAACATGGTGTGGGCTCCCTCGGTGGTGCGGGCGGTTAACGGGAAACATTATATGTATGTCTCGGTAGGGAGTGAGATCTGGGTCGGAGTCGCCTCCCATCCGCTCGGTCCCTGGCGGGATGCCAACAACGGAAAGCCGCTGGTGCCGGAGAATTTTCGTCCCGGTTTCCACATGATCGATGCTGAGGCCTTCATGGATGATGACGGACAAGCATATCTCTATTGGGGATCCGGCTGGAACTGGGTGAATGGCAAATGTTGGGCGGTCCGGCTGAAAGCGGACATGGTCACTTTTGATGGCGAGGTGCGGGATGTCACGCCCGCCCGGTATTTCGAGGCGCCGTTCATGGTAAAACACGGCAGGCGCTATCACCTGATGTATTCCTCCGGCAAGACCATTGAGGATACCTATCAAGTTCATCATGCGGTGGGCAATTCGCCGTTCGGACCCTTCGAGGAAGCCGCCACGAGCCCGTGCCTGGTGACGGACACAGCAAAGAACATTCTGTCTCCCGGGCATCACTCCGTGTTCGAGAAGGATGGCCGTCATTACATCCTCTATCACCGCCATAGCATTCCTTTCGACCCGGAGTTCATTGGCCGCCAGATCTGCGTGGACGAGTTGCGTTTCGGCGCGATCGGATCGATTGTAAAGGTGATCCCGACCCACGAGGGCCCGGATATCGTCCGGAGTGCCGAGGGATAAGGAGAGGGGTTGGTTCTAACGGCTTCCAGCCAGCGCGCACCACACAACTCCGCAGGCATGGTAGCGGACGACAATCACGCCACGTTGTGGGCCGCCGCAAAGGGTGCCTCCGAGGCGTGGATCCAGACGGATCTTGGTCGGACAAAAACCGTCGTGCGCCAGGAGATTCGTTTCGAGTATCCATGGAAGAACTATCAGTTTATCATCGAAATATCGCCGGACAGCAAGACATGGCAAACTCTCGCCGATCATCGCGAGTCCGGCGTATCAGGATCGCCGGTGGTGATTGATTTCCCGGCTCAGACGCGGTTCCTCAGGATCAGCTTCCCTGCGCTTGATAAGAATACCCACCCCGGCATCTTCGAATGGATTGCCCGATGAAGTTTTTGATTGTGTTATTGTGCTCTAGCGGGAGGATTCCGGTAGTGGCTGCCAGGTTTTGCCATCGGTGGAGTGCAGCAGGCCGAAGGTGGTGCGGCCGGCGGCGTTTTCACCCATGAGGATCATCCAAAAGCGGTCATTTTCGCGCCATACGAATGGAGCGCCATGTTTGCGGGCCATCCACGAATGCATGGGAATATCGATGGGGCCTTCGAGTTTCCATGAGATCAAATCCTTGGATGTGGCATGGGCGAGGTGTTGATTGGCGAGGCCTTCGCTGTAGATCATGGTCCAGTGGTCGCCGGTGCGGAAGATCATGATGTTTTCCACGCCGTCGGGAGCTTGTGGGGAAATCCCGATGAGCGGTTTGTCCCGCGTGAGGATGTCCCATTTTTCCAGTTTCGGATCGCGGGTGATGGCGTGGCCTAACAAGTTGGCGCGGCCTCCAGCTTCATTGATTTTTCCGGATCCGACAAAATAGCAGTGCAACGTGTCGCCATCGACCAAGAAGGTGGGATCGATCACGCGCTTGAAATCGTTCCATGGAAGTGCGGCTGCTTCTTCAAGTATAATTTTGGGTAGCGACCAGTTCCTGAGATCCTGAGACTCACTGAAACAAAGACGCGTGGGCTTAGCCGGATAAGTCTGATAGGGAAGGATGTGGCGGCCGTGCCATTCGATGACATCGCCGGGTGAGGCATGGCCTTTGGGCGAGATGTCGCGGTCGTTTTCGAACACGGAGAAGTCGCGGGTGGTGGCTTCGGCGACGCTCCAGCTGTTGGGAGAAGACGCATTCTCCCTTGTGTAGCGCGAGTAAAACAGGCGGTAACCGTCCTTCGTCGGAATCACGGAGGGATCTCGAAGATTGTCCTTGCTGGTCCAGACAGGGTTTTTGAGAGCCATCATGCCAGCGGGGCGATTGGCGGTGAGGGTGATATCGCAACCGGCGGGCAGGGTGACGACGCGTGGTGTGGTTTCTCCGGGTATCATAAGCTGAATCGTTTGGTCGGCAACAGAGCGGAGGGTGGCGCGGACGGTTTCATGCGACCAATCGAGCGAGCGGATCTCGATGTTTCCACGGCAGCGGATGCCTTCGATGCTTCCTTCATACCATCCTGCGGGCAGGGCTGGCAGCAGTTCTATCCAACCCGGTTGCGAATCGACGAGCATGCGGTGAATGATTGCGGGAAGTCCTCCGCAGATGTCGGTGTTGAAGATCTCCTTCGGGTTGTGGGTGCTGACAAGGTTGGAGTTCCAGTAACGGTTCGCCAGCCATTCCAAGATGAGTGCGCATTCATCCGCATGATGGAGATTGGCGGCGGCCATGGCTTCGAAGACGATGCCGAAGGCCATTTCACCGGGCGGGCGGCCGTTCACGCTGATGTCTTCCGCTTCCTTGCGGCGCACGTCCATGCGCTTTTCCAGCGCCACGCGGAAGGCCTGGAGGAGCTGCGGGTCGTTTTTGATTTCAGCGGGCATGCCGTAGTAAATGGCATAGAGATGGGAACAATGGCGGTGCGCGTAGTTGTCCTCCAGCAACGGCGTGGTCCATTCCTTGAGCGCGCCGTCGGGGTTGATTTGATAGGGTGGTATTTTCGCCAACATGGTGCGCCAGCGGGCGACGCCGTCCTTTTCCACGCCGAGCTTGTCACAGGCGGCAACGAGGTTGGCTAACAACTCTTTCGCGGCGGAGATGTCCATGGTGGCATTCACGCAGGCTTGGGAGGGATTGTTGGAGGGGTGGTTCTCCGGCGAATAACTGGGACTGAAGAGCAGTTTGCCATCGGGACCGGAGATGAGGAAGTCCTCGTAGAAAAGCGCCGCCTCCATCATGAACGGCAGGGCACGCTCGCGGAGAAACTTCTCGTCGCCGGTGTAAAGGTAGTAGTCATACATGAACTGCGCTGCCCAAGGTGCGCCGGCGGTCCAAAAGGTCATCGGCCAAGTGGCGTCGAAATGGTTGTTGAAGCCATGGGTGCTCGCGCGCGACGGCACGTGGATGCCGCGGCAACCGTAGAGGCGCTTCGCATTGTCGCGGAAGGCGGGCATGTGGGTTTCGAGAAATTTCCAATACGGCTCAAGGCATTCGGCCATGTTTCCTGATAGATTGGCGGTCATGGCAGTTTGCAGATTGCCGTTCATGGTGAAATCGCCCGACCAGAACGGGCTCCAGGTGCCGGTCCAGATGCCCTGGAGATTCGGCATCACTGCTCCGCTGCTGCTGAGGATGTTGTAGCGTGACGCATCGTAGAGTTTCTCTAACAGTGCTGGATTGGTAGCTCCGGCCTTGGACTTTGCGATAAGTTCTTCGCTTGGCAGTGATCGGTCCGCGCCACCGCCGAGATCCAGCCGGGATCGATTGAAAATCCCGCCGTGGATGGCGGCGTGGGGTTGAAGTAGCGCGTCGAAGTCGGCAGGAAGAGCGGAGAGTTCAGCCGCCGTTTTCGATGACTGGGATTTTCCTGAGTCCCGCAACAATACGACGCGCAACAGGATGAGCACCTCGTCGGCACCACGGATGGTGATGGATTCGCCGTCATCGGTCATCGTGCCACCCTTGGGGATGACCTTGGAAACGACCTCATATCCCCTTGGCCCGCCCTCGTAGGCATGTGTGAATCCGCTCTGATAGACTAGCAGGTCCTTGTCCGCCTTGATACCGATGTCCTTCACTCCGTTCTTGAACATTTTTTCCGGCCCCCAGCCTCCGGTGCCTTTGAACGGGCGTGTTGCCAGAGAAACCGTGCAATCCACACCGCTCTTTCCTGGACCAGTGATGGACATGGAGATGACGTCGTCTTTGCGCGAAACGAAGAGTTTCCTCGTGAAAGAGCCGCGGTCGTCACTCCATGATACAGAGGCGACCCCGGTGGCGAAATCCACGGAGCGCTCGTAGTTTCGAAGTTGGCCCCGGTGTGGCATGGCGATTTTCAAGTCGCAGGCGGGGATAAATGGATCAGTCCAGTGTTTGCCAGAATAGCCGTTCTTGTTGGCGAGTTCCACCACTTGATCCGCGGCTTTTTGGAAGTTTCCATCCGCCATGAGTTTGCGGATTTCCGGCAGAATGGTGGCGGTTTCCGGAGCGGGCAGCGGTGGGTGCAGTGGCAGATAAAGCGAGCCGTGGTTGATGATGACGGTTTCGTCCGCAGGGACGCCAAAGACCATGGCTCCGTGGGTGCCGTTGCCGCTGACGAGAGCCTGTTCCCACTTCGCCGTAGGTGCCTTGCTGAAGAAGCCGCGCTCAGGCGCAGCCGCGTACACCTGTGCAGCCAAAACAACGAATAAGAAAATGAAACCCGGCAAATACGGAGAAGTCATGAATGGAAGATCAGGTTGAGAAGAAGCGGGTATTCGGACAATCTTTCGGCACGGACAATTACGAACCAATTCGAAATCCATATACTTGGAACTCAGAGAAATTCAGTCCACCTGGTGCGGTCTTGACCACGCTGAGATAGCGGAACGCGTTTGGATTGGAAATGTGTTTGAGCCAAGAGTTGGACAGGCCGGTTTTTCGATAAGCGAAAGGCACCTCATTTTGTTCTGCCAGCACCGTGAAGGTGGTGAAGTTGGGATCATTGGAACCCCGAACCTGGAAATTGCGACGTGAGTCCGGTTGATCGAGATTGATGCGGGCGGAGATTTCGATCCGCTGGATGATATGGGAAGCGCCGAGATCAACGGACCACCAAGAGTTCAGGTCGTTGGCGGCCTGATGCCACATGGAGTTGAAATTCCAGTCCACTGCGGCCGATGGGGGCGTGGTTGAATTCCATTGGCTTGAGGCGGTGGCGGTCTTGCCACGGGCAAGGTCGGTTCCATCATGGATGCGGCTGAGAAGATGTTGATAAGCGGGTTCGAGTCCGGCCGCATTGACGACGTCCTGAGCCGCTGCGGGCAGTGGCGTGCCATGCGTCATTTGATGGTAATTTGGATCCTTCACCACTTTGAACCAGTTCACTGTGGAGTCGCCCCAGTTGCCATTGGCGGAGTTCACGGTGGGGTCGTCTTTCAATGATCGGACGAACTTGTAGCCCATCCCGCCGGCCTTGATGCCGCGCATCACGTTGCTGTTGATGGCAATTCCATAGCTGAGATTGTCGAGATAGAAACCGGAAACGTTTCCCCCAGCGACGTAGATGGTATCGATGTCGTTGCCTGTAACACTGCTGCGCGGCCAGACACCGAAGGTGTAAATGTATCCTCCATCCCCCACGCCGTAGCGGCCGCCGGAGTTGGCCATGCGGATCCGGTTGGATGAGACGACGGTTCCGCCCATCCCGGCCGCGGCGGCGACCGTGGAGGCGGAGTTTCGTTGGTGAAAGCCCATGTACTGGCCATCCGCCATATCGTTGTGAATGACTTGGAACGACAGGTGCTGGAGGTTGTTGATGAGCGAGGAGCCCATGAAGTCACTGCCCGTATTGCGGATCACATTGTTGGAAACCAGGGTGTTTTGACAGATTTCCTGATGCGTAATAGCGGGGGCTTGGGCGAAGCGTCCGCCGAGCACCGCAGCCCCGGTTAGATCATTGAAGATATTACCTTGAATCAGTGTATTTTCCGCTCCGTTGTAGGGATGGATGCCGCAGCTTCCATGATGGCGGATGGTGTTGCCGATGAACTGGAGATCCGATGTGTGATTGAGCAGGATCTGGCCGGGCATTTCAAACGACACCGCGGCCCCGGATGCTGTTGACGGCACACCAGCATAGAGGATCTCGGCTTGCGCACCTCCAAAGTAGTAGTCGCGGGGGAATAGCCAGTTGCCGTGCTCGATGATGAGGTTCTTGATCCGGATGTTGCGCACTTTGTGCGTGGTGGATGTGCCGGAGAACCGCAACAGTGTTTCCACTACGGGAACATCCACTTGGATCGTGGCCATGTCCTCGAAGGAATTGGGATAATAGAACAACTGGTGCGTCGCGCGATTCAGGCGCCACTCGCCAGGTTCATCGAGTTCCTCGACGGCGTTGATGATCATCCATTGGTCGGTCGCTTCAAAAAAACCTTCTCCCCGATTGTAGCGAATCTGGCAATAAGGTTGCTGAAGCCTGACTCTCTTCAATCCGTTTGACGCATCTTCGTGGATCGAAATGATGGGAAACTCATCTACCTTGAAACTTGAGACATGCAGAAGTCGCAGGTCCGAAACGTTGCCGAACGCCTTCAGGTCTGCAGCTTTGAAAGTGATGCCATCGATCGAATGGGTCGTGGACGGATCATCAAAATAACCCACTCCATTGATCCATTTCGAACGCGCACGCTCGGCCCGGATGCCATTGACATAGATCTGGCGGAAATAGTCGGCGTATCCTGCGGAAGTCGGAACCGATGCGACCCAGTAGGGTTTTCCAGGAACTCGCGCCCAAGCAGTCAAACGCTTGCCGCCTGATAGGGACGCCTGTTCCCCGGGGGACGATTGATAGGTGATGTAGCGTCCGTTGCTCCCGGAGTCCGCTGGCGTGAATTCAAGCGTGCCGCTGAGTTCATATCTGCCGCCATGAAGGTTGACGACGATGTCGTCCTGCATGTTGGCGTTTGCGCGAGAAGTTCGGATGGCGTCGCGCGCCGCCTCCAAAGTTTTCCACGGACTCGCGCCGGACCCATCTCCTGTGGCGTCGTTTCCTGACGGCGAGACATGGAAGACCGTTTGTGCAATGGCAGCGCCCGCGATCATGACCACCAACCAAGCTTGAGCGAGTGAGCGGAGAATCATCCTAAACAAGAAGATAGGAATTACAGATTTCAATAATCATACGAATTAAAAAAGAGGTAGGAGATCGACATCAGATTACCCTCGGAGTGTGATAAACGGCTGGAAAGACTTTTTTTGGGGTTTGAGGTTTCCTCGCGGGCAAATGGATTAACGGAAACCCTTTAGATTTCTTTTGCCATTGGCTACCTGTGCTCTGTCGATCATTTGGACGACATGAACTTTTGTGTCCGCGGCAATTTGGTAGATATCTCCTGTCCGCACCGCGCCTTCGCATTGATTCGGCTCAATTGGGTGCCCTGATACACTGCGAATCAGCGCTGGGAAACGCGCAGGCGCATGAAGCGGCGTGGTGTGAAGGATTCCGTGTCCACGACGGTGACGACCTGTCCGACGGTGCCTGGGTCAGTTGCGATGACGGTCCAATCGTCCAGATCATCGCTGCCGATGACCTCGTAGATGACGTCGGCACGGGCGCGCAGGAAGGTGAATGCCATGTGGTCGCCTTGCAGGGCGGGATCGGGCAAGGCGCCGTGGAGCGGCAGATTCAAGGCGTAGGCAAGCAGAATGGACACGCCATCCGTGCGGAGCAGGGTCGCGGGGGCGTCCGCCGGGAAGCCGTGGGCGATTTTCCAAGCGGCGAAATCCTCCTGCGGCGTGGCGCTGACGACGGCGGAGACGGTGCTCTCGCCGAGGGCGTTTGTGGAGCTGACGGTGTAATAGTGGGGGGTGCCATTGGGCAGGCCTGTGTCGTCGTAGGAGGCGGCGCTGAGTCCGGTCGCCACGACAGTGAAGGGGCCGCTGGCTGAAGTGGCGCGTCGGATCGTGTAGGTGTCGGCATCGGCCGCGGGGTTCCACGCGAGCGAGACCGCGGACGGAGCTGCCGTGGCAGTCAGGCCATCGGGAGCGGTGGGAGGTCCGACGAAGCGCACGTTGTCAAAGCGCGCGGTGGTAAGGGCGGAGGCATTGTGGGAGGTGACGGCGAACCCGGCGAGGAGGCTGGCGTTCATGCTCACGGTCGTGCCGCCGATCCGCGTCCAGGTGACCCCGTCCGGCGAGGCGGAGGCGGTGAAGACATTGCCTTGGCGCACGAGTCGGAGCCATTGCGGGGCGGCGCGGCCGCTGAGGGTCGCCTGGGTGATGCTCGAACTGTTGGTCGTGGCACGCCCTTGCATCTGTGCGCCGCTGGAGCGTGTGATCAGGGTGGCGGCATAACGGGACCCGGCGGTGGAGGTTTCCCGGAACATGACGCCTGCCTTGGCGGATGCGTGGGTATTTCCGAGAGAAATTGCCCGCGCTGTGAGAACGCCGTCGCCCGTCCACGGACGGCTTACGAAATGGAACGCGTCCGCACCGCCCCAGATATCGGCACCGGCGGCGGTGATGGTGAAAACGCCGTCCTGCAACGCGCTGCCGCCGGTGAGGACGACGTTGCCGACATCGGCACCGGTCCAAGGCGTGGGCACGGAGGTGAAAGCGACTTCGTTGGAGTCGGCACTGGCGACCCCGCCGACGAGGGCGGTGACGACGTAATAGTAAGGACCGCTACCAAGGCTGGTGTCGGTGTAAGTCGAGCCGGTGATTCCGCTGGCGATGGGGGTGTATGGCCCGCCGGGAGTGCTGGAGCGTTTCACGACATGGGTTTCCGCACCGCTGGATGTCCAGGAGAGGCCGATGGAGTTGGCTCCGGTGGAGGAGGTATTGATGATCGATCCGATGGCCAGGACGGGGGCGGGCGGAGCCACCACCACGTCGAAGGTGCGGGTGGAAACGCGGCCTGCGGAGTCGGTGGCGGCGACGCGGACCTCGGTGCGGCCGGCCCGGAAGCGGCTGCCGGAGGCGGGGAGCACGTCCACCGCGAGAGGCTGTCCTGCGGAGTCGATGGCCGAGGGGGCGAAATTCACGGTGGCGTAGGGGAGTCCGGTATCGCCGATTTCGGTGGTGACCATCTGCACGGTGGAAGGCACGGTGATCACCGGGGGTGCTCCGCCATTGCGGGTGAACGAGACGACGCGCGTCCGGCCATCAGCGCCCGCGCCGAGGGTGAGGGTATCGACCGCTCCACCTTGCTGCACGGTGATGACGTTGCCGTTGAAGGTGGTGGCGGGAAGCGAGGCTCCGTCGCGGTGCGGAAAAAGCAGGACCTTGAAATCTGGGGCGACGACATTTTCGCGGGTGATGACGACGCGCGGGATGGGATCGCCCGCGACGTTGGTGCCTACCACGCCGATGGCGGGGCCGCTGCCGTTGGAGCCGAGCACGCGGACCAGCAGGCGCGGCAGCGCGCTGCCCGAGTCGGCGTCGTCGGCGCGGTAGAGGATCGCCTCGGTGTCAGTGGCACCGGGCTGGACCATCATGCTTCCACCCGAGCCGCCGACCGCAGCGGACCATTGGTATTGCCGGGGCAGGGAGTCCTTTTGGATGTCGTCGAGAATAAGGACGTAGGGCAAGGCGTTGGCCCCATCGCCGCGCACCATCAGGCTGGTGCGGAAGGCCTTTTCAACCGGGTTGTAGAGGGCGAGTTGGGTGGGGTTGGCGGGATCGGACTCCGCGTGGACGAATTTCCCCGCCCAGAGATTGGTGCCGGAAGCCGCCGCCGGTGGGTGGAAGCCGGGCGGGAAGAAATCGGCCCAGCGGTAGGGAGTGGGCAGGCCATGGGAGCTGTTGGCATAGGAAAAGGTCGAGCTGCTGTTCCAGGAATACCAATACGCCGCCTTCGCATCCCCGGCGAAGAGGGTGAGCAGCGGGGTGTGGGTGGACTCCACGAATTTGCTGGGGAGAGCCGGCCACTTGGGCTTCAGCGAGGAACCGGCGAGGCCGAGGTTGTCGATGAGCACGGTGCTGTGGCTGTCGTTTTCCTCATTGTGATAGCCGGAATCGGTGATCCAATCGCGACCGGCACCGGCGAGATAGAAGCTGTTGCGGTCGGAGTGGACGTGGCCGATGTCGATCAGGTCGGGGCGGGAGTCGAAGTCGAGGCGCAAGGAATCGGCATCCCAGCCGGAGCGGGCGACGCCCAAGCCGCGTTGGGGCGAGAACACGGCGGATGGAAGAGTTTTCGCGGCGACGACGGCGGCGAAGGTGTCATTTCCCGGAAGCAGGGCGCGCCCGAAGATCGCGCGGATGAGTGGCTGGCTGAGCTCCGTCGCGGTGGCGGTTTTCATCGATTCCATCGCTTTCCGATGAACGAGGTCAACAACGGGATCCACAGGATAAACGGCTTTCACGACATCATAGTAAGATGCCTGGCCGGAGCCGTTGCCCCAGCCTTGGGCATCGTTGTGGCCGGTCATGCGGCCGCTGTTATCGGGAGCGAGTTGGTAGAAATATTCCTGGACCCCGCGACCGAGGTAGGTGGTGACGAACAGGTTTTCGCCACGACGGGAAAGCGAGTAGGCGGCGGTGGCTCCGTTGGTCATGCCGAAGCCGAAGTAGCCCGGGCCTTCGCGGCTGAAGCCTTCGGGGGTCATGCCCCATTTGGTGCAGAAGCGTTTGAGTGCGCCTTTGATGTCGGCCATGGCGACGGCGTCGTAGCCTTCCTCGCCCTCGATGGCCAAGCCGGCGGTGACGAGGTGGTCATGGAAGGTGCGCCAGTTGGTGGAGAAGGCGGTGTCGCGTTCATTCCACGCGAAAGTCCGCCGGGAGTAAGACATGGCCGAGAGGTGGGCGCGGGTTGCGCCGCGCTGTTCCTCGGTCATCCAGTCGTACATGAGGTCGTAACAAAATCCGAGTTCGGCATAAATGTCGTATCCCATGTCCGAGTTGTTGGGTTTGGGCACATACCAGGTGGCATGCTGGCGGGCGACGGTGGCGACGGCGGTGGCGAGATCCGTCAGGCGGGCCGGGTTGTTTTGATCGAGCCAGGCGACGAAGCAGGCGGAGGCCAGGGCGCTGTAGAGGCCGCTGCGGCCTCCCGCCATGTTGGCATAGATTGGGTCGCCGGCTTCAATGACATCGCGCATCGAGTAGCCGACGTTGCTAGCTTTGGCTGCGAGGAAGGCTTTGCCGATGGGTGTGCTCGGGTTGTCGAGGCTACCGGAAACGAACGAGCGGAGCGAGGCGACACCATCGATGACGGAAGGAACACTGGCCGCACGCGCAAGCATGGCGGGGCGGTCGGCATCGGTGAAGAAGATGCGCGGGTGCTCGTAGGGCGGAGGTGTGGGCGTGAAAACCTCCAGAGCGGGCGCGTCGCCAAGGAGACCGGAGCCGGGGGGGAGGACGTTGATCCAGATATCGGCGGCGGAGGAAAGGGCTCCGTCGGAAGCGCTGGCAGTTATTTGATAGAAGCCAGGCGCGGAGAAAGTGGCGTTGGTCGTGGCGGAAGCTGGCGAGGCGAAGGTCACGGTGCCGGGGCCGGAGAGCTTGGACCACGCATAACTTACGGCTCCGGGAGCTGCGGGAAATCCGTCGTCGGTGGCACTGGCGACGAGTGGGGCGAGGTTGGGTCCGTTTTCGTTCCAGATGACGATGGGCGCGGTGCAGGTGACGGAGACCACCGGGGCGAGGTTGTCAGCAGAGGTGATGGTGATTTCCTTGTAGCCGGTGAGCTGGCCGTCGCTCACAGAAAGGCGGAATACGTAGGTGCCGGGTGTGGAAGGCAGGGATACTGTTGTGTTCCTTTCCGTGGCGTTTGCGAATACGGCGGTGGGGCCGGATGTCTGGGTCCATTGGTAGGTGAGCGTGCCGGGATCGTATGGAAGCCCGTCGTCGATGGCACCGCCGGTGAGGGAAACGGTTGCGCCGGTGTTTACGGCACGGGCGTTGGCTCCGCAATAGACGACGGGGGCTTGGTTTTCGACCACTTTGACTGTGAGATCGCGAGTGCTGGCAAGCTGGCCATCGCTGGCGGTGACGCGCACGACGTAGGTGCCCACGGCGGAGAAGGTCGCGTCCGTGACGTTGGCGGAAGGAGTGGAGAAAGTGACGGTGCCCGGTCCGCTAACGAGACTCCAAACGTAGGAAATCGCACCAGGATTTGCGGGGAACCCGTCATCGCCAGCGAGGGCGAGTAGGGTGGTGAATTTTGCGGGTGCCAGGATCGAATCGTTGAGCGCGGAAGCGGTGAGATCCGGCGGATAGTTGGCGATGTCGCCGGCGTAGAGTTGGGTGACTTCCGAGGGACTGAGGGCGCGGGTGAACACCGTGAACTGGTCGAGTTGCCCCTTGGCCTGGCTGGAGCCGTTGTCGCGCGCGGCGATCATGAAGTTGGAGCCGGAGGTGAAGGAACTTTGGATCAGCTGGGAATCCACCGCGGTCTGGGAGCCATTGACGTAAAGCCGGGCATTGTTGGTGCCGGAGGTGAAATCCACGGTGGCGACCAAATGTTTCCATGTCCCATTGAGCGTCGAGCCCGGGGTGGTGAGGCTGAACTGCGGGATGTTGCTGCCGTTGCCGAAGTTGAATTTCAGGACTCCGGTGCCGCTGACATTCAGGTCGATGGTTCCGCCGAGCCCTGCCATGCGGCTGTTGATGGGGGGATTGGTGGCATTGACCCAAAAGGCGACGGTGAGGCCGCTGGTCTTGCTGATGTCGCCCAGCGAGCGGGTGACGTCATTGGCGGCGACGCGGATGTAGGAACTGGTGTTGCGGAAATCCCAGGCATTGACGGTGGCGGCAATCGGGCCGGTGGTGAGCGACGGTGGCGGTGAGTTGACCAAGGTCCCCAGGGTGCGGCCGGTGGAATCCGGCACGTTGTTCGTTCCCGTGACAGGCGCGGCGTCCATATCGTAGCGGAAAGCGATCGGGCTGCTCCACGACGGCGCGACGAGAAGGCGGGCCGGCTGGCTGGTGACCGAGCCAACGGCGTTGGTGGCAACCACGGTGTAAACCCCGGCATCGGAGACTTGAGTGGCGGCGAGCGAATAGGTCGCCGCAGTTGCCCCGGGGAGGGCGAGGCCATTCTTGTACCACTGATAGCTCGTGGGTGAGTTGGAATTCACGTTGATCGCCAACTCGGCTGGCTGACCGGCAAAAATGGCCTGGGAAACCGGCTGGCTGACAATTTCGATGGGCAGAAACTGCACGTAATCGGAAAGCACGATCGTGTTGCCGGAGAGGGTGACGAGAAAACTGCCATTGCCCGAGGCGGTCAGGACGCGGCCGTTAACAGGGGCGTTGAGGAAGGAGCCCGAGAGCGCGCCGCCGACGGTGAGCACGCTGAAGGTGTCGCTCGGGACGGGGGAGAAGCCGGGGAGAACCGTGACGCTGAGATTTCCGGCGACCGTAGCGTTGCCGCTGATGGCGAGTAGGTCGTGGTAAGAGCCGGTGGTATGTTGGAAAGCTGTGGCGGCTGTGGTGCCGCCGATATCGATGGAAACGGCGCTGGTGGATGTCTCCACGTAGGAGCCAGTAACGGTGGTTTTACCGGCCATTTCGGCTCCGCCGGGGGCGAGTGTGCCGCCGCGGCTGGCGAATACTCCGGGCTCGATGCCGTCTAGCACCGGCTCGGTCAGGCTGGAGGAGCGGGTGAGGTTGGTGGCGTCGATGGTGGCGGCGGTGAGGAAGCCGCCGTTGAAATTGAAATTGTTCAGGCCGGTGGCGGCGGCGGTGGTGCCGGCGCGGAGGGTTGCGGATATCGTGAGGTCGCCGCTGGACAGGGTGTAGGCCGTTTTGACATTGGCGGTGGAGCCGCCGATCACGAGGTCCTTCTTGGAGGCGGTGCCGTTTACGCCCACCCGTGTGGAGCCGCCGGTTTGCGTCCAGAGGGAGCTGTTGGTCGAGCCGAGAGTGCAGCCGTAAGTGGTGGAATAGACGTCAAGGAGGCCGTCGCTGACCGAGATGGTGGCGGGGCCGCGGCTATCGGAGCCGGGCGTAAAACGATCCGCCTGCACGCGCATCTTACCGCCGTCGATGACGATGGCGGCCTCGCTGTTGGCGGAACCGACATGGCGTCCGCTTGCGGTGACGTTGAGCTCGCCTCCGGCAACGCGGAGGGTCCCGCGAAACGAGGTGCTGGAGCTGTTGGTGCTCAGATTGGCGAGATTCCAGACGCCGCCGGTAATCCGAATTTCGCCGTTGATGGGGTCCACTCCGTTCCATGTGCCGCTTTGCTGCACGTTGCGGAGAGCGTTGTTAGGACCTTCGAGGGCGTGGGTTCCGGTGCCTCCGAGCACGAGCAGGCCCTTCGAGTGATTTTGAATCTGCCCGAAGCTGGAAGAAGCTGCGGGACCGAGGGTGAGCGTGCCGGGGCCGGATTTGCTGAGGACGTGGCTCGCAGCGGCGGAGATCGGCGCGGTGATGGTCGCGTCGACGTTGGCGACAAGCGCGGAGGAGGTGCCTGCGAAGGTAAGCGTCGAGAGCCCGGCACCGCCGGAAATAAGGTAGTTGCCGCTGCCCGGTGTGTAGAAGGTGATGCCCGCGACTGTGACGGGGACTGCGAGCGACACCGTGCCGGCCGCGCCGGTTCCCGCGCCGAAGACGGCACTATCGGGAATGGTGTTGTTCCAAATGGCGGCACAGTCATTCCACGCTGCGGAGCTCGTGTCCCAGATTCCTGCCCCATCTTGATTCCCTGTGAGAACGGGATCGGCATCCCACGTCAAGGTGGCGGCCGCGAGCGAGCCACAGATGACGAGAGAAGTTAGCCCGACGGGAAAAAATAGGCGTGGAATCAATAATAAGTGGGTTTTCAATTCTGAAGGTGGTAGTGGATGATTTCCCAATCAATGAACTTCGGTCACCTGGAGACGACCGAAGAGTCTGGTGTTCAAACCCCTCGGGACCGTTACAGTGATGCTGTCCGGTGCGGCGGCGTTTTCGGCCACGCCCACCGTCACTCCGTTGACGTCGGGTCCGATGGAGGAGGCTCCGATCATGATCTCATCCGCCAAGATACCGAGGATCGAGCCGTATTGGAAGGTCTGGATGGTGTCGGATTCCGAATCGTCCGTGCGGCTGAAGGTGAAGACGAAGCTGGTGGGAGTGATACTGAGGGCTGGCAGGATGGATGGATCAGAAATACCGGGATTTCCATTGAGAACGTATTCTAACAGGTTTGTCATGCCATCGCTGTCGGGATCGCCGTCCGGAAGCTTGTCAGATACGTTTGGAATGTTGGTATCAATCCATGAGGAAAAGCCGGGCTTGACCAATGCGATCTGAGTGCCGCCGTTGTAGGAGTAACTCACCTGATATCCTTCAGGCGGGGTGACCGATGCGAATGCCGTGCCCGATTTCGAGGTGTAATTCGCCAGGACATAGACGGAGTCGTCGAGCGGGTTGACGATGTTGAAGCTGACAACGGCGTTGGAGATATCGATTCCTCCCGCATTCATCCGACCACTTGAACCGGAGCCGGAACCATCAATCTTGAATGTAACCGGTTGACTTGCGGAAAAGGTGAAGACGGGGTGGTCCACCATGTCGAGGACCGCGCCTGCAGCGATAACTAGTGAGCTGCTTGGAGCGATGCCTCCAGCAGGGCCTATTTTCAGGGTGCCCGCATTGACGGATGTCGCGCCTGTGTAGGTTTGCAGCCCGGTGAGAGTGAGGATGCCGCTGCCTGACTTGGACAGGGCTCCGGTTGTACTCGTGCCGGTGGCTCCGGCAAGGCTGAGGTTGCCGGTTGTTTCAATGGAGGCGATCTTTCCGGCGCTGATCGAGAAGGCGCGGTCGCTGGTGGTATTGCCACCGGTATATTTCAGAGTGCCACCGTCCAGTTTGAGATTGTTCGCATCACTGGTGGATGCTCCGATGCTGCTTGCTGCGCCACCGTTGGCAATGCTGGACACATACACAGTTCCCGAGTTGATCGTTACTGGTCCGGTGAAATCGCTGGTGGTATTTGAGAGCAGAATTCGATTCAAATCGCTGTTCCGGTTCGAATACACATACAGGCCCGCACTGCCGCTAATTATACCACCCAATGTAATCGTCCGGGTGGCGGCATTGCTGCTATTATTGTAAACGTTCAATGTCTTTTTCAAGTGGATCGGGCCGGACAGCGTCGGGCTGTAACCACCAAAGCAATTGAGAGTCACTGATCCGGTGCCGCCTGATTCCACGACAATTGGGTTACCCCAGTTGCCGCTCGTGTGTCCTGCCAAGAGGACGTTGGCAGCACCCGAGGTGTCACCCAGTGTCACCGTCCCGTTGCCAAACGATGAACCGCCTACCATATCAATCACGCCGCCCTTGATCCACAATCCACCGGTAAAGGTGTTAGAACCATTGAGAGTGATGCTGTTGGTCGCCACCACGGCGAGTTTGCCCGTGCCGCTATCCCGGAATCCCGTGATGTTACCGCCATTCATCGTGAGGGTTGCGTCGGATGACGCGCCGTTTTGGATGAAAGCCCCCGCAGTGACACTCAGGTTGGGGACCGTGATGTGATTCCCATTGATGGCGAGCGCACCCGCCGTGACCGTCACGTTGTTGGGCGTGGTGCCATTGAGAGCACCAACATTACCCAAGGTCAAAGTCCCCGCGTTGATTGTCACGCCACCCGCAAAGGAGTTGCTTCCTGAGAGCGTGAGAGAACCGGGACCGCTCTTGATCAATCCGCTGTTGCCGGTGATTGAAGAGGTTATGGCGGGGTTGAGTCCCAAACTGGATGTGATCGAGTGGCCCCTGCCTTCGAGCGCCAACGCTGCACCCGAGAGGGTGTAGTTTCCGGAGGATGCCGCATTGAAAGTGAGACTGTTTGCTCTGGTACCGTCCCCGATGATCGTGATCGTTCCCGCCGCACCTTTCCCATTTCCAAACGTGGCGTCGCCGCCATTCACCCAGGACTGGTTGCCTGCATCGCTCCACCATTGGTTGGGAGCAGACCAGTTCCCGGCCCCGTCAGTCTTCTCACCCGAAGCACTCGAATCCCAGAGCAGACCGGTGTAGTTGAACCCTGCGGAATAGCCGAAGACTTGGAAGTCGGAGAAGTTCAATCCGCCGCTGGAGGTTTTCTTGACGCGAAGGTAGCGGAAGCCGTTGGGGTTGTTGACGAACCGGATCCAAGAGTTGGACCATCCCGTTCTGCGATAGGGAAACGCCACTTCGTTTTGTTCGGCGAGGACTGTGAATTCCGAAAAATCGTTATCGTTGGAGCCTTGCACCTGGAAATTGCAGCGCGAGTCGGGTTGATCCATGTCAGTGCGCGGCGCGATTTCGATGCGTTGGATGACGTAGGCCGAACCGAGATCCACCGTCCACCAGGGCAGTGAATCGCCGGATGCTTGATGCCATATCGAACCATAATTCCAGTCCACAGCGGAAGACGCCGGCGTGTTCGTGTCCCATTGGCTGGAAGCGGTGGCGGTTTTTCCCCGCGCGAGATCGGTTCCTCCATAGACCTGATAAAGCAGGCTGGCATACGCAGGCTCCAGGCCCGCAGAATCCACAATGACTTGCGCCGCCGTCGGCAAAGGCTGGCCTAGCGTAAGCTGATGGTAGTTCGGATCGGAGACGACCTGCCACCAATTCACCGTGGAATCTCCGTAGTTCCCGTTGGCGGTGTTGACCGTGGGATCGTTGTTCCAAGCGCGGACGAATTTATAACCCATGCTGCCGGGCCTGACTCCGCGCATGAGATTTCCAATCACGTTCAAGCCGTAGCTTGAGTTATCCAGATAAAATCCGGACACGTTTCCATTCGCGACATTGATCGTGTTGATATCGTTGCCCTCGACCGTGCTGCCCGGCCATTCGCCGAAGGTGTAGATATACGCGGAATCTCCTACGCCATACCGCCCGCCGGTATTGCCAAGAGATACCTTATTGAACGAGACCACCGTTCCCCCATTGCCACCGCCGAGTCCGGAATCCGTCCTTTGGTGGAAGCCGCAGTATGGCGCATCCGCCATGTCGTTGTGAACGACTTGAAACGCCGTGTGCCCCAGGTTGTTCACTAGGGTGGCTCCCATGAAGTCACTGCCCGTGTTGCGGATGACGTTGTTAGAAATCAGCGTGTTGTGGCATATTTCCCGGGTGGCGGAATGATTGTAGCGTCCACCGATCACTGCGGCTGCGGTTAGATCCAGGAAGCGGTTTCCTTGGATCAGGGTGTTTCGCGCGCCATCGTAAACCTGAATACCGCAGGCACCCTGGTGCCGGATCGTATTGCCGATGAATTGGAGGTCCAACGTGTTGTTGAGAACGATTTGGCCGGGAATTTCGAAATTCACGGGCGCGCCGCCGGCGGTGGGGCTCGCTGCTCCATGAATGATCTCGGCCTGGCCTCCGCCGATGTAATAGTCGCGGGGGAAGAGCCAGTTGCCGTGTTCCAGGATGAGATTTTGAATGCGAAGGTTCCTGACCTTATTCGTCGTAGAAGTGCCGGTGAACCGCATCAATGTGTCCACTGCTGGCGCATCCACCTGCGCTGTCGTCATATCCTCGAACGAATTCGGATAATAGAACACCTGATCGGTCGTGCGATTGTGATACCATTCTCCGGGTTCATCGAGTTCTTCGAACGCCTGCACGAACATCCATTCGTCGGTGGGCTCGAAGAATCCACCACCCCGGCTATATCGGGTTTGGCAATACGGTTGCTGCAAACGGACCTTAGTCAGGCCACTGGCGGAATCGTCGATGATTGCGGTGATGGGGAACTCATCGACTTTAAAGCTCGCAGCGTGGCTCAGCCGGAGGTCGCTGACGTTGGTGTAGGCCTTCAATTCCGAGGTGTTGAACATGATCCCATCAATGGCGTGCGTGGTTCCCGGATCATCGAAGTAACCGACCCCCTTGATCCATGCGGAATGCGCCCGCTCAGCCCGAACACCATTGACGTAGAGTTGGCGGAAATAGTCGGCAAATCCGGCGGATGTGGGAACGGATGCCACCCAGTAGGACTTGCCGGGAACCTGGGTCCATCCGGTGACTCTCCTGCCCCCTGTGATCGATGCCTGCTCACCCGGCTTGGATTGGTAGGTGATGTAGTGCTCGTTTTTGCCGGAATCCGCAGGGGTGAAGGACAAGGTATCGGCCAACTCATAGCGCCCACCGCTCAAATTCACCGTGATGTCATTACTTTGCCCCTCTAGCGTGCGAAGGTGGTCACGCACTTTGGTGATGGACTGCCACGGAGCGCCGGACGTGCCGTCGCCCGTGGTGTCATTGCCCGTGGGCGCGATGTGGTAGTTGAACGGATCCCCGGAAGTCACCACGAGGTCCAATCCTCCGGCGCTGAGTTGCAAATAACCCGTTGCACGAAACAAAGACACCGCAGGCAGCGGGCCGGTGACACTGCCACCCGCTGCATTAGTGATCAGCCGATAAGTGCCCACCGCAAAAGTGCCGCTGATTTGAACCACTGTGCTGCTCGAAAGGGTGAGCGTGCCGCTGGCAATGGCGAAAGCAGGCACTCCGCTTTGGAACGATATCGCCAGCTCGCCGGTGCTCGCATCGATGTTGCCCTTCAGAGCTGCGGTGGTTTCTCCGCGATTGCGCAATGTCCTGCCCGCGCCGAGCACGAAGGAGGGACTCAAGCCCGAGACATCCAAGGTCGCATCGCCCGTCACGACGATGTTCGCGGAGTTGGCAAGTGTTGCGCTACCACTCAGGGCCAAGGTGCCGTCATCGATCATCGTATCGCCGGAATAAGTATTTGCCCCGAGCAAGGTGAGCGTGCCCGCGCCGGTCTTGGTGAAACCGCCGTTTGTTAGGGAACCACTGAGCGTGATGTCGCCCGCACCGCCGATCGTGGGGGTAGTGACGTTGGAGAAGTCCACGGTCCCTGCATAGCTCGCGGCGTTGGCGGTGTCGGAATTCACCATCTTGCTAGTTCCATAGAGCGCGATGGAGTTGCCGGTGATGCCGGTTTGGCCGTTGAGGTCAAGCGTGCCGGTATGCACCTGGGTGTTTTGGCCGTTCGGGCCAAGGGCGGTGCCGTTGAGGAGCTTCACCGTGCCAGCGTTGCCGGTAGTTGAATGGCCGATAATGGTTGAGTTGCTATCGGAATAGGTCGAGGTATTGATGCCTCCGAGTTCGACGGTGGCGTTGGCGTCCCCGCCGATCCACAGGCGGCTGGCTCCGCTACCCGTTAGATTCATGGTAAAGGTGCCGCTTTGAAGGTAGGCAGCTTTGCCGTTAAGGTTGATTGTGCCGTTGGTGATAGTGCCAACCGCTCCATTCCCAATACCGCCAGTATTGAGATTGCCACCGAGCGTCTGGTTTGTCGTGCCCAAGTTGAGTGTTCCGGTCTTGAGGGAAATCGCAGCGGCACCAAGTTTGCCACTGCCGGAAAACGTCAAGGTGCCGCCGTTGATCGTTGTCGCACCAGTGTAGGTGTTCGCCCCAGACAACGTCGTGGTGCCGGGGCCCGTGAAAAGGACGCCATTGGCGGTGCCGGTAATCGGTGAGCCAACCGTGAGCTTGCCGTAGTTGAAGAATGCAAGTTTCTTGGCTGCGCCGTTTCCAGAAAGGCTGCCGCCGGTGATGATTACTCCGTTTGTGGCGGCATTGGGCGTCACCAGGATGCCGCCAGCGTCCACGTTGAGCGCACCGGATAGGGTCAGCGTGATATTGTCCGTGTCGAAGCGGATGTCACCGGTGGAGGCAGCTCCTGAAGACATGTTGGCGGTGATGTCCGTGTGGGTGTTGTAACTACCAAAAGCGTTGGGAGTATAACTATTGAATGCGACGATGTTGCTGGCGTTGATGCCCGCCCATGTTTGCCCGCCGTTGACGGTCACGAAATTCGCCCAAGCGCTGCCCGCGTCCACGACGACGCCGTTGTTGGTGCCGGGAGTCGTGGCGGAAATCGTGCCGCTTGTTGGCTGGGTGATGTCCAAGGTCCCCGCGCCCGAGCGGGTGATGGCTCCGAGGCTGGCATTCAAGGTTCCGAAGGCTCCGGAAAAGATACCTATCAAGCCGCCCCCGGAAACACTTAGCCCATTGATGCGCTGACTATTTGTTGTACTGTCTTTGCCGATCATTTCAAGAACCCCACTGCCAAGTGACAGTGCGGAGCTGTTGGTGGAGTTGTTGATGATGTTGTCGGCTGGGGCTCCGGCCGCCGAGAAATCCAGCTTCAGTGTGCCGGCGCTGACCGTTGTCGTGCCAGTGTAGGTGTTCGCGGCGTTTAAGGTCAGTGTGCCGGCACCGGTTTTGGTCAGTTTGCCGTTTTGCCCAGAGAAATTGCCGAGGGCCATCGTGATGCCGATGTCGAACCCGTTCGAATGGATTGTCGCTGCGCTATTTCCCAGCCAGAGATTGTTGGCGACCCACCCGTTGATGGCCCCTGTGCCGCCAGCCATGCTGATGAAGTTGGCATTGGATTGATTGGCCACCACCGTCGAGCCGTTGATGATCGAGTCGCCCTTTTCGATCGACACCTTGCCATCGTTGAGTGTTCCGGCCCAATTCGGGCTGTCGTGAAGAAGCAGGCTGCCTGTCGTCAATGTGCCGCCATTGAGTGAAACACCGCTGACATCCACGCTGAGATTGCCGCCGACGTTAAGCCAGGCACCGCTGTTGAGGTTGATCCGGTTCCATGCGGTGGGAAGCGTGAGGTTGCCGACAAACGAATAGTTCGCGCCGGAGTTAAAGGTCACAATATGATTTTCTCCAGGCCCGAGGGTCCCGTTATCATAGCTTTGGGTGTCGGTATAGCTGCCGGTGGAGAGAGTGATATCGGCGGCACGAGCGGAAAGGCCGAGCAGCGCGAGGCTGGCAGCAATGGAGGCGAACGGATTCTGATTCGGCATCATAGATGATGGTCGGGATAGTTTGGAGGCATCAATGATGATCAATCTGATGGCGGCTAGTGACTCCGTCAGCACCGGGCGAGTGTTTTCGTGTTTCATTGGCTGGCCCGGATGGTAGGAGGCATCAATTGTAAAAACCCGCCGGAGCGCCCTCCAGCGCTCCGGCGGGTATGCAAATGCCGTTGAGAAACCCATTAACAACGGCAGATCTTATGCTCATGCCAAACGGCGGCGGCGCAGCAGGGCGAGGAGTCCAAGACCTCCCAGCAGAGCCGCGCCCGGCTCGGGGACGACGGTTACAATGCCGTTGGTTTGATCGAAGGAAGCCGTGAAACCGCTGGCGAGACCGGTGGCTGACACCGTCGTGAAACCACTGCCAGCATAGGCATCGAAGTCGAAGATCTTGACCGTGCCGTTGGTGTTGAATCCGGATTGAAAGAACAGGTTAAGGGTGCCTCCATTGAAGGTCACCGTCTGGGTTCCAGCAGTGGCGGCAAGGGCGAGGTCATGGTTTCCAAGGGTGAAGCCATTGATTTCGAAATTGGAAATGCTATCCGCATTGAGACCGAGATTTCCGCCGAAGGTCATGGTTCCAGGTGACGTGCCAATGGCCAGAGTGCCTTGGCCTCCGACTGTCAGGTTGCCGGTGATCGCTCCGGTTCCACTCAGTGTCTGCGCGTTCGATGCCCCGAGTGTAAAGGAAACCGCACTGACATCGAAAGTCGTATTGGCCCCGACGATGATCTGGGAGGACTTCGCAATCGCTCCGGCGGCACCGACTTTCAGCGTGCCGGTGTTGATCGTGGTGGTGCCGGTGTAGTCGTTGGTGCTATTTGTGAGCGTCACAATGCCGGTGCCAGCCCCTGCCCCGACGGTGAGGGCATGGTTTCCGGTGATTTTGCCGGAGATTGTTCCTGTAATACTAGCAGACGCCGAGACGGTCGCGGCAGCACTCAGGGTGACTTGTCCCTGAATGTCGGACGTGGTGCCATTGTTGAAGCGAATCGCCCCCAAACCGATTCCACCGGTGTCACCTGTCCATCCTGCCCCGGCGATATTGAGTTCGTTGGTGATGGTGAGTGTCGAATTTATAAATAACTGCCCGCCGTTTTGGACGGTCACGGTGTTGTTACCGAGTGCGCTTGCAGTTGTCTGAAGGCGGAGGCGCACTTTGTCTCCCACGGATATTCCGCCGGTGAAGGTATTGACGCCACTGAAGAGAATGGTGCCGCCACTGACAATCGTCGTCGTGTCGCCTGAGTTGACCAGGTTCAATCCACCTGTGTTGCTATTATCGATTCCTTGTTGGCTGGTGAAACCGACATTCCGGCCATTCACATCCAGGACAATTGCCGTCGAGGAATTCTTGATACGGGTGCCATAATTGACGTCCCCGCCATACTGCAGTGTGCCCCCCCCAAAGGTGATCGTGCCGCTACTGTTCCCCAAGGAAGTGCTTGCGTTGACCCTGACGATCCCCCCGTTGATCTGGGTCGTTCCGGTGTAGGTATTGGCTCCCGAGAGGACGAGGGTCCCGGCACCGGTTTTGGTGAAGCCATAACTTCCTTGGATGAT
This sequence comes from Luteolibacter sp., assembly GCA_040399845.1. Classification (GTDB taxonomy): domain Bacteria; phylum Verrucomicrobiota; class Verrucomicrobiia; order Verrucomicrobiales; family Akkermansiaceae; genus Luteolibacter. Next base: position 49,987 of record JBBARN010000006.1, on the reverse strand, counting down.
TGCCGAAATCGTTGCAGTTTTGCCAGAGCCGAGAGACCCGACCTCAATGACCGGCGCGGTGCCGGTGGCTGCACCCGTGGTGCCGGAGAGGATGAGGTTATTGGTGGAGACGCCGTTGTTGTTCAGAGTCCAGCTGCCGGCGGTGCCCGTGGCGCTGTCGCTGAAGACGACGCTGTTCAGGGTGCGGTCCGCATTGAGACTCACAATGCGGTCCGCTGTGATGTCGTTGGTGAAATTGGCGGTGCTGGTGAGGTCATCGGCGATGACGTTGCTTAACCAGTTGGTATTCGTGCCCCAGAGTCCGTCGGCATCGACGTTCCAGGTGCCGCTGGCGGCGTGGGAGGATTGGGTGATCGCGATGACAATGAGAGTTCCGAGGATGAGATGGGGGCGGTGTTTCATGGTTCGTGGGGGTGGAATTGCGTAGATTTTTTCGGAATCGATGGAGGGCAGATGATAAGGTTTTGCTTTGACGATTGCTTGGACAGCGACAGGCAGAGTCGTTTGGAGGATCAGGGCAGTTTGACGACCTGGAGGCGGCCGAAGAGTTTGCCATCGGTACTGGCTGCGGATTTCGGGATCGTGACGGTGACAGTCTGCAAGCCTTCGGTGGGAGATCCGAGTGTGACTTCCGGACCGGGGGTGCCTGTGATGGTGACATCCGTCCAGGCACTCAGATTGGATCCGTATTGGAAGATCTGGCTGATTTCACCAATTGATTCCTCGCGGCGGGTAAAGGTGAAGATGAAATTCGCGCCCGAGGCATCAAGGTCCGGCAGAATGGCAGGATCGGAAATCGTCGGATTCCCGTTGAGGACGTATTCGAGCATGTTTTCCACGCCGTCGTTATCGGGATCGCCGCCGAGGGTCTTGTCAGGTAAGCTCGGAAAGTTGATATTGATCCATGAAGCAAAGCCGGACTGGACCAATGCGATCTGGGTGCCGCCATTGTATGAGTAATCCAATTTATATCCGGCAGGTGGAGTGGCAGATGCAAAGGCGGTGCCAGATTTCGAGGTGTAACTCGCCAAGACATAAGCGGCATCGTCGAGAGGGTTGACGATGTCAAAGCTGACAACGGCATCGGAGATGGCGATGCCGTCCGCGGTGATCCGCCCGCAGGAACCGGAACCGACGCCATCAACCTTGAAGGTGACCGGTTGGCTGCCGGACAAGGTGAACGACGTCTGGGAGGTCGTGTCGAGAACGGCCGCCGCTGAGATACTTATGGAACTGCTGGCAGCAATGGTTCCTGTGGCACCGAGTTTCAGCGTGCCGGTGGCAATCGAGGTGGACCCGGTGTAATCGTTGGAGGAGCTTGAGATCGTGACGGAGCCGGTGCCCGCTCCCGCACCGATGGTCAAAGCGTGGTCTCCGGTGATTTTGCCGGAGATCGTTCCCGCAACACCCGCAGTTGCCGATACGGTCGCCGCAGAGCTCAGGGTGACCTGTCCTTGAATGTCGGAGGTGGTGCCGCTGTTGAAGCGAATCGCTCCTAAGGCGATCCCGCCGGTGTCACCTGTCCATCCCGCTCCGGCGATATTGAGATTGTTGGTAATGATGAGGGCTGCATTCACAAGCAGCTGGCCGCCGTTCTGGATGCTAACGGTGTTGTTGCTGAGTGCTCCTGCGTTTTGGAGGCGCAATCGCACTTTGTCTCCTACGGAAACGCCGCCGCTAAACGTGTTTCCACCATTAAAAAGCAGGGTGCCTCCACTGACAGTTGTTGTCGTGTCACCAGAGTTGACCAAGTTCAATCCACCTATGTTGCTATCATCAATCCCTTGTTGGCTGGTGAAGCCAATATTCCGGCCATTCACATCCAGAACAATCGCCGTCGAGGAATTCTTGATACGCGTGCCATAATTGACGTCCACACCATACTGGAGTGTGCCACCACCAAAGATGATATTGCCGCTACTGTTCCCCAAGGAAGTGCTTGCGTTGACCCTGACGATTCCCTCATTGAGCCGGGTCGTTCCAGTGTAGGTATTGGCACCCGAGAGGACGAGGGTCCCGGTACCGGTTTTGGTGAAGCCATAGCTTCCTTGGATGATTGCCGAAATCGTTGCAGTTTTGTTAGCTCCGAGGGAACCAACCTCAATCACCGGTGCGGTGCCAGCGGCGGCACCTGTGGTGCCGGAGAGAATGAGGTTATTGGTGGAGGTGCCATTGTTGTTTAGAATCCAGCTTCCGGCGGTGCTTGTGTCATTGTCGCTGAAAACGAGGCTATTCAATGTGCGGTCGCCATTCAGGCGCACGGTGCGGTCCGCCGTGATGTTGTTGGTGAAACTGGCGGTGCTGCTGAGGTCATCGGCAATGACGCTGTCGAGCCAGTTGGTGTCCGTGCCCCAGAGTCCGTCGGCATCGACGTTCCAGGTGCCGCTTGCGGCGTGTAAGGAAGATGTGGCCCCGAGCGCGATGGCGACGGTGAGTGAATGGAGCCGAAATGGATTGTGGCGATTTTTCATGGTCTCAAAGGAAATTTTAATGACATCAATTAGGTGAATTTAACTTTGCCGTCTATCCCTCGAACGAGCGGTTCCGAGCGGGTCAGAGTCATGATGATTCGGAGGTCAGGGAACTTTGACCACTTGCAGGCGACCGAAGAGCTTGCCGCCGGAGGCGAGGATTTTCGGGATCGTGACGGTGACGGGCTGCAATCCACTGGTAACTGGTCCGAGTGCAACCTGCTCGGCGGTCGGAGCCGTGATGTTCAGCGGGGTCCAGCCGCCAAGGTCGGAGCCGTATTGGAAGACCTGCGTGGTGTCACCGATCGATTCCTCGCGGCGGGTGAAGTTGAACACGAAGTTTGCGCCCGAAACATCCAGCTCCGGTAGGATCGAGGAGTCGGAAGTGCCGGGGTTGCCGTTGAGCACATATTCGAGCATGTTTTCCATACCGTCGTTGTCGGGATCGCCACCTGCGGTCTTGTCAGACAAGGTCGGGAAGTTGGTATCGATCCATGAGGAAAAGCCGGACTTCACCAATGCGATCTGGGTGCCGCCATTGTAGGAGTAATCAACCCTGTATCCGGCAGGCGGAGTGACGGATGCAAACGCAGTGCCGGACTTCGATGTATAACTCGCCAGGACATAGGCGTCATCGTCGAGCGGGTTGACGATGTCGAAGGCGACGACCGCATTTGAGATATTGATGCCCGAAGCGCTGATTCGGCCGCTGGAACCGGAGCTGGAGCCATCGACTTGGAATGTGACCGGCTGACTGGCCGATAAGGCAAAGGTGGGTTGGTCCACCGTGTCGAGAATCGCACCTGGGGCGATAGATAATGAACTGCTTGAGGCAATGGAGCCAGCCACTCCGAGTTTCAAAGTGCCGAGTGATACGATTGTTGGTCCGGTGTAATCATTTGCTGAATTGGCAAGCGTCAAAGTGCCGGTATAAATGCTGGTGGATCCTCCGACTTGGACGCCAGAAGGGCCCGTGATTTTTCCGGTCACGGTGGCGGATGCCCCTGTGTTCATCGCGAAACGCGCATGGGACAGGTTGGCCGTGATGGTTCCGGAGAGGACATTGCCAGTGGTGTCGATCCGGAGGCTGCCAGCGAAATCGGTGCCATTCGCGGTATTGACGATGATGTCATTGGCCAGCGTGTTGTTGCTCACGGTGTCCATGAGGATTTGCGCCTTTTCCGAGGCAGCTTGGCCGATGGTAATGGCCCCTCTGCCGAAGGGGCTGCTGGTAATGGCACCAGCGGACCCGGTGGTGGTGATGGCCGAATTGATCCGCACCCGGGTGCCGGTGGCGTTGTGGGTCAGCGTCAGGCCACCTGAGAAGGTGTTTTGGGTTGCCCCAGGGGCGAAGGCTGCTGACCCATTGGTATTGGCGATATTGACCGCGAGTTTATGGGTCGCGCCATCTTTGATCAGGGCGTTGATGACCTGGTTGGCCTGGCCGGAGATCGTTAGAGTGGCATCCGAGGAGCCGTTGTTGATGATGGTATTGGTCGCCGTGCTGGCGGACACATTGGTGACGCTGGCGTTGAAGCCGCCAAGATCGAAGGTGCCCGTGCTGGACATGGAAAGCGCGCCTTTGTTGGTAAAGGTGGTGGCGCTGCCGTTCTTAAGCGTGCCGCCACTGATCGAGGTGGTGCCGGTGTAGGTATTTGTTCCGGAAAGGGTCCACGTCCCTGCGCCTGCCTTGTTTAAGTTGTTGGCACCAAACTGGATGTTGCCCGAGTAGAGACCATTGTTCGCGCCTTGGAGGTAAACATTGCGGTTCGTGGTGCTGTTATACCAATTCCCGGATATTTCGAGCGTGCCACCATCCACTTGAATGGCGGTATTGCTGGCCCCGGTATTGATGCCAAGGTTTGAGGTGATCTTGTTGTCGCCCGCCACATTGTAGAAAAGTGGCGCTGATAGATTACCGGACATCAGGCTGATGGTATTTGAAAATACGATATTATCTCCCGTGCCCGTGTTATCGAGCTTGATTGCGCCGACACCGCCATAGAGGTTGATGGAACCGGTTCCGGCAGAATCGCTTTTTTTCAGCACGAGGAAGTTGTTGGCAGCGGACCCCACAAAGGAAATCCCACCGGAAAAGGTGTTGCTGCCAGCGAGGGTCAGCGCGCCGGTTCCGGCCTTGATCAGTTTGCCACCGGTGCCCTGCAAAACCGTGGAGATGGAATCCGACGAATTGTTAACCGTGATGGTGCTGCCAGTGGAGGAATTCAGATCCAAAGTGCCGCCAGAGATATCGATGGAGCCGGAGGCGGAGCCAAAGGTCATGTTGAGGAAACCTTGCACCGTGCCGGGACCGTTGATCGTGCCTGGTGTCAAACCCGCCGCGGCTGTGCCGAAATGGATGCTGTCGGCAGTGGTGATGGAGGTGTTGGCCGTGGCTCCAATCCCATCGGCGTCCTCCCCCCAGAAGGCATCTGTGCCCCAAGTGCCGCTGGCGGTGCCGAAGCCGGGTGTGCCGGAGCCGTCGGTGTCCCAATAATAGGTTCCCGCGTGCGCGGATTGGCTGACCAGCAGTGCGGCGAACGGTCCAGCAAGCAGGGCTGTGAACAGGGAGAATTGACGGAGTTTCATGGATTTGATGAAGTCGTGGTATGGGTTGGATGGACTAGAATGTTTTTCTCGAAAATGAGGGAGATCGGGTTGCAATTAAGGTGTATCAGCGACATCGCAGTCGCATAGAGTCGTATTGTAGTTCATTCGGACGACAGAGGCTGGATTGGCATCCTAACCGGGCTGAGCGGCAAGCGGAGCCCTGCAGCGATCTTTGTCAGCGCCCGCGACTTGACGGGTAATGGTTCATTGGGGAGGTGAAAAACTGGGGATGATTTGAATGAATCAAAAGGTGAGAATAAAGCCCGGTTGTTATCTAGCGGGCGTTGTGATCGGTTTAACCGACCAGTCGAAATAGAGGGCTGTGCGTTGGTTGCCATGAGGTGGGGTGGCGGGGCCGGAGTTGCTTCCCCAGGCGTTCGAAAGGATCGCGTCCTGCTCGATGATCGCCATGGTGCTGCCAGCGGATAGCGGGTCAAACTCGTCGAGGCGGGAAGGAGGTTCCGGTTGGGGAGTGCCCCAGGGTTTCGGATAGGTCCAGGGGTTGACGGTACGACCGTTGATAAGCTTCAGATTCGAGCCGATCTGATAACAAATTGCGTCCTGCGGGGTCGTCGATTTGATCTTTTTCCTCCAAGCGGGACATCCGAAGCTGGTGATGACGATTTTGCCGTTCACGGGCTCGCTCGGAGTCTCCAGATACTCAGCGATGAAGGTGGCGAGATTGCGTGGTGGCCCCACCATGGCACTCTGGCCGTTGTAGAGTGGTCCGGGCAGTCGGTTGCCGTGCTCGGACGCGTAAGCTTGGATCGCCTGGCCGACATATCCAAGATGGGTGGTGCAGACCGCCTGTTGGGCGCGGCTGATGGACCTTCTCGACATAGCGAAAACGATGACCGCCAATGTGATGACAACGGTGATAGTCACAAGCAGCTCCACCAGAGTGAAGCCGTTGTGATATTCTTTTGTATTCATCTAGCAGGTAGTCGGTGGGTTGAACATGCGGGCGGGGTCCGAGAAACCCATTAATGTACCCGCCCTGTTTTACCTCCCTCCAGAGGCAAAGTGTTGGCAGGTGGCTGAACCGGTCAGGGTTTGAGCACCTTGAGTCGTAGGAAGTTTTTCGGCAGCCCACCGGGAAGGAGGTAGGAAATCGTGGTGCTGTCGTTGGTGTAGAAATTGGCAGTGAAGCCGGAGCCGTCGGCCACGTCGCCGGGCAACCAGTTGCCGGGTGTGCTCCAAAGTCCGGAAGCGTCAGCGGTCCACGTGCCGTCGGCGGCCGAGGCGGACTGGATGGCACAGAACGCGGCGCAGGTCGTGGACAGAAAGATTTGTGAAAACGGAGTGGGCAGGAAACGACAGTTTTTGGATTTCATGGGTTGCGGGCTGGGTTTGAGTCCTCTTTTGAAAATAAGGTGGATCAGGGGACTCCTGAAGCTACGCCACAGCGGTTGAGCCGCCTAGAATCACACTGTCGTCCGTTCGGACGACAGCCTCACCCGAATGATCCGCGCGGCCTCTCGGTTACAGCCGAAGATATCCCAGCTCCAGCGCCATGGTCACGGCGCGGGTGCGGTCGGGCGCGCCCAGCTTGGCGAGCAGGCGCACGATGTAGGTTTTTACGGTGGGCTCGCTCAAGCCGAGTTCCGCTGCGATTTCCTTGTTGGCCCGGCCTTGCGCGACAAGACGGAGGACATCGATTTCCCTGCCGCTCAGGGGCGAGGAGATATGATGGGCGGAAAGCTTTTCCATCAATCTAACAGGAAGAAAGGTCTCTCCTGAAGCGACCGTACGAATCGCGCGCACCATCTCGGTTTTCTCGCTGGACTTCGGCAGGTAGCCGCTGGCCCCCGCCTCCATGGCGCGTTGAATGTCCTCTGCGGTTTCATTGATGGAAACAAGGATCACCCTTGCCTCCGGATGTTCCGCAATGATCTGTCGGGTCACTTCGACTCCGTGGATGTCGGGCAACATGCCATCCATCAGAGTCACATCCGGCTTCAAGGTCTTGAACCTTTCAAGCGCCGTGCTTCCATCGCGTGCATCTCCGACGACCTTCATGTCGCGCTCACGGTTCAGCGCGCTGATGAGTCCGAGAGCGACCATGAAATGATCGTCCACGACGAGGATGCGGATGGGTTTGGTTTTCACGATGGCTGGTGGGGCGTGGCCTGGGTTGCGGAGCGTGGAAGGGAGACCGATACGCGGGATCCGGCCCCTGTATTACCCTCAATGGTCAATCGAGCTCCGATCCTTTCCGCGCGCTCCTGCATTCCTAACAAGCCAAAATGCGACCCACTCAGGCGATCGAGCGAGCCGGGCGAAAAGCCTTTGCCGTCATCGGTGATGCTCAAGCAAACCACGTCGATGCCGGTGTCCAGCGATATGACGACATGTTTCGCTGCAGCGTGTTTGATTGCATTGGCGAGCGCTTCCTGCGCGATCCGGAACCATTGGAATTCGGTTTCGAGAGGAAACGAACGGTAGTTTGGGTCGATTTTGACATCCACCACGGGTCCTGAGGAAGAGGTGACGCTTTGCGCCAACGACACGAGTGCGGGGCCGAGGCCGTCGGTTTCGAGGACCTCGGAACGCAAATCCCAAACCGAGCGACGCGCCTCGGCCCGGGTGTGGCGCAGCATCCTGCGGGCGAGCGTGACGATTTCCGAGGCGGCACCGGGGTCATGTCGAATGATCTGCTCGGCGTCGTCCAGTTGCAGAGCCACGCCGACGAGTTGTTGCTCCAGCGTATCGTGCAGATCGCGAGCGAGTCGATTGCGCTCGGTGTGGATGGTTTCGCTGCGGAGCTTGCTGGAAATGACTGCCATTTGCTCGTCCACCTTGCGGTGTAGGAGGAAATTCCACCCCAAGGCCAGGATGAGCACTGCCCCCATGCCACCGAGCGCGATGGCGAGCCGCTGCGGCGTCCACCACGGCGGACCGCTAAGGACGCTCACGTCGGCCGGATTGCGCAGCCAAAGGTTGAAGCCACTGAGGAGGGGCGAGTTGGTGCCGGGTTTGCGCGGGGTGAATTCCAGTTCGCAGACGCCTTGGATTGATAGCTTCGACCCCACTTGCCACGGCGGCCGGTAGTTGACGATCGGCGCGGGCAACTGCGCTCGAAAGATTTCTCCATCGGATTCGATCAGCAAGGACCACAACCCTTCGCCGCTTCTCCGCTCGATCTGGCGCACTTGTCCATCGATTTGCACAAGGCAGCCGAAATGATCGGAAGTCACCACCGGCTCCACCCGGTCGGCGATTTCCAGGAGCAGCAGTTCTTCCGCGGTGACCGCCAACGGGGGAGTGAGCGGGGAATTTCCCAGCTTGCGGGTCAAGGCTTCGCTGAGGGACGCGATACCGCGGGTGTTTTCGACAAATCCGGCGACTTCCAAGCGGTCGCCGACAGCCAGATCCGTTGCCGACGACTCGACGAGCAGGCCCTTATCACCTTCCTGCAAAAAGAAAAACCGACCTGGCAGCACGAAGTTCACGGTTCCCACAGTGACCTTGCGGTGAAACCGATCAGGCATTTTCGAAAATTGCAGCAAACCATTGAGCGGTCGGCGCGGGGCTGCAAACGGATCGGCGGGCGGCGGCTCGATGATGCTGACATCCTCTTTTCCCCAAGCGAGCAGGCGCAGGCGCGTGGACTCCGAGCGTAGGTTGTAGATCGGGCTGCAAAACCCTCTGACCCGAACGCGGGCGTCCAGCGTTTGCATCGGATCAAATCCTTCCGCCATTTGGAAATCCACTTCACAGGGATGACCTTCCACCATCAATTTCATCGCCCATTTCCCATCATCGACCGCCGTCGAGCGCTGCACCACGCCTTCCACGACCACTCGTTGAGAAACATCGCTGCCGGAAATCAGGCGCTCCATCGACAATCGGAGGGGCTCCGGGAGCTGTCCGGTGCCCACCCGGTGAAACCGCGTAGGCACGAGCACCGGCGAATACCCGGCGGGGCCCGTTACGCCTTCGATTTCAATCACTGCGCCGACCTCGGTCTCGGACTCGCGAGGGTGTCCTCCCTGCCAGATTCCGAGTTCCTTCGCGCGGAAAACATGCACGCTCATCCCTTCGCCACCGTCATGGATGATGAACGTCCTGCCGCCACGCGCCTTGTAAACCACCGTGCCACGCAGCCGCACCGGGCGGGCCTCCGAGGCTTGCTCGCGCGTCAGCGAGCGAACCTGCTCAACTCGCGTCAGCGGCTCCGGTGCAGCCAGCAATACCCCATGCGCGGCTGTGAGAAACATCAGAATCAATCGACGGCAATGACGGATCATGGCTTGCGGGGTGACTCACTGATGGTCCAACGGGTGAAATCATAAGTCCGCAGTTTTTTTCCATCTGTCACGGTGAAGTGCTGGCGCGGATCGGCCTGGCTCACCCACGGACTGTCTGTTAGAGGCCAACGATCGAAATCCACGGGAGTGCCGTCGATGCTGGCCGCACCGTCGAAGGCACGCCGGATGACGCGCCCTCGGCAATCCTGATAGACGCCGGCCAAGCCACCATCGGTGATGAGCCGGAGTTTTGTTTTTGATAGGATCACTGCGCGGAATTTTTCGAGTCGTTCCTGGGGTGATGCTGCGGGCACCTCATCCTCGCGCGCCGTCTCAATCGCGGCGGCGAAGGTGGGCCCGGGCACTCGGAACTCGGAATCGCCGGGCTTCGGTGTTCCGCTGGCATAGCGAATCGGAGCCTTGCGATCCCATGGGAAGGTTTTGGTGGCGGAGAATGCGATGAGCACTCCCGGATAGTGCAGGAACACGCGGCCATGACTGGCGGATTCATCGATCACCGCGAGTTCGCCGCCAGGCACGAAGGCCAGGCCGTAGGGATAACGCGCCTTCTTTTTCGTTTCGGTGTCCACGACATACAGCAGCGCACCTTCGTGCTGGAAGGTCGTCTGGGCTGCGACATCGAAGCCATGTGGATGACTTGCCGGGTATTTTCCTTTCATGGCTTCATCGAGCACCGGCACGGAAAACCATAACATCGTGTGACCCGGCGCATCCGGCGCGGTCCAGCGCACGCCGAACGGATAGGTCTGCCCGAAGACCCGCGGCTTGGTGTGGAACGACTCGCTGAACATGCCATAAGTCCGGTCCAACCATGATATCTGCCGGCCGGACGAACCCTCTTGGAAACGATTGCGCACCATGAAGGAAGAGTCCCTGGAAATTGCGGCGCGTTCGATGAGCGGCGGCGCGGGTTCGCCCAGCACGGCGGCAGCGAGCGCGTGGCCGCTGGCAGTCGGCTGCAATTTTCCGCCGAAGAACACCCAGAACCACTCCGCGCAGCCCATCGGATCCTTGAAGAGATCAGGATAACTCCGGCGGCTGGTGATGATCATCGTGCCGTCCAGCCAGACCGGCGCGTATCGGGCCAATGCGGTCTCGTGCGCGATGCAGGCGTGGTTTTTGAGTTCCGGATCCTTCGCGAGCTGCGCCAGGCACAGGATGGGCGCGAGATTGGCGGCCCCGTAGGGACGCGACGCGTATTCCTCCCCGCCGGTGACCGCCTGCGCGTCGATCATGCGCAGCAGCCGGGTCTTCATCGGGATGGAGGGATCCGCCTTGTAGTGCGAGGTGGTGTCCTTGGGGGATGGCGGCACAAAGGCGTCCTCGCCCCACTCCTGCCCGCCTAACAAACGGGTGGTCCACATTAGCATGTTGAGATTGGCGGTATAACTATAACTATAACAACGGATGGAAGTCATGTGTTTCCTGAAAGAGGCTTTGCTCTCCTCATCGAGCAGGTGCTTGTAGCGCACATAACAATCCATCGCAGGCCAGAGGCGGAAGAAATCCGTCGCGCGCACCTTGAGCGGATCCCTGGCGCTCCAGCTCAGGTATCCCTTTCGCGCGATTGCCCGACCCTCCTCATTTTTGCCCGCGAGAAAACACGCCTCCGCCACGAAGAACGGATGATCCTTGATGGCAGCCTCCGGGTTGGCGACCACCTGGCTGATGATAAAGTCCCGCCGTGCTCCGAAGGTGTCTGTTGCGGGTGTGGCTGGCGACTCCGCCGCAAGGCCGACGAAAAACAAGGCCGCGCAAATCAGGCCGCGCACAAAACCGGAAAATCTTGTGGACCGTGGCTCTATCATGGGGTGGGGCGGAGGTGGAGGATGCGCAATGAGCAGGACGGCTGCAAGCGGATGGTGAGGGACCCGTTGACGACCTGCGAGGACTCTTTTCCAAAGTCCGCCGGGGCGGTGCTGTAGTTGCCAGCGGGGATGCGGAGATCCTGAAGGGCCAGTGAAATGTCGGCGGGCTGATCGTCCCAATTGTAAATGGCCACGGTGAATTCACCCGGACGGCTGGCAACGGCAAGGGCGGCCGGCAGACCGTCTTCGCGAAGGTGCAGACGTTGGGCGGCGGGGAAGGCTGGGCTACTACGATTCCAGTAGGTCTTCACCACGGCGCTTGCTTCGGATGTCCATCGATCGGCGAAGTCGGAGGTGAGAAACGCGGTGCCAAGCAGGCCTTGGGTGCCGGTGAGGATGTGGGACTGCTCGAAGTTGAGCTCGGAATTTTCATCACGCATGTAAAATACGTCCGGGTCGGCTTGAAACCAGACGCCGTTGGCGCGCGCACGCAGCATCATCTCGGCGAGCTGGCGGCGGAGGTGGCGCACGTTCCCGCCGATGTCGCCGCCGAGGCGGGAAATGTCCATGCTGCCGATGGTGTAGCGCCAGATGCCGCCGTTGCAGGAATTGATCAAGGCATCCTCGCCAAGCGCCTCGCGGAACAAGCTCCACTGGCCGCGCAATGACTCGAAGGTGGTTTTGGTGGGATCGTATTTCACACGTTTCGAACTGACAGTGTAGGCGAAATCAATCTTGAAATAATCCCAGCCCTTGGCGCGCAGATCGCGCAGGGTTTTGCGGATGAACTCACGGGCCTGCGGATGATCGGGCTCGAGGAAATAGGTTTTGCCTTTTGTCAATCCGTCGAAGGTTTTCCAGTTGTGGAAAACGATGCACGGTTTGCCATCAGCATCGCGCTGCAACCAGTCGGGGTGATCTCTAACAATGGGATGGGTTTCGTAAATCGCGGTGGGTGCCACCCAGATGCCGGGGATGAAGCCGTTGGAGCGGATTTCCGCCGGAAATTTGTCGAGTTCGTCCTTCCACTCGCCGCGGCCGGACCACTCGCCGGGCATCACCTGATAGCCATCGTCGATCTGAATGGTGCGGCCGCCGGGCGGTGTATCCATCGGTCTGAAGCTGCGGATGGCGCGGCGGATGGTGGCAGGTTTCACGTTCTGGCCGCCTTGATACCACGAGCAATAACCGGCCAGCGGCGGACGCAAGCGGGCCGGGCCTGAAGACTCCGCGCAGCGCCGGAGCCAGTGGCTCAGTTCGTCCTGGAGATCGCCTCGGGAGACCAGTGCATGTTCGAGGATTCGCGATTGGCCGGGCGCGAGGTGGATGCCGTCTAGCAGCACGGCGACGAAAAACGATGGGTTTTCCTGGCGGGTGCGGATACCGATTTCCCCGAAGGCGGAGCCGGGGCCGGTGAAGCCGAAAAAGAATCCACGCCCATTCCAATCACGACCGAGCGCAGCGGAATCGCCGGAAATCCCGATGTTTTCGCGGGCATGCACGGGGTCGTCGAGTCGTTGCCAGCCCCAGTTGGACTTGAGCGGGGCTTTGAGCGCGTCGTCGGGACGGATGATGCGGCCCGGCAGCTCATAGTGACGCATCGAGAGCAAGCGGGTGGCGGCGTCTGGCAGGTCGCCATCGAGATAGTGAAAGCGGGCGATTTCGAGCGGGGTGGGGGAGCTGTTCTCAACCGTTCCGGAACAGGACAGTCGCCCAGTGGCATCGCGTTCAAAGGTGACGGTGGCGGTTGCCTTTGTTTCTGGGAAAGGAGCGCTCAGGACAAGCCGCGCGCCGGAGCTGGAAACGATCTGATAGATGGACTTTTCCTCCCGCCATGCCGGGGATCCCGGAGTGCGGCTGGCGAGTAGAGGTCGGCAGTTGCGCAGGGTTTGACCGTCTGCGGCAGTGATGTCCAGCGCGCCACCTTGGCCAAGTGTCGCCACCAGCGGGACAGGCGCGGCAGTCTCTAACAGGGCGGTGGGAGATGATAGTAGAATGCCTGTACAGCATAGAGCCAATGCGAGCTGTAGGTGCCAGCTCAGTTGCTTGAGACAGCCCGGACTGTGAAGGAAAGGCATGGGCTTCATGACGCTTGATGATGTGTTGATCTTTCGCTCATGGCATTTCCTCCGTTATTCCCCACGCTTCCGGAATGTGAAACCGAAACACTGATCCTGCGCCGCTCAGGGAGAAAATGACGATCACGATGGAGAAGATCCGGGAAGATGTCATGGTTACAGAAAGGCCCGCTCCATGTCAATACGGAGCGGGCCTTGGGAGGTTTCTAATCGTACGCTCAATGCTGAACCACGGCCCTCAGGAAACCTTTGCCAGCAAGGCCGTCGGATCCATCAAGGCTGAAACTGCGGTATTCGTAGCCAGCACCAGCGCCGGGAAGCCCGGTGGTTTGAGGCACCACGACGTTGACCTGTGTGGCGAATGCGGATAGGTCGAGGCTGCCATTGATCGTGTAGGTGACACCGTCGATCACGCTCGATGGCGACGGAGTGCCCACGAAGGTTGGGGCACCGCTGCGAACCGCGATGGTCAGGATCAGTTCCTTGGTGGTATCGGCATCAGTATCCGCAGTGAGGATAAAGACCTTCCCGTTGTCGGAACCACTGAGTGGATCTCCATTGAAGGCAAACTCGGCGAGGTTGGTATTTCCATCATTGTCGGGATCATCGGAAGGTCCGTTTTCCTTGCCGCCGGTCCCATCAAGGCCCTTCGCGACGGCCCAAAGTTGGAAAGGAGTCGAGGTTCCCACTTGCAAGCTTCCCGTGCCGAATGCATAGACTCCGTTGCTTTGTGTGACGCCGTTGATCACCAATGCGCCGACGATGTCGGTGCCGCTGTGGGTCAGCGCCAGCGATCCGCCGTTAGCCAGTGTGACGGTGGCGGTGTCGGAAAGCACGTCATCCGTGGCGATGGAAAGCACACCGCCGGTCACTACGGTATTTCCTGTATATGCATTCGCGCCGGACAGAGTCAATGTACCGAGTCCCTGTTTGGTGAGTCCACCACCGGGCTGTGATCCGTCCTCGACGAGTGCGGCGGCGATCAATGCATCGCCTCCGTTTGTGTCAAATATCGCTCCTCCATCCCGCACATAGACGCCACTGAGGGGCAGCGCGTTGCCGTTGCTAGAGGCTTGGAACCAGCCATAAGTGGCATCGACGGCAATTCCCGATTCGGCCTTGAGGATGCCTCCGTCGAGATAGAATTCGGTTAGATAGTCGGTGCTGGGATTGCTGCCGCTCGCTACAAAGGAACGACTCGTTTCAAGGATGCCGCCTTCCAGGAAGATCCGGCCCGTCTGGACACCGCCAGCTTGAGGGTCGCGTCCCATCATGATCCATGCTTTGGAGCCGGTTCCTTGTGCGAAAGTCATGCTTCCGCCTTCGATCTTGATCGTTCCATCGGCGTTGGTGTTGTTGCCCACGGCGATATCGATTGAGGCTGGCACGACGATGCTTCCGTTCTTGTTCACCAGTGTGCCAGTGCCACCCTGCCCGATGAGCCAAGTGGAGCCTGTCCAGCTTCCCCCGATCGTAGCGTCGGACACCACCGTGGCCCCCCCGAGGATGTTCATGCCACCGGTTACGGTGGAGGAAAGCCCGGTCGAGTTTTCAAGGCGGATGGTGCCACTATTCACGATAAGAGTAGCGGCACGGGAGGTCGTGTCATCCTTGATGACAAGGGTCCCGAGTCCGTTCTTGGTGAAGATCATCGGGATGGCGTTGCCTGTCTGAAAAGTGGCGGTTCTGCCGACATCGGCGACGGTCACGGTATTCGCAGTGAGTGTGCTCAATGGATCGCTTCCCGCCACGAATTTCAAATCGCCCTCCGCAGGCTCCGAGGTGTCATCGAAGCTCAACGCGTCGACCGTCTTGCTGCCGTCGAGCGTGATGGTCGTTTCGGAGGCTGGCGCGTCGAATTCGAAATTCGCGGTGTGTTGGTTGCTGTTCGGCACGAGTGGTACGTTCCAGTTCAAAACGTTATCCCAAGAAAGATCTGAAGCTCCCGTCCACCGGTTGATTCCGCCGGAGAATACGACGATTTTTCCGGTGCCCGTGATCCGGCCGCCGGTATTTGAGGAATCGTAAACTCCGTTCGCCTGGGCTGTTCCGTCGAGGATGAGGCTGTTGACGAAGTCGTTTTCGGAATGAGTGAGATGAAGCTCAGCGCCGGTGTCAACTCGGACTGTCGAGCTATCCGACAGGAATGCGGCATCGAGCGTGAGCGTGCCGCTGAGCACGTTGGTATTGCCGGTATAGCTATGCGAACCGGAAAGGGAAACCGCGCCGTTGCCCGTCTTCGAGACGATCGTCGTTCCCGTGATCCCGGAGCCTCCTGCGGAATCGATGGAGTAGCTCACGGCGGTAGTGTTTTCAAAAGCGATATCCGCGATGGAGACTCCTGCGGAATCTACAGTGATGCTGGTGTTGGCGACAGGGGCGGAGTTTCCATCGGTGTCAGCGAAGATCACCTTGGAGCCCCCTGAAGTCTTGAATCCCCCGAACGATTGGCCGGTGAAGTTTACATCCGTCTCGTTCCAAAGTGCGTTCGTCTGACCGCTCCACTTTACTGGCGCGACGGCGGCGGCGGAGTGATTGGTAATGGCCGAGATGTGGGCCCCGGAGTTGGGATCCAATGCCTGGAAGTTGATCTGGGCACTGGTGCCGGTGGGCGTGTAGCTCACCTCGATGTAGAAGCAGCGGTATCGCGTGCCACCGCCCCAGTCGATGTCCGCGGTGTCGGAATCCAAATTCGTCGAAACCCGCAAGGTGCGCGAAGTGGCACTGGGGTCCCACTGGTAGTTGTAGAAGCGTGCAACGTAAGATTGCCCGGGGGTGAGGTTGTTGATGGTGAAGCTCATGGTTCCCGAGCCGGCGCTACTGTGGAAGCCGAAAGGCTGCATCACAGTCTTCATATCACCAGCCTCCGCCTTAACACTGGCGTTTCCGCCGTTGTTACCCAAGGTGCCGGCAACGGCGATGGTCGCATTGATCGTGTTTCCGGCCCGGTTGTCGTCCGTGACCGTGGCGGCGAGGTTCTTCGTGTCGAAAACAAGCCCGTTAATATCAACGTCGGTGGTCGAACCGTTACCGAAGTTGATGGCGTGGGTGTAGGTGTTTGTCGTGATATTCACTCCGGACGATGTTTCAGTCACGGGATCGGGTAGATCAACGCGCGTGAAAGTCGTGGCAGATAGCGAAGTTGTCGCGGCCAGCATGGCAGTGGCCATTGCGATGCAAGTTGGTAGGCGGTGGTCCCGATTGGAACGGGGAATTGTAACATGCAAGAGAGGTGGGCGATTCATGGGTGGGAGTGTTGGAGTTTTTAATGAATTGCTGGAGCTAGTGGGAAATAGTCCTCGCTGATCTCAGCGTTGCTAGGGTTTCAGAAAGCTGAATTTTGCGCTATCGCTCGAACGAGGGAGGGGGTGGAGTGCATCGCTCCGGCATAAGCTGGAGACATCAGTCCGTTCCTGATTCTTCAGAAGGCTCACGATAGTCTGGAAAGCCCATGATCCTCGGGATTCGGCTTTCTGGAACCGGCAGCACGAAAACGACACTTTTGATGTTGGGATCATGCAACCAGATCGTTTCACAAATAGGTTCCGCGCGTTGGGTTCCTGCGGGGACATAACCTATCTTGACGTTGTAGTCTCCGGTGTTGGTAGAGGGCGCGTTGAGAATGGCTTTGGAATTGGGAGGGAGATTCAGTGTTTCGGAGCCGATTTTCCCACCGATGCGGTGGGGGCTGAGATTGAACCAGAGCAATTTGCCATTCCTGAATCCGTCCGCATTTGCATCGACGACTTGGAAACGGACCGGGGCGGTTTTGTTGGTGGGATCGGAGGCGACAAGCAAATAGATATCCCGAAGAGACTCCGCCACGGTGGCCTTTGGCGCGTCAGCCGGCAGCGGCACCTTGGGTTGAGGTATGGACGGGAGCATCGTCAGAGTTATGTTGCCGCTGGCCAGCGGGTAAACTTTTGAAAGGTTCATGCTGGGTAGTTCTATCTTCTGGGCGGAACTGCCGTCTGAAAGAAACAGCGATTTTGGCGCATCGGGGGGAGCTGCGAGGAACAGAATCCGGCACGTTCGTTTCGACGTTTCCTGGGCGGTGGCCTGAACCAGGTTGAAGATGATAGCAATGAGACAACAGAAATAGAGGTGCATTTGACTGATGGGTTAGATTTCGGATGGAGACAACCAACGGAAGGAGATGGTTTCCAAACGACGACCAAAGGACTTGTTGATAGGCAGGACTGCGGGCGTAGCGAGATCAGCCGCCTCGGCAGGGTCACAGTAATTTCGGCTGCGCCGGACCACCACCTCGCAGACGGCGCGTGCGACGATCTTGTCGGATGCATCCCGTGAGTCTCCATAGGCGCGGATGACGAAGGTGTCATCACGGGCGGAGAGAATGGGTGCGAGGGGTCGGAGCACATCCGCCTGGCGGGTCCAGCCGGGGATGCCGTAAACGCAGATGCCTTCTGCGGCCTCAAGGAACTTGTATTCGGCTGCTCCGGCTCCGGGCGGGGTGCCAGTGGCGTATTTTTTGGCCGGGGGGGCGTCGATCGCCGCGATCAATCCGGAGTAAAAATTGGTGGAGGAGCTTTCAGCCATTTCATTCAGCGCGGCTTGGATGGTGCCAGCCAAGGCGGTGTCACCGTTTTCCAGCTGCCGGTTGACAAACTCCGAAAGAGAAAGGAAAGGCCCGCGTTTGCGGACTTGCTCAACGATCTTCAGTGCAAAAGCATCAAGCATTCCGGAGTCGAGTTCCCGGTAACCGGCACACTCAGTGGCACCGGAAAAGCTTCCGGAGCTGCCCGGGGTGCCAGCTTTGCTATCAGGGGCGATGGTGGAGCGGCTGATGGCGTGATCCCCTTCCCCTCCGAGCAAGACCGCACCTGAGCTGTTGGTATACGGAATCTTATGGTTGCGGGCATGACCTAACAGCGCGCGCCAGGCCTTTACTGATGTAGAATTCACATTGAACATGCCCTCCACTTCGAGGCGGGAAGCGATGTTCTTCCACGCGTTGCCATGATTCACATGTTTGGTAAAGAGGCTGTTTGCATTCGCAATGGAGGTCTTGGCGAATACAACGTCTTCCGGCAGCGGTTTGTAGTTTCGGTTGATCAGCGGGGTGGTGCCGGTCAGGAAATCGGTGAAGGGTTTCTGAAGCGATGTGGATGAGGCCTTGCCGAAACCGGTGGGATTGCCAGCGGCGATGGAAGAGAAGAACCAGTCATCGAAGAGCAGGTGGTTCGCACAATAGGAGTCGTCATGCTGGAGATTCGCGCTGAGGTTGGCGTCTGCGGAGTTCAGGACTGCGTTGGCAGGAATCAGCGGGGTAGCATCGCTGTTTCCGATGATGTTGAACGAATAGGGCGGGATGGGGTTTTCATAACGAAGGTCCCAGTGCTGGAGTTCGGCAAGCGACGCGAGCGGACGGGTGGGAACTTCTGCCGCGATGCACCTGGACAATCCGTTTCCGGAGGTGAAACCGCTCACGATGTAGCCGCTGTCCCCGGACAAGCTCGGGAAATAGCTATCAAGTCCGGTGTGCGCCACGAAGCTGTAGTCAAACGGTGAGTTCACTGGGTGATTGGTTCCGCCGTAATGACGGGCGATGGTTTTTTCAACGAGATCCTTGCCACCCATCGCGGTGTAGTTTACCAGCGGGCTGGTCTGGAGAAAACCCTTCGCCGGAATGTGGGTATTGCTCGCGAGGCGGGCTCCGAACATTGTGGAGAGGAATGGCACCGGGGTGGTCTGCGCGCTGTTGAGCGATGTTGCTTCCGCGAGGCTGCTGAGTTCCGGATAGGTCTGGCTGGCCACCGATGGTTCATAAACCATGCGGTAGACTAAGTGGCGGTAGTTGCTGTCTGCGAGCGAAAGCATGTCCAGATAGACTCCTACGCCATTCGCGCCATCCATGTAAACATTGTCAAACTTGGCAGATGCCTTGATGGAGGAAGAGCCGGCGACTACAACAGGCTTGTCGTTGTCATCAAACACCGTGAAGTAATGACCACCCGTTCTGCGAAAGCCAGGGGTGACGATGAGATCGGCATTCCCAGCAGCCACTGCTGTTGCGGCCGGGCCATAGACACGGGTTTGCCCTGGATTGAGTGATATGGCGGTATTGATGGTGTAATTCAATTCGCTGGCGTCCGAGAGGGCCTTGGAAGTGTAATTCGAACTTCCGCCGGTGAGGCTCCTGAACTTGGTATATTCAACTCCATTGACCGTGTATTTCAGCGCACATGGTAAAGGTCTTTTCAGGTTGAACTTGTATCCGGCTGCAGTGGTGAGTTTCACGTTATACGGATTCCAAAGTGTGATCAATGGCGTGACTAGCAACCTAGGAGTCAGGCTGCCAGGTGGATTGGGAGGGCCTCCAGGGGGCGGAGGAGCCGCAGGACCGGCGGAATGGGAGAAAATCCATTGGACGCGGGCGATCACCGGAAGAAGCCTCACCTTGTGGAGGAATGCAAAGCGATCTGGAGAGTCAATGCGGACGGATCTCGCGCTGAGGTTGAATGGCGACGGATTCTGATAGAGGAGCGCGTAGTCCTTGAGGTTTTCCCAACTAGAGACGGCCCCATGCTGGTAGATCGGGTGATCGCCCGATGTGCCTCGGTAGTCGCTCCATGGATAGAGGATGGATTTTGCGGCACGAAAGCTCGAACTCACGCCTTTGGGGATCGAACAATTGGTGTCTGAATCCGGAGTCAGCCGGAACAAGGGCAGCCCGGAACTGGCGAGCGATGAGTAGTTTTCCGTGAAAAGTGAGAGGTCCTTGCGCCAGCCGCCGGTGGCAGTGTTGGTGAGTAATCCCATCGAAACAGCGCTGATATCGTGAAAGTATTTGACCGAGGTTCTTGCGGAAGCGGTGGTGGATGGATTGATCAGATCGATTTGTTTGAGATCGATGGCATTTTCGGCGATGGCGGGATCCGTAAGAACGTTTTCAAGTTCGAAAGGCTTGGGGTCCGGAATCGGATCGCTTTTCAGGGTGGCCGCCCATTCCGCTTCGTTCGCCGGGGGATTGACTGGCGGCTTCGGCAGTCGGGCTTTTTGGTTTTCACCTCCCACCCACCAGGCGTATCCACTCTTTTTCCCATTGGCGTTAATCGTAACAGGGGGCAGATGAATCTGGAGGTTTGCATCCGAGGGATCGACGGTGTTTTCGCCGATCAGTGTCACGGAAGTCGCGGTTTTTGAAGTGTTTGGCGGTTTTGTGCTGTCGTTCAAAGTTCTAGGGTGACCGGAAACGAGCCAGCGAAGAAACCTGCCCTCTTTTGTGGATTTGTAGTCTCCCGGAGAGATCGGGCGGCCCGCGTAGGCTCCCGTCGTTTCATGATCAGTACCTTCCCAACTTTTCCAAACGCCAAGGATGGGGGGATTTTTCACACTGTTCTGTTCATTGAGGATGTCGGCGCGGGCGGTGACTCTGGTGTCCGGCCCGGCTTGCATTTGCAACTCGCCGATGGCCATCATGAGCGCCATACGCGCATTGCTCCTGGCGATGGCGAGGTCTGAATTCTGGGATGAGGAACGGAGGCTGATGCTGGAAAGCGTCAACAATCCCACAGCGATGACCGTGAGCAGAATCATTAAAGACAAGGTGACGATCAGTGCGAAGCCCCGTGAGGGGATGCATTTTTGGAAATGAGGGTTCATAAGAGGAAAGTGAGGTGAATTAACCCACCGCCGCAGAGGTGGGTTTTACGGCTCCATCCAGCAAAAGAGACAGTGGGTTTTAAAAAACAACCGAAGCGGAATCAGGACTAGTGATGGTGAGTACTAGATTTCGCAAAGGACAAATGACCTATCTTCAAAACAAATATGAACCATGGCCCCCCTGCTGTATATCGCTCGAACGAGGGACCGTTGAAGGTGCCGGACCAGATCAAAGAATAGCTAGTTGCAGCAGCAAGTGTTGGGGCTGGATGAGAGTCGGGTATTTTCAAGGCTGGATGACCCGGAGTCGGCCGAAGAGCTTGCCGCCGGGGGAGGCGAGAGATTTCGGTATGCTGATCGTGACGGTTTGCAGTCCGTCGGCAGGCGTTCCGAGCGCGATTTGGCCTGCGGTGGGATGCGTGATGTTCAGCGGTGTCCATCCGCCGAGATCGGTGCCGTATTCGAAGACCTGCGTGGTGTCGTAGGAGGAAAGCTCACGGCGGGTGAAAGTGAAAACGAAGTCCGGGCCGGAGGCGTCGAGGTCGGGAAGAATCTCGGAGTCGGAGATACTTGGATTGCCGTTGAGGACGTATTCGAGCAGGTTCTCTATGTCGTCGTGATCGGGGTCTCCAGCAGGAGAGTTATCTAACAGACCAGGGTGGTTGTTGATCCAACCGGCATAACCGCTGGTGGAGACGAGGGCGATTTGATTGCCGTCGTAGGCGTAGTTTAAGACGTAGCCGGGTGGCGGGGTGACGTTGGCGAAGACGCCGCCGGTTTTGGAGGTATAGTTGGCGAGGATGTAGGCTGGATCATCGAGCGGGGCCACGATGTCGAAGACGACCTTGGCGGCGGTGATGTTGAGCGCGGCGGCCTGGATGCGGCCGCAGGTGCCGCTGTCGGTTCCATCCAATTTGAACGTGACCGGTTGGTCAGCGCTGAGAGCGTGAGAGGTGAGGGGCAAGAGATTGAGCACGGCGGCCGGGTGAATGACGATCGATGAGGTGGATGACAGTGCTGCCAAGGTGCCGAGTTCCAAGGTGCCGTTCTGAATGGTGGTAGGGCCGGTGTATGTGCTGGTTGCTGTTAGGGTGAGCTTTCCGGCGCCTGATTTCGTCAGGCCGCCGTCGGTGGCTGCATCGCCGCCGACGGCGCTGTGAAGCAGCGGTTGGGCGATGGTAATGTTAGAAGCTCCGGTATCGATGAGCGCACCGCCATTGCGGACGTTGGCGCGGGTGAGGCCTTGGAGGAAAGCGCCGTGGCTGGCGGTGGGCTTGAGCGTGCCGCCGTTGAAGTTGAAAGTGGTGTCGATGACGTGGCTGCCGGTGGTTGGGTGGGCAATGATGACGCCGGCCGTGACAGGGCCGGTGGTCAACGTGCCGCCGTCCAGATGGTAAACGCCGGTGTGTGTGCGGGCGCTGGTGTCGTTGATGTTTCCGGCGAGACTGATCGCGCCGGCGGAAACGGTGCCGCCGCTTTGGGTCAAGGCGCCGTTGGCGGGGCGGTTGGTGCTGGTGGCAAACAGCAGATTACCGGCAATGGTCAGGCTCCCGGTGTTTTTGACGGTCAGCGTGCTGATTGCACCCGACGACGCATTCGAGATCGTGGCATTGCCGGACACGTTCATCGCGGTGGCGTTGCCGCTCTCGTTGCCAAGGGTCACATTGCCACTACCGCCCGAGAACGAGTTGCTGAGAACGATACTGGCGGCATGGATGGTGCCGTTGGTTTGATTCAGGATGCCCGCGCTGTTGGTTCCATTTCCCACGACGATGCCGGCGAACTTGCTCGTCGCGGTGCTGCCGTATTGGAGAGTGCCCGAACCTCCACTGGAACCGAGATTGAGGCCTGCTCCGGTGGCCGGGGCGATGGCTCCGCTTCCGGAAATCGTCAGGGTGCTGCCCTTCACGGTGATGGCTCCGCTGCTGGTGCCCGCGCCGCTGACGCGGAGGGTGCCGGCGTTGATGTTGAGGGCACCGGCGAGGCTGTGGCTGCCGGAGATTTCGAGAATTCCGGTGGAGTTCTTGGTGAGCGAAGCGGCACCGGTGAGGCCGCCACTGAAGCAGGTTTCAGCGGTCGGCGAGCCTTGGAGGATAGTCGGGGCGCTGAGGTCGAGCGGAATGGCGAGGTCGTAGAGGATGCCGCCGTTGCCGAGGTCGATGATGCCGCCGGTGGCGAACGAAAGCGCGCCGCCTGTTAGGGTCGTGGTGCTGGGGCCCGTACCGTTGAGGGCGAGGCGCTGGAGCGTGAGGGACGCGCCGAGGTCTTGTTGCGAGCTGAGGTTTCCAGCGGGCGTGAGGCTGGTGAGGAACTCAATTTTTGTGAGTGGATTGGATGGCGGGACGACACCGAGGTTCCAGTTGGCAGCGCCGCTCCAACTGCCGCCGAGGGTCTGGGTCCAGACGAAGGATGGGACGGAGGTGTTCGTCGTTGGATCGGTGCCGGCGAGGAATTCGGCTGCGTTGGTCGCGCCGTCGCCATCGGGATCGGCATTCGGGCCGATGACGTTGGAATCAGTGACGCCTGGCCAGTTGGCGGCTTGCCAGGCTTCAAAGCCTGCTGGAAGCGTGGAGACTGTGACGGCCAGATCGCGCCATGCTTGGCCGATGGCGGTGGTGGCGGTGAGGCGCAGGATGTAGCTTCCGGATTGGCTGAAAACCACCGGAGTGGTGGGACTCGCGGAGTTGAAGAAAGACGCGGTGCCAGGACCGGAAACGAGCGTCCACTGGCTGGACGAGGCGTTCGATACGGAACCGGCGAGAGTCGCGATGAAGCCTGCGGCGGCGGTCGGGGCGAGGCCCGGATCGATGACGGCCACGGTTTGGGAGAAATCGTCATCGGCGGGTGGGCCGACATCGATGGTCAGGTCCGCGCTGCTGCTCACCGCCGAATTGGTGGCGGTGCAACGGACGATGTAGCGGCCGGTTTCCGAGATCCGCACGGTGGTGTCGGCGGCGGCCGGGTTTCCGAAGCTGACGGTGCCATTGCCACCTTCCTCGACCGAGAGGGTGGACCAGGCGTAGGTGATGGGGCCGGTGCCGGTCGCGGTGGCGGCGATCCGCAAGGTGGATTCCGCATTTGGCAGTACGACCGGATTTGCCAGCGGCTGGAGGAAGGTGACGAGCGGTTCGTCAATGACGGGGAAGCCGGGGATCGGCGTCCACACGAGGCTCACGCCGGTGGTGGTGTGTTGGAGGGAAAAGGATCCGTAAGTGGCTGCGGGATGGCCGGAGGAGTCAGCCGAAACGGTGCCGAGCTGGAAAGTACCGGTGCGCGAAGAGCCGCTGGCCACTGGCCAGGTGCGGCTGGAGCGCCAGAAGCTGAGCCGGAAATTCGCGGTGCTGCCGGGGCGGTTGAGCACGAGGTCGATCTTTGCTCCGCTGGTGACGCTGAGGGCTCCGGCGGCGAGTGCCTGATCGGCGACAAGCGAGTTCGATGCGATTTCCCATTGCAGCTTCGAGGCCGAGCCGAAGGACAAGGTGCTGCCGAAATTCATCGTGCCGACGCCATCGCCGGGAGCGAGCGTGCCGGTGATGGTGGTGGCGGCAGTGAGAGAGCCTTCGCCTGCGAGGGTGGCCCCGGAGGCGACGCTAACATTTCCCGATGCGTGGTTGCCGTTGATGACGAGTTTTCCGCCACTGACGACGGTGGTGCAGGAGATGGAGTTGTTGCCATTGAGCGTCCAGGTGCCGGTGTCGTTTTTCGAGAATCCGCTGATCGTGTTGGCCCCGGCTCCATCGATGAAGTTGCCATTGATGATACCCAGGCCGGTGCCGCGGAGATCGAGAGAGCGGCCGGTGAAACTCGATGTGACGGTGCCGCCGATGGTGAGCGAACCCGATCCCACCGTGAGGCGGGTGCCGCCCGCGCCGGATCCAAGAGTTAGATTCCCGAGGATTTGATTGTCGCCGGCTTCATTGAGGATGGCTCCGTTCGGATTGCTGGTGATGACCGAAAAATCCGCAGGGAAGACCACCGGTGCGCCCGAGCCATCGATTCGAAGGAGCGCGGTGGAGCTGGCGGAGATGATGTTTTTCGTGCCGGTGCCCAATTGATGGGCGTCCGATACCCGCAGCGAGCCGTTGTCCACGCGGACTTCGCCGGTGAAATCGTTGTCGCCACCGAGACTGACCACGTCCGAGGAGGTGGCTCCATTGACGATGACCCGTCCAGCCCCGGTGATGTCGTTGGAAACGAGCACTGAGCCCGTTCGGTCGAAGCGCAGGGTGGCTCCGCTGGCGATGGTGACCGGGCCGTTGCCGAGGGTTCCTACGGCCCCATCGTTGCCGATCTGGAGCGTGCCGGCGTTGATGGTGGTGGGACCGGAGTAGCTGTTGTTCCCGGCGAGGATCAGGGTGCCGGTGGAGGAGTTCCGGACGAGTCCGCCGGGGCCGGTGATGGCTCCGGTGAAAAGAAAGGTCGCGCTACCGATGGCGTTAAAGTTGGTGGTTTCCGAGAGGGTGAGGTTGTTGGCGATCTGATAGCGGAAGCCGCTGGTGTTGCCGGACAGAGTGACAAGCGGCTGGGCGATGCCGTTGCCGACGAGTTGAAGCGCGTTTCCATCCAAGTTGACGATGGTGGTCGCGGTGCCGGTGCCGGCGAGGGTGAGGCGGTTGAGCGCGGTGGTGCCGGGCAGGTTGTTGGTGGTGGTGATGGTGCCTGAGGCCGGTGTCTGGCCGGAGAAAAACTGGATTTCGCTGCCGGGGCTGCTGACGGGTGCGAGGGTGCCCTGCCAGTTGGTGGTGGTGCTCCAATTTCCGGAGGCCGGGCTGGTCCAGTTCGCCACCACGGGCGGCACGGAAAACGTGACGGTGCCGGTGTTGCTGGTGGCTCCGTCGGCATCGGTGGCGGTGAAGGCGAACGCTTGCAGGCCGGTGAAACCCGGAGTGGGCGTGAAGCGGGCGGTAAGGCCACCGGGCAGCAAAGCGACCGTGCCACCCACCGGGGCGCTGACCGCGTAGGTCATCTGGCTGGCAGGCGTCCAATCGTCGGTGACGTATGCCGGGAGGGAGACATCCACCGGCGTGGTGCCCGCGGAGTTGGCGTTGCCATTGGAGGCAATGGGGGGCTCGTTGTCCGCGACAAGGTTCCACTGGGCCAGTGGGGTGATCACGGGCTGGGTGGCGGGCGGATTTTCGCCGGGAGCGAGGGGCACGAACCAGACGGCGAGCGTGGTGTTCGTGACTCCTGTTAGTTGGATGGCGAGTTTGTTTGCGCTGGTGTTCGGGGTGTTTTCCGGAGGGTTCGGCGAGGTGGGGAGTGGGGCTGCGGCCATGGCGGTGAAGACACCGCCGCCACTGATGATTTTCCCCCACAGCCGCTCGGAGCCTTTCTGCATCATCACGCTCGATCCGTCGGCGCTGATGGTCACGGTGGTGGAGGGAATGGAGTAGTGAGCGAACCACCAGACGGTAGTGGGGGAGGGGGTTACGATTTCATCCTGCACTAGCACTTGGCGGCGGTTGCCGAGGAGTTGGACGCCGCGCTGCACTTTTGTCACCGGCGTGTTCATCGTCGGCGCGAGATCCCAAACCGCGAAGCTGCGTTGGCCGCCTGGAGCGGACTGGAAATTCAGGAGTGTCGTGTCGTTGTCGATCACGCGGTCTGGTCCTGAGCCGGGATTGATGACGATGGTGTTATGGCCTTCGGCGCGGTTGCGGTAGTAGTCCCAGCGGTCGCGTCCGTTGGGGTTCACCGGGATGGTGTTGTGATTGGGCACGTCGTAACTCTCGCTGGAAAGATCGATGAACCATCGCTGGCCCCGGGCCGAAAGTTGAAAGGTGCCGCTCTCGAGCATGGCGTGCGTGGTCGCGCCGTAGCCGCCGCCCTTGGCTCCGACGAAGGTCGCCTTGGTATCCGTCCAGTTTTCGCGCAACGTCACCACTTCCTGGAAGTAAGAGCTACCTCCCGCGCTGTCGATCGGGCCGCGGAAGGCGGTGTCCGGGTTGAGGCCCGCGGTGGCGGGCGAGAGGGTGGATTCGGGCAGCGTCAACGCGTTGAGCGGGCTGTTGCCGATCTGCCTGCTGTAGTCGAAGATTTCGAGCGCGTTGTAGCGGCGCGCGAACCAATTCGCCCAGCCGATGGCCGCCTCGCTGGGCGTGCCGACATCGGCGAAGCTGAAACGGCCGCGCGTGTTGTCCGCGATGGTGAGCGGCTCGCGGGCGGTGGTCGAGACTCCCGCGATCCGGCTCAGGCCCCAGGTGCTTCCGAGTGCCGTCTCCATCGCAGGCATGGCTTGGGCGAGATCCCACTTGGTTAGAATCCCGTAGCCGGTGCCTTCATACCAAGCGCCGGCGTTGGCGTTCCACTTGTCGATCTTCGAGCTGAGCCGGCCGATGGCGCTGCCGAGCTTCGGTTCCGCCGCGACTTCGTTGACCATGCCAACGGCGAGGATGGCCATGAGGTGGCCGGAATTGATGATAACACCGATGTTATTTCCATAACTTTCGGTCCAGCCGGTGCTGAATCCCTTGGTGACCATGCAATTGGTCATCGCGTCTTTTCGCGCCTTCGACCAATAGGGGTAAAGCCAGTCGTAGCCGGTGGCGATCACGCCGTTTTCGACGCCTTTCCAGGGATCTGTCCAATCGCCGTTGGTGATGCAGTGGTTGATATTGGTCCAAGCGGCTTCCGCGTATTGGTTGTCGCCGGTCAGCCACCAGGCGAGGGCGAGGCGCTGGATGCGGTCTTGGGCGCCACGCTGGATGGTCGGTGCCGCGGTCAGTTCGCCGGTCGCGGTGTTGAGGACCGACTGTGCACGCGTTTTTGCCGCGCTTGATGTCGAGCTGAGCCACATTTGTCTGAGCCACAGAAAGCGCTCCCGCGAGACGCCGAGGCGCGGATGCTCGGTGGCCAGCGTGTCGAAGAAATTCGACGAGGACGAAGGTTGTGCGTTATCCGTGCCCGGCATCATCAAGGCCGTGCCGGGGATTACGCTGAATGCGGCATCCCCCGGCGGTTTCCAGCCGACGCTCCAGTGGTCGGCGGCGCTGTCTTCTTTGTGAAGAACTTCCACGTAATAGCGCTGTCCTGCCACTAGCGTGCGGGCGGTGGATTGCTGGGAAGGCTGTGCGTCCCACTGCCGGAAACCGGTGGCGCTGGTGACGCTCGCGATGAGCGATCTGTTGGCCGACGTTGCATCCGTGCTCAGGTAGAGCTGCACCACATCGTCCCCGCTGACGGCAAAGGTGTAGCTGCCGCTAACCGAGGGCCGGATGAAGCCGGTGACGCGGGTGCCGAAACTGTCCTCCCAGTCCCGTGCGATGCACTCGAAGGACGTGATGAAATCTCGCGACGCCGGTTTGTTCGGATAATTCGCGTTCGAGGTGAGCGTCGTGAGACTGTTGCCCGGCAAGCCGGTCCAGACCTCGCGCATCAGCGAGCCGCCGTTGGGGGTCTCGGTCGTTGTGTAGAGCCGGTTGGTCGGGACCACCTGCTTGGTTTGGGAAGCGGAGGCCCACTCGAGTTTCACCGAGGCATTTCCGGATCCCTGGGTGTATTCCAGCCGGAGGTTGACCCGCTTTCCGGCCTTGAGCCGGATTTGCCCGCGCAGCTCGCCGGGCGACTGATGGAATGTGCGGCCGACGATCAACTGGTCGTCCACCCACAGGCGCGCGCCGTCGTCCGCGGTGATGGTGAAGGTGTATAGCTCGGAATACTGCGGCTCGATCTGGCCGGACCAAGCGATGGAATAGGTGGTTGCCGCAGTGATCGCCGTGCCGGACGGGATGGCCGTGCCGAAATTGAAATTCACCGTGGCATCCGTGCGCGTCGTCTTGAGCGTGCCGAAGGTATCGGTGTCGTAGTATTTTGCGGTGAGGCCTGTGCCGGTCTGCGCGGAGGCGATGGCACCGGACAGCAGCCATGGGCAGGCGATGCGGAAAAGGGCGGACGAGCGGGTGATCATGGGTGGGTTTGGTTCTGCGATGTCCTTCAGCGATGCCTGCTGACGATAGAAAATCCCCCTTCCCCGGCACGTGGCCCGCAGGAAGAGGGATCAATCACAGGGCTGCGGGTGATCAGGGTTTGGTCACTTGCAGGCGGCCGAAGAGTTTGCCGGAGCCACCGGTCTCACTTTTCGGGATGCTGATTTTGACGGTGTCGGTGACCGCGTTGTCCGGCGTGCCGGGGCTGATGGTGATGGTGGCTGCTCCCGCCGGACCGCTGGTGGCGGGGATGATGGCGCTGCCGGGCCAGGTGGCCAGGGTGCTGCCCCACTGGAAGGTTTGGGTGGTTTCCGGGCTGACTGCGTCGTCGCGGCGCTGGTAGGTGAACTCGAAGTCGGTGGCGGTGACGACCAGATCGGGCAGGATGGATGGATCGGAGCTGCCGGGATTTCCGTTCAGGACGAACTCGAGGAGGTTGTCCATGCCGTCGTTGTCCGGATCATGGTTAGGATCCTGATCTGCCACCGTGAGGCCGAAGGCGGGGGTGGCAGCCCAAGCGGCGTAACCTGCGGGGGCCGTGACAGTGAGTTCGAGGTTGTTGCCATTGATGGCGACGCTGCCAGAAACTCCGCTGAAGGTGAAGGAACCGAGTGAGCCGCTGATGCCGCCGGTGGCGGTGAGCAGCACGTAGGGTCCGCCGACAGCAGGTGGCGCGGCCGCGTTGAGGTCGATGACGGTGTTCGCTTCCAAGGTCAGGGAGCCGGTGATCGTCAGCGGGTCCTGGGAACCTGTGGTATCCGCCACATCGAAGGCCAGGTGGCCGCCAGTGCGGACGGTGGCGTTGCCGCCCAGCGCTCCGGTTCCGCCGAGGGCGGCGCTGCTTTTCACTTCCACATCCGTGGCGTCGAGCGAGCCGGTGACTTCGAGGGTGCCCGCGTTGACGGTGGTGGCTCCGGTGTAGGTATTTGTCCCGCCGAGAGTTAGGGTGCCGAGGCCGTCCTTGGTGAGGGTGTCGGTGGTGGAACCAGCAAACTTGAGCAGAGGCTGGCTGATGGCGATGTCGAAACCGGCAGTATCAATTTTCGCGCCGCCGTCTTTGACGTTGGCGGTGGTGTAGCCACTGTTGGCCCAGTAGCTGGCGTCACTGGCCGTTGCCTTCAGCGTGCCACCACCAAAGTTAAAGGTGTTGTTCATCGTCATCACAACAGTCGGCGGCGTTCCTGCCCCGGGCGTCCCGGTCGTGATCGAACCGACACTTAGCACACCTCCATTTAAATTGTAAACGCTAGTATGGGTGGAGGATGACGTGTGATTGAAGCTGGTGGACAGGCTCAATGAAGCCGCCGTTACGGTGGATCCCGCATTTTGGGTGATAGTGCCGGTCGCGCTTCTATTCGTAGATGTCGCCATTTTGAGGTTGCCGGTAACATTCAGTGTGCCGGTCTCCTTGACAGTCAGGGTGCTGTTGTAAGTCCCGGACCCGCCAATTGACAAATCTCCGGAGATATTCAGCTCCGCCGCATAGCCACTGGCGTTTCCAATTGCAACGATGCCGCCGAAGGATCCCGAATTGCCGCCGCCCAGTGTCATGCTGATCCCATTGATGACCCCGTTGGTCTGATTCAAAGTCCCGCTAGCATTGGTGCCGCCGGTGCCGATGCTCATTGAAGAAAACTTGCTGGTAGTTGCGCTGTCGTATTGCAGCGTGCCGGAGCCGCCGCTCCCGAGAGTGAGGGAGTTGCCGGTGGTCGGAGCGATGCTGCCGCCGGTGGCGACGGTGATTTTACCCCCACCCCCGATGGTGGTGGTTCCGCTGTAGGTGTTCGCTTTATCGAATGTAACAGTTCCACCGGCGGTCACGCGGACCAGACCGGTTCCACTGATCGGGCCGCCTTGGTTGAGGGAGCCCGTGCGTTTGTAGTCGAGCACCCCGCTATTGGAAATGCCGCTGGTGGTGGCGATGGAGCCCGCGGCCGCTCCGGTTCCGATCTGGAGTGTGCCGGCGGAGATGGTGGTGGTGCCGGTGTAGTCGTGGGCGGTGCCTTCGAGGATTGTAATGCCACCAGCGGTTCCAGTGTTGTTCACCGTCACATTTCCGCTGCCGCTGATTTTTCCTTTCACCACGACATTGGCGGCGGCCGTTGGGGTGTTTGTGGCGGCGCTCAGGGTGAGGGTATTTGCATTGAGATTGACGCTAGCCCCCGTCTGAAGGGTGAAGGCCCCCGCAGTGGCGGTGGAGACGGTGAGGTCATCGTCCATCGTGATCGGGCCACTCCATTGGCCGGAGGTGGATGAATTGGTGCCGAGCATGCGGGTCGTCGCGGTGCCGGAAGTCTGATCGACAATGGTGAGCGGTGAGGTGGGATTGGTGCCGGAATTGACCACTGCAATCCGGACGAGACTGCCAGTGTTTCCCGCAGCACCGAGCGAAATGCTGGAGTTGTTCGCCGATCCGCTCCCGGAAATCGTGAGGAGGCCCTCCTCGATGGCCATGCCGCCGGAGAACGTGTGCGCGACGGAAGCCAGGTTCAACTGGCCCGTGCCGGTCTTGACCATTCCGAGCGAGGTCGCTCCGCCATTGGAAACCACGCCCTTCATGATGAAGCCGCCCGAGCTGCTGGTGTTGACGTTGATGGTTTTCACACCGGGAGTCCCGCCGGTGCCACCTGTGATGGTTCCTTCAAAGAGAATCAAGCTGCTGTTGTCGCTGTTGGTAAGAGCGTATGACTGCGCCGATCCATCCGTGCCGAGGGTCAGATTGGCGTTGAAGATTTGGTTCGCATTGATGCCGCTGTTGGCGACGATGGAGCCGCTGTTTTCAAGTGTCAGCGACTGAGCGCCGATCCCGCCCGAGCCGATCGTGTAGGCGGCGACGTCCACGGTGTCGAAAACGATCGAGTTGATGGTCACGCCAGCCCCGAGATCGATCACATCATTCGCGCTGCCAGCGCTGTTGAAGGTGGCAATGTTGCCGGAGCCTGGCACCGTCACCGGCGGCCCGTCCCAGTTGTTGACGTCCGACCAGAGCGAGAGTGCATCCAAGGCGCTGCCGTTCCAGGTCGCCGAGTCGGCGCGCAAGAGATGAGTGGAAGCGAGGCATAGCGCGATGATTTGCAGGGGTTTTGCAAGACGGGGTTTCATGATGGCGGGGATGATTTTTGTCGGGTTTGATTTGGAAATCCGGCAGGCAATGGGACCTATCCGGTTCTATTCAAACATGGCGAATGCCAGGGTTTCTGTCTATCGCTCGAACGAGCGATGGCCTGAACAGTCTGTACGCTGCGCCGCCAAGCGTGTGATTGTGGTGAGAGCGATCGACTTTATGGATATGGGAAATGGAGATTTATGCATTCACGGCGTGATTGTTAGATGCATGAAGCGTCGGTCCTCGCTGCCAGCCGCGACACTCGCCTTTACCAACTGTATGGTGCCGTTGTCGCTGAGGATTTGCTCCGTCACGCCCGAGTTGCTCCACGAGCTCGCGGTGAGCGTGTCGCTCCATTCGACGGTGAAGTTCACGCCATCGGCCATCGCGGCGTTTGAGCGGGTGTAGGTGAATTCGAGCGTCGCGCCATTTCTAACAAGTATCGTCGGGGTGAGCGTGGCGGCGTGCGGATCCTGCCCGGTGGCGAATTCCATGAGGTTCTGCTCGCCGTCGCCGTTCGCATCGAAGGTGTCGGCGGCCGTGCCGCTGTTAGCGATGGTGCCGAAGTGTTGGTAGCGCCAGCTTTGTTGCGCGGTGGCGATGGTGAGGACGACATCGTTGCCACTGCCGCCCGCGTAGCGGATGATCCACGGGTAACCGCTCGCGGTGAAAACGCTTCCTTCGGCTTTCCCCACGAAGATGCCGTTGACTGCCCCGGCGCTCGTCTTGTTCAGGATTGTGAAAGTGCTGCCCGCTGCGAGTCCCGGCACGGCGTTGATGTCGAGCGTGCCGTTGAGGCTGATGCCTCCGCCGACGTCGAACTGGCCGTATTGCGTGCCTGGCGTGACGCCGTTGATTTGCACTTCGAAACGACCGCCGCTGGCGATCGCGACACCACCGGTCGTCACGGGCGCGCCGCTGGCGGCGAGTGTGCCGCCAGTGACTGTTAGATCGCTGGTGAGGCTGCCGCTCAAGGCCAGCTTCCCGGCTAGAATAGTCGTTGGGCCGTTGTAGCTGCTGGCTCCGGTTAGAGTCAGTGTGCCGGTGCCGGATTTCGTCAGGCCTCCATCACCGGCAGTCCCGCTCGCCAGCGACTGGGCGATGGTGATGTTGAAGCTGTTGGTGTCGATCTTCGCTCCGCCGCTTTGGACGGCGGCGCTAGTCAGGCCTTGCATGAACGTCGTGCTGTTCGTCGTTGGCTTGAGCGTGCCGCCGTTGAAGTTGATGGTGCCGGACGTCACCGATGTGCCGACTGTGGCATCCTGGGAAATCGCGTTGGTGCTGAGAGTGCCTGCATTCAGATTGTAGATGCCCCTTGCCGTGTTGGCATTGGAAGGAACCCGTGCAAGGTTCAATCCGCCGGTGACGTTCACGATCCCGCCGGTTTGGTTGATGGTTGCCCCGGAGGAATAGCCTGAGTTGGCTCCGATCCTCAAGCCGGCGTTGGCGTTAAGCGTCGCCGTGCCACTGATGTTGACAGTGGTGGAGCCGTTCCCGGTAACCGGACCGCCCCGGGAAGAGAATGTCACCATGCCGCTGGATGCCAGAGTCCCACCACTCAAATTCAGCAACGCTGTATTGCTTCCGCTCAAGGATATTTGGGTCGAAATCGCGGTGACATTGATGGCGCCATCGGACTGATTGAAAGTGCCGGCATTGCTCGCGCCGGTACCCACGCTCAGGGATCCGAACTTGCTTGTCGCATTGCTATCATACTGGAAGGTGCCGATGCCTTGGACCGTCAACGCAGCCCCAGTCGTCGGGCTGATGCTCCCGGTTCCGGAAATCGTCAGCTTGCCGCCGCCGGCGACCGTGGTCGCCCCGGTTTCCGTGTTCGTTCCGGTGAGCATGAGCGTGCCGATTCCGGTCTTCGTCAGCACCAGGCTGCTTGAGCCTCCATTGGAAATCGGACCACTGATCGTGATTTGTCCGGGTGTCGCGACATTCAGGGTTTTCGTCCCGGCGGTGCCGCCGCTTCCACCGCGAATGCCGCCCGCGAAATCAAGGATGTTGTCCGCATCGTTGTTGGTGAGGCTGTAGCTCTGAGTGCTGCCGTCGGTGCCGAGAACGAGCGCGGCATGGATGAGTTGGTTTTGTCCAATCGTATTGCCTGCCTGGATCGAACCGCCGTCATTCAAGGTCAGCGTCTGACTTCCAAGCGCGCCCGCGCCGAGGGTGTAGGTGGCGACGAACGGTGTTTCAAAAAGCAGTGTGGAAATCGTGACGCCACCGCCGAGATCGATCACGTCGATCGGCCCGCCCGCACTGCGGAAGCGGGCGGTGTCGCCGCTGCCGGGGACGGGAGTGGACGACCAGTTGCCGTCGGATGCCCAGGTGCCGGTGCCTAGGGCTCCGGTCCAGACATCGTCTGTTAGTTCGACGGTGAGCAGGCCGGTCGCCGTGGTGTAGGTCCAGAGGTTGCCGCCATCGACCAAGGTCCAAACCCCGTTCACACCGATGAAGTCACCACGGTCGCTGGTGATGGAAAAGCTCGGTTCGTAGGTGGCGGTGGCGACATCGACCAGTGTCCATGTTTTCCCAAGCGCTGGAGCAGCGGTGGCGAGGTCGAGCCGGAAGCTGCCTGCGAGCACGGCCTCGCTGCTGCCGGTGAGCTTGTTGCTCGTGGCGGGGGCTATCAGGAAACGCATCTGCGCACCGGCGGCGAGTTCCAGCGTGCCGGCATTGACCACGGTGTTGGAGGTGTGGGTGTTGATTCCTTCCAGCGTGAGCGTCTCGAAGGACTCCTTCACGAGATCCGCGCCGCCGTTGATGGCTGAGAAGTTGCGCAGCGTGCCGGCATCCAAGGCGACGACCGGAATCGGATTCGACGCGCTGCCAATCTCATGGCCCTGCATGTCTAGGGTGCCGCCATTAAGGATGATGGATGCGGTAACGGTGCCGACGCCGGTGACGTCGCCCTTCACGATATCATCGGTCATCGTGAGCGAGCCGCCATACAGGTTGAGATTGGCAATCGCTTGGCGACCTGTCGCGGTGCCAGTGAGTTTGGCGAGAGTGATGCGGCCGGAAGTGACGTTGGCGTTGCCATCGATGTTCAAGGAGCCTTTGGCGAAACGCTGGGTGGTCGCGGAGGAGTTGCTACCAATGGTGAGGCCCCCAGTGAAGGTAATAGTGCCGCCTTCGAGATGCATTTCGCCCGTGTTGTGGGCCGCGCCTTCTGCAAACGCCACGGGGACTGGATTGGTCACGGAGAGCACACCGGCATCGAAGTAAAAGTAGCCAGTGCCCGTGCCACCTCCATGCGTCCCGGAACGGCGGGAGATTTCGAGGTTGGTCAGGAGGATGTCGGCGTGGTGGCCCCGCGTGTCGAAGATGGTGGTGCTGCCCACGCTTCCGCTTCCGGCATGTTTGTCCAGATAGAGATTCGATGGCGTGGAACCGCCTGAGCTGCCACGGATGACGAGGGAGCCGTTGCCGCTTGGAGCGATGAAACTGGCGCTCTCGCCGCGCGAGGTGCCGCCGCCCGCGGTGGCGGAGTCGAGGTTTAGATTGGCGACGTTCAGCGTGGTGCTGCCGTTCGCGGGAACGATGAGCGTGGAGGCGTTGCCGACGGTGTAGTTGTCGATGTCGCCGATGTTGAGATTCGTGCCGGTGAAGCTCGCGGAGCCGAGCGCGCTGAGGTCGAGGATGCTGCCGCGCCGCACGCTGGCATTCGTGCCGAAGTTGCACACGAGCGAACCCGCGCCGCTGAACGTGAGGTGGCTGTTCTCCGCCGTGCCGTTGACTAACCCGCCCATCGTGAGCGCGCCGCCGATGGTGAGAGTCCGGCCCGCGCCGATGATGCCGAAGTTTTCTCCCGCTGTGACATCGGTCTGCGTCGTGAGTGCGAGGGCGGTGACGTTTGCTTGCACGTCGAGCGTGCTCGAGTTCATGCCGCCCGCGGCGTTGCCGAAAAAGAGTGTCTTCACGCCGGAGTTCGTCGCGCCGTAGCGCAGCGTGCCGCCGCTGAGATACGTGTGGCCGGTGTAGGTGTTCGCGCCGGTGAGGTTGAGCGTGCCGTCGCCCGTTTTGAAGAGGTCATTACCACCGCTGATAATGCCACTGACGGTGAGCGTGTTTGCCGAGATGTCAAAGGTCGTGTCGGCGCCGAGCGTGAGTGCATTCGCAATGCTGTGCGCGACGTTCGGCACGCCGCTGGTGATGCTCGGCGCGGTGCCGGAGAAATTGAGCGCGTTGCCATTGAGCGTGACGCTCTGATTGAGGAAACGCAGCTCGTTCAGCGCGAAAGTGCCCATGTTGTTGCTGCTTGCGATGGGGCTGCTGTTTTGGAAATCCACGACCGCTGTGCTGCCCGGCGCAGGCTGGCCGGGAGGGTTGGGAATCCACGTCACCGCGTTCCAGTTTCCCGCGGTGATATTGATGAAGCTCGCGACATTCACCGTGAGCGTGACCGGGCTGGAGTTCGCGCTTTCGCCCGCGATGTTCGAGGCGCTGACGACCCAGAATAGCGTGCTGCCATTCAGCGCGGTGGTGTCGTCGTAGCTCGGCGCGGTGAGGCCGCTGGCGACGATGGTGAAAGGCCCGCCACTCGTGGTCGCACGCTTCACCGTATAGCTTGTAGCGAAGGGCACGGCGTTCCATCGCAGCTCGGGATAAATGTAGCCCTGCGTGACCGCGAGGCCACCTGGCACGGCAGGCGTGACGGCGGGCGTGCCTGCGATTTCACCGCTGTTCGCACTGGTACCACCGGAGCCGACTGCGGCGACGACGTAATAGTAGGTCGTGCCGACCGCCGCGGTGCTGTCCGTGTAGTTCGTCACGGTGATGCCGCTGGCGAGCGTGGTGTAAGTGCCGCTCACGGTGCCGCGCCGCACGATGTAGCTCGTCGCGCCGCTGGCGGCACTCCAGGTCAACGGCACATTGCCGAGCGTGGGGGTCGTCGCGAGACCATCGGGCCGCGCGGGCGGGGGAATTTGTGCGGTGGTGAACGTGATCGTGGCGGGCGACCACACGGTGCCCGAGGCATTCGTCGCGGCGAAGCGCACGCGATACGTCGTGTTTGCCGCGAGGCCGCTGATGGGTGCGATGACTTGCCCGAGCGGCCGCACGCCTAGCGGGATGCTGTTCGCCCACGATGCCGCCGTGGTGCCGCCATCGGTCGCGCCCCAATAGGCCGTGACGCTGGTAGCGCTCGTGCCGGTGGAAGTCAGCTCGCCGATGAGTGACGCGCTTGTTTCGGTGATGCCTGCCGGGGTGAGCGTCGTCAGCTCCGGCGTGGCTGCGGCGGGCGGCACGGTGCTCGACGCGATGGTCATCGGGGTCGGGCGTTGGTTGTAGTTGAGCACCGCGCGCTGGGTGCCGCTCGTCACTGTCAGCACGTCGCCGGAGGACGTCGTGCTCATCCACGGGTTCTGCTGCTTCGGCCAATTCGCATAGTCAACGGCCACGCCATTGATCCAGCCGCCGCGCAGCGTGCGATCGTCGTTGTAGCTCTCCTTTTCGATCACGTCGCCGTGGCGGTTCATGTATCGGCCGCGCGTGATTTTGTAAGTGCCGACGGTCACGTCCGTGTGCGAGACGCTCGTGGTGGCGAGCAGCGTGGTCTTGAATGCCGCGAGCTGAGCAGCGGCGTCCGCTCCGGCGAACTCCGTGGGCAGCGCCGTCTCGATCGCGACGGCAAAGCGGTTGTTCGTTGTGCTGATGTTCGCGGCGAAGTTCGGGTCGTTTTGCGGATAGCCGACGCCGCCGACCGCGATGCGGAATTCCGAGTCGCCCGGCTGAGGTGCGTTTCGCGGCGAGTAAATGCCGGCGTTTGGATCCCAGTTGAACAGCACGTCCGACGCGACGGCGATCATCACCGTGCCGTAGTGCAGGAAAACGCGGCCGGAAGTCGCCGAGTCGTTAATCATTGCCTGGTAGCCGCCGGGCACCTGCGCTTGAGCGTAGCGCGGGTCGCGAGCGAGCGGATGGCTCTTGTCGAATGCGTAGAGCATCGAGTCGCGATGCAGCAGGATGTCGAAATCGAGCTGCATCTTGCCGTGATTCGACGACGACCAGATGTCCTCCGAGTCGTCGGTCGCGCAGCCCATCAGCCAGAAGAAATTCTTCATTCCGCGCCAGCGAACGCCGTAACCCCAGCACCAGCCGCTACCTGCGGCCCGCCCGTCGGTGGAGCCGAAGAGGACGTAGTTGTTCGCGTTCACAAAAGCCTGCTGATAGCCGTCCCCACGGTGCCGAACGTTGTAGCTCGTGGTGCGATCATTTGCAGCGTGCAGGATCGGCGCGGGCATCGTGAAGCCGCTTGCTGCCATGAGCGCCATTGCCTTGCCATCGCCGGTGCGTCCCCCGCCGCCGAGGGCCTGATAGAGTTCCCGCCCAAAGACGCCGTAGTAGCCGCTCTGGTCCTCGTAACTACGGCTGCTCCACACGCCAGCGTAGTATTCGAGTGGCTGCCACACGGCGGCAAGCTGCGCCATGAACGCCGTGAACGAGGTCACCCCCGCCGCGCGCATCTCGGGATCCTGAGCGAGGTGGCCGAGGCTCAGCGAAGGCAACGAGTTGAGATTGCCGTAGTCGTTCGAGGCGAACTCCGAGAGGCCGGTCATGGACTGTGATCGTAAAGTATCGATGAGCCACTTGCGCCCGTTCGGGTCGCTGGGGCGCCAGTCGTCGGCGGGATGGTCGAAGGCATCCTCGCCAAACTCTTCCGACCCGAGAAAGCGGATCGTCTGCGAGAGTTTCACCAAGTTCGCGGTGCCCGGTGAGGTGTAATTGATCCCCCTGAGCCGTCCCTTCACGATGTTGCGCGATGTTGCATCGACATATT
The DNA here is from genome assembly GCA_040399845.1 of Luteolibacter sp. Taxonomy (GTDB): domain Bacteria; phylum Verrucomicrobiota; class Verrucomicrobiia; order Verrucomicrobiales; family Akkermansiaceae; genus Luteolibacter. The sequence goes on along the minus strand of JBBARN010000006.1, from coordinate 11,305 downwards.
TTTTCCAGCGGATTGTCGCGTCCAGCGCTGGCCAGATGTCGAAGGTGTAGCCATTGTTCGCCAGCCACGCGCTGGACGAAGTCATCTCCGCGCGGCCGCGGGCAAAATCACCGGAGCCGAACGCGAGATGCACGCCATCGAAGCGGCTCGACGACGTGATTCTGCCGTCAATGTAGCCGATGAGCGCGTGCTGATTGCGCTGCTTCGCCTCGTGAACCAGCGCGTCCGGCGCGGGAATGGCGCGGAGTTGCAGGCCGTTGATCTGGGCTGAAGCGCTCGCGCCGAAGTCTAAGCGCTGCGATGCCGCGCTCGCGCGAAACGTGCCTAGCATGTGATGCCCGAGGCCGCCCTCGTAGGCGAGATTGTCGCTCGGCCCGCCGGGATTGGAGCTGAGAAATGTGGAGCCGTTGATGCGCGTCCAACGCCCACCGCTGGAGGCACGAGAGTCGTTCACCCACACCTGCGCGACATACCACTGGCCGGGCGTGAGGCCGTTGAGCATGAGCGAGCCGTGCTTCGTGGCACTATAGCTGGCGTGGCCTATCAGTGTCTTGTAGTCGGCGGAGAGATTCGCATACGGGGCGGATGCGGAACCAAAGGCCGACGATGTGTTCGTCATGCCCGCGAGGGTGTCGGTGGCCTGCGTGGCGAAGCGCGTGAAGGTCACGCCGTTGATGGGCGCAGCGGGTGACACGTTGCCGAATACATAAGCCTTCACCGCGGTGCCGACCGTGCTCACATCGCTATCGCCCGTCGTTTCCTGCCATCGTTCCCACGCCACTGCGGCGAGCGGCGAAGTAATGCGTCGCACTTGATACGCCTGAATCACCGGACTGACGCTGCCCGTGATTTTCAACTGCTGAGACGTCGCATCCGCCGTGAAGGTGCCCGTGGCGAACTGCCCCTTTCCGCCATCCGCGCCGGTCGTGTTCATGTTGAGCACGACCCATTGATCGAGAGTGCCGCCGGATTTCACCGTCTGTTTGCCGAGGCTGCTGGCGTCCGAGTCGTTCGCCCAGATCTGTAATTCATAATGGTGGCCCACGGTGAGTCCGTTGAGCGTGAGGGTGAGCGTCGTGCCGGATCCGGTGTTGTAATCATTTCCGCCCAGCATCTGCGAATACGCCGCGGAGATGCCGCCGCCGACTGGCAAGGCACCGGCCGTGGCTCCGCTGGCATTTTGGCCGGACAACGAATCGCCGCTATAAGCCGGCGTGAAAGTGACGCCGTTGACCACCGGATTCCCGCCCGCCTTGCACACGGCTTTCACCAAGGTGCCGTTGGTGCTGATATCGGAATCGGCGGTGATGTCTTTCACCGGCCCCCAGGTGACGGGTGCGGCGTGGGCGACGGTGGCCGCGAGCAGGGTGAGAAAAATGTGGCGGTTCATGGGTTGGTTACTTTGAGGTGGATAAAACGTTTTGCCGCAGGCCCTGCGGGGATGATGGCTTTGACGGTCTGCATGGTGCCGTTGTCGTTGAGGAGTTGTTCGGTCACGCCGGTCGCGCTCCAATTGGTGAGCGTATCACTCCACTCGACGGAGAAAGTGATGCCATCCGCCATTGCCGCGAGGCTGCGGTTGTAGGTGAATTCGAGGGTTGGGCTGCTCGGAACGAGTGTCTGCGTGGCACGCGTGGCCGCGTTGGGGTTTTGGCCGGTGGCGAATTCAAGGAAGTTGGATTCACTATCGTTGTTGGCGTCCATGCCATCGGCGGCCAAGCCGCTGTTTGCCGTCGTACCAAAGTGGGCAAGACGCCACTGGTCCTGAGCGGTGGGGAGTTTCAGCACCACGTCGTTGCCGTCGCCTCCGATGTAGGAAATGGTCCAAGTGTAGCCGCCAGTGGTGAATTGTGAGCCGTTGGGCAGCCCGGCGAAAGTACCGCTGACCGCACCGGCGGTGGTCTTGTTGAGGATGGTGAAATTCGTCCCTGCGGCCAGACCGGGTCCGGCGATGATATCAAGTGTCCCGGCGAGGGTGACCGTGTTGCTGGCGGTGAGCCGATCATGTTGCGAGCCGGGCGTGCTGCCGTTGATGCGGACTTCGAAGCGAGCGCCGCTCGTGACATTCAAGGCACCGCTGATCGATGGGGCTCCCTGTGGTGCGAAAGTCCCGCCATTGACAGTGGTGGCACTTGCGAGGCTGCCAGTGAGAGCGAGCTTTCCTTCATGAACCGTGGTCGCGCCAGTGTAGGTGTGGCCGGTGCCGCTGAGGGTCCAGGTGCCGGTTCCGAATTTTTCCAAGCCCACGGTGTTGCCTGAGTTTTTGAGTGCGCCGCTGAAGATGCCGGATGCTGCTCCATCAAGCTGAAGCGTGCGGCCGGAGACGGCAGGAGTGTATTGTCCGCTGAGCGTGAGCGATCCGGATTCGACGCGGACGCGGGTGCTGCCGCCGCCGCTCATAAGTGAAAAGTTTCCGGCGATGGCGTTGTTTCCCGCCTCGTTGATGATGGAAGGATAGGTGGTGTTTGAGTTGCTGGTGGTGAAGCTGATGGACGAGGGCAGGCTGATGTTTCCGCCGCTGCCGTCGAGGATGAGGCGGCAGTTGCCGTTGGTGCCATTGGTCATGGTCACGGTTTTCACACCGGAACCGAGAGCGCCCGCGCGGGTGATGCGGAGGCCGCCACTATTTACGGTGACGGCTCCGGTGAATGTGTTTCCGCCGCTGAGGGTGGTTTCCCCGGCTACCGTGCCACCGCTCGTGACGCCGATTTCTAACGAACCACTTCCGTCGATCGCGTTCGGCACGACGAGCACTGTGTCGCTGCGATGGAACCGCAGTATGCTGTTGTTTGTCACCGCGCCGGTGCCGAGTGAGCCATTGGCGGTGTTCAAGCCGATCTGGAGTGTTCCAGCGTTGATCAGCGTGGAGCCGGTATAGGTGTTATTCCCGATGAAGGTGAGGGTGCCCGCGCCAGACTTGGTGATTGGCAAAGCGGCGGTGGAGCCGTTGGAAATGATCCCGCTGACGTCGATGTTTCCCGCTCCTGTGAATTCCAGGGTGCGCGAGCCGGCGATGGTGGTGATGCCGCCGCTGCCGATCGTGAGTTTGCCCGCATCCGATCCGATGATGCTGCCGCCCGCGCCGGAAGTGAGGCGGACGGGACCGGTGATCGTGTTGTTGCCGCTGAGGTTGAGGATCACGCCATTGGCCGCGCCAAAACCGAGGCCGCTGATGGTGACGGTCGGGTTGGCAAGGGTGATGCCGCCGGTGAGTTGAAGCTGCGCGCCCTGATGGGTCGCTGTGGGGTCGCCGGCGATGACGCTGACGGCTCCGGTGCCGAGCGAAGTGTTGTCGTTGATTTGCAGGATGCCGCCCACGGTGGTGCCGTTGCCTGAAACGCCAATGGTGGTGCCGCCGCTGAAGCTGTTAGCGGTGCCCGTGAGTTTCCATAAGCCCGCACCGCGCTTCACGAGCGCGCCGATGCCGGGGATGTCGTAGTTCAAATCGCCATCACCCGCGCCGGTAAGCGTGAGCGTGCCGCCATTGCTGGCAAGAGCGCTGCCATAGTCGTAGCGATAGCCAATGGAGAACTCCGTGCCCGCCGTCGCCGAGTCGAGAGTTGCGCCTGCCGCGCCGATGGTGAAGAGGCGTCCCGAGCCGACAGATGTTTTTGGATTGCTGGAACCCGAATGCTGGAGCGTGCCGCCGTTGATCACATTTGCGTCCTCCTGCACGCCCATGTAGCGCATCGTTCCGTCCCATCCCCAGTTTCCGGTAAAAGAGAGGGTCGCTCCGGAGTTGATGGTGGTGACGGTGGAGCCACCGTTCATGTAAAGTCGTCCTCCGGGCGCGATGGCGAGCGTGCCTGCGTTCACGGTTAGGGCGCCGGTGAAGGTGTTCGCGCCGCTGAGCGTCAAAGTGCCCGAGCCATTTTTCTCGAAACCATCCGAGCCGCTGAGTGCGGGTTGCACCGTGGTCGCAACATTGCTGGCCGTAGTCATCGAAGGTGCTTGCCCGATCAGCTCCATGGATGTTCCGGCAAGCTGATAGCCGGTCGTGTTGAACTGGATGTCATTGGCCATGATTCCCGCCGCCACGGTGACTGTCCCGGCGACTCCACCGAAGGTCGCGGTGTCCTTGCCGCCATTCCGCCAGATCGTCGCTCCTCCGGTCCAGTTGGCGCTGGTTGTATTCCAGGTGCCCGAGCCGCCATTCCAATTGAACATTAGGGACTGCCCGGGAACGGTATCGGCATTGTATTCGCTGAGGTTGGTAGTGCCATCACCGTCGAAATCGCCAGATGCGGTGGGCCATGTGTCGCCGAAGTGAAACATCTCCCAGTCGTCCGGCATGCCGTCGCTATCGGAGTCGGTCACGATGCCCATGTCCCAGCGCATGGCGGAGACCATCTTGATATGCCGGATGCGGTTGGTGGTGCTGTCCTCATAGTCATAGTTCAAGCCATAAGGCCAGAAGTGTGCGCCGTCCGCGTTGAGAACAGCGCCTGCGCCATCGAACAAGGCCAGTCTGGCGAGCGCGCGCGGGGCGTTCCAGCGATTGGTGGAGGTATTGCGCTTGGGGTCCCAGTTCCAATAGGTCCCGACTCCCAGCGTGTGCGAGATTTCGTGCAGCGCGACGCGGGTGCTGATGCTTCCGCCGAAGTCGATCCATCCGTTGTAACTCGCCTGGGCGGTGGGCACGCCGGCGTTGTAGTTGGCCGTGAGGTGTCTGGGGAAATAGCCGTTTGCATTATACAGCGCGACCGCCGCGTTCATGGCGGAGACGATCGCGGCGCGTTTGTCCGCGGGCCACGAGGCGTTGGAACCGGCGAGCTGATAGGTAAGCGCGTGGCTCGTGCCCGTGAATAGGATTAGCGCTGTGATGGATTTGAAAAATGAGATCAAGGTTTTGTAACTTCGAGGTGAAGGAATCGCCGGCCCAAGCCAGGGGCGACGCGTGCCCGGACAGTTTGGGTGAGACCGTCGTCATTGAGAATCTGTTCCGTCACGCCCTCTCTACTCCACGAGCCTGGTGCAATGGATTCGCTCCATTCGACGGCGAAGGTGAATCCGTCCCTGATGGCGGCGTGGCTTCTGGGAAAAATCATTTCCAAAGTCGGATTGGTGGCGGCAGGGCCGGAAATGGCACGGGTCTTCGCATACGGATTCTGTCCGGTGGCGAATTCGATGAGGTTCACTTCGCCGTCCCTGTTGCTGTCCGCCAGATCGCCTGCGTCCGGGCCTGGCGTGGGGCCGAAATGAGTTTGAAGCCAAGTCTGTTGGTTGCTTGAGACGCTGATCGGGACGCTGGCGGAGGCGCTCAGGCCGCTGAAGGTGGCGACGCTTTGTTTCGCGAGATTAGCGACTTCGCTGGCGGTCATCGCGCCGCGGAACAAAGCGGCATCGTCGAGCCAGCCGTTGAAATAACGGGTTGCGATGGCGGTGTTGTTGCTGGTGACGCCGCCGAGGACTACGGAGAGATTCTGTTGCAGCGCCCAAGTCATGGTGGTGGGAGTGCCGACTTGGGTGCCGTTGAGGTAGAGGCGGACGGTGCCGGTGTTGTCGGCGGTTTTCTCAAACGTGACGGCTGCATGATGCCAGACGTTCTGCACAGCCGTGCCGGTGCTGAAAATTGCTAGATCGGCGATGTTGCCTGTGTTGTAATGCTCAAGACGGAGGGCGTCTGAATTGGCAGGGGCACGCAGCTGAAGTTCATCTCCGCCTCCGCTGAATCCATCGCTCGCGCCGATGTAGAAAATGAAGTCGTCCGTCGTGCGGGAGGCACGTTTGAACCAGGTCGCGAATGTCCAGCTTCCGTTGCTCATTTCCAGATTCGTGCGGGTGACGAGGCGAGTGAGTTTGGCGGCGTTCGGGCTGGCTTCCGTCAGGCGGAGGCTTTTCGTGCTATTCGCGCCAAGTGGGGCAGGCGTGTCCGCTTGCAGGGCAGCGGTGCCGGTGCCGAGGAGGGCCTGACTGGCATTACGGTTTTGGCCACTGGCATCCGCGGTGGTGGTGGATTCAAAGTCGTAATGCCAGACGATGCGCGGGTGGATGCCGCGGTCGCGGGTGGTGAAGTCGAAGGCTGCGGGACCGGACGCGGTAGGCGTGAAGCGCGCGGTTTTGCCGTCGGGAAGCAGGGTAACGCTGCCGTTCGAGGGATTCGAGACGGTGAAGTGGAGTTGGTTGTCCGGGGTTTCGGTATCCGCGGCGCGGGCGGCGAGGTCCACATCGACGGGCGTGCCGGTGGTGGCTGGGATCGTGGGGGCGGAAGTGGTGGCAGGCTGGTGGTTGATGGACTGCGACCAATTGTAGTAGTTGGAAGTGACCACGCGGTTAGGGCCGAAGATGTGGAGGTGGCCGTTCTGGGCCTGATACATCCACGGGTCTTCAAGCATCGGCCAGCTTTGGTAATCCACGGTGATGCCGTCGATTTTCCCGGCGAGGCCGAAAGTGAGATCGAGTGTATGGCCGTGTCGGTTGGTGTAGACGAAGCGGGGCGCGGAGTTGCCCATTCCGCTGGTGTCCGGGGCGTTCGCGAGCACGGCGGCGCGGAAGGCGGCGAGGCGGGCGGCGGCCGTGGATTGGGTGAATTCATCCACCTCTGCCGTTTCAATTGCGAGTGCGGCTTTGTTCACGCCGTTCACCGTGAAATCCGTCGCCCACGAAAACGTGCGGTTGAGATACAATGCGACGAGGACGGAATCGTAGTGGAGGAAAATGCGGCCGCTTGTCGCGGCCTCATCGGTGATGGCTTGCCAGCCGGCCGGGATGTGACCTTTGAGCAATTCATTGGCCCACACGCCGTTGTTCCCCGTGCTGCCGCCGCCACCCACTGGCATGTTGTAAACGGCGATCATGGTATCCTCATGTTGGAGGGTATCTTCCCAAATCGAAATTCCATCGGTGGTGGTGCCATAAGTCGTAGGCGTGGTGATGCGGAGTTTCGCGTCGTTGCCGGGCGGCGAGTCCCAAGCAAGCGCCCAGCGCTCGCCTTGGTAGCCGTCCTGGATGTAGTCGCTATCGACGTCCACGAGGTTGATGCTGTTGTCGGCGTTGAAGGTGACGGTGCCTTCGACCTGGCTCCACAGTGTGTGGCGGGGCGTCGTCCATGATTGTTTGAAGTAGGCCGCGTCGATGCCGTTCACCCCGCGGGTGGCGAAACTGCGCCGGCGGTAGCTGGACCGTCGGTCGCGTGAAGCGGATTCCAACTCGGGCAGCATGCCGGGAAAGCCGGGGGTGAGAAACGGAAGGTTCGTGTGGGAATCATTCACGCCGCTTCCCGGTCCGCCGAACAGCAGCCACCAGAGTGTGGCCGTGTCGTCCGGTAAATTCTGCCGACCGCCGGTGGCGTAGCGGGTGGCCGATACGCCCCAGTGGCCGTTGAACCAATAACCGGCGGCGTTGGCAATGCCCCAGTCGTTGACCATGCGCGCCTTGTTCCTCACATCGGCGTCCGGCGCGAGCTGCGCGAGTGTTTCCATGGGCGAGAGGGTGACGAGCAGGTAGTTTTTCGCGTCATGTTCGGCGAATCCCCTGAAGGGAACCCGTTCGATCTCGTTGACCACATGAGCCTTGCCCGACGGATCACCGGTGCCGTAGGCGGCACTCGAGACGGAATTCACTGCGCCGCCCCAGACCGAGTTGGCAAGATAGGATGCGGCCGTGATCATGAAACGCTGGTTGGGCGTCGAACCGTTGTCATAAAGATCACTGGTGGTATAAACTTGCTGGTAGCGATCCTTGAGCGACTGGGGAAACAGATGGTTCCAGCGCATCCATGCATCCATGCCGGGCCACATGGAGAAGCCCGCGTTGGAATTTGCCGTGCTCGCGTCTTCGATGGCCGCGGTGACGTAGCTGACGCCGGTCGCGGTTTCACCGCGCATGAAGCGCGCTCCGGCATGGAAAAATCCGGTGCTGCCGATGCGGTGCGGACCTGAGCCGAACTGGGTAAGATTCGGAACCGTGGTTGCGACCCAATCGAGCATCGCATCGTGTCGGAACTCATAGGTGGTTCCGGCGGTGAGCGGTGTGGTAAACACCAGATCACCGATTGTGCCGGATCCGTTAAAAGCCTGCACCGCATAGGTGTGAGTGCTTTGATTCGATCCGGCAGCGGAGAAGCCGGTGCTGCCCGCAGGAAGCGTGGCCACGAGTTCCAGCGATCCATCAACTAGCAGACGATACACCCGGTAGCCGGTTTCGCCGGTGGCATTGTCTGCCCATGTGAGTTGAAGCTGCACGGATGCGGTCTCGGTGGGGCCGCTGATTCCGAGGGCCACGGCGGTGGGCGTGGGATCGTCAATGCGGCGGATGGCGACATCATTTCCGCTGCCGCCGACCGCAAAGCCGCTGCCACCGAAGTCTGACGTGAAACTCACGCGCCACCATTTCCCGCCGATGTCGAGCTTGCCTCCGTCGCCCACGCCGGAGAGCGTACCGGTGGTGGTGCCGGAGCCGTTGTTGCGGACGAGGAAAAGCGTGTCGTTGATGGCCGCTGCGTAACCGAGCGAAGCGTTGAGATTGCCGGCTAGCGAAACATTGCCGCCGGTGAGGGCAAGCACATCGTACGAAGCTGCGCTGTTGATTTCCATGGCGAGAGCCGCGCCTGCGGCTAGAGTGAAGCCGTTGGAAACCGTGAGTGTGCCGACTTGACCAAGGCCTGGCGTGATCGTGGCTCCGCTGGCTGCTGTTAATTTTCCGATCACCGATCCGCCGCCGGATAAAGATTTCCCGTTTCCCACGGTGAATCCCGCCGCGAGAGCTGAGACATTGAAGGTCGCGCCGCTGGCAATACCCACCGAAGGCGTGCCGCCCAGTGTTCCGGCAGCTCCCAAAACTAGACTGCCGGAGTTGACTTGGGTCGTGCCGGTAAACGGATTGGAGGCCGTGAGGGTGAGTGAGCCGGTTCCCGCGTAGGTGAGCTTGGTGGCACTTTGGATGCGACCGCCGAAGGTTGTTGCCGCAGATCCGGTGATGGTGAGTCCCGCCGCACCCGTGGCCGAAAATATACTATTCGAATTTCCTCCCGCGAGCCCGCCAATGCTGTGGGAGTTCGTCGAGGTGATGGTTGCTGCCACGCCGGTGGCATTCGTGAAGGTGATGATGCCGCTGGTTGGCAGGTCGAGCGTGTCCGTGCCGGCGTTCCATGTCCCTTGCGCCATGTTGAGGCCACCGGTGAATGTTACTTCCGATCCGCTGCCGGAAAACTGCACCGTGCCCGCGCCCGACTTTGTCAGTGAGCGTGTGCCGTTTTGCGAAAAGAAGGAATTGGATAATGTGAGCGTTTTGGCTGCGGCTACGAATAACTCACCATTGGTGCGGAGCTGAAAGTTTACCTTGTTTGCCGTTACCGTAGCCGGAGCATTGGCCGTGATGTTGATGAGCGGCCCCGTATTCGCCGCATTCACACTCGCGCCGTAAAGATTCGTCACTAGCGGAGTCGATCCACCATAATTGAGAAAAGTCCCGTTGACCAAGCCATCAATTGTCAGCGTTCCACAATTGGCGCCGTTCTGCGCATTGATTTGCGGCACCGGATTCAACGTTGCATTATTGAGCAGTACCGCATCGCTGGAAGTGGGAACGCCGTCCGCATTCCAGTTCGCAGCGTCGCTCCAGTTGCCATTTGCAGCAGCGCCGTCCCAAGTTTTCGTCGCGGCGGACGCGGATATCGGTATCAGAGCCAAGATGGGAAAAATCGCCCACGGAAGTGGGGGGAAACGACCTGCCTGGCCACTATTCAAGTCAGAGGTGAACTGCCGGGGATGCCGTGGGCGGAAGCTGGGATTCATGGATTTGCAACGTTAGAGCCTTGGATTCTGGATTCGTTCAATGGGTGAAAGGGGCCGTTCTGAATCTTCAAGTGGATGGGTTTTCGACATTCACCCGAGGATTGAAGATTCCCAAGAGTTGTTGTGGTTGATGCTCAGAAATGAACTGCGGTGCGGATGTCGGTTTTTTACTGTTGGTGCGTAGGCTTGAATTCGCGACAAAGCCTAAGGTTCGAGAATGATACCAACCAAGCTGACTGTCTATCCCTCGGACGAGGGATGCCGTGGGTCACGGTTCTCATTGTTGGTGTCCGATGCGACTTCATTTCAATTCAAAGAACTTACTCAGACACGTCGATATCCATCGATTCTAGGTGCAGCGTAAAGTGAGGTAGGAGACTTGATTTGGATGCGCCTGACCGATTCACTTCCAAACTGAAGGTATAGGAATCTGGGAATTCATACTAGGCACCAGTCTTTGGCCCTGGAACTGGGCCGATACTTGGGGGAGTAGTGATATCCTGAAGCGCACGTCCGGGGCAAGCATGCTGACTGTGTGAAAAAATGTAACACTTCACGTCAAGAGATTCATCACCCCACAGAGGCAAAGTCCATGCCATGGTGCGTGCAACATTGTGTCTGAAAAGGCCCTTAGCACCAGTCGCCGCCCCCTCCCTGGGCCCGAGACGGGGCTTGTTGGTGCTCGGTCACGGCTGGATAACGGAGGTTTCAAAATCTAACCAGCCACCAACCATAACCGAACCATCGAACGATGCTTTCAGCAACGAAACGATCAACACTTTTTTTAGAACGGTATTTTTGAAGGGATCCCATTCATCTCTGAAAAAGAACCCGATTAGAAAGCCTTTGTCAACTCGCTCAAGGCGCGTGGCATCGGCATTCCGGAACTGGTCACCTCCGATGCCCACGAGGGTCTTAAAGCCGCTCTAAAGGTAACCTTTAACGCCATGCCCAGGCAGCGCTGCCAGTTCCATCTCCGGCAGAGGACAATTGAATACGCAAATGAAACTGCGAGAATTTGCGATTTCTATTGAGGTAGAAAGGGTGTTTGAGATTCGTTTGGATGCCGACGGTAAATGGTCCTTTGATACGATGCAAAGGGATGGACGGATTTTTGCGTGAAAATACGATAGCGAGTTGTTCGCACATAATCAGAGAGTAATTAGATGCCTCAGAATCGCCGCTGAATTTTTCCGCCTGGATATACGAAAGTGGCTGGACGAATTTGAGTCTATCCTTACGAACGGATACTATTTTCCTGATGAAACACCTCATCTCGGAGTATGGTGAGAATGGCTCCCGTATCGCGGCGAGGTGCCAAGACTCCCAGACTACAGGCATTATTTCGATGTGAGCTCAATTTAGTGCGGTAACCGGTGAAGATTCACTGCGGTCACGAATCACACACTGGGCAGTTTGCCAATGGCCCGTGCTAAGGTTTCGTGCTCGTGGTGGGTGTAGATGGCGTGGACTTCGGGGGTCTCGTGGCCGACGATTTTGCGGCGGACTTCCTCCAAGACATCGGCATTGGCAAGCGCGGAGGTCAGGGAGTGACGGATGGCGTGGAAGCC